>NZ_JBCFAS010000006.1:0-154446 GCF_038562225.1 Sedimentibacter sp.
TTTATCCGGTGATTATAGCAAAGAGGACACACCCGTTCCCATCCCGAACACGGAAGTTAAGCTCTTTAGCGCTGATGATACTTGGCGGGAAACTGCCTGGGAAAGTAGGACGTCGCCGGGTGATAAGTACAGTTAACAGCTGTACTTTTTATTTTGATAGATAACAGTTCTGCAGGACTGGAAGGCTCTGCCTTTAGTAGTTAAGAATGAAGAATTAAGAATTAAAAGAAGAAATTTGTTCAATGAACAAATTTCAACCAAAATTATTAATTATTCACTAATAATTCTTAATTGAAATTATCCGGTGATTACAGCAAAGAGGACACACCCGTTCCCATCCCGAACACGGAAGTTAAGCTCTTTAGCGCTGATGATACTTGGCGGGAAACTGCCTGGAAAAGCAGGTCGTCGCCGGGTAAAAAAACAGCTGAGTTATCAGCTGTTTTTTTATTGCGCAAAAACGAGGATTGCAAAGCCGGACGCCCCTTGTCATTAGCGGAAGTGTAAAGTAAAAAATAAGTAGCGTTTAACGCGGCCAAGGGACACAGATATCTATGGCGGGTAGAGGAGCAACTTTATTGACTGAGACTTGGTCAAAGTTGATATTTATTATTTTAAAGCAGAAAAGACGAGTATTTGTAACATTGCAAATGTATATACTTGTCATAAATGCATAAAAATAAATCAAATTCATAATTATAAGAAAATCTTGACAACATACATAAAAATTAATATAATGAATGTGCATACAATAATAATCGTTAAATTTGTCGGATAGCCAAAAAACATTTAATTTGTAAATTAATGTATTTGCTTAAGTGCGAAGGACAATCGGATTCTCTTTTTATGGGAAATCGATTGTGAGGCAAGGCATAAATGCGGTTGCAGCTGTAATGTGAACCTTTTCTTCGCAGACACAGTCTTGAAGAAAACAGGTATACTAAAATGGTGGTGATTATTTTGAATGATACAGCAATTAACGTTTATTCAGAAATCGGGAAGCTGAAGAAGGTTTTGCTTCACAGGCCCGGTAAGGAACTTGAAAACTTAATGCCGGAATATCTTGAAAGACTTCTATTTGACGATATTCCATATTTGGAAGTTGCACAGCAGGAGCATGATGCTTTTGCAGACATTTTCAAAGGTTTGGGGATTGAAGTGGTTTATTTGGAAGACCTGGTTGTAGATTCGCTAGTAAATGATGATATAAAACTTCAGTTTATCAATGAGTATATTGAAGAAGCAGGTATCAAGGAAAGCAGAGAGTCAGGGATTCTTAAGGATTATTTCCAGTCTTTTGAGAACACCAGGGAAATGGTTCTTAAAATGATGGAGGGCATAAGAAAGTCCGAGATAAATGATTACAGGGGACCCAGGCTGGCTGATTACCTGAGCAACCAGTATCCTTTTATAATCGATCCCATGCCTAACCTTTATTTTACGAGAGACCCTTTTGCCACAATAGGCGAAGGAGTATCCATTCACAAGATGCATACTGTAACAAGAAACAGAGAGACACTGTTTGCCAAGTATATTTTCAACTGCAACCCGAAGTACAAGGGAACAAATTTACTGTATGACAGGACAGAACGGTATTCTCTGGAGGGCGGGGATATACTTGTGCTGAATGAAGAAACGGTTGCCGTAGGAATTTCCCAAAGGACAAATCCAAACGCCATTGAAAAGTTTGCAGCTTCTCTTCTTACACAAGACAGCACATTCAAAAGAGTCCTGGCAATCGATATACCAAAGACAAGGGCTTTCATGCACCTTGATACCGTATTTACCATGGTGGATTTTGACAAGTTTACAATCCACCCGAACATCAAGTCAGACATGGCTGTGTATGTCCTTGAAAGGGGAAGTGACGGTAAAATCGGGATAACAGAAGGTAAGGGAACACTGGAGAACATCCTGAAGAAGGCTCTGAATCTTGACAGCATCAAGCTGATCAAGTGCGGAGGCAACAGCATAATAGATGCTGCCAGGGAACAATGGAATGACGGTTCCAATACGCTTTGCATAGCTCCCGGTGAAGTGATAGTTTATTCAAGAAACTATGTTACTAATCATATATTGCAGGAGGAGGGCATCAAGACATATATTATGCCGAGCTCCGAATTGTCAAGGGGAAGAGGCGGCCCAAGATGCATGAGCATGCCTCTCATAAGGGAAAGAATTTAAAAAAAACATTGCATTTGCAATAAATTTTTGGTAGTATATAAAAATACAATTAATATTATAATTAATCATGGAGGATTAAAAATGGCAGTAAACTTAAAAGGAAGAAGTTTTTTAACACTTATGGATTTTACGCCGGAAGAAATCAGATACATGCTGGACTTGTCACATGATCTGAAGTCTAAGAAGAGAGCAGGCGAAAGCAACTACCTGCTCAAGGGAAAGAATATAGTCCTGCTGTTTGAAAAAACATCAACAAGAACAAGGTGTGCATTTGAGGTTGCAGCTCTTGATGAAGGAGCACACGTGACATTCCTTGATTCAGGAAGTTCGCAGATGGGCAAAAAAGAATCACTGGAAGATACAGCGAAGGTTCTCGGAAGATTTTATGACGGAATCGAATACAGAGGATATAAACAGGAAGTGGTTGAAGAGCTTGCCAAGTATGCCGGAGTGCCTGTATGGAACGGTCTTACCGATGTTGACCATCCGACTCAGATATTGGCTGACCTGCTCACCATAGAAGAACATGTTGCAAAACCGCTTAACAAGGTAAAGGTAGTGTTTGCAGGAGACATAAGAAACAATATGTCCTATGCATGGATGTATGGATGCGCTAAGATGGGTATGCATTTTGTGGCTTTCGGACCTAAGGAGCTTCAGGACCAGCTGGATAAAGAAACGTTGAGAAGGGTTCAGGAAGTTGCCGATTATACAGGAGCTAAAATAGAAGTATCCGACAGCATCGAATCAGTAAAAGGAGCAGATGTTATCTACACAGACATCTGGGCTTCAATGGGCGAAGAAGCACAGATACCTGAAAGAGTAAAACTTCTGACACCGTACAAAGTTACCATGGACCTTATGAAGGCTACAGGAAACGATGATGCAATATTCATGCACTGCCTGCCTTCATTCCATGATTTTGAGACAAAAATGGCGAAGGAACAGAAGGAACTTGGTTACGACATAAGAGAAGTTACCGACGATGTTTTCAGAAGCAGACATTCAGTAGTGTTTGACGAAGCAGAAAACAGGCTTCACACCATAAAGGCAGTAATAGTGGCAACCATAGGCTAGAAAAGTCTGAATTTAGAGAGGTATTGCAATGGATAAAATAATAAAGGTTGTTATAGCGCTGGGAGGAAATGCCCTTGAAGATAAGAGCATGCCTTCAACAGCTGAAGCTCAGCTGGAAATAGTGAAAAGAACATGTGAGTATCTTGCTGAAATAAGCTGTGCAGGGTATGAAATAGCAATCGTGCACGGAAACGGACCGCAGGTGGGAAGGCTTCTGCTGGCTACAGAAACCGCAAAAAATGTTACACCGGCCATGCCGTTTGACGTATGTGGTGCAATGACACAGGGATATATAGGATATCACATTCAGCAGGGGCTTAAATATGCGCTTGCAAAAAGAAACAGGATTCTCCCGGTGGTGACCGTAGTTACTCAGGTCGTTGTGAACAAAAACGATCCTGCATTCATGAATCCTACAAAACCAATCGGAGTATTCTACACCGAAGAAGAAGCAAAGAAACTTGCTGCAGAAAAGGGCTACACAGTCAAGGAAGATGCAGGCAGGGGCTGGAGAAGGGTTGTACCATCACCGATGCCTGAGAGGATAATAGAAGTTGACACCATCAAAAGACTTTGGGATTCAACAATAGCAGTTGCCTGTGGCGGCGGAGGAGTTCCAGTCATAGAAAATGAGGATGGTTCAGTTGAAGGTATAGCAGCCGTTATAGACAAGGACCTGGCTGCTGAAAAGCTTGCAGAGGACATAGATGCTGATATACTGATGATACTTACCGAAGTGGAAAAGGTATCAATCAACTTCAAGAAACCGAACCAGGAAGACCTGGGACACATGACTGTTGCTGAAGCTGAAAAGTACATGGAAGAAGGACATTTCGCACCAGGCAGCATGCTTCCGAAAGTAATGGCATCAGTTAAGTTTGCAAAGTCAAAACCCGGAAAGAAATCCATAATAACTTCTTTGTACAAGTCCATGGATGCACTGAACGGACTGACTGGAACAGTAATAGAATAATAAATGAATTGTTTTAGAGAGCAACGGTTGTTGTATGTCTTCTCTCAATCCTCGGGATACAGATGAAGAATACGGATGAGTCTCCGGGAAACAGCGTAATATTTCCCGGACGCTCATTTAGTAAAGGCAGCAATCAAGGTTGCTCTTTTTTGTCTTTGATTGGATGTCAAATTGAGCGTTTTGATGTCGAAATGCAACTTTAATTGATAGAATTGCAATACAGAGAAAAATGATTGATTAATAATAATAAAGGTTTTGCAAAAATAAACATTTGAAAATATAAACAGTATGGTCTTTTAAAAGCTTAATTTTTTTTCGCGTTATTGAAAATTTAAATAAATGAAAGATGTTTTCAATAGTTTCGTATGTTTCATAAAATATATATATCTTGACTTTCATAGTAGAATGATGTATCCTTAAAGACATAAGTTTGAAAATCGAATACATTATAGTAGCTGCGCATAAAAAAGGAGGACTACTGATATGCAATCATCAAGAGAAATCATGCAAAAAACCGAAAAATATGGAGCCCACAATTACCACCCGAAGGAAGTTGTGTTTGAAAAGGCAGAAGGTGCAGTTGTTACAAATCCGGAAGGCGAGAAGTTTTATGATATGCTGAGCGCATATTCCGCACTGAATTTTGGGCATAGGCATCCCGAGCTGATACAGGCAGCAAAAGATCAGTTGGATAAGGTGACGCTGACGTCCAGAGCATTTCACAATAGCGTGCTTGGTGACTGGATGCAGAAGGTCTGCGAAGTTACAGGCAAGGATATGGTACTGCCTATGAATACCGGTGCGGAAGCTGTGGAGACTGCACTTAAGACTGCCAGAAGATGGGGCAGCTTTGTGAAGGGCGTTGAGGATGGAAAACAGGAAATACTAGTGTGTGCAAACAACTTCCATGGAAGAACCATAACCATAATAACAATGAGCACGGATCCGGATGCAAGAAGAGGGTACGGCCCGTTTACTCCGGGATTCAAGGTTATAGAATACGGCAGCATAGATCAGCTTAAAGCTGGCATTAATGAGAATACGGTTGCGTTTCTGGTTGAACCAATACAGGGAGAAGCCGGTATAATTGTTCCGCCGGCAGGTTTTCTAAAGGAAGCATACGAAGTGTGCAAAGCCAGCAACGTGCTTTTCATAGCTGATGAGGTGCAGACGGGATTTGCCCGTACCGGCAGAATGTTTGCCTGCGAGCACGAGGATGTCGTTCCGGACATATATGTTCTGGGGAAGGCCTTGGGCGGTGGAATCATAGCTGTTTCTGCCATAGCGGGAAACAAGGATATTCTTGGGGTGTTTGAGCCGGGGTCTCACGGTTCCACATTCGGAGGGAATCCTCTAGGAGCGGCTGTATCCTTAAAGGCGCTGGAGATAATCCAAAGAGATAATTATCCGGAAATGGCTGAGGAAAAAGGCAGGTATTTCATGGATAAGCTGAAGGAAATAAAAAACGACGACATAGTTGAAATAAGAGGAAGAGGCCTCCTCATAGGAGTGGAGTTTAGCGTAAATGCCGCCCCCTATGTCAAGAAGCTCATAGAGAACGGAGTTCTGGCAAAGGAAACTCATGAAAAGACCATAAGGTTTGCTCCTCCCATACCGATTACCTATGAACAGCTGGATGACGCCTGTGAAAAGATCAAAATGGCTCTTGCAAAATAATAATAAGTTAAAACCGGCTAAGCCGGTTTTTTATGAAAAAAAGCATCCCTTTCGGGATGCTTATATGTTTTGCTCCTGCAGATGTTTCAGTATCTGTCTTGTGGTGTGACCCTCAATGGACTTTACCGTAAGAGGAGCATTTCCGCTGTGTGACTTTAAATTCCTGAATGCGCTGGCGAGCATGAGCTTGATTCTGTTAATCTGATTTACTTCGCTGATGCCCGCGTCATAATCAATAGGCACGATGTTCGACATTGGATATGCACACTTAAGTTTTTTTATCATACCTTTGCCGGTGATGTGGTTGGGCAGGCACGCAAATGGCTGCAGGCAAAGTATGTTGTCAACTCCGCTGTCCAAAAGCTCAATCATTTCTCCCGTCAAGAACCATCCTTCTCCTGACTGATTAGCCAGGGACAGGAAATTCTGGGCTTTGTGTGCCAGTTCCCTTATGTTTGCCGGAGTTGAAAACCGCTTGGAGTTTCTGAAGGCTTCAACGCTGGGTTTTTTGTACAGGTCGATGGCCTTTACAGCTATTTTGTTCACTGCCCTTGATTTTTTGCTTCCTGCCAGCAGCTCGTCATACTTGACGATTCCGTTGAACGCACTGTATGAGAAGAAATCCAGCAAGTCCGGCACAACCACCTCAGCGCCTTCTTCCTCCAGCAGGGAGAACACGTCGTTGTTGGCATTGGGATGGAATTTCACAAGTATTTCTCCCACTATTCCGACTTTTGGCTTTTTAAGTTTCTCATCCAGTTCTATACGGTCAAAGTCGCTGACTATATCATTAATTGTCTTGATGTATTCTTTTATGCTGCCGCTCTCTATTACCTTGTGGCACTTTGAAACCCAGCTGTTGTAAAGCTCATTGACTGACCCCTTCACCTTTTCGTAAGGCCTTGTTCTGTAAGTTGCCCTCATCAGTGTGTCTCCAATTACCACAGCCATTACCAGCCTGTTTACGAATCCGGCCGTAAAATTGAAGCCGGGCTGTTTTTCAAGACCAACGACGTTGAAGGATATGACTGGTATGTTTCCGAAACCCGAGTCTTTAAGCGCCTTTTTGATGAAGCCGATGTAATTTGTTGCCCGGCATCCCCCTCCTGTCTGGGAAATCATGAGGGATGTGTTGTTAAGGTCGTACTTTCCTGATTCCAAAGCGTTTATGAGCTGGCCCACAACTATTATGGAAGGGTAGCAGGCATCGTTGTTTACAACCTTAAGCCCCACGTCCACCGCCTTCTTATCCACAGCAGGGAGAACAACACAGTTGTAGCCTGCCATTCTTGAAGCTGTTTCTATAAACTGGAAGTGAATGGGAGACATCTGCGGAATAAGGATGGTGTGTCTTTTCTTCATTTCCTTTGTAAACACAGGATGTGTGTCTTTTGCATCTGTATGCATGTGGTGAATTCCGGTATTGTCCCTCTCATCAATGGATGCCAGGAGTGAACGGATTCGGATTCTCACTGCTCCAAGGTTTGTTATTTCATCTATCTTAATAAGTGTGTATATCTTGTTGTTTTTCTGAAGTATTTCATTAACCTGATCCGTTGTTACCGCATCAAGGCCGCACCCAAAGGAGTTAAGCTGAATGAGCTCCATGTTATCCGTGTTTGAAACGTAGGTGGCGGCTCTGTAAAGTCTGGTGTGGTATGCCCACTGATCTATTACCCTCAAAGGCCTTTCAATGGGGTACTTTTCCTCCAGCGAATCCTCCGAAAGAACAATCAGACCATATCCTTCAATCATTTCAGGTATGCCGTGGTTAATTTCCGGGTCCGTATGGTAAGGTCTGCCTGCCAGGACTATGCCCTTTTTGCCTGTCTTGTTGATATAGTCGATGGCTTTTGCGCCTTCCGCCCTTACGTCTGCCTTGTATGCATAGAGCTCCTTGTATGCCTTATTCGCGGCTTCTTCTATCTCCTCCAATGTAAGCTCTTCCACCTGGCCTATTTCCCTGTAAAGTTTGCTTATAAGCCTATCCCTGTCATTGAAGTTTAGGAATGGCTTGTAGAACTTCACGTTTTTAAGATCAATGTTGGCTTCGATGGATTCCGGATAGGATACTACCACCGGACAGTTGAAATGGTTACCTGCATTTTCATCTTCCTTAATGTTGTATGAGATGCACGGATAGAATATTTTCGAAACCTTCTTATTAACCAGGTCTGTAATGTGTCCGTGGGTTATCTTGCCCGGATAGCACACCGATTCAGACGGTATTGTTCCCATGCCCAGCTCGTAAATTTTCTTGCTTGAAACTCCCGATAAAACAACCCTGTATCCCAGCTCCGTGAAGAATGTGAACCAGAATGGGTAGTCTTCGTACATGTTAAGAACCCGCGGTATTCCAATCATACCTCTTTTTGCTTCTGCAACCGGAAGAGGCTTGTAGTCGAACACGCGCTTATACTTGTACCTGTACAGATTGGGCAGCGGCTCTTTCTTTTCCGTATGAATGTATTTCTCAGCTCCGCGTTCGCAGCGGTTGCCGGAGACGAAGTATCTTCCGTCCGAAAATTTATTTATTGTCAAAAGGCAGTTGTTGGTGCACAGACCGCATCGTTCCATGGAAGTGTCAAAGGAGAATTTCTCCAGGTCTTCAGCCTTGACAAATTTGCTTTCCTTTGTTGGAACATACTTGTTTCTTGCTATAATTGCTGCTCCGAACGCTCCCATTATGCCGGCAATGTCCGGCCTTACAACTTCACGGCCTGTAATCTGCTCGAATGCCCTGAGTACAGAGTTGTTGTAGAATGTTCCTCCCTGAACAACAACCTTGTCGCCTATGGAGTCCAGGTTTTTAAGCCTTATGACCTTGAACAAGGCGTTCTTGATTACAGAGAAGGAAATTCCGGCTGAAATATCGCTTAAGGTAGCTCCTTCCCTCTGGGCCTGCTTAACTTTTGAATTCATAAAAACAGTGCATCTTGTCCCTAGATCCACCGGGTTTTTGGACTTTATGGCGGACTCTGCAAATTCATGGACCGTCATGTCCAGTGACTTTGCGAAGGTTTCAATGAATGAACCGCAGCCTGAGGAGCATGCCTCGTTCAGCATTATTGAATCGATGACTCCGTTTTTTATTACCATGCTCTTCATGTCCTGTCCGCCGATGTCAATGATAAAATCAACACCGTTCAGGAAGGAATCAGCTGCCTTGTAGTGGGCAACAGTTTCGATTTCACCTTCATCAACGTTAAGTGCTGCCTTGATGAGGTGCTCGCCGTAACCTGTAACGGCGGTGTTTTTAATCTGTATACCCGGATGCATTCCGGCGTACAGTTCCCGTACTGCCTTTACTGCAGAGTTAAGCGGGTTCCCTGCGTTGCTCGCGTAGTACGAATGCAGGATTTCACCGTCCTCTGTTATCAGAACCAGTTTGGTGGTGGTGCTTCCTGCGTCTATTCCCAAAAATGCAGACCCTGAATATTCCTCCATGTTTTTTCTTCTTGCTTTGTGCTTTTCATGGCGGGCAAGAAATTCCTCATATTCCTGTGGACTTTCAAAAAGTGGATTTAGGTCTTTTTTTCTGTATTCTATGGTGGAATGTTCCATCTTGTCTTTGATCTTGTCGTAAAGTTCGTTGAAACTCATGGCTTCATTGTCAACAGACATGAGAGCTGCTCCTATGGCCACATAAAAATTAGCATCATCAGGGCAGACAGAATTTTCATCCGTCAGCTCCAAGGTTTCCTTGAATCTGGTTCTAAGCTCTGAAAGAAAGAACAACGGGCCTCCCAAAAACGCAATATTGCCTTTAATGGGTCTTCCCTGGGCAAGTCCGCTTATGGTCTGATTGACAACAGCCTGAAAAATGGATGCTGCAATATCCTCCTGCCTTGCGCCCTCGTTTAAAAGAGGCTGCACGTCGGATTTGGCAAATACTCCGCATCTTGATGCTATTGGGTATATCGTTTTATGTTTTTTGGAAAGCTCGTTTAGTCCGGCAGCGTCCGTCTTCATGAGCACAGCCATCTGGTCTATGAATGCTCCAGTGCCGCCGGCGCATGAACCGTTCATACGCTGCTCCAAATTACCGGATAAATATGTTATCTTGGCATCTTCTCCGCCAAGTTCTATAACCACGTCTGTTGAAGGTATGAATTTTTCAATTGCCCTTGTGGATGCTGCAACTTCCTGCACAAATGGAATTTCCAGATATTTCGATACGTCAATGGCACCTGAACCTGTGATGCTTATTTTGACCATGCTGTCCTTCAGGCTTTCCGATGAATTTCTTATGACTTCGCTTACAGTGCTTCTTATGTCGGAATAATGCCTTTCGTATTCCTTGTAAACAATATTATCCTTGCTATCTATTACAGCTATTTTTACTGTAGTAGACCCAATGTCAAGCCCTACCAAGTAATTTTTCATTTATTTCCTCCAAAGCCAACGGCTTTATATTTATACTTCAATACATTATAATGTAAAATATATTATATCATGTTAAATATTAAAATCAACTTAAATAAATCTTACGATTGTCCTACTATAGCATGTATACAGCCGAAATGAAAATATTAAAATCGACAACGCTTCAAGAAAAAAATGTAGAATAAGAGGACAAATAAAAATACATACCTGTTGCATTTTTTTAAGTTAAAGTTTATAATATAATAGGCAAAACGTTTACACGCCAACTAACATTTCGTACTATCAGGAGGGTTTTATGAGAAGAAAAGTTTTATCTTTAGTAAGCTTATTATTGATTTTGACAATGCTTCTTTCTGCATGCGGCGGGACTGCGTCCGCTCCTGCCAAAGAAACCATTAAAATCGGATGGATCGGATCGTTGACAGGAGACCAGGCAGTTTGGGGAACATGTGAAAGCAACACAGTAAAAATGCTTATTGAAGAAGTAAACGCAAACGGAGGCATCCTCGGCAAACAGGTTGAAGGCATTTACTATGACACAAAGGGTGATGCTGCGGAAGCTGTAAACGCTACCAAGAGACTTATAACACAGGACGGAGTTGTGGCAATTATAGGACCTAACGCCAGCGGACAGGCAATATCCATTTCTGCTGTTCTGGAACAGTACAAGGTTCCCGATATAGCAACGGTTGCTACCAACCCGAAGGTTACAGTGGGCGAAGACGGAAAGGTAAAGGAATACAACTTCAGAGTTTGTTTCATAGATCCTTACCAGGGTGCGGTAGCCGCAGGATATGCTTATGACAGGCTGGGATTCAAGAACGCTGCAATATTGTACGATGTGGCAAGCGACTATTCACAGGGATTCACTGAATACTTTGAAAAGACATTTACTGAAAAAGGCGGAAAGATTGTTGCCAAGGAAGGATTCAAGGAAGGCGACGTGGATTTCAGACCACAGTTGAGCAAAATCAAGGATGCTAACCCAGATGTTATTCTGATGCCGTACTACTACAAGGAAGTTGCATTGAGTGCAAACCAGGCCAGAGATCTGGGAATCAAAGCCACGCTGATGGGCGGGGACGGATGGCCTTCAGATCAGCTTATGACAATGGCTAAGGACGCCATAGAGGGAAGCTACATAGTAAACCACCTGGATTTCAACGATCCTGAGGTTAAGCCGCTGCAGGATTCCTACAAGGCAAAATACAACCTGTCTATGGAACTGAACGGATACATGGCTCATGATGCATTTTTGCTTCTTAAGGCTGCAATCGAAGATGCAAACAGCACGGATCCTGCGAAGATAACCCAGTCAATGACTAAAGTTTCGGTTGAAGGAGTAACAGGAACCATAAAAATCAGCGAGGAAGATCACAACCCGGTAGGAAAACAGGCGGCTATCGTAAAAATTGAGAACGGCGGCTATGTGTTCCAGGAAAAATACGGAGTTCAATAATTATTAAGGCGGGCATGTCCCGCCTTCCTTTCAAAATCAGCAGGAGGTTTGTATGAGCAATACTTTATTCTTGCAGCAGGTAGTCAACGGGCTGTCCATAGGAAGCGTATACGCCCTTATGGCTGTAGGCTATTCACTGGTTTACAGCATAATGAACTTTTCAAACTTCGCCCACGGCGGCGTCATTATGATTGGTGCGTATATCGGTTATTTTAGTCTTACAAAGTTGAATGTTCCTTTTTTTATAGCATTTATTGTGTCTGCTTTAGGTGCCGGACTTTTGGCTGTTTCCATGGAAAGAGTTGTGTACAGGCCCCTCAGGAAAAGAAATGCGCCATTTTTGTACTTCATAATTTCAGCCATGGGTGCGTCCATATTTCTTGAAAACATAGTGATAGCATCTCCCATAGGTCCGACGTTTCGGACTTATCCGGCCATATTTTCTTCGACTCCCATAATGCTGGGAGACATAGCGCTGGGAAGGATAGACCTTCTTATGTTCGTTATTTCAGCAGTGAGTCTGGCTGCTTTGATATACATAATCGAAAAGACAAAGATTGGGCTTTCCATCAGGGCAACTTCATACAGCATCAAGGGAAGCACACTGATGGGAGTCAATGTGGACATGGTCATATTCATAATATTTGCAATGGGAGGGATTCTTGCAGGGCTTGCAGGGATGCTTTTCGGCATGAAGTACACCGTGTATCCGCAGATAGGCAACATAACAACAAAATCATTCATAGCAGCAGTGTTCGGAGGGCTGGGAAGCCTGCCGGGAGCGGTTGTGGGTTCGGTTTTGCTGGGGCTTATCGAAACAATGACTTCCGGATATTTGTCCTCCCAATACAGAGATCTGATTGCATTCGCTCTTTTGATTCTGGTGCTTGTTTTCAAGCCTACGGGACTCATGGGCAAATCAACGGAAGACAAGGCGTAGGAGGTGGCGTATGAGTTGGGGTTATATATCAGGTATACTGATTTTATCAGGAATTAACTTAATGACAGTATTGGGTCTGTCACTGCTGACAGGCTTTACGGGAATGTTCTCCTTCGGTCATGCAGGATTCATGGCCATAGGTGCGTACACTGCTGCAATAATGACCACAAAGTTTGCCTTTCCTTACATACTTGCACTTTTAATGGGAGGATGTGCTGCTCTGGTGGCCAGCCTTCTCATAGGAAAGCTCACACTTAACCTTAAGGGAGACTACTTCTGCATTGCAACGCTGGGATTCGGTGAGGCAACAAGGCTCATTCTGGACAACGTGCAGTATTTTGGCGGCGCAAGAGGATTGTCGGGAATAGAAACCAAGGGAACCACCACGCTGTTTGCTGTAGTTATAATAGATATAGTTGCAATCACCGTCCTTGCACTCATAATCAGATCGAGGCACGGAAGAAACATGGTTGCTATCAGGGAAGAGGAGATGGCTGCACAGGTAATAGGTGTCGATGTGTTCAGGTACAAGATGACAGCTCTTGCCATAAGCGCATTGTACGCAGGGATAGCTGGAGGAATGTTTGCCCACTACATGGGATACATTCAGCCTACCATGTTCAAACTGGTAAAATCCACAGAGATGACCATTATAGTAATATTCGGTGGTCTCGGAAGCATATCCGGAAGCGTAATAGGAACCGTGCTTCTCACATTCCTTCCTGAAATACTGAGGAGTTTCTACGACTGGAGGCTTGTAATTTACGGTGTGGCCGTAATCCTGATCATGATCACAAGGCCGCAGGGTCTTATGGGAGGAAAGGAAATCAGCTACAAAGGAATTGTTAAGCTTATAGAAAAGGTTAAAAACAAAAAAGGGGAGGTAAAATCATGAATGTGCTTTCTCTTAAGGATGTTACCAAAAGGTTCGGGGGACTTACGGCTGTGGACACCGTGAACTTCGACATAGACGAAGGCGAGATATTCGGTCTCATAGGTCCCAACGGAGCCGGAAAAACAACCATATTCAATTTAATAACAGCAATCTATTCAACAACCGAAGGTGAAATAATATTTTGCGGCAAAAATCTGAAGGGAATGAAACCCTTTGAAATAGCCAATATGGGTATAACAAGGACCTTTCAGAACATAAGGCTTTTTAAGAAACTCACTGTATATGACAACGTGCTTACGGCATGTCACAAGCTGGCAGACTACAGCCTGCTTGATTCAATTATAAGGATAGGAAAATACAAAAAACAGGAAAAGGAACTTAACATCAAGGCTGCAGAGCTTCTGAAGCTCATGGGACTTTGGGACTACAGGGATGTTGTAGCGTCAAACCTTCCATACGGTCTTCAGAGAAAGCTTGAAATAGCCAGGGCCCTGGCGCTGGAGCCAAAGCTTTTGCTGCTGGATGAACCTGCAGCAGGCATGAACCCGGAGGAAACTATGCAGCTCATGGAACTCATAAAGGAAATCCGCAAAAGATTCAGCCTTACGGTTCTCATCATAGAGCACCACATGGATCTTATAATGGGTGTATGCGACAGGATATTCGTCCTTAATTTTGGCATTCCTCTTGCCCTTGGAACACCAAAGGAGATACAGGAAAACAAAAATGTCATCGAAGCTTATCTGGGAAAAGAGGAGGGTAATTATGCTGAAGGTTGATAATTTGAACGTTTTTTACGGAGGAATTCATGCGCTCAAGGGAGTGTCCATAAACGTGGAGCAGGGTCAGATAGTGTCCATAATAGGGTCCAACGGCGCAGGAAAGTCAACGCTCATCAATTCCATAAGCGGCATAGTGAGGTACAAAGAAGGCGATATCACCTACAAGGGCAGCAAGCTTCCCAGGCAGGCACACAAGATAGTGAAGGCCGGTATATGCCAGGTGCCTGAAGGAAGAATCATTTTTGCAAACCTTACAGTAATGGAAAATCTGAACATGGGAGCCTTTTTACGAAGCGATAAAGAGGTCATAGAAAAGGACAAGAAAAGGATATTTGAACTGTTCCCAATATTGAAGCAAAGGGAAAACCAGCTGGCAGGAACGCTTTCGGGAGGAGAACAGCAGATGCTTGCCATGGGCAGAGGTCTCATGTCAAACCCGGAGCTGATACTCCTTGACGAACCGTCTTTGGGGCTTGCACCGCTTTTAATAAACACCATATTTGATATAATAACGGAAATAAGAAACATGGGTAAGACAATACTTCTGGTGGAACAAAACGCCTTTAAGGCGCTGTCCATTGCCGACAGGGCATATGTGCTTGAACAGGGCGTGGTGACATTGGAAGGTGACGCTAAGGCCCTTATAAAGGATGACAAGGTGCAGGAAGCGTACCTTGGAAAGAAAAAGGAAATTGCTCAGCCATAGTGCCAAAATCCCGATCAGTCGGGATTTTTTTGTGAGACATAGTTTCCTGGTTATGCTTCCAGGCAACTTTTTGTTGATTATATTTTTATATGAGTGTATTATGTAATTAATAAATTGTAAAGGACGGTGACTCATTTGAAAATCACATATTTGGGACATTCTGCTCTCGTGGTTGAGGAAGGTTCGTTCAAGGGAATCATAGACCCGTTTATTTCAGGAAACCCGTCAAGCATTGCCAGCGTTGAAGGCTTGAAAAATATTACCCATGTATTTGTAACTCACGGACACGGGGACCATTTGGGAGATGCCGTTGAAATTGCACGTAACAACAATTCCCTCATTATAGCCAACGCTGAAATCTGTGCATACCTGAACCGATTCAAGGTAAGAACTCACTCCATGCACATCGGAGGAAGGTACAGGTTTGACTTCGGTACTGTTAAGATGACTACCGCGCTTCACGGCTCAGGAATAACCGACGGCGGCAACATCATATGCGGAGGCAACCCCTGCGGTTTTGTAATCGAAGTGGCAGGCAGGAAAATATATCACGCAGGAGATACGGGCCTTACTCTTGACATGAATCTATTGGAAGATGAAAACATTGATGCGGCGTTTCTTCCCATAGGCGGAAACTATACCATGGACATTGACGACGCGGTGAAGGCTGCCCGGTTTGTAAAGGCAAAGGTAACCGTGCCCATCCACTACAACACCTTCGGAGTGATTGCTGCTGATCCAGCAGATTTTTTGAATAAAGCTAAGGGCCTGGACGTAGTAATTCTTGGCATTAACGAGAGCATGAACCTTTAGGAAATATTTGATATGCATGTATTGAATACTAAAAATGCATATGGTATAATACAAAAGCAGCATGAAAAACATGGGAGGTTCAGATGTTTGCTTTAATATTGATTTTAAACGACATTTACAAGCTTGATGACATACATGAGGTATTTTACGAAGAGGAAATTGGTGCAACAACAATCGACAGCCAGGGAATGGGCAAAGTGTTGCTGGACCATAACATAAATGTACCTATGCTTGCAAGCATGAGAAAGCTTATTGACGGAAGAAAGCCTTACAGCAAGATAGTTTTCAGCATCATAAAGGATAAGGAAAAGCTTGATAAGGTTGCTGAAAAAATACAAAAGGAACTGGATTATTTCAGGGAGCCGGGCGTAGGTTTCATGTTTGTAATGCCGGTGCTGGAAGTATACGGCTCCAATGCTGACGACTTAAAGTAAATATATTGATGATAAAGGTATGGTATTCATGCCTTTTTTTATTTGGCAGATTAGGCAGGAAAAGCGCAGTATTGTTAACCGGATTTAACATGTAAATAAAAAAGTATTGTGTCAAAAATTTATAAAATTTATTGAATAAAGCAGTTGACATTTTATTAGAGGAGGAATATAATTATTTTAGAGTAAATGATAATGATTATCAATATCGAAATCATGAAGGAGAAAACTATGACACTGGACAATATTAAGCCTGGTCAAGGCGGAATAATTGCATCAATAGGCGGACAGGGCGTGCTGAGAAGAAGACTTCTTGACATGGGACTCACACCAAACACGAAGGTGAAGGTTAGAAAAGTCGCTCCCATGGGAGACCCTATAGAATTGTCTTTAAGGAGCTACATACTGACAATAAGGAAAGAAGAAGCTTCTAAAATTGAATTGAAAGAGGTTTTCGGCGTATGAAGCATGTCTTTGCCCTGGCAGGAAATCAAAATTCGGGAAAAACCACGCTGTACAACGAGCTTACAGGAAGCAACCAGCATGTGGGGAACTTTCCCGGCGTCACCATAGAAAAAAAGGAAGGTCAGATAAAAAAGCACAAGGATGCTTACCTGGTGGATCTTCCCGGAATATATTCCCTGTCACCGTACACCATGGAAGAAGTGGTAACCAGGGACTTCTTGCTGAAAGAAAATCCAGATCTGATCTTGAACATAGTTGACGCCACCAATATAGAAAGAAACCTGTACCTGACTCTTCAGCTAATGGAGCTTTCCATTCCCATGGTCATCGCCCTGAACATGATGGATGAGGTGAGAGCCAGCGGAAACTCCATCGACGTAAAAAGGCTTTCCGAACAGCTGGGCGTTCCTGTAGTGCCCATATCAGCCAGCAAGAACGAAGGAATCTCGGAGCTGGTTGATGTGGCCATGAAGACGGCACAGGAAAAAAGGGCTCCCAAAAAGCTCGACTTCTGTACCGGAGAAGTTCACAAGGCAATACACGCCATAACCCATCTGGTGGCTGACCAGGCTGAAATAGCAGGCTATCCGCCCCGCTTTGCAGCTACAAAGCTTGTGGAAGGGGACGAGCCTACCATAAAGGTTTTGAACATAACAGAAAATCAGCTTCACATAATCGATCATGTGGTTGATGATATGGAAAAGGCTCTGAACACCGACAGAGAAGCCGCACTGGCTGACATGAGGTACACGTACATTGAACAGATATGCTCTGAATCAGTAATAAAAAAGCAGGAAACAAAGGAGCAGATCCGTTCGGAAAAAATTGACAGAATCCTAACCCACAAGTATTTAGGTATACCCATATTCTTCGGCATTATGTTTATGGTGTTCTGGCTGACCTTTGGAGCCATAGGAGCTCCGCTGCAGGGATTTCTTGAAGAAATCATAGCTGTTGCAACAGAATTGGCTTCAGCTACGCTTGTGTCTCTGGAAGTGAGCGGATGGGTACATTCTCTTGTAATAGACGGTATATTTGCAGGCGTCGGAAGCGTCCTATCGTTTCTTCCTTTGATAGTGATACTGTTTTTCTTCCTTTCATTGCTTGAAGACAGCGGATATATGGCAAGGGTGGCTTTCCTGATGGATAAGCTGCTCAGGAAAATAGGTCTTTCAGGAAGGTCTTTTGTGCCTATGCTCATTGGATTCGGCTGCAGCGTTCCTGCAATAATGTCCACAAGGACGCTGTCAAGCGAACGAGACCGCAAAATGACCATTGTGCTGACACCGTTCATGTCATGCAGTGCTAAGCTTCCCATATATGGAATGATAACCATGACATTTTTCCCTGACAATGCGGCTATTGTCATGATAGCTCTTTACTTCATGGGTATTCTGGCAGCCGTGCTTTCGGGCTTCTTGCTGAAGAGCACCGTGTTCAAGGGTGAACCCGTGCCGTTTGTAATGGAACTTCCGGCGTACAGGATTCCTTCAAGGAAAAGCGTAATTCTGCACATGTGGGAAAAAGGAAAAGACTTTATACAGAGAGCATTCACCGTAATTTTCCTGGGCACAATAATAATCTGGTTTTTGCAAAGCTTCGACTGGTCCTTCAACATGGTTGATGACAGTACAAAGAGCATACTGGCTGCCATGGGCTCATTGATTGCACCGTTGTTCATACCGTTGGGCTTCAATGACTGGAGAGCTTCAACCGCTCTTATTACAGGACTCACCGCAAAGGAAGCAGTTGTGAGTACACTGACGGTTCTAACGGGAGCTGTTACCGATGCTGATCTTTCTGCAGTTCTCAGCACAATATTCACTCCTGCCAGTGCATTTGCATTTTTAACGTTCAGCCTTTTGTACATGCCTTGCATAGCAGCCTTTGCAGCAACCAAGAGAGAGCTTGGATCCTTTAAGTATGCTGTAATGACAGCCGTCTACCAGACACTGACGGCGTTTGTGGCAGGAATGCTGGTTTATCAGATTGGAAGTCTGTTCATATAGGAGGTATTATGAATACGGCAGATATAGTAATAGTAGTCACTATTGCAGCAATTGCTGCATTGGTCGTGAGATACATGAGAAAAAGAAAGAAAGAAGGCGCAGGCTGTTCCGGGTGCTCCGGATGCAGCAGCAGTAGCTGTGCCTCCAGACAATAACCGCTGAGATATCAGCGGTTTTTTATATAATAAGAAAGTTCTCTTTCTTATTATATAAAAAACGAGGATTGCAAAGGACGGGACGTCCTTGCCGTCAAGGAGGGTTCTCAGCAAAAATGCGGAAGCAGTTTTGCGCCGAAGGGGGACATAGGTCCCCCAAGCGGAGTTGCGGAGCAGCATTTTTATATAATTGGATAACTCTTTCCGTTGACGGGAGGAGTCAGTATATTCAGAAATATTGCTGCTAAAACAACACACAAGTGTCCTGCTTGAATAAAATGGCTGTATATTGATTGAGAGGAGTATCATATGGATGATTTTTCTTTAAACAGCCGGCAATTTCGGCCTGTGCAGAACAATGTCATACGAGTGCAGAACGCCGTTATAGAAAATATAGACAGGAACAACAGGACAGGACTTGTAACCATCTCATATAGACCCATGGGAGATTTTTTCATGTGTCCTGAGGAGGTTGTGGCTTTGAATGTTAGTACGGATACGTTTATTTCCGATAATTCCGGAAACAGGCTTTGGCTGAGGGATTTGCAGGAAGGAATGGTTGTGGATGCTGAATTTTCAAGTGTCATGACCAGAAGCATGCCTCCCCAGGCCAGAGCTTACAGAATTACCGTTATGGAAGGCAGCTTAAGCAATCAGGTCACTGAAGGGATGGTCCTTGATGTGGACCTCAATAACAGGTTTCTTTACACGGGCAATCCAGATGACATATACAGCCAGATAAGGTTTGTCATCACTGATTCCACAGCAATAAGAAACAGGAGGGGAAGGCGCATAAGATTAGAGGACCTGAGAGTTGGAGATTTCGTAAGGGTTGTGCATGCTTCGTTTATGACCATGAGCATCCCGCCACAGACAACGGCCTACGAAGTGCAGGTTCTGTAATTGTGCCACGGTTTTTAACAAGCAAAGGCCGCAACTGCGGCCTTTGCTGTAATATTATATGAAAAGATTTACGTTTGATTCTTCAGCATCTCCAAGGTAAGTTCCAACCCCTGCGAATTCGATTCCGTCTATCAGTTCTTCCCTTGTGATACCCATTACGTCCATGGACATGGTGCAGGCAATCATCTTGACACCGTTGGACATTGCCTTTTTTACCAGGTCTTCAAGGGAGTCGATGTTTTTGTCCTTCATTACCTTGCGCATCATAGCTGTTCCAAGACCACCCATGTGCATTTTTGAAAGCTTCAGCTTGCTTATACCCTGAGGCATCATCATGCCGAACATGGAGTCAACAAGCGGTTTCTTTACATTAACTTTTTCTGTTTTTCTCAATACGTTCAGTCCCCAGAAGGTGTAGAACATCGTAACAGGTCTTCCCATGGCAGCTGCACCATTGGCGATTACAAATGATGCCAGAACCTTATCCATGTCTCCGCTGAAAACCACTATTGTCTTTCCGTCGTTGGAATCAACGGGAACCTGAGCTGCTCCCGATGCTACGGCAGATGCATACAAAGTGTTTCCCATACCCTTCTGAAGGGTTACGACGTTGAGTTTTCCTTTCTTCTCAACGCCCAGAAGGGTGTTGCCTGTTCTTCTGCACCATGTTTCCACATCTCTTGCGAATCCGGAATCAGTTGCTGAAACCTCTATGATGTCTCCGTCGTCAACCTTCTTAATTGTCTCGTAGACCTTCATGATAGGTCCCGGGCACTGAAGGCCGCTGCAGTCAACCTGTATAGTTGCCTTAGGAGCTGTATCGCTGTTGAAACTGATCTTTACCTCTTCCTGTGCTGCAGGCGGTGCTGACATTCTGTTGTTTATGTTGTTGAAGAAGCTGTAGTACACCTGCTTGTAGAAATTGGTTCCTGCAGGGTATACGGAAACATTTTTAAATCCGTTTTCCATGAGCGTTCTTGCTGCATTGTAGGAGCGCACTCCAACTGCACAAAACACGATTATCTTCTGTTCCTTGTTAAGCTCGTTCAGTCTTTTTCTAAGCTGTCCCAGAGGGATGTTTACGGAATTTGGAATTTCCAGTACCATGAGTTCAGCTTCCTCGCGGACGTCAAGGATTGTAACGTCATTTTTTATTTCAGGATTTATATCGTTCCATTTTGAAAACTTAACTTTGCTGGTTATGATATTTTCTGCAACGAAGCCAAGCATGTTAACGGGATCCTTTGCTGATGAATACGGCGGAGCATATGCAAGCTCAAGTTCCTTCAGGTCGTAGATGCTGCCTCCCATACGAATAACGGTTGCAATGGTATCTATTCTCTTGTCAACTCCGTCTTCTCCTACAATCTGAGCTCCGTAGATTTTTCTTCCGTCAGCTGAAAACACCAGCTTCAGTATCATTTCCGAAGCATCGGGATAGTAGCCTGCATGTGATTTTTGTGAAATAATTGCTGTCAGGTAGTCCTTGCCTTCTGCCATTCCCATTCTGATCAGCGTCTTTTCGTTTGCTCCGGTTGATGCAACCGTAACGTCAAACACCTTTGCAACTGAGGTTCCCTGAGTTCCCTTGTATTCTTCATTTGCACCGTATATGTTGTTGGCGCATATTCTTCCCTGCTTGTTTGCGGGTCCTGCCAGAGCGATCATAGCCTTGCCTTTGTTGATGTATTCGTCAACCTCTATTACGTCTCCCAGAGCGTAGATGTCCGGGTCTGAGGTTTTCAGGTACCTGTCAACTACAATTCCGCCTCTTTGGTTAGTTTCAAGACCTGCATCTTTGGCAAGCTGTCCGTTTGGCCGAACGCCTATGGACAGAATGACCATATCGGCAGACAATGTTTTTCCGCTTGCCAGAGTTATTGTTACGACTTTGCTTTCACTCTTGAATTTTGAAACTCCGTCTCCTAAAATCAGGTCGACGCCGTTTGTTGTCATGTTGTTTTGAACCAGCTG
Organism: Sedimentibacter sp.; assembly: GCF_038562225.1. Classification (NCBI taxonomy): domain Bacteria; kingdom Bacillati; phylum Bacillota; class Tissierellia; genus Sedimentibacter; species Sedimentibacter sp. The sequence goes on from NZ_JBCFAS010000006.1 coordinate 21,830, forward strand.
AGCCATTTCGTAGTCAACGGGAGCCATAACTTGGTCCATAGCTTCGGCTACGGTTACATGCAGTCCTGCAGCATGAAGATTTTCAGCTACTTCAAGTCCGATGAAGCCTCCTCCTATAACAACCGCATTTTTCGGATTTCTTTCCTTTATGAATTTCTTTATTTCGTCTGTGTCAGGAACAGTCCACAGAGTGAAGATTCCCGGAGAGTTTATTCCTTCGATCGGCGGCTTCAATGGAGACGAACCGGTTGAAATAACCAGTGTGTCGTAGCTTTCCTCATAAATCTCACCAGTCTTAACCTTCTTTACAGTAACTTTTTTGTTTTCCTTGTCTATGGCAGTCACTTCGGAATCAATGCGCACGTCCACATTGTACTTCTTTGACATGGCTTCCGGTGTAGTAACAAGCAATGAATCTCTTTCCTTTATCACATCACCTATATGGTAAGGGAGTCCGCAGTTTGCATATGAAATGTAAGAACCTCTTTCGAACATTATGATTTGTGAAGTTTCGTCAAGTCTTCTAAGTCTGGCTGCTGTTGAGGCACCGCCTGCAACACCGCCGATGATCAATATTTTTTTACTCATTTACTTCCTCCTATTAATTTGATTGCAGAATTTCTTCCACAATATGTTTCACTTCTTGATTTTTAATTTTGTAAATTATTTCTGTACCATTTCTTTCTGCAGAAACTATTCCTGCAGACTTGAGCTTAGCCAAGTGCTGTGACACTGTGGGCTGGGAAACGTCTATGCAGCAATGAATGTCTGTAACATTGCTTTGTTCTTCCTTAATGAGCATAGCCAGTATGCAGAGCCGTACAGGATGAGCTATGGTCTTGAACATTTCTGCCTTTTCAGCCAGAAGATGCTTTGTTTTTTCTTTGTCATTAAAGTCTATCATAATTTACCTCGTTATATTCTTATATTAATATATTAGCATATTTGAATATAATGTCAAGAGGAAATGTAAAAAAATAAACAATATTTGTGTGGTGGCAAGTAATCGAATTTTATGCTAAAATAAGTTAACAATAACCATATTATGAATGGAGCTGATATTATGAAGGAAATATATCTTGCCGGTGGATGCTTCTGGGGGTTGCAGGCATACATGGATTTAAGGAACGGAATCAAGGAAACAGTGGTTGGATATGCCAATGGAAACACTGAAAATCCAACCTATAAGCAGGTGTGCACCAACACAACCGGATATGCCGAAACCGTGCACATAAAATATGATGAAAATGAAATAAGTTTGGAAAAGATTCTAGCCGACTTCTGGAAAGTAATAGACCCCACGCTGTTGAACCGTCAGGGAGGGGATGTGGGAACACAGTACAGAACAGGAATATACTACACAAATGATGAAGATTTAACAGCCATAAGCGCTTCTTTGGCCAGAGAGGCTGAAAAATACAGTAAACCCATTGTTACCGAAGTGGAAAGGCTGAAAAACTTCTACCCTGGGGAAGAGTACCACCAGAAATATCTTCAAAAAAACCCCGATGGATACTGTCACATAGATTTGTCGCTGTAGAGGTAATGATATGTACACAATGGACGAATTGAAAAGGTTCTGTCAAAGATGCCGCAAATGCAGACTGGCTCAAACCCGCACAAACGTCGTCTTTGGCGAGGGTAACGAACAGGCGCAGCTGATGTTTGTGGGTGAAGGTCCCGGCTACAATGAGGACATGCAGGGAAGGCCTTTTGTCGGTAAGGCAGGGCAGCTTCTGGACAAGATGATCGGTGCCATAAACATGGACAGAAAAGATGTCTACATAGCAAATATAGTCAAGTGCAGGCCTCCGGAAAACCGTAACCCAACGGAAGACGAATCAGGTGCGTGCATAGACTACCTAAGATGGCAGGTGAGGCTCATACAGCCAAAGATAATTGTGTGCCTGGGTTCGGTTTCTGCAAAAAAACTCATAGACCCTGAACTGAGCATCAGCAGGCAAAGAGGCAGTTTTGTGAAGAAAGGCGACATCTACTTCATGCCCACGTTTCATCCCTCATATCTTTTGAGAAATGAATCCGCGAAAAAAGAAGCATGGGAAGACTTTAAAAATGTGGCGGCAAAATTAAAAGAGCTCAATAGCCTGGATAAAGAGGCCAATAAAGCGTGGTAGTTTAAAAAAGTACTTATTTTATCTGACGGCGCGGCTCAACAAACTTATTGCAGAAATCTCAAGCAGATTATCCATGCTTCTTCCGTTTAGGTAGTCTTTTGCACCGCTGCTGTCGAATATGAGCGGCATGCGGTTGTGTATGAAAGATACTGACGGGGAGGCATCCCTGGTTATGATGGTGTAGCATATGTCGGTGTCTCTCTGCTCAAAAATGCTCATTTGTCTGTGTTCGTGCTGAACAGCCGTGTACAGTCCCGCCATGTATAAGATTGAATTGTCCCGGTGGATTATGTACTTTGTTTTTGACGCCTCTTCCTTTTTCCATTCGAAGTAGGCAGAGGCGGGGACAATGCACCTGCCGGAGGAAACAAGATTTTTAAACATCTGCTTTTCTTCTGCGGACTCCAGCCTTGCATTGATTATAATGCCTTTGCCGTCCCACTTGGGAAATCCCCACTTGGCCAGTATGGGGCGTGGGCCCTGTTGGCCGCTGACCAGAATGGGAGCCACGTCTGACGGGAAAATCTCTCCTGTGCTGTAATCTTGGTATATGTTTTTTTCAGCTTCATCAGCAATTTTTTTGATTTCCTTGTCATCTATATCCATGTAATATCTTCCGCACATAAAATCACCTCAACAATATTATTGCATCTATTTGTCCCAATATCAATATCATTGAACAAACAAATAATTTTTTCGTCTAACAAAATAAAAGGAGGACATCATGAAAAAATTATTGTGTGTAGTATTGATATTGATTGTTTCTTTATCAGCCGGCTGCAGCAGGACAGAACCTCCGGATGCCATAGGTGCATATGAGGCGGCAATAGACAGGCTTTACATGGAAGATGAAGCCCTCAACACCGGCATAAAGTATCTGGCCATCGATACATCCGAAATGGTAAACCTTACGGAGGAAAACAAAAAAACACTTCTTAAGAATTTGGAGAAGTACGGACTTACGGTGCTTGATGCAACCATGGAGCAGCTTAAGGAACAGGGTTACATCAAAGACACAAACTTTGAGGAAGGAATACTGTTCAAAATCAGGGATGAAAAGATGAAAAACAGCTCTGTTGCAATGGATGTTTCAAAATTCCGCTCCGGACTTGGAGCCATTGGCTACGACGGTATGGTCATCAAGTACCGTGACGGCAGGTGGGAAATTACAAAAAGCGGCAGTCCGTGGATAAGCTGACAAAGTATTATTATCTGTGTCTCTTTAAGGTCGAAAAAGGGGGACAGAGTCCCCCTGTGGAAACAATCAACACTACGCTTCTTCCGCTGCAAGGTTATAAACCTTTTCAGCAATGTGCATCATGTCAAGCTCCTGATATTTTTCCAGCGTTGGCACAGCTTTTTCCATGTCGTAGGAGCATGCTTCGTAATACTTGTCAAGGGCTGATTCCATGTCCACAACCCTTCCCTGGGGAAGACCGCCTGTAGCAGGCATAGTCATGAATCGTTCCGGAAGCTTATCATCCTTTCTCCTGAAGCCTCTTAGGTAGTTGATTGCCCTTTCAAGGGCTATGGTTCTTTCAGCCGTCCTTAAAAGCTCTTTCTTGTCAATTGCGATCCCAGTAATGGCAGTGTACAGCTCTGCCATGGTGGATGGCTTCATTTCCGCATTTATTACGTTAAAGTCACAAATTCCTGCAAGATTTGTAACAACAAAGCATTCTTTAAGTGATTTAAGCCATGTTTTGTCTTCGGTGTCGCTGAAGGGATCCTTGGGATCATTTATGTCAAGGTCAGGATACAGGTATCCGAAAGCATCTATGGTTGCCCCATAAGGTCTCATGTGGCATGCTCCACGCTCACTGGTACCGAAGGAAATTGTCATGGAAGAGGACCCTCTGGGGTCTGTTGCTGATATTTCCATTCCCTTTACAGCCATTACATAATCCATGGCCTGACCGCCTATTTTTTTTGCTGCAGCGTAGGAACCGTCAGCGAACAAGTCGCCGCATCCTTCACGCAGTCCCATCTTTCTCAGCATCTCAGCCATTGCTGGGCCGTTTCCGAAATTCATTTCAAGGCCGTCTGTCTGTTCCATGGTTATGATGCCTTTCTCGTACCATTCCATAATGGCGCTAACGGTTGAACCGCCTGAGATGGAGTCTATGCCGTAAATGGTTGTGTAGTAGCCTGCCATGCATATGCTTTCGTAGTCATCAACGCCGCATCGGGGTCCGAAGGCTGCCAGGGACTCATATTCCATTTCGCCCACTTCCACATCGCCCATTACCACATACTTGTGGCAGCCCAGCTGGCACGCATAACAGGTGCGCCTGGTTATCTTGTACTTGTCGGTGTCGTTCCAAAGCCTGTATGGCAGCACATTTTCGATGCCGTCAAACCTGTTCTGCAGGAAGTTTCTTGTGGGGAGAATGCCGCAGTCGTCAGCACCGCCAACCCACGCCGGAGTACCGTAGCCGTGTACCGGTCCCCAGGTGTATGCTTCTTCTCTAACCTGTCTGTATGCATCCTTGAACGCTGTCATGAACGAATCCTTGTCTGCAATTTCAACCTTGCCTGTTCCGCGGACCGCAACTGCCTTAAGATTCTTGCTTCCCATTACAGCGCCGGCGCCTCCTCTACCTGCAAAACAGTCGTCGCTGAATATGTTGGCTAGGCTTGAAAGTTTTTCGCCTGCCTGGCCGATGCAGCATACCTTGAAGTCCTTGCCTTCGGCTTCCTTGATGGCTTCTGTCGTCTCACGGGTGTTCATTCCCCAGTACATGGAGGCATCCTTAACTTCAACCCTGTCATTGTCTACGACCAGGTATACGGGGTTTGGCGCTTTTCCGGCAAATGCCACTGTGTCGTATCCTGCAAATTTAAGCTCTGCACCAAAGTGGCTGCCCACGTTGGAGGCGCCTATGGTGTTGGTCAGGGGAGACATGAAGCACACGCTGGTCCTTGATGCGGAAGGAACCGGTGTTCCTGTCATGGGTCCTGTGTTGAAGCTTAAGATGTTTTCCGGAGACAGGGGATCTGCATCAGGAGGCATGTGATTCCACAGAAGAGCCATGCCATAACCTTCTCCTCCCAGGTACCGCCGGATGTAGTCTGTGTTAAGGTGTTCTTTTTTAATGTTGCCGGTTGTCAAATCAACCTTGATTATGCAGTTTTTATATCCCTTCATGTTGACCTCCTACCATGACAGCGCTTGTCTTGGGCAGGCCGGAACGCACTGAGGCAGGCCGCCGCACAAGTCGCACTTATATGGTTTTACATCCCCTTCTAAATCAGCCATCATAATTGCGCCGAAAGGACAGGCAGAAGCACATGCTCCGCATCCTGTGCAACCTTCACCGATTTCAACAGCACCGGAATATGCATTGCGGGCTATTATGCTTACGGGACAGGCTTCGGCACAGGGCATGTCGAAGCATTGCTGGCAGACAGTGATTTTAAATTTTCCAAGCTGATTTTGTTCAGCTATTCGTATGCCTACGGTCACAGGCGATACGGCATCCGTATGGACCAGAGAACACACAGCTTCGCATGACCGGCATCCCTGGCACACATCCTTGTTGGTCCTGATTTTAATTACTCCTGGTTTCATTGCAACACCTCCTGATTTTAACCCCCTCCGCCAATGGGGAAAAGAAATAGCTCGTCGCCGTCCTGAAGGACATAAGTCTTTTGCTTAAGGCTGCCGTTGACGCTGCTTCTTGTCCATGAGCCGCTGACCGGAACCTTTATGTATTCCATAGCATCGGCTATTGTGAAATCGTTTGGAAAGTCGAAGCGCTTTTCCCGGAAGCCGCAGGAGGCAGCCAGCAGTCCTGTAAGCTTAATATTAACCACCACATCCATCAGCTCCTTTTGCGGAATTCAGAATACAAAAATACCGCAGCAAATAAAGCTGCGGCTCCTTTTCAATTAGGGGGGCGAACAGATTGCTCCATTCACCTGGCGTTCTCAAAGGCCCGGGGGGTCTTTGAGAATCGGAGCTCAATATTCTGTTACATACAGTATAAAGGTTATAGCTGCTATAAGGTCAAGAAATTTTTAAAAAGTATTTAAATCCTGACAGGTATCTGAAGCTTAAAGAACATTCCTCTCTCGTTTTCTATGAAATCCGGCAAATCAATGATAACTTCGCATATGTAGTCTCCTGTTATGGTGTAATTCAGACGCTTTACCTCGTCCAGAAGATTGTTTGCATAGGGAATTTCCTGTTCGAACTTGTTGCAGTAGATGCAAAGATACAGGTTAGGAGGTATGGAGGTAATAAGGTTACCCGGCACGTGCTCGCAATCCACAAACACAAAAAGGTCATCGGAAATGTAGTTTCTGTTGATTATGTTTTTGTAGGAAACGGTGCTGCCTGCATTGCAGAAATATTGCTGACGGAGTCCTTTTATTCCCATGTCTTCCTTCAGCTTTCTCAGCTGTTCCTCGTAAACCTCTATGCCGAAGTCGTAGAAGTTTGTATCTGTGTTGTAGCTGTAAATCCATCTCCTGTCAATGAATTCCAGTGTGATAGTACCGTCTGGGGGAGAGGATTCATACCGTTCATAGTTCATGATTGCCCTTTGCAGGGCTACTTTCTGAAACTTCAGGGCTTCTATTTCGCTGTCGAGCTGTTCGCTTTTTTTCTCCAGGATGGTTCTAATCAATTTTATGTCGCAGTTTTTAAGCTGGGTTGAAATGTCCTTCAGTGACATGCCCAGCGACTTCATGTATTGAATCATGTCGAGGCGGGCGCTTTGTTTTATGGAATAAAGGCGGTACCCGTTTACTTCGTCAATCTCAACAGGCTTCAGCAGACCTATTTTGTCATAGTAGCGAAGCGTTTGCTCGGAAACATGATTCTTTTGTGCCATCTGACCGATTGTAAGCTTATCCATAACTCCTCCAATAAACATAATCCGGGAAATTCATGTCAATAATATGTACTGATAAAATCATACCAGAGTTTAAAAAACACAACAATAATTTTTTAGTAAATATTTACAAAATAATTGGAATGTGTTATAATGACTAAAAAATCAAAATCAGTCAAATAGTTTGGAGGAACCATGCCTAAAACATATTCGGAAAAGGAAAGGGAATATATACGAAAAGCGCTGAAGAAAGCTGCTGCGGAGTGCCTTTATATATACGGCGTCAAAAAGACAACGGTTGATGAGCTGGTGCAGAGGGCCAATATTCCCAAGGGAACATTTTATTTGTTTTATGAATCAAAGGAACTTCTTCTTTTTGATGTGGTAAATGACTTCCATGATGAAATTCAAAAAACATTGCTAAAGGAGCTTGAGTCTTTCGGAGGGAACATACAAACACAGCAGCTCTCTGACCTGTTGTTCAGGATATACAAAAAAGCTGAAGACAGCTTCCTTATAAGCCTCATGAAGAACAACGACATGGAGCTTTTAATGAGGAAGCTTCCCGATGAGGCTGTGGCAGAACACATGGTCAGTGACAACAAAGCCATGGAAATTCTGCAAAGACACATTCCGAAGGCTGAGGGAAGAGACATGGAAGTTTTCAGCGCTGCCATGAGGGGAATATTCCTACTGATGATGAACAGGCGTGAAATTGGAGAACATGTATTTGATGATGCGCTGAAGCTGCTCATAAACGGCTTGGCAGCGCAATTGATGGAGGGTTAGTATGATCAAGGTTTCTGATTTGTCATTCAGCTATACGGACAGGAAATTTATTGAAAAAATGAACTTTGAAGTAACAAAGGGAGAAATATTCGGGTTCCTGGGACCATCCGGAGCAGGAAAAAGCACGCTGCAAAAAATTCTTACAGGCCTCATAAAAAATTACGAAGGAAGTTCTGCGGTGAACGGCTGTGAGAGCAATAACTACTCAAACAGCTTCTATGAAGACATAGGTGTTGATTTTGAATTTCCCACATTGTATGAAAAGCTTACAGGCAGGGAAAACCTTCAGTACTTCGGTTCTTTATATTCAAAGGAATTGCGAAGCATAGACAGTCTTCTGGAAATGGTGGGCCTTTACAACGACGGGAACAAGAAGGTATCAGAGTATTCCAAGGGAATGAAGTCCAGACTGAACTTCATAAAGTCTCTTTTGCACAATCCCGGCATTCTGTTTCTTGATGAGCCAACCAGCGGACTGGATCCCAACAACAGCAGAAACATGAAAAACATTATCCTTGAAGAAAAGAAAAAAGGAACCACTATAATCATCACCACACACAACATGGCCGATGCAACGGAGCTGTGCGACAGGGTGGCTTTCATCGTGGACGGTAAAATACGGGCTCTGGATTCGCCTCACAATCTCATCATGTCCAAGGGAGCAGCAAAAATAAGATACACATACATGGAAGATAAAGAAATGTCAGGGGAGTGTCTTCTTGACAGAACCGCATCGGATGAAAAACTTCTTGGACTGATCAGGGAAAACAGGATATTGTCAATTCACAGCAGCGAACCAACCTTAAACGACATATTCATGGAGGTTACGGGGAGGGTGCTGCAATGAGAGTAAAAAGTCTGATTTCAGGCGACATCAGGTTTCAGTTCAAGTATGGGTTTTACCTGGTCTACGCCTTTTTCACTGCCGTATATGTTTCGCTTATTTATATTTTCCCGCAATCATGGAGAGGAAAGGCTGCCGCAATAATGATATTGTCGGATCCGGCTGCCATTGGTCTGTTTTTTATGGGAGCCATCGTTCTGTTTGAAAAAAGCGAAAGGGTCTTAAACGCCATAGCGGTTTCACCGGTAAAGACAGGAGAGTACATAGTTTCCAAGGTTGTTTCGCTGGGAATTATATCTGCAGCGGTGGGGCTTGTCATAGCCATGTCTGCAGGGGTTGAAAATCTGGGGGCAGTTTTGGCGGGAATACTGCTTGGTTCTGCGTTTTTCACTTTGGTGGGACTCACTGTTGCATCAAGAATCTCAAGTTTGAACCAGTTCCTGGCAGTGACGATTCCCTTGGAAATAATAGCGTTCGTCCCTCCATTGCTGTACATTTTCGGTTACGGAGGAAAACTCATGCTCCTGCACCCGGGCTGCGAAATAATCAGTCTCATAAGCGCAGAGCCGGGGTTTATGGTTTTGAAGGTCGTGCTGTTAAGCGCATGGATTGCTGCAGCATACTTTATGATGCTTAGGTCTGTGGGCAGGATGTTTGAAGAATAGGAGCAGCGATGAATATTAATTATAAGGTTATATACAATTCTTTCGGACAGTTTTTAAGCCAGGTTAAGAAGGATGCCATGCTTTTCGTTGCATGTGCGGCACCGATACTTCTGGGGTTATTTATAAAATTCGGAGTGCCGGCGGTGGATACCCTGCTAATCGGTTATTTCAACACTAGGGTTCTGGATAAATACTATCTTCTGTTTGATTTGCTTCTGGCTGTAATGACACCGGCCATGTTCGCATTTGTTTCGGCCATGGTAGTGCTGGGGGAAATAGATGACGGCATTACAAAATACATGGCAGTCACTCCTCTTGGAAAAGGAGGATACATTGCATCCAGGACGGTTGTGCCGTCAGCAGCATCATTTGTCATGACAGTGATTGTGCTGGAGCTGTTTTCCCTCACCCGCATTTCTGCTGTGATTTCGGCAGAACTTTCGGTTATGGCTTCAATAATGGGTTTTATAATGTCAATGCTTGTGGTCTCTCTGTCGCGCAACAAGGTGGAAGGAATGGCAATCATGAAAATGACGGGACTCATAATGGCTGGAATCCTGCTGCCGTTTTTTGTATCTCAAAGGGTGCAATACATGTTTTTTATGCTTCCTTCCCTGTGGATTGCAAAGTTTGCCGTGGAGGGGAAATACTTGTTTGTCTTGATTTTTCTTTTGGTTTCAACATGCTGGATTTCAGCCCTGGTTAACAGATTCATGAAAAAAATATTCTGATTGTCGTTGAAAGAATATATTCAGAAAAAGAAATATTATTCAGGAACTATTGACTTTTCTCTATGGCGGTTATATATTGAAAATGTTACCAACAATAAAATGTAATGGGGCTGTTAATATGAAAAAAGCAATTAAAGTAGTGCTAGTAGTTGCAGTTGTTATTATTATTGCCGGATTTGCTGCCGTATCGTATCTTGAAAAGAATCTTGAAGCATTGTCAGCCATGGAAATTACCGATGTGGATTTAACGAAAATAAAGGACGGAACCTATACGGGATACTACCAGTCCATGCCGGTGGATGCAAAGGTGAAAGTGACTGTTGAAAACCATGCAATCAAGGAAATAAAGCTGTTGGAACATGGCAACGGTCAGGGAAAGGCTGCTGAAGTAATACCTCAGAAGGTAGTTGAGGCCCAGAGTCTGAAGGTGGATTCTATATCAGGGGCCACATACAGCAGCAGGGTAATACTTAAGGCAATAGAAGTTGCGCTTATGAGCGGACTTAACTAGCAGGAGGAGAATATGGGTAAGGTAGCAGTAATTTATAAGTCAAAATATGGTCATACAAAAAAGTATGCCCAGTGGATTTCGGAGGAATTGAATTGTGATTTGTATGAAAACTCCGAGATAAAGGTTGATAAGATGCTTGAATACGACACGATTATTTACGGAGGCGGGCTGTATGCCAGCGGAATTTTAGGAATTGAGCTGATTACAAGAAATTTTGACAGCTTAAAAAACAAAAACATTGCTGTTTATACCGTGGGCCTGGCAGACCCTGAAATAAAGTCACAATTTGAACCCATAATCAAGAAAAATTTCACTGAAGAAATGCAAAATACCATAAAAGTATTCCATCTGAGGGGCGGAATAAACTACAAGGAGCTTGGCATCGTTCACAAGGCTATGATGGCAGCCCTAAAGTCCATGGTAAAAAAGAAAAGCCAAGAGGAAATGACAGACGAGGACAGAATGATGCTCGATACCTACGGCGAGGTTGTGGAATTTACGGACAAAACTACCATTGAGCCGGTGGTGTCATTTGTTAAGTCATTATAAGATAGAAAGTACAACTTCAAAATCTGCCGAAGGGCAGATTTTTACTTTTCGTGGAATGAGCAAATTGTTGGGAATACCGTCAATTAGAATGGATTAAAATTAGCATTTTGGTAACAATTATGGAAGGGAAAGGAGAATAATATGACCTGGAATGATTTTATAAACATTGACCTGCATTGGTTTTGGGACACAATAATAATTTTCATGGTAGGAAAATTTATCTTGAGACTGGGCGGCAGAAAGTCCATTTCGCAGATGACCATAACTCAGACCATAGTGATGGTTGGAATAGGTTCATTATTAATTCAGCCGGTCTCCGGAAATACCTTAATAAATACACTACTTATATCCCTGCTGTTTACGATTCTGATGATTGTAACTGAGTATGCAGAAGTAAAAGTAGACCTGTGGGAAACTTTTTTTACCGGTAAGTCTTTGCTGGTTATAGAAAATGGTGTGCCGGTAATAAAAAATCTTAAAAAAATCAGGATGTCCATGGACAGATTGGAAACAAGATTAAGGCAATCAGGTATTTCCTCAATTGAAGATGTTAAATACGGTACCATTGAAGTAAGCGGCCAATTGGGGTATGAGCTTAAGGACAGCAAGAAACCCATGACAAGGGAGGATTACAAAATTTTGATGCAAGAAATTTCCCAAATCAAGGATGCTTTGGGACTAAAGCCTTCGTCCATACCAACTGATAAACAACAAAACAACATATTTGAAGAGCTGATTAATAAAAAATTCGAGGGCAACAAGAAAGAACCATAGCAATAGACTGCTTATATTTTATTGAACAAATCCATAATTTACCGTGAAACTTATGAGCGTGATGTGCGTCTAAATAAGTGTATCAATTAAACCTTATGGCCATGAGGAATAAAATCTATTAAAAAGAGGTAAATTGTATGTTCAATAAAAATATATTTAAGTCAGTATCAGTAGGCGCATGCCTTGCCGTAGCATCAATGGGAACTGCTTTTGCACAAAGCCTTCCGCCGGATGCAGCAGTGGTGAAAATAGCTGTGGATGAGGCGATGTACGAAGTCCAGGCCGGTTTTGACAAGGTGCTGTTTGAGGAAAAGGCAAAGGAAATTGAAGAAAAGGGTATAACAGTAACACATACGTCCCCCATAGACGGATATGTGGAAGTGGGTATAACTCCTTTCAGCCAGGAAAACAAAGAGTTCATTGAAAATCTGCTGGGAGGGGAACAGGTAACAGTTGTTGAAGGAAACCAGGCTGTACTGTACACAGATCCGCTCATGTATACAACTTCCGTTGTGGATGCAGAACCCTCAGCAGCTCCGGAAGCAGCAACAAGCGGCCCTGCAGAAGAAGCACCTATAGAGGTTCAGATCGTCAGCACAACGTCAGCAGACGACATAAAGACAGTGAGCGCCCAGGAGGAATCAAAGGATGCAACAAAGACTGTTTCGCCATTGGTCATAGGAGCCGGAGCAGCATTGCTTCTGGGTATTGGAACATTGATTTTCAAAAAGAGGACAGCATAATAAGCAGCAGGGAAACCTGCTGTTTTTTATATGCAAAAATTATTCTGGACTGCAGAGAAGTGACAAACATTAAAAAACTACCCTAAATCAAAGATTTAAGGTAGTTTTCTGGTGAAGTCTGTATAGGTGCTTATTTATTTAAGTATCTTGCGGCATCTTGTGCTGCAAAACGTCCGAAATTTACTGCAAAAGCCTGCTGAGCTCCTGGTACAACACTAACTTCATATGTTTCGCCGTTTAGTCCGCCTGCATCACTGCCTCCCGCATAGAGTCCGGGAATAATATTTCCATCTTTATCAAGAACTTGAGCATTCGGTGTAACTTCTAGTCCATCAGTTGTTGCAAAAATACCTACTTCAAATTTAAAAGCATAATAAGGGCCTTCTTCAACGGGGTATAAGAATTCTGCATCCTTGCCATAATCCAAATCTACACCTGTTTCTCCATAACTATTGTATTTATCTATAGTAGAATGTAATTGTGTTTTATCAATATTAATTTTTTGAGCTAATTCATCAATTGAATCAGCAACAAACACATAATCTGGATGTTCTTTCAAAGCTTCATCAATTTCATCATACAGGTTTGGTATTTCCGGCCAATAACCAGGAAATCCATTTTCAATAAAATTATCAAAGTTCTTCTTGGTAATTATATGATATACAATTCCTTGTTGTCTTTGAGCGTTCCCATTAGTTCCCCAATCCTTTATAATCATGGATTCATCAACAAATCTATTCCCTTCTTGATTGACTTTTAAAACTGGCAGCCATCCCAGTATGTTTATGGGTTCATACACACCATAAACTCTCATAGATGCCCCAAAATTCATAAGCGAACCTTTTAATCTCTTATCTGATGCTCCCGCTGTCAAAGCCATTTTAATTCCATCACCCGTTCTGCCAGCTACACCTGTGTCATAAATAGCATCAGCATCAACTTTCGCATATTCTTCAATCATTTCCGGATTTCCGGCATATCCGCCTGTAGCCAATATAACAACTGGTGCATTGATTACTAATGTACTGCCATCTTTTTTTATTGCTTTAATACCGGCAACTTTGCCGTCTTTCATAACTAATTCTTTTCCTCTGGTTTCCAGTAATATTTCTACTCCCAGCTCCTTAGCTTTATCAGTCATGGTTTTTACAAATTGTGTTCCTGTACCTTTGTATAGATGCCAAGTGTCAAATTTGTTGTTTCCGTTTGGAACAATTCCTTCAAATTCAACGCCTAATGATTCTAACCAGTTTGCTCCTTCTCCTGAGTTTTCATATAACTTCATAATAATGTCCTGGTCTGTTGTCCAATGATGAAAGTTTTGTGCAGCAAAGAAAACTTCTCTGATGTCGTAGTTAATTCCTTGGCTTTCACCATAATTTGAATTTAATCCGCCGTATCCTTCAGCTGAATTAGTTGTTCCTCCTGTAAAACCATTTTTTTCAAGCAATATTACATTTAAACCCTGCTGCCTGGCTTCAATAGATGCTGATAGTCCTGCAGCACCGGAACCAACAACTACTACTTCTGTATCAATGGTTTCGCTTTTATCAGCTACAGATGGTTGTTCATTCTTTGTTATTGCATCCTTGCTGCCTGCAGTTGCTTCTTCTGCAGACTTAGTGCATCCCGGTAATAATAATGCTGCCGCTAATAACAGTGCTGACAGCATTGACATTGTTAAAAATTTCTTGAATCGTTTCATGTGATGTGCTCCTTTTAAAAAGATATGATCATATAAATATTATATAAATATAAAGAAAAATATTAAATACCACTAATTTATGCTATTTTAATAAAATACTACTAAAGTAGTATTTTGATTGGACACAAGAGATTTGCTTTGTTATAATGTTGTCATAAATTATGTTTATAGGAGTCATTATATGTCTATACTTACAGATGACGAGTGGTTTTTAATTTCAGACATTATGTTTGATTTATATAATTCAAATGCAAGTAATTATAGGATCTCTTTTTTTGAACAGATAAAAAAAATTATTCCGTTTGATGTTGGGACCTTTTTTTTAGGAAACAACATAGGAAATCAAAAACTGCTTACAGACCCCATAGCCTATAATCATCCTTGTGATAAGGTGAAGGATAGTGATGAACTTTTTAAAATTTATGAGAAGTTGAATAACTCTGATTACGGTTTATGGCTGCATTACCAGCAAGAATCAATAGTCGTAAGGGACACTGATATTTTATCTGATTCAATACGTGAGGAAAGTGAAATCTATAAAAAGATTTTTGTACCTGTTGGAATGCATTATTGTTGCAGCATGTACATTATATACAATGGCATTTTACTTGGAACTGTTAACCTGTTTAGAAAAAAAGAAAACCAAGACTTTACGGAAAAAGATATATTTATATTAAACTATATTAAACGTCATTTAACTCATCGAATGTATCAAATACACCCACAAGGTAAAAATCAAGAAAATATCAAAAATATAATGATAAAAGACTTTAATTTGACGGAAAGAGAATATCAAATTGTCATTGATATATGTAAAGGTTTTACAAACAGAGAAATTGGTGATGAACTGTTTGTTTCAGAAAATACAATAAAAAAGCACACTCTGCATATATTTGAGAAAACGGGCATTAATAACCGTGCAATGCTTATAAAAATGTTTTATGAAAGATATTACGGGAAGGTATTCCTATGAATTGTCTATATGAATTGCAACTATAAGAACAGTAAATAACAGAACATGCTTTGGATTGCACTAAGCTCAGAGAATTAAAGCAAGTACAGTAACATTTTCTTGTTGACATTTTTGTGTTTTTGAAATACTATATATTTAGTAAATTACTAAATTAGTAAGTTAGTAAACTGGAGAGATGAAAATGAAAATACCTACAACTTTAAAACATAAACCTGTAATAGTATCAGAAAACTATGAAAATGTAGACGGAAGATATGCATACGATTCTGATGCCAAGGGACTTTCCCTGGGTCTTGCCCAGTGGAACGACAGAGGGAAGGTTGATATATCGGCCAAGGTTTGGAGATACACCGGAGAAAAATGGTCCAGACAGTCTGAAGAACTTCCCTTGCACAGGGTGTTGGATCTTGCTATACTTGTATGCAGGACACAGCTCCATTTCAGGGAAGCTTACCGATATGAGAAGTTTTATGATCCTGAGAAAACGGTCATAGACAGGGTCGGTCTTCAGGGAGACGCCATGACTGTGGAGGTTTGCACGGACAACGAAAAGATAGACAAGGACATAAAGCTGTTCAGCCAGGCCTTGAGTGACGACGGAGAAATAATCGGCGAAAGGCTCAGGACGTTGTCTGCAATATTAAAGGAAATGGGATATTAAAATGGACAGGAAAAAAGAACTTAAGGAGCTGTACAAACAGACGAAAAGTGAAATGGGAATTTTTGCTGTCCAGGCGAAAGACGGCGGATACTGCTTCTTGGAAACAACCAAGAATCTGAAGGGGAAGATCAACAGCACCAGATTTCAGCTGCAGCTTGGATCACATCCCAACAAGGATCTTCAGCAAAAGTGGAATGAACTGGGAGAGGAAGCTTTTGAAATTGCTGTCCTTGAAAAACTTGAATACGATAAGGACGAATCCAAGACGGACTACAGCGAAGAGCTTTCCATTATGAAAATGCTTTGGGATGCAAGACTGAAAGCTTAAAGACTATAGTACAGGAGACAAAATGAGTTTGATACCAAATGATTTCCATCAATCATGGAGTAATTTCCTGACAGATGAGATAAGAAGCGAATTAAAAAACATCGATGAAAAAATAGGAAGAAACATCAATCCACAATATGAAAACGTGCTTCGTTTTATGCGCTGCAACCTGGCAGATGTGAAGGTTGTGATACTGGGTCAGGATCCATACCCGGAAAAAGGAAGAGCTACAGGCAGGGCTTTCGAGGTTGGTGATCTTCATTCGTGGAGCCAGAAGTTCAGGCAGGTTTCACTGAAGAACATCATCCGCCTCATCCACAAGAATTACAGCAACATAGAAGACTACTCTCAAATAAGAAAGTTTTCTGACATTCAGGAGGAAATGAGGACGGGAAAATTCAGGATGCTTCCTCCGGATGAAATATTCAAGTCCTGGGAAAAGCAGGGTGTGCTTCTCCTTAACACCTACTTCACCGTGGAAGCGGGGATCACTGGAAGCCACATAGCCATTTGGGAGCCTTTCAGCATAGAGCTTCTGAAATACATCTCTGAAGAAAACAAGAACATCAGCTGGTTTTTATGGGGAAAGCAGGCTGAGGAGAAAAGTCGCCACATAACCAGCGGCAGGTTCTACATCAGCAGGCATCCAATGATGTGTTCGGAAAAATATGACGATGACTTCCTGAAAAACAACTGCTTCAAGGACACCATGAACCAGATTGACTGGACAGGAAAATAGAAACATATAATTTAATTCTACAGATGCTGTTTTACACAAGCAAACAAAAGAACCTGGCAACAATTTCTGCCAGGTTCTTTATTTGCTTAAGACGTGCAAGAAAAAACACAAAAATTGCAAAATAAAGCAGCAAAATTGCAAAACAAAATATTACATAAAAGAAACATTTTTTGAACTTGACGTAATTTCAATGCTGTACTATAATGTGTAACATAAATCAAAAAAGTGAGTAAAAATAGAAATGCAACTTAAAAAATAATTCTTTCGTTTGCAAAAGAGATACAAATTTACAAAACAATGCCGGAGGTGCAACATGAAGTATAATCCTGTTGAAGCAATGAAGCCAATACTGTACAAGGACATTTTCCCGTACGATGAAATTCCGAAAATCAAATTCAACAACATTCAGCTGCCCATGGACATTCCGAATCAGATATGGATAACGGACACAACGTTCAGAGACGGACAGCAATCTATGACAAGCATGAACACGGAACAGATGATAAGAATATACGATTATCTTCATGAGCTCGATAACGGCTCCGGCATAATAAGACAGACGGAATTTTTTCTGTATTCGCAAAAGGACAGAAGGGCTGCCGAAAAGTGTATGGCCAGAGGCTATGATTTTCCGGAGGTAACATCCTGGATAAGAGCCAACAAGGAGGATTTTTCCATTGTCAAGTCAATGGGAATAAAGGAAACAGGAATACTGATGTCCTGCTCCGATTACCATATTTTCAACAAGCTGAACAAAAGCAGGAAGGAAGCAATGAAGATGTATCTTGACATCGCCTGTGCAGCCATTGAAAACGGCATCGTCCCCAGATGTCACTTTGAGGATATAACAAGGGCGGACTTTTACGGATTTGTGGTTCCGCTGGCGAAAAATCTCATGGAAATGATGAAGGAAAGCAAGATTAACGTGAAAATAAGAGCCTGCGACACACTGGGGCTGGGAGTGTCACAGGCGGGCGTTGAACTTCCCAGAAGCGTTCCTGCCATAATCCACGGTTTGAGATACTATGCCGGAGTTCCATCAGGCTCCATAGAATGGCATGGTCACAACGACTACTACGGTGCTGTTACCAACTCCACAACTTCCTGGCTTTACGGAGGAGCTTCCGTAAACACCACATTGTTCGGCATCGGTGAAAGAGTGGGAAACACCCCGCTGGAAGCTATGATAATAGAATACGGACAAATAAAGGGTAACGCAGGAAAAATGAATCTTGAGCTGATCAACCACATAGAAAGGTTTTTCGAGAAGGAACTTGATTATGAAATTCCTCCAAAGACTCCTTTCGTGGGAAAGGAATTCAACGTGACCAAGGCTGGAATACATGCGGACGGCCTTCTGAAGGATGAGGAGATCTACAACAGCTTTGACACAAGAAAGATTCTGGGAAAACCTCCTCTGGTGGCAATAAATTCCTACTCAGGAATCTCAAGCATTGCATACTGGATAAACAGCTACTTCGGACTAAACGGAGATGAAAAAATTCATAAGAGTGACAACAGGCTCATTCCTGTAAAAAACAAAATAGATTCAGAATATGACAGCGGAAGAACAACAAACATTTCCAGCGAAGAGATGGAGAAACTTGCAAAGTCTTATATTTTCAACAACTATCAAAATGAAAGGGTAATATAAGGAGGGACTATGGCTACACTTGCAGAGAAAATTATCAAAAATCATCTTGTTACCGGAGAAATGAAATCTGGAAATGAAATAGGAATAAGAATTGACCAGACACTCACACAGGATTCAACAGGAACAATGGCATATCTTCAATTCGAGGCTATGGGCATAGATAAGGTAAGAACAAAAAAATCGGTTGCTTACATAGACCACAACATGCTTCAGTCCGGACCTGAAAATGCTGATGACCACCTGTTCATTCAGACTGTTGCCAAGAAACATGGAATTTATTTTTCAAAACCGGGAAACGGAATTTGCCACCAGGTTCATCTTGAACGCTTTTCGGTACCGGGAGACACGCTTTTAGGCTCTGACAGCCACACTCCAACCTGCGGAGGAATGGGCATGATTGCGGTTGGAGCAGGAGGACTTGATGTCGCAGTTGCCATGGCAGGCGGAGAATACAGACTGACGATGCCTGAAATTGTAAATGTGGAGTTAACAGGAAAATTACCTAAATTCACATCAGCCAAGGACATTATTCTTGAAGTCTTGAAACATTTCACCGTTAAGGGCGGAGTGAACAAGATATTTGAATATACCGGCGAAGGAGTAAAATCTCTTTCCGTACCTGAAAGAGGGACAATAACAAACATGGGCGCAGAACTTGGAGCTACCACATCCTTATTCCCTTCAGATGAAAGGACGCTGGAGTTTCTTAAGGCTCAGGGAAGAGAAAAGGATTTTGTTGAACTGAAGGCCGATGACGAAGCGGTGTATTCAGAAAAAATCACAATAGACTTAAATTTGCTTAAACCTAATGTGGCGTTGCCTCATTCGCCTGATGCTGTGGTTTCCGTGAATCAGGTGAGAGGGACCAGGGTTACTCAGGTAGCCATAGGAAGCTGCACCAACTCTTCCTACACAGACATGATGAAGGTTGCAAACATTCTGGACGAACACACGGTTCATGAAAATGTGTCGCTGGTTGTTTCACCGGGATCTAAGCAGGTGCTTGAGATGATTGCTTCAAACGGAGCTCTGGCTAAAATGATTGCATCGGGAGCAAGAGTGCTTGAAAGCGGATGCGGACCTTGCATAGGAATGGGACAGGCACCGGCAAACAACGGAGTGTCTATTAGAACCTTCAACAGAAACTTCAAGGGAAGGTGCGGAACCGATACAGCAGGAGTATACCTGGTAAGCCCTGAAGTTGCAGCATTTTCTGCAATAAAAGGCTTCATTGCAGGAGAAGAGGATTTTGACAACAGTGTAAATCTTGACATAGATATTCCTGAGAAATTCATGGTGAATGACAACATGATAATAAGCCCTGCCGATGACGGAAGAAACGTCGAAATAGTGAGAGGCCCGAACATAAAGACATTCCCAAAGAACTGCCGTCTGGAAGACCATACGGGAGGCCTGATATCGGTACTCATAAAGGTTGAAGATGATATAACAACAGATGCAATAATGCCTTCAAATGCGCATCTTCTTCCGTTCAGATCAAACATTCCTTATCTGTCGGAATTCTGCTTTATGCAGATTGACAAGGATTTTCCGAGGAATGCAAAGAAAAACGGCGGAGGAATAATTGTTGCAGGCAAAAATTACGGGCAGGGATCAAGCCGCGAGCATGCAGCCCTGGCACCCCTGTACCTCGGTGTAAGAGCTGTATTTTCCAAGTCCTTTGCAAGAATACACAAAAGCAACCTTGTGAACAACGGAATCATACCTTTAACATTCAAGGATGAAGCGGATTATGATGACATAGACAAGATGGATGAAATAGAAATACCAAGACTGTTGACACAAATAGAAAAAACTACGGTTGTAGTGGAAAACAAAACAAAAAACAAACAATATGAAATGGAACTGAAACTGTCGGAAAGACAAATTGAAATCATAAAATCCGGAGGGCTTTTAAATTTTATGAGCCTGAAGAAAAACGCGTAGGAGGCTGCCATGAAGAAAAAGATCACGTTGATTCCGGGAGACGGAATAGGGTTGGAAATAATGCACGCAGCAGCAGAAATAATTGATACCGTAACTGACAGCATAGAATGGGAAGAGGTGAATGCAGGCTACACGGCGTATGAACAGTGCGGCGACCTTCTGCCGGAGGAAACAATACAAAGCATCGAAAGAAACAAGGTAGTGTTCAAGGGTCCCATTACAACGCCTGTGGGCAAGGGCTTTAAGAGCATCAATGTACAGCTGAGACAAATGTTCAACCTTTACAGCAACGTCCGTCCCATAAAATCCTATGAGGGAATAGACTCTCTTTACAAAGACCTGGACCTGGTCATAGTGAGGGAAAATTCGGAGGACCTGTACAAGGGAATAGAGCACATGTCAACGGACGACGTGGCGGAAGGCACAAAGGTAATAACAAGAGGAGCAAGCGAAAGGATATCGGATTTTGCATTTAGGCTTGCGGAAAAGGAAAAAAGGAACAAGGTTACCCTGACGCACAAGGCCAATATCATGAAGCTTACAGACGGCCTGTTTCTGGAGTCGGGAAGAAAGGTTTCAAAGAATTATCCGGATATTCAATTCGAGGATGTCATAGTGGATGCCATGTCCATGAAGCTTGTCATGAATCCCCACAACTACCAGGTGATAGTAGCACCGAACCTTTACGGCGACATACTGTCCGATATGGCTGCGGGACTTGTGGGAGGTCTGGGAATGGCGCCAAGCGCCAACATCGGTGAGGATATGGCTATATTCGAACCCGTGCATGGGTCAGCTCCGGACATTGCAGGAAAAAACATTGCAAATCCAACCTCCGCAATTCTCACGGGAATAATGATGCTTCGCCACACAGGTGAAGGTGCGGCAGCGGACAAAATAGAAAAAGCCCTTACAAAGGTTCTGAAAAACAAGGACCTCCACACAAGGGACATAGGAGGAAGCTTAAGCACAACCCAGTTCAGGGATGAGGTTATAAAGGCTCTTTAAGGCTCGCGGGCATTGCCCGCGGGTTTTTTATTTAATAGGAAATCACTCAATATCACAAATAGAAGAAAAAGCACAAGTAAGCCTTTAGTTAAAAAGACTTAAAGTACCAGTAATTAAGTAAAATATCAATCTAACTTGTAAATAAGCTCATAGACACTTTTGAAATAGACAGGTTGCATTAAACCACCACATTTTTAACAAATAAAACGGAGAGTGACAATGCTTTATATTGGGGGGCAATGAAATTAAAACTGAAACTATATTATATGACAGTACCGTAGAAAATATAGATTAGTATAAGCTTAAAACTGTAATTTCAAAATGAAATATTAAATTTACGTAATATTATAGCAATTGACAATTAAATTTAAAGTGATATAATACAAATATATTTCGGAACGTTGTTCCAATATAGGAGGGAATTATGTCTGAAACAATAGTTTCTGTTGAACGTGCAATAGATGTTATACTCGCATTATACAACAACGGAAAAGAAATGGGTATCACTGAGCTGAGTAGGGAATTAGGATTGCATAAAAGTTCTGTTCATAGAATTTTAGTTACTTTAGAAAATAAGAACTTTGTTTATAAAAACTATGAAAATGATAGATATTGGTTAGGTAACAAGCTTTTCGCAATAGGTTTATTAGTAGGCGAAAAGGTATCTATAGTGGATATGATAAGACCATATGCAAAGGAATTATTTAGTGAATATAAAGAAGTTGTTAATGTTTCAATCTTGGATAAAGATATTTCTAATGGATATAAGAGTATGATTATTTTGAAGGAATTTGATGAAAAAGCAATGCTTTCAGTACATCCTAATCTGGGTTCTTCCACAGTTGCATATGCATCTTCTGTTGGAAAGTGTTTACTTGCATATTCAAAAAATATTGATTATACAAAAATTAAAAATCAGTCTATGATAAAATTTACGGATCATACAATAACTAGTTATGATGAATTAATTGAAGAGTTAAAAAGAGTAAAGGAACAAGGTTATGCAGTTGATGATGAAGAACAAGAACTCGGATTAACATGTATAGGAGCACCAATTTTGGATAGAGATGGTTTTGCTATAGCCGCAATAAGTATTTCCGGCCCGAGCTCAAGAATGAGAATGGGTGACTTTAATGAAAAAATACTAAAGGTTAAAAATATAGCTAATAAAATAAGCTTATATATGAAATAATACATTTTGTTAGTGTTTTGGAACAATATTCCATAAAGATAATTAGGAAAGGAGTTCCAAAATATTTTATTAAAATTTCGGAACGATGTTCCGAAAAAGGAGGAGCAATGAGAATTTTAGTAATCAATCCCGGAGGAACTTCAACAAAGATATCAGTGTTTGAGGGTGAGCAAGAAGTGCTTAAAACTAATATCACTCACACACAAGAAGAACTCAAAGATTTTAAAAACGTATTTGAACAATTTGGCTACAGAAAAGATCTAATAGTCAAAACATTAAGTGAAAATCAGTTTCCAATCGAATCATTTAAATGTATTGTTGGAAGAGGCGGTTTAATGAAAGCTATAGAAGGCGGTACCTACGCTGTAAACGGTAAAATGATTGATGATTTAAAAAATGCTATAAATGGCGAGCATCCATCAAACTTAGGAGCTGTAATAGCAAAGGATATTGGAGATCAAATAGGAGTTCCTTCATATATTGTAGATCCAGTTTCAGTAGATGAATTTGAAGATATATCTAGAATTACTGGAATTTCTGATATAGAAAAAGCAAGCTGGATGCATGCTTTAAATCAAAAGGCTGTTTGTAGAAAAACGGCTGAAAAAATGGGTGGCAAATATAGTGATTTTAATTTCATAGTTGCTCATTTAGGTTCAGGAATTTCTATAGCTGCTCACAAAAAAGGTAGAATGATAGATGGAAGTGGAGGAAGAACAGATGGACCATTTTCACCAGAAAGAAGTGGAGGATTACCAACATATCAATTGATTCAATTATGCTATTCAGGTAAGTATACATACAAGGAAATGGTTAACAAGGTAAGCAATATTGGTGGTATGTATGATTATCTTGGAACTAAAGATATGGTAGAAATTGAAAATAGAATTGCTAACGGAGAAAAAAAATCAAAATTAATACTTGATGCATTTATATACAAAGTCGCAAAAGAAATTGCAATGTATGGAGCATCTCTTTATGGCGATTTAGATAAAATTATTTTAACAGGTGGTATTTCTCATTCAAAATTTATAACAGATGAAGTAATAAAAAGAATTTCATATCTTGCACCTGTTGAAATCGTTCCGGGTGAAATGGAAATGAAAGCGTTAGCTTTAGGAGCTTACAGAGTTCTTATAAATATAGAAAGGGCTAAAATTTATAATTAGGGAGGTATTAATGTTAAAGAGTTTTGATGATCTTTTAAGAAAAGCAAGAAATTGTGGAGTATCTACAGTTTCTGTAGCTCAAGCAGAAGATCAGGAAGTTTTAAAAGCTATCAAGATGGCTGAAGATATAGGTTTAATTTATCCCATATTGGTAGGTAATAAGAGTAAAATTGAAGAAAATGCAAAGGTTGTTGGATTGCAAAACTATGAAATAGTGCATGTTGAAAATTCTGACAATGTTGCTTTAGAGGCAGTAAAGGTTGTTAGCAGCGGGGAAGCAAAAATACTAATGAAGGGTTTGGTTAACACATCATTATATTTAAGAGCAGTATTAAATAAGGAGTATGGATTAAGAACTGGCAGACTTTTAAGCTTGTTAGCAGTATATGAACTTCCAGGTTACCATAAGTTATTGTACTGCACAGATAGCGGTGTTAATGTTAGTCCCTCCATTGAACAGAAAAAAGACATTCTAACTAATTCATTATTGGCTATGAAATCTATGGGATTTGAAATGCCAAAGGTTGCAGCTTTAACCTCCAATGAAATGGTAGATCCGAAAATACCAGCAACAGTAGAAGCTGCTTCATTGGTAGAAATGGTAAAAAATAATGATATATCAAACTGCATAATAGAAGGTCCAATAGCTTTTGATGTTGCGTTTGATTCTAATGCTGCAAAGCACAAAGGAATTGACAGTAAGATTTCAGGTGATGTTGATTTATTAATGTTTCCTAATATAGAAACTGGAAACGTTTTAGGAAAGTCGTGGCTTCATTTTAATAACGCTAAGTGGGCGGGAATAATTTTGGGAGCTTCAAGTCCGGTCATTCTTGGTTCAAGGTCAGATACTGCTGATGTGAAAATAAATTCTATTGCGTTAGCATGCTTGACATCAAATTAATAAACTTATAAAAAATATGGAGGATTATATGGATAACAAATCAAAAACTAAATTAATATTTTCAGTCTTAGTACTAGGTTCATGTTGGTCAATAGTTTATTTAATTCCGTTTATTCAATATGTATTTTACGATCCATTCAAGGAAATGATTGGCGCTACTAATGCACAGTTGGGGTTATTGATGTCTATTTATGGTTTTGGAAATATATACGGATGTCCTTTAGGCGGATGGATTGCTGATAGATTCAATTACAAAATAGTATATATGGGTTCTGTTTTCTTAAATGGTGTTTTCGGTCTTTTGTTTGTATCAAATCCAACATATTCATTTGCAGTAATAATGTGGGTGGGATTCGCTATAACAAGTTTAGTTATGAATTACCCGGCACATATTAAAATTATAAGAAATTTAGTTAGTGATGAGGATCAAGGTAAAATTTTCGGTTTAAATGAAACATCTGTTGGTATAGGTAATATTGTTTTTAACGCAGTTATGATGTTCTTATTTAATCGTTTTTTACAAGGAATTGCAGGCTTAAGCGCAGCTATAATTGGATTAAGTGTATTGTCAATACTCTTAACTATTCCTGCTTTCTTTGTTATTGAAAGTCCAAAGAAAAGTGATGTTAAAAAAGAAATCAAGGAACCTACAGTTAAACTTGGAATCAAAGAATATGTTGAAATACTTAAAGATCCATCAACTTGGTTAGTTGCTCTTTCAATATTCTGTATTTATTCATTCTTAGTAACTATGTCATACTTTACTCCATACTTTACTGATGTACTAGGAGCAACAGTTGCTTTCTCCGGCATTGTTGCAATTATAAGAACTTATGTTATGACATTGGTAGGTGCTCCTATTGGGGGGTACTTGACTGATAAAATTAAATCTGCTTCTAAAGTTTTAATTTTCGTACAGGTTGTTGGAATTATAAGTTTAATCGTTATGTTAAATTTAAGCCAGTCTACTCCTATGTACGCTTTAATAGTTCTTACTTTAGTCATGGCATTGGCTGTTTACATGGGGAGAGGTTCTTACTACGCAGTAATTTCTGAGCTTAATATCAACAAAAATAGAACTGCTTCAACTATCGGTATAGCAGCTGCAGTAGGATTTTCACCGGATTTATTCCAATTCTTATTGTTTGGCAATTGGCTAGATGCATATGGACAAACAGGATATACTTATATGTTTATTTTTCAAATAATTGTATTGACAATCGGCGTAGGAACTGCTTTTGCAGTATTAAAATTAAAGAAAAGAAATAGAATATCTAAAAATATTGCAGTAGAAACCGTTTAATGATACAAAATAAAAAGAGGGTGTTACAATGTATGAACAAAATCAACCAACAATTAAATTCGCTGTTGCAGTAACAGGTTTAATTGTTCTAACCCTCATGGGTGGTTTGATATTCTTAAAAGTTGATCCGCATGTATTGCTAATCACAGATATAATAATTGCATATTTCGCTGCAGTTAAATTGGGTTATAAATGGGATTATATTTCGGAGTGCATGGCAAGCGGTGTAAATAAAGCGATGCAAACATTGTTTTTCTTCTTTCTTATTGGTATGGCAATAGGTGCTTGGATTTTAAGCGGTACAGTTCCAGCATTGATAAGTTATGGTTTCAATATTCTTAACCCGACATTTTTTCTGCCTGCAGGCTTGATTATTTGCAGCATAACTGCTTTAGCCACCGGCAGTTCATGGAGCACTGCCGGTACTGTTGGTATAGCATTGATGGGAATAGGGGCTGGTTTAGACATACCAGCTCCAATAACAGCAGGTATGATTGTATCAGGAAGTTATTTTGGTGATAAAATGTCACCGTTATCAGATACAACTAACCTGGCACCGGCCATAGCCGGAACAAATCTTTATGATCATATAAAGGCTATGCTGTATACTACCGTTCCCACTTATATTATAGCTTTAATACTGTATACTGTATTAGGTTTAAAATATTCAGGAGCAACTTTTGACTATCAAAACATAGATTTTATACAAAGCACCATTGAAGGAATGTTTAATCTGAAAATAATAGTTATTATTCCTCTGATAGTTGTTTTAGCAACAAGTTTCTTAAAGTTTCCAGCTATACCGGGTTTAATGTTAGGTATTGTTGTAAGCATTCCTATATCAATCTACATACAAAAGGCAAGCCTTTCAGATGTTATTAATGCTTTGAATTATGGGTATGTGAGTAATAGCGGAGTAGAAATGGTCGACACTTTATTAACCAAGGGTGGAATTCAATCAATGATGTGGACATTTTCGTTGGCTATAATCGCATTGGCACTTGGTGGAGTATTAAGCGGCATAGGGGTTTTTAATGCTATTGTTACAAAAATAATGGAATACATAAAAGAATCAAAATATTTGCCGGCTGCAACAATTTTAACATGCATGGCAGTTAACATAACAATGGCTGAACAATATGTATCAATAGTTGTTACAGGAGAACTTTATAAAGGTGCTTATGAAAAATCAGGATTACAGCCAAGAATGCTTTCACGTTGTTTAGAAGAAGGAGGTACTCTTACATCAAGCTTAATACCTTGGAATACATGTGGAGCTGTTATGTTTGCAGCATTAGGAGTTTCCGCAATACAATATGCTCCTTATGCAATTGTAAACTGGCTTAATCCATTGCTAGGAATGCTCTTACCTATAATTGGCTACAGTTTATTAAGGGATACCGATAATGAGTTAATTGAAAATGATAGCGAGTCAAAAGGCAACACTTTTGATTAAGAATAAAAAATATGGAGGATAAAAAATGTTACTTGCACAACGTATGAGTGATTTAAAACCATCTGATATTCGTGAGGTTGGAAAATTGATTGCAAAAAACCCAGGAACGATTTCTTTCGCAGGTGGATTGCCTGACCCAGCTTTGTTTCCAAGTGAAGCAATGGCAGAGATTACAAACAAAATATTAACTGAAAAGGCAGGAGTTGCTTTACAATATGGTTTTACTTTAGGACGAACTGCATTAAGAGAAAAAGTAGCTGGATTGATGGCAAGAGAAGGAGTTAAGGCTACATCTGATAACATTATGATTACTACAGGCTCACAACAAGGCTTAACACTGTCAACAATGGTTTTTTTAAATCCTGGTGATGTAGTCATAACAGAAAATCCAAGTTACTTAGGTGCTTTAGCGGCGTTTGACCCATATGAAACAAAGTATTTAGGAGTTAATGGTGATAAAAATGGAATGGTCATGGAAGAACTTGAAGAAAAAATAAAAAATACTCCAAATGTAAAAATGATATATGTCATTCCAAATTTTCAAAACCCAACAGGAAGAACATGGTCATTAGAGAAGAGAAAACAACTTATCGATATTGCAAACAAATATGATTTAATAATCTTGGAAGATAATGCATACGGTGAAGTAAGATTTGAAGGTGAAAGAGTTCCTTCAATCAAGTCATTTGATACTGAAGGAAGAGTAATTCATTTAGGATCATTTTCTAAAGTTCTTTCTCCAGGTCTTAGAGTAGCATGGGTTTGCGTTGATGAAAAGCTTTTACCTAAATTTGAACTTGTTAAATACGGATGCGACTTGCAGTCAGCCGAACTTGCTCAAATGCAAGTTGAAGAGTTTTTAGAAAACTATGATCTTGATGAGCATCTTGCAAAAATAAATAAGGTTTATAAAGCAAGAAGAGACTTAATGATTGGTGTTATTAACGAAGAATTTCCAAAGGAGGCAAAATATTATTATCCTGAAGGAGGAATGTTTGTATGGGTTGAACTTCCTTCACATATGAATACTAGAGAGCTACTTAAAAAAGCTGTTGAAAAGAAGGTTGCTTTTGTTCCAGGCGGATCTTTCTATCCACAAAATGATTGCGAAAGTTCATTGCGTTTGAACTTCTCAACAATGGAGGATGACAAAATAATTTTAGGTATGAAAATATTAGCTGAAATTATTAAGGAAAGTCTTTAAGTAGTGGGGAGTCAATATGAGCATAAATATTGAACAGATAGTTGAAGCATACAGAGATAAAATTTTAGATTTATCTCTGTATATAAGAAATAATCCGGAAATAGGATTGAAGGAATTTTTAGCTTCAGAAAAGCTTGTTGAAATGTTAAAAAGGGAAGGCTTTAAAGTTAAATTTGACTTTAAAGAAATGCCTACTGCTTTTGTAGCCAGAAAAAAGAGCGGTGAAGGGCCAGTAATAGCATTGATGGCAGAGTACGATGCATTACCTGGAATAGGAAATGCTTGTGGTCATAATCTTATAGCCGCTATGAGCTTTGGAGCTTCGGTTGCTTTGTCAAGAGCATTGGACGAATATCCAGGAGAAATAGTTCTTATGGGAACTCCTGCTGAAGAGTTAGGAGAAGGCAAACCATTTTTAATTAAACAGGGGGAATTTGACGACGTGGATGTTGCAATGATGATACATCCAAACAGCAAAACTTATTTAGATGTTCCGGTACTGGCAATAGGTGGCATTGATTTTCACTTTTACGGAAAGGCTGCACATGCTGCTGCTAATCCTCATATGGGCGTTAATGCATTAGATGCGGTAATTTTGTTTTTCAACAATATTAATGCATTACGACAGCAATTAAGGGATGATGCAAGAGTGCATGGCATAATAATTGAAGCAGGAAGTGTAGCTAACAGTATTCCTGATAAAAGTAAAGTCAGATTGGAAATGAGAGCTAAAGACCAAAAATATTTCCTTGAATTAATTGAAAAGGTAAAAAAATGTGCTGAAGCAGCAGCATTAGCAACAGGTTGCAGACTTGAATGGAATCATTTTGAGCCAAATTGCGACAGCCTTAAGGCTAATCAAAATATGTTAGGTATATATAAACAACATTTAGATGCATTTAACATTAAATTAGACCCATGCAATGAAACCGGTTCAACAGATATGGGAAATGTAAGTCAGGTGGTTCCGTCTATCCATCCTTGGTTAAAGATGATTGAAGGAGATGCAGGATTGCATACACAAGAATTCTTAGATGAAACTGCATCAGAATTTGCAAAGGAAAAAACAATTATTGGAGCAAAGCTTTTGGCTTTAACAGGATTAGAAATACTTAAAAACCCTGATAGATTAATAGAAATAAAAAAAGAGTTTAATGAAAATTAAATAATTTTCGGAACATTGTTTCGAAAATAGGAGGTTAGAATGGAAAAAGTATTAACAAGACCAAACAGATGCAAACAGTGCGGATTGTGTATTGCAAGCTGCCCAACAAAATCAATATCCTATTCTGAGGATATAAATGCATCCGGTTGTAACTTCACAATCATAGATCATGATAAATGTGTAGGATGTGCAGCATGTTATGTAGTTTGTCCTGACGGTGTTTATGAAGTATTAGGCGATAAATAAATTAATGGAGGAAGATAAAATGGGTGATATGATAAAAGGAAATGAGGCTATTGCTGAAGCTGCTATAAGATCAGGTGCAAGGTTTTATGCAGGATATCCTATTACACCTTCAACTGAAATAATGGAATATCTTTCATATAGATTAGATGAAGTTGGAGGAGCCTTTGTTCAGGCAGAGTCTGAAATAGCAGGTATTAATATGGTAATTGGTGCAGCATCATGTGGAGTAAGAGCATTTACAGCTTCTTCAGGTCCTGGAATAAGCTTAAAACAAGAAGGTATGACCACATTGTCTGATGAAGAATTGCCTGCAGTTGTTATAAACATGGTTAGATATGGCAATGGTATTGGCACTTTATTAACAGCACAATGCGATTATTTAAGAGAAACAAGAGGTGGAGGAAACGGGGATTACAGATGTATCGTTCTTTGCCCAAGCAGTATACAAGAGGCAGTTGAATTAGTAGGATTAGCATTTGACTTAGCTGAAAAATACAGAATGGTATCTGTCTTAATGTCAGAAGGAGCACTTGGACAAATGATGGAACCATGTGAATTACCTGAAATGAAAGAACCAAAAAGATACAGCTGGGGATTTGATGGCAAATATACTAACAAACTTATTGGTATATTTGACAGAGACAGCATGAAGGAATCTATTTTATTAAATGATAAATACAACAAAGTAAAAGAAAATGAACAAAGATGGGAATCAGGATATGTTGAAGATGCGGAGTATGTGTTTGTATCATACGGCTTACCGGGAAGATCATCAATAGGAGCTGTAGAACAATTAAGAAATGAAGGACACAAAGTAGGATTTATAAGACCTATAACAGCATGGCCTTTCCCTGAAAAAGCTTTTAAAGAAGTTAATCCAAATGTCAAGGGATTCATAACTATTGAAGCTAATGCTACAGGTCAAATGGTGGATGATGTTGCTTTAACTGTTAAAAGAGTTATGAAATCAGATATATCCGTTTATTGCAATCCACATGTTTATGGAATTCCTTCGATGAAATCAATAAAAGAAGATTACCATAAAGTAGTTTCCGGTGAATTAAAGGAGGTATACTAAAATGGCTAAAGCAAGAAAATATCCAGAATCAATTGACAGAGCAATGGGTTTTTGCCCAGGTTGCGGACATGGTGTTGTAATAAGGCTTATAGCTGAATGTCTTGAAGAATTAGAACAAGATAAAAATGTTATATATGGAATAGGTGTTGGATGCTCAAGCTTATTGGGCGGTGGATTGCAAACAGACAGACGTCACTGCTCACATGGCAGAGCTGGTGCAGTATGTACTGGTATAAAAAGAGTAAATCCTGAAAATATAGTTATTGCATATCAAGGCGATGGTGATGCATACAGCATTGGTCTTGCTGAAACTACAGCAGCTGCATACAGAAATGAAAATATAACAGTATTTATAATAAATAACACAAATTATGGTATGACAGGCGGACAAATGAGCCATACAACTATGCCTGGACAGGTAACAACTACATCTCCTCATGGAAGAAATTGTGATATAACAGGATATCCAATGAAGTTTCCTGAAATAGTAGCTTCTCAATTTAATGCTGCTTATGTTGCAAGAGGAGCTATAAATACAGTTGCTCAAATAAACAAAACAAAGACATATATTAAAAGTGCCTTAGAAGCTCAAATGAATAAAGAAGGTTACTCAGTTGTTGAAATTCTTACAACATGCCCAACTAATTGGGGAATGACACCTGTGGAATCTAAAAAGAGATTGGTGAATGAATTACTACCTTATTATCCATTAGGCGAGTTAAAAGCTAGGGAGGTAAAATAATATGAAAGAAATAATATTTGCAGGAGCCGGAGGGCAAGGCGTTCTGACATCTGGTTTGTTAATATCACAAATTGCAGTCTTCAAAAAATATCATGCAACTTGGATTCCACAGTACGGATCAGCTATGAGAGGTGGAACTGCAAACTGTACAGTAAAGTTCGGAAAGGAATATATTTATAATCCGTCACAGGAAGAACCAGATATATTGTTGGCGATGAATACTCCTTCATACAATAAGTTCCTTCCATTTGTAAAACCAGGCGGAACAGTAATTATAAATAGCGACATGGTTGTAAAGGAAAAAGTACGAGATGATGTCAATTTTATTGAAGTTCCATGTCTTTCAATGGCAAAGGAATTAAATCATCCACAAGGAGCTAATATTATAATGGCAGGCATTATAGTAAAGATCTCAGGAGATTTTACTGAAGAAGAAGGATTCAGCGGAATGAATGACATGTTTAAGAAAAAGGGCAAGGAAAAATATGAAGAATTAAACACTAAGGCTTTTAAAAAGGGGTATAGCTTTATTTAATAAATCAGAAAAGAATAAATAAAGATTAGCCGCTTGATATAAATCAAGCGGCTATTTATTTTTGACGCGGGGAAGTCGTGGAGTTTTTATGAACTTGACATGATTTATTCATTATAATGTTAATAAAAAAGCAGGTGGATAATTATGGTACACAATATAAAACCAATGGTGAACAAGATGAGAACATTCAGGAAAATGCGGCTGGAGGAAGGCACGGAAGCTCTAAGTAGCCGAAGAGTTTTTTTCTGAGATAACGGATAGGTTCAATCCATATCTTAAAAAGACGTATGTGGAAATAAAGGAAATCAAAAAAGAGTTTTTAAGCGGCGGCTGTCTTTATGTACTGAGGAAATTTTCCGGGACACTAAAAAACTTAAACGGTAAAATTATATATACCTTGAACAATTTGGCGGACAATGAAAAAATTGATGTTCCACATCTCCATGAAAACCTGTATAATATAGTCCTGTGCGGCAACAGCACCATTGCAGCACCATTCTTGACGGTGATCTTCGAAAAAAATGCGGAAAAATAATCCAAAACACTACACATTATGAGTTGGCAGACGATAACTATTATGCTGGGGTTTATATGGAGAATATGAATTTTTAATGTGCCAAAACTTATTAAGATTTGTTAAGAATTAAGAATTCCTTGAAATTTCAGTAAAGGAATTTTTTTCTCTTTAATGACAAATTTTGATAAAATTCTTAAATTTGTGGATATTCCAAAGGGTTGTGGGCTTTCCGCAGTTGAATCTATATATTGTGTATATGTTGACATGTAATAGGGATAATGCTACAATATGTAGTATCACATATGTCTAATATAAAAAAGTATAAAAGAATAAGGGAAAAGAGGGATGGTATGATTAAGATATTAAAAAGAACCGGGATTTTTGTGGACTTCAATGCCGATAAAATCAAAAACGCAATCATCAAGGCAATGAAGGAAACAAAGGACGGTGTGGATGAGGAGCTTGCCAAAGCCATAAGCAGCAAAATAGAAAACGAGCTTTCGGTAAAAGCCTTTCCCGTACCTGTAGAAATGGTTCAGGACATGGTCGAAAACGAATTGATGGACAGCAAGAGAAAAGATGTTGCCAAGAAATATATTCTCTACAGATATGAAAGAGACAAGTCAAGAGATTCCCGAAAAAGAAAGGACTACAAGCTTTTAAGCGAAGAATTTTTAAGCCATTACAAGCACGTTGGCTCTCCCATGAATCAGCTGGGCAGCTTCGTTTATTACAGAACATATTCAAGGTGGCTTCCTGAAGAAAGAAGAAGAGAGTACTGGTGGGAAACCGTAAGAAGGGCGGTTGAATACAACTGCAGCCTGGTTCCTACAAAGAAGGAGGAAGCAGAACAGCTTTACGACAACATATTCAACTTAAAGCAGTTTTTATCCGGAAGAACTTTCTGGGTTGGAGGTACTCCCGTATCATACAATTATCCCATGGCAAACTTCAACTGTGCATTTGAAATAATAAATGATTTCCATGCATTCAGGGACCTGTTCTATTTGCTCATGATAGGCTCAGGAGTCGGGGTAAGGGTGCTTAAAAAGGACGTGGAAGAACTTCCGAAGGTCAGGTCAAACTACAAGATAATCCATGAAGACTACACACCCGTAGACAAGTCCAAGAGAGAAGACAACACAGGCGTCGAGTTCAGCCAGAACAACACGGTTAAAATAACGGTAGGCGACAGCAAGGAAGGCTGGGTTCAGGCTCTTGACCACTACTTCAGCTTCATATACAGCAGCGAGTACAGAAACATAAGCACAATCATCATAAACTACAACAACGTAAGACCGAAGGGAGAGGTTCTCAAGACTTTCGGAGGAACTGCAAGCGGACATTCAAGCATGAAGAATATGTTCACCAAAATCGACTCTGTAATCAAGAAACGCAGCACAGTGGAAGGCAAGGAGCGATTCAAGCTCAGGCCCATCGACTGTCTGGACATTGCGAACATAATCGGCGAAAACGTGGTTGTAGGAGGAGTGAGAAGAACTGCTGAAATAATGCTTATCGACTACGACGACAATGAGTGCATCGAAGCTAAAAACAAGCTCTACAAACAAATAGACGGACAATGGATCGTGGATAAGGACATAATCCATCGCTCCATGAGCAACAACTCGATTTATTACAGGAAAAAGCCTACACGCCAGCAGCTTAAGTGGCAGCTTGATCAAATGCGCTACTCTGGTGAACCAGGATGGGTGAATGAGGAAGCAGGAAGCAAGCGAAGAACCAACATGAACGGCGTAAACCCCTGCGGCGAGATCCTCCTTGACAATAAGGGGCTTTGCAACCTCACTACAATAAATGTGTATGCCTTTGTGGATCAGGATGGAAACCTTGACGAAAAGGGACTTTTAAGGGCTCAGAGACTTTCTGCGAGAGCCGCATACAGAATGACCTGTGTGGAGCTGGAGCTTTCACAATGGGACAGGGTTCAGCAAAGAGACAAGATTACAGGATGCTCCCTCACAGGATGGCAGGACATGGCCAATGCAGCAGGTCTGGACAGGGAACAGCAGGCAGCTCTTCTGAGAAAACTCAGAGATGCAGCCAAGGATGAGGCAGAGCGCTATGCCAATGAAATCGGCGAAAGTGTGCCGATACTTGTGACTGCAATAAAACCCGAAGGAACATTGTCACAGCTTCCCGGAGTTTCAAGCGGAGTTCACTATTCACACTCTCCATACTTTTTGAGAAGAGTGAGAATAAACAGCCACGACCCGCTGGTGAAGGTGTGCGAGGAGCTTGACTATCCGATTATGCCTGAAGTGGGCCAGGACATCAAGACATGCACAACAAAGGTAATAGAATTTCCTGTTATGGCTCCAAGAGGAAAGACGAAGTATGATGTTACGGCTATCGACCAGCTTGAAAATTACAAGCTGTTCATGGAAAACTACGTTGATCACAACTGCTCTATAACCGTCCATGTCAGGGACAATGAATGGGAACAGGTTGAACAGTGGGTTTGGGACAACTGGGACGACGTGGTGGCACTATCGTTCCTGTCGCTTGATGACAGCTTCTACCAGCTCATGCCATACGAATCTATCACCGAGGAAGAGTATGAAAAGAGGGTAAAGGAAATGAAGCCATTCATTCCGTCTCTTTTAAGCAAGTATGAGGTTCAGGAAGAAGAACTGGATGCTGGCAATGAAGGATGCGAAACAGGCATCTGCCCAATCAGATAAAAATGACAAACCGCAATAATTAGCATTTATTATTGCGGTTTTTTAATATTTAAAATCGCTGCACATTCAAATTATCTATAATTAAAAGTTGCTTGCAACTCCACCATGGGACATAAGATGGGAAGAAGATTCTATCGTATAAAGAAGTTGATCCGCAACTCCGCTAGGGGGACCTATGTCCCCCGACCGCGCAAAACTGCTTCCGCATTTTTGCTGAGCGCCCCCCTTGACGGCAAGGACGTCCGACATGCACTCCTCTTTTTTTATATAATAAGAAAGTTCTCTTTCTTATTATATAAAAAAAGAGCTAAATCCGCTCTTTGTGCTGACTACTAGGGATATCAGCAGACTTCGTGCGAATCGCTCCTTTTAGCAATTTAATGGTTGTGAAGCATGTGTCTTTTGTTTTTCATTACACCTTCATAAATTTTGTTGACTACGTAATTGTCGTCGGAATTTTTAATCTGTATGGTCTTGTCTATTTTATACAGGCCGCCTGCTCTCAGCATTCTTGTTTCTCTGGTTATTACCTTCGGAACCGGCTGTCCTCCGCCGGCGATGCATCCTCCGGTGCAGGCCATTACTTCTATGAGATCATAGCTTTTCTCGCCTTTTTTGATTTGTCTTATTAGATTGTCTGCATTCTTAAGTCCGTGAACAACTGCCAGTTTTATTTCGCGTCCATCCACGCTCACGCTGGTTTCCTTGACAGATTCCAGGCCTCTTACGCTGTTGTATATTATTTCGCAGTCATCCTTGCCGTACTTGTTTTTCAAAACCCTTCTCAGAACGGCTTCCGTAACTCCGCCGGTTGTACCGAAGATTATCCCGGCTCCGGAGCCTGTGCCAAAAGGCATATCCATGGCCTCTTCTTCAATATCGTCAAACTTGATACCTATTTCCTTTATCATTATGGCAAGTTCCTGAGTGGTAAGAACAACGTCCACTTCCCTCACATCGTCATGGGTGTATTCAGGACGTGCAGCCTCGGCTTTCTTGGCTGTGCAGGGCATTATGGACAAAATGAACGTATCCTTGCCGTCTTCCATGTCTTTTTGGCTATAAGCTTCTCTCAGAACAGTTCCAAACATCTGCTGGGGAGACTTGCAGGATGAAATGTTTCCGGAAAGTTCCGGATACTTGTCTTCTGCAAACTTAACCCAGGCAGGGCAGCAGGAAGTGAAAAGAGGCAGGTTTTCATTTTTGGAAAGCCTTTCAACAAATTCATTGCTTTCCTCTATAACTGTTATGTCAGCTGACAAGCTGGTGTCAAAAACCTCTTCAACACCAAGCTTTTTCAGTATGGCTACAATTTTTCCGGTGGTTACTTCTCCCGGGTTTTTGCCGAATTCCTCACCAAGGGCAACCCTTACGGCCGGCGCTATCTGTGCAATCACTCTTATATTTTTGTCATACAGAGCATCCCACACCTTTTGAGTTTCATTTTTTATGGAGATGGCTCCCGTCGGACAGACAATACGGCATTGTCCGCAGTTTACGCAGTTTGACTGTGCCAGTGTCTTATTGAAGGCAGGTCTTATTGTTACATCCGAACCTCTGTGAACAAAACCCAGAGCTCCTACTCCCTGAATTTCTTCGCACACCATTACGCAGTCGCCGCATTTTATGCATTTGTTTGGATTTCTCACAATGCTGTGGCTTGAGTAGTCAACCTCGTAATTTTTATTTATCTGAGTGAATCTGTTTCTGTTGAGGCCGTATCTTTTAGCCAGCTTCTGAAGCTGACATCTTCCCGTTCTGTCGCAGGAGGTGCAGTCCTTGTCGTGGTTGGCCAGCAGAAGTTCAAGAATCATTTTTCTGTAGTTTCTTATTCTGGGTGAATTTGTGTATATTTCCAAACCGTCCTTAGGCTTTTCGGAACATGAAGCAATTATTTCACCTTTTGAAGTTTCAACTGAACACATCCTGCAGGCACCGTAAATGCTCAGCTCCGAGTGGTAGCAAAATGTGGGCAGATCAATGCCGCTGTCTCTGATTACGCTCAGTATGTTCTTCTGGTTTGTATAGGCAATCTTTTTGCCGTCTATTATCATTGTGCCCATTGCTAAACCTCCTTAATGGCCTTGAATGTGCATGCTTCTATGCAGGCACCGCATTTAATGCATTTTTTGCTGTCTATGACAAAAGGTTCCTTGACTTTACCGCTTATGGCATTTACCGGACAGTTTCTTGCGCACTTTGAGCATCCTTTGCAAAGGGCACTGTCAATTTCGATTGTACTTAATCCCTTACATTGTTTTGCAGGGCATACCTTGTCTCTGACGTGAGCAAGATACTCGTCATGGAAGTACTCCAGTGTGCTGAGAATCGGATTTGCTGCAGTCTTTCCAAGTCCGCACAAAGCCGTGTTCTTAACTGTGTCTGCAATATCCTTCAGCAGGTCCAGGTCTTCTTCCGTACCGTTGCCGGCAACGATTTTTTCCAATATTTCCAGCATTCTTTTGGTTCCTTCCCTGCAGGGGATACACTTTCCGCAGGATTCCCTCTGGGTGAAGTTCATAAAGAACCTTGCTACTTCCACCATGCAGGTATCCTCGTTCATTACAACCATTCCGCCGGAACCGATCATTGCTCCCACTTTTTTCAGGGAATCGAAGCTCAAAGGCAGATCCAGGTGTCTTTCATCAAATGTCAGACATCCCCCGGAAGGTCCGCCTATCTGAACAGCCTTGAATTTTTTGCCGTCAGGTATTCCTCCGCCTATGTCGAATATTACTTCCCTTATGGTTGTGCCCATAGGAACCTCAATAAGACCTGTATTAACAACATTTCCCGTCAATGCAAATGCCTTGGTTCCCGGACTGTCCTTTGTGCCCAGCTTTTTATATTCATCTGCTCCCTTGATTATGATGAAAGGAACATTGGCGAATGTCTCAACGTTGTTCAACACGGTCGGGCAGCCGAACAAGCCCTGTTCAACAGTTCGTGGAGGTTTTACACGAGGCATGCCCCTGTCGCCTTCAATGGATGCGGTAAGGGCGCTTCCTTCTCCGCATACAAAGGCTCCGGCTCCCTTGTTTATATGAAGGTCAAAATCAAAGCCTGAACCCAGGATGTCTTTTCCTAAAAGGCCGGCTTCCTTTGCCTGGTT
The DNA here is from genome assembly GCF_038562225.1 of Sedimentibacter sp. NCBI lineage: Bacteria > Bacillati > Bacillota > Tissierellia > Sedimentibacter > Sedimentibacter sp. Next base: position 60,752 of record NZ_JBCFAS010000006.1, read on the forward strand.
GATTGCTATCCTTAAACGTTCAACAGCAAGAGGGTACTCTGCCCTCACATATATGTATCCTGTCTGGGCACCGGTAGCATAACCTGCAATTACCATTCCCTCAATTACCTTGTGGGGGTCTCCTTCCATTATGCTTCTGTCCATGAATGCGCCGGGGTCTCCTTCATCACCGTTGCAGACGATGTACTTGACCGGGTTGTTCTGTGCCAGAACTTGTCCCCATTTTTTGCCTGTGACAAAGCCTCCGCCTCCGCGTCCTCTCAGTCCGGAATCCTGAATTTGTTTGCAAATATCCTTGGGGTCCATGGACTGAAGGACCTTTGACAAGGCTTTGTAGCCTCCCTTTGCAATGCATTCCTGTATGTTTTCGGCATCCATGTGGCCACAGTTTTCAAGAACCAGCCTGGTTTGCTTCTGATAGAAAGGGATTTCTTCCTGAGTCTCATAAAACTTGTCCTCATCCTGAAACATGAGCCTTTTCACCGGTTCACCCTTCAAGATGGTGTAGTTGAATATATCGTCGCAGTCTTCCGGTTTTACCCTTAAGTACAGGTAGTTGTACGGTTCGACTCTAACCAGCGGACCAGCTTCGCAAAAGCCGTGGCATCCGCTTTTTTTTACACTTGTTCCTTCCTCTTCCTTCAACAGGTCCACATCTGCCCATGAACCGTTTTCCTTTACAAGCCTTAAGAGTTCGTTATAAATTTTCAAAGATCCGCTGGCTACGCAGCCTGTACCGCCGCACACCAGCACCTTGATTTTTTGCTTCTTCAATGAATTTTGAAATATTTTTGCATAAGAAGATAAGTCATCGTGAGTTTTTATAAACATTGCATTTCCTCCTTCTTTATGGCCCTGATCAATTCTATGGCCGATTCCGGCGTCATCTTTGGATAAACGTGGTCATTGATTGTAATAACAGGTGCCAGTCCGCAAGCGCCCAGGCAGGAAACGGTTTCAACCGTAAATAACAAGTCGTCTGTGGTTTTCTTCTTTTCAGACAGTTTGAGTTCTTTATACATGGCAGTTAATATCGGGACGGATTTTCTGACATGACAGGCAGTTCCGTCACATATTTTTATTATATTTTTCCCCTTTGCATCAAGCGAAAAATTTTCATAAAAAGTTGCCACACCATAAATTTTTGATTGGCTGATGTCCAGTTTTCCAGCCACGTAGATTAAGATTTCCTCGGGCAGGTAGTGATATTCCTTCTGGATTTCCTGAATGATTGTAATGAGTTCTTTCTTTTCGCAGTTATGACTGTTCAATATTCCGTCGACTTTTTCTTTTACTTCTGAAATCATAGCGCCTTTCCTTTCCAGCATATATTTAAAAGACTTTGATAATAATATATCAAACCTTGTATTGTGTGCGCAAGTACCAGTAAAATGTCGTAATAATAAAATTCAAAGATGAAAAACACTTGCAGCAAAAACGGCATGAATACGATTTTTCTGAAATTAAGTTAATAATTGTTGTTGACATACCTAGATATCCTATGTAAGATAAATACATAGGATATCTAGGTATAGGAGAAAATTATGAAAGTTGACAACAGTTTAATTAAAGGAAATACAAAAATGCTGGTTATGGCAATCATTGAATCCGGAAACAAGTATGGCTATGAAATCATAAAAGAACTTGAAACAAAATCATACGGAACCTTTGTCCTGAAGGAAGGTACTTTATATCCAATATTGCACAGCCTGGAGGAAGAAGAGCTTATTAAGTCAACCACATTCATGATGGAGAACAACAGGTCAAGAAAATATTACAAGATAACCAAAAAGGGAAGGGCTTATCTGTACAACAAGAAGAAGGAATGGGTAGAGTTTTCTTCAAAGGTCAATATAATAATAGGAAGGAATCCGAACACCAGCATAATATGATCGTCATATAGAAATTGCTGAATTAAAATGCAGCGGATTCCCGTGACAGAGCTTTTAACCTTGCTAAAGTCAGAGGTTTGGAGAACAAACGTCGCCCTTAAATTTAATATAAATTTAATGTGAATATTATGTTAAAATTAAGGCAAAAGTGGTATAATATATGTATTAATTTATGGGAGCAAAAATGTTTGATATACAGGAAGAGTTAAAAAAGGTGCCTGAAAATCCCGGCGTCTATCATATGAAGAATCAGTTCGGGGAAGTAATTTACGTCGGAAAGGCAAAAAATCTGAAAAAAAGAGTAAGGCAATATTTTCAGTCAAAAAATCACAGCCCTAAAATTCAGGCAATGATAAGAAACATTTCTGAATTTGAATACATAATTACGGATAACGAAGTTGAAGCCCTGATACTGGAAGCCAATTTCATAAAGAAGTACAGGCCCAGGTACAACACACTCCTCAGGGACGACAAGCAATATCCGTATATAAAGATTTCAGTTCATGAAAAATACCCCAGGATTTACAAAGTCAGAGAAGTCAAGAAGGATGGAGCCAGATACTTCGGTCCCTATCCCAGCGCTTATGCGGTAAATGAAATAATAGACATAATAGGAAGTTTGTACAAGCTGAGGAAGTGTTCCCTGAGCCTTGACGGAACAAAAAAAAACCAGAGGCCTTGTTTGAACTATCACATCAACAGGTGCACTGCCCCATGTATGGGAAACGTTGACACAAGGGAATACAGGGAAGAAGTCCATAAAGCCATAAGCCTTTTGTCCGGCAGGGAAGATGAGCTTGTTGCTGCGCTGAAGGAAAAGATGCTCAATGCTTCCGAAAGGATGGACTATGAAGCAGCTGCAAAGTACAGGGATCAGATTAGCGCACTGGAGATCATTGCTGAAAAGCAAAAGATTGTTTCCGCAAATTCCAACATTGACCAGGATGTCATAGGAAGTGCAATGGGTATTGAGGAAGCATGCATTCAGATATTCTTCATACGTAACGGAAAAATAATCGGACGTGAGCATTACCTGCTCACAAATATAGAAAATGAGACAAGGGAAGAAATAATCAGTTCGTTTTTAACACAATTTTATACAGGAACAGTATATATCCCTAAAGAAATTTACATTGAGACCGAAATTGAAGATATAGAGGTATTTGAAAAACTTCTTTCAGAAAAAAGAGGGAACAAGGTTTCCGTTAAGGTGCCGTCAAAGGGCGACAAGAGCATGCTAATTAAAATGATAAAGAAAAATGCCTTGGAGATACTTGAAAAGGGAAGCCAGAGGATAAAGAAAAACCTTGATGAAAGCATGCAGGCCGTCGAACAGCTGAAGGAGCTGCTGGGACTTGATGAAGCTCCTCTTCGAATCGAGGCGTACGACATTTCCAACATTCAGGGTGTGGAATCCGTAGGTTCCATGGTAGTGTTTGAAAAGGGAGTGCCCAGCAAGAGCAATTATCGCAGGTTTAAAATAAAGACAGTGCAGGGTCCAAATGATTATAAAAGCATGGAAGAGGTTCTCGAGAGGCGAATTAACAGAGGACTTGAGGGAAATGAGGATATAAAGGGTTTCAGCAAGATGCCTGATTTGATTCTCATGGACGGAGGAAAGGGCCAGACAAACATTGCAGAAGAGGTTATCTCCAATTATGGCCTCAGGATTCCTGTTTGCGGAATGATAAAGGATGATAAGCACACAACCAGAGGTCTCATTTACAACAACCGGGAAATAGAGTTTAGAAAGACTGACACGGTATACAGGCTCATATACAGGATTCAGGAAGAAGCGCACCGGTTTGCCATTGAATACCACAGAAACTTAAGGGATAAGACTCTGTTCAGATCAGAGCTGGACAACATTGAAAATATAGGAGAGAAGCGGAAGATAAACCTTCTTAAAACATTCGGGTCCGTAGACAGCATAAAAAACAAAAGCATCGAAGAACTGACGGATGTACCCGGAATGAACCAAAAAGCAGCAGAATCAGTGTACAATTACTTTAAACAGCAGAAAAATTCAATTAATAATTAATAGTTAATAATTAATAATATAATGTTGAAATCTGCCTCGGCAGATTTCCTCCATAATTCTTAATTCTTCATTATTAATTCTTAATTATATAAGGGTGGTAGTTATGCAGTATGTTAAACTTGAGGATTTGATCAGTTTTATTGGACTGGAGACAGTCTATTATCCGGAAGATGTGCAGTCGAGAATCTATACGCCTGAAATAATAAGGCCGGGCCTGCAGATAGCGGGATATTTCGACTGGTTTTCCTTTGAAAGAGTGCAGGTAATGGGCAAGTCCGAAATGCTTTATATAAAGACATTGGATGAAGAGGTTAAAAGACAGAGGATTGACAGGTTCTTCAGCTTCCCCATACCGGCACTGATTGTTGCCAATGACATGGAAGTGGACGATGTCATAATTCAGTATGCCCAGAAATACAAAAGGCCTGTTTTAAAATCCAGTGAAAAGACTGATAAGCTTGTAAACATAATGATCAACTTCCTTGAGGAAGAACTGGCCGAAGAAACGATCATACACGGTGTCTGTCTTGAAGTGTTCGGCATAGGAGTGCTGATAAAGGGTAAAAGTGGAATTGGAAAGAGCGAAACATCCCTGGAACTCATAAACAGAGGCCACAGACTTGTTGCCGACGATGCCGTTATTGTCAAGAAGGTTGACAGCGGATTGAAAGCAACCTGCCCTGAGCTCACACAGCATCTGATGGAAATCAGAGGCATAGGAATACTTGACATCAAGCACTTGTTCGGAGTGGGTTCCATAAGGCTTGAGCAGTTCATTGAAATGGTGATTGAACTGGAAGAATGGGACGAAAACAAGGAATATGACCGCATCGGAGCAGACGAGGACTTCACGGAAATCCTGGGTGTTAAGGTTCCCACAGTGGTGGTTCCCGTAAAACCCGGAAGGAACATTTCTGCTATTGTTGAAATAGCAGCCAAAAACTACAGGCAGAAGCTATTGGGATACAATCCGTTGGAGACATACAACAAGAAGTTCCGCAACCTTGCGCGAAAGTAAAATGGTGCAAAATTGCAATAAGTTAAAATATTGCATAAAATCAATAAAAATTCGCTTCAAGCCTTATTTTGTGATGCAATTTTACAACGTGAACTTGCAAAATAAATAAGTTTTTTGTTTGTTAAAAGTTTGATAGGGAAAACATGCAAACGATGGATGCCTATATTATTTAGCATAACAAACTGTTTGGCTTTATTTTATAAGGTGACTTTCCAATATTGGCAAACATAGAATAATTTATAGTTGCATTTAACTTCTCTTTATTATATAATCATTGATGGTATTGATTTAAAACAATATTATTTGAGGTAACATTATATAAATTAATATTATATAGGAGGATATATTAATGTCAAAAGTTATGAAAACTATGGACGGAAATACCGCTGCTGCGTATATATCATATGCATTTACCGATGTAGCAGCAATATTCCCAATAACACCTTCTTCACCAATGGCTGAACTTGCAGATGAATGGGCAGCTCATGGTCAAAAGAACATTTTCGGACAAACTGTTAAGGTTGTTGAAATGCAGTCAGAAGGCGGTGCTGCAGGTGCTGTACACGGATCATTGCAGGCAGGCGCATTGACCACTACATACACTGCATCACAAGGTTTATTGTTAATGATACCTAACATGTACAAAATTGCAGGTGAATTGTTGCCGGCTGTTTTCCATGTTAGTGCAAGAGCAATTGCTGGACATGCTCTTTCAATATTTGGGGATCACTCTGACGTAATGGCAGCAAGACAGACTGGATTTGCACTTCTTGCATCAAGCAGCGTTCAGGAAGCTATGGACCTGGGCGGTGTTGCTCACCTTGCAACACTGAAGACAAGAGTACCGTTTGTACATTTCTTCGATGGTTTCAGAACTTCTCATGAAGTACAAAAAATAGAAACAATCGATTATGCTGACCTGGCTAAATTGGTTGACATGGATGCTGTAAGTGAATTCAGAGCAAGAGCTCTTAATCCGGAACATCCTGTAACAAGAGGAACTGCTCAGAACCCTGACGTATTCTTCCAGGCAAGAGAAGCTTCCAACAAATTCTACGATGAAGTACCTGCAGTAGTTGCTGACTACATGAAGGAAATCGAAAAAATTACAGGCAGAGAATACAAGCCATTCAACTACTATGGAGCTCCTGATGCAGAAAACATAATAGTAGCAATGGGTTCAGTAACTGAAACTGCAGAAGAGGTAATTGATAACCTGACTGCAAAGGGCGAAAAGGTTGGTATATTAATCGTTCACCTTTACAGACCTTTCTCAGCTAAGTATTTCTTTGATGTAATGCCTAAGACTGTAAAGAAAATAGCTGTTCTTGACAGATGCAAAGAGCCAGGCTCAATCGGAGAACCATTGTACTTAGACGTTAAATCACTGTTCTACGGACAGGAAAAACAGCCTCTTATCGTTGGCGGAAGATACGGATTAGGTTCAAAAGACACTACTCCTGCTCAGATATTTGCCGTATTCAACAACCTGAAAGCGGATGAGCCTAAACATGACTTCACTATCGGTATAGTTGACGACGTTACATTCAAATCACTTGAAACTCCGGAAGTAGTAAACACTTCTGCACCTGGAACAGTAAGATGCAAATTCTGGGGACTTGGTTCTGACGGTACAGTTGGAGCTAACAAAAATGCTATCAAGATTATCGGTGACCATACTAACATGTATGCTCAGGGATATTTCTCATATGACTCTAAAAAATCAGGCGGTGTAACTGTATCTCACTTAAGATTCGGTAAGTCACCAATCAGATCAACATACTTAATCGACGAAGCTGACTTTGTTTCATTGTCACAGCAGTCATATGTTGATAAATACGATGTTCTGACAGGACTTAAAAAAGGCGGAACATTCCTGTTGAACACAATCTGGACACCTGAAGAAGTTGAAGCAAATCTGCCGGCTAAATACAAGAAATACATGGCAGAAAAGGAAATAAAATTCTACACAATCAATGCAACTCAGATAGCATTGGATTTAGGTCTTGGAAACAGAACAAACATGATAATGCAGTCAGCATTCTTCAAACTGGCTGATGTTATTCCTGTTGATGAAGCAGTAGGATACTTGAATGATGCTATCGTTAAGTCATACGGCAAAAAAGGCGATGCAATTGTCAACATGAACAAGGCTTCAGTTGAAAAAGGTATCACAGACTTAGTTAAAATAGAAGTTCCAGCTTCCTGGAAAGATGCAAAAGACGCAAGCGCAAACAGCGGACTGGCAGTTCCTTATACTGAAGAAGAAAAGCCAGATTTCATAAAGAACGTTGTTGACGTAATGAACAGACAAGAGGGAGACAGCCTTCCTGTAAGCACATTCGCAGGTATCGAAGACGGTACATTCCCACAGGGAACTTCTGCTTATGAAAAAAGAGGTATAGCTACAACAGTACCTAAGTGGATTTCTGAAAACTGTATCCAGTGTAACCAGTGTTCATTCGTATGTCCACACGCAGTTATCAGACCGACATTGCTGGATGCTGATGAAAAGGCTGCTGCTCCTGCAACATTTGAAACTCTAAAGGCTACAGGAAAAGGACTTGAAGGACTTGAGTACAGACTGGTAATAAGCCCGCTTGATTGTACAGGATGCGGAAACTGCGCAGACATCTGCCCGGCTAAGAACAAGGCTCTTGAAATGGTGCCTATAGCTGAAGAAGTTGAAGCAGGTATTCCAAACTGGAAATATGCAATAGACAAAGTAACTATAAAAGATGATTTAATGGATAAGGTATCCGTTAAAGGAAGCCAGTTCTGCAAACCATACTTCGAATTCTCAGGCGCATGCGCAGGCTGCGGTGAAACAGCTTATGTTAAAACTATAACTCAGCTTTACGGTGACAGAATGATGATTGCCAATGCAACAGGATGCTCATCAATCTGGGGAGCTTCAGCACCTGCAACTCCATACACTGTTGACAAGAACGGAAGAGGTCCTTCATGGGCTAACTCATTGTTCGAAGACAACGCAGAGTTCGGCTTGGGTATGGCAACAGGCGTTAGACAGATGAGAGATTCAATCCAGATGTCTATGGAAGCATTGCTTGAAAAAGAAGTACCGGCAGCTATGAAAGAAGCATTCCAGGAGTGGATTGCAAACAGAGAAAAGGCTGACGAATCAAAAGCAGCTACAGCTAAAGTTCTTGCAGCAGTTGAAGGATACACTGGATGCAAGGAATGTGAAGCAGCTGTTAAGAACATCCTTGACAAGAAAGATTACCTGGTTAAGAAGTCTCAGTGGATCATAGGCGGAGACGGCTGGGCATATGACATAGGATACGGCGGATTAGACCACGTTCTTGCATCAGGCGAAGACGTAAACGTACTTGTTCTTGACACAGAAGTTTACTCAAACACTGGAGGACAGTCTTCAAAATCAACTCCTACAGCTTCAATTGCAAAATTTGCAGCTTCAGGTAAGAAGGTTAAGAAGAAAGACCTGGGTATGATCGCAGCAACTTACGGATACGTATACGTAGCTCAGGTTGCCATCGGATCAGACAAGAACCAGTTCATGAAAGCTTTGAAAGAAGCAGAAAGCTACAACGGACCATCATTGATCATAGCTTACGCTCCATGCATCAACCATGGTATCAAGGCTGGAATGGGCAAGACTGTAGACAGAGAAAAGAAAGCTGTTGAAGCAGGATACTGGCATCTGTACAGATTCAACCCATTGCTGAAGGAAGAAGGCAAGAACCCATTCGTACTGGATTCTAAAGAGCCAAAAGCTTCATTCAGAGAATTCATTGAAGGTGAAGTAAGATACTCATCATTGAAGAATTCATTCCCAGAAATAGCTGAAGAATTGTTTGCCAAAGCAGAAGAAGATGCTAAGGACAGATATGCAAGCTATGTAAGAATGGCTGATATGAAATATTAATAAAACTGACGGCAGTTCCATAGGAACTGCCGTTTTTTTTATATGATATTGTCATGCTTATTATTTTTTGGACAATTTTCTTGATATGGTTGAAGGGGTGACGTCCAGTACTTTTGCAGCCTTTCGTATACTTCCGTACTTTTCCACTGACCTTTTAAGGATATCAAGTTCATAATCTTCAATCATTTCTCTTAGGGGACGAGTGATTTCAAAATCGTTAATGTCCTGATTGGCATAATAAACATAGTTGGCCTTTTTACTTATGGCGCCCACATATTCCAAGTCATCAACGGTTATGATGTCATTAAGTGAAATAAGAATCAGTCTTTCGATGGTATTCTTGAGTTCTCTGATATTCCCGCTCCACTTTTGAGATATTAAAGTTTCAAAAACGCTGCGGGATATTCTTTTTGCAGTGTTATACTGATTGTTGAAATAATTGGTGAAGTATAAAGATAAAATAGGTATATCATCCAGCCTGTCGGCTAATGAGGGTATATTGATTGGAATTACATTTAACCTGAAGTACAGGTCATTTCTAAAAAGTCCTTCATTTACAAGACTCTGAAGGTTTTTATTTGTTGCACATATTATTCGTATATTTGACTTAATTTCCTTATATCCTCCAACCCTGACAAACTTTCCGTCTTGTAATACCCTTAACAGTATTGACTGTAAGCATAAAGGCATTTCGCCTATTTCATCCAGAAAAAGTGTTCCGTTTTGCGATATTTCAATAAGTCCCTTCTTTCCGAATTTTGATGCACCTGTAAAAGAACCGGGTTCATATCCAAAAAATTCTGATTCTTTAAGATTATCTGGTATAGCAGCACAATTAGTTTTTACAAATGACTCCTTTTTTCTGTTGCTGTTGTTATGTATCAATTCTGACAGAAGTTCTTTTCCAACTCCTGATTCGCCTGTAATTAAAACAGGGGCTTCTGATTTAGCTACTCTCAAGGAAATATTTATTATTTCCTTCATTTTTTCATTAATGGTAATTATATTTTCAGTTTTGTATTTTTTAAAGTCCAAGGGCATAATTGCACAATCATCCTTGTCATATGACACATAATAATCATACTTTTTCATTAATGCATCCTCCAAAGTCATTTGCTGCTAAAAATAAAAACCAAGGTCTTTTGCAGTATCTTCATACTTATTTAGATAGCTTATGGAACCTTCCTTGTCTATCTGGCTTAAAAGCACGGTTATCATGTTTATAACACTGATTGGGGTTGCGTAAAAATCAGTTATGGACACAGAATCGCAGGGAATCGTAAGGACTATATCAGATAGTGGAGTTAATGCTGACATTACATTGTCTGTAATTGAAATAATTTTAAAGTTATGCTTTTTAAAAAAATTCGTGATTCTGATGGTTTCTTTCGGATAGCGTGCAAATCCGATGGATAGCACAAGAGAATTAACATCAAACAAGGAAAAGTTGTCAAAGTTTTCTGTGGCTCCTGAAATTATCTTGGTTGTTTTTTTACCGAGCCTATTGAACATGTGTTCTGCGTAGATAGCAATGATACTGGAACTTCGTGTTCCTACTACTATAATTTCCGGAGCCTTAATAATATGTTCCAGAATGGAGTAAAATGTTGTTTCATCAAAATTTTCCATCATTTTATTCAGGTTTGATATTTCCTTTTTGATTATGACATTTTTGATGTCGTTTATTTTAGGATTGATGTTAATCAGGGAAAACTCAAACCTGTCAGTAGTTTTCAATTCCGACATGGCCAATTCCCGTATGAAGTTTCTAAGTTCTTCATAATTTTTAAACCCAATTTTTTCAATATATGAAGAAATATAAACTGTCTCAATTGACAATATTTTTGATACATCCATCATGTCCAGGAATGCAATTTTCTTGTAATTTTCCTTTATATATTCGGCTAATGCAAATTCATAATCATTCAACTTAAGTGAGGCATCCGTCAATCTGTCAAAAAAGTTATTTTTCATATCCATGAGTGATGATTTCCTTTCTTAGATTTAGAAACGTTTTCTTTAGTATATCATATAGAATAATATATTCAACTAATATTTGTTGCAAATATTGAACACTTTTTGCATTTTTTATGTTTTTAGCAGGATTATTAAGTATAAGTAATGTAATTTGTTCTCTTTTGTAATGAATTTACACTAAAACGTTGCAAAAAAACAACATGTTCTAGAATAGCAACATTATATTTTAATGCAAGACAGGCTAGAAGGATGAAAACTTTGAAAAAGCAGGAACTGCATAAACTTGAAGACTTGGCATACTTATTGCTTAATTAATATTAACAATACAAACTGGTTGTATAGTTTATTGAAAGGAGGAATGTAGATGCAAACAATTCTATCTATTGGATTTCCCAGAATGCACAAGGAGGCTGGAGAAAAAAGAGACTTTCTGCCGGAATTTTTTTCAGGGTTATCAGACTATGACGTAGACATCTACCTGGAAGAAGGATATGGAAACGGATTGGGGTATGCTGAAAAAGACTACATTAAAAGCAATGCCGGCATAAAGTTTACCTCTGCTTATGATGTATACATGAAAGACATTGTAGTGATTCTTAGATGTCCTGAGACAACGGAAATAGACCTTATGAAGGAAGGTTCAATACTTATTTCAATGCTGCACTATGAGACAAGAGAAACAAGAAACAAATTGCTTTCTGAAAGAAAAATAAATTGCTTCTCTATGGATGCTATGTGCAACGATGAAAATGAAAGGATTATGGTCAATTATAAGGGAACTTCAAGAGCCGGTTCACGCATTGCATTTGAAGAGTTAAAAAAAAGAACAGACGGTTTCAATAATATGGACGGTAAAATTATTAATATTTCAATTATTGGGTTGGGTTCAGTAGCTGCCAATTCTGCAAAAGCGTTTGAAGAGTTAAGTGACAGAGAGTTTCTGGATGAAGAAAATGGAAAAGGTGTTATTATACACATGCTTCCAAGAACTATAACCCAAAACTGTAAAAACTTAAAAAAAATTTTGGAAGTGTCTGATATTTTAGTAGATGCCAGTAAGAGACCTGATCCTTCGAAAGTAATTGTTTCCAATAGACTAATTAAGTACTTACCTGAGCATTCTGTGATACTTGATTTGACTGCAGACCCATACAATGATAAAATTTTACCTATGCAGGTCAAAGGAATAGAAGGAATACCAACAGGGACATTAGACAAGTATGTCATTGAAGCCGATGATGAGCTTTATGATACCATACCTGACACAGTCTTAAGCGATAACAGAAGACTGGTGGTAAGCTGCAATGCATGGCCGGGTGTGGATGCAAAGGATTGCATGTTGCTGTACGGCAGGCAATTAATACCGTTTTTAGATGTCATACTGAATAAGGGCATAAAGGATTTGGACATAAGCAGTAAAAATATGTATGAAAGGTCGCTTATTAGATCTTCGTTAGCATACTATGTAAAAAACAAAAATAATCGATCAGGGGTGATAAAATGTTTAGAATAGGAATTGATACCGGTGGGACAAATACTGATGTCGTTTTAACCAATGTTGATAGCGGAAAGATTTATTATACCAAGACTCCTACAACGCCTAAGGAGTTATTGAAAGGCATTAATAACGGTATCAACAAAATAGTAGACAAGTGCAGTATAAGTTATCAGGATATAAAAGAACTGATATATGGTACTACAATAGTTGTTAATATGATTGCTCAAAAGGAAAGTGAGGCAACTGCTTTAATAACAACCAAAGGATTTAAAGATGTGCTGGAAATAGGAAGAGCCTACAGAAGTGAAAATATCTATGACATAAATATGAACAAACCGCAACCTCTGGTAAAAAGAAATTTAAGGTTTGAGGTATCCGAAAGAATGGATTTTTTAGGAGCCGAAATCGAACCTTTAGATGAAAATGAGGTAGTGGATATTATTAATGCATTAAAAGAAAAGAAAATAAGGGCTATTGCAGTATGTCTTATGCATTCTTATGCAAACCCTGAACATGAAATTAAAATAAAAGAGATAATTAACAGAGAGTGGCCGGAAGTGTATGTTTCCATATCAGCAGAAATCATACCTCAGTTCAGAGAGTATGAGAGAACATCCACCACTGTTATCAATTCATATATGATGCCAAATATGGCTTCTCACATAATTGATTTTAAAAATGAGATGGCAAAAAGTAAAATCAAAGCAAATTGTTATATGATGCAGGGCAATGCTGGAATCATGACTTTTGAAGCTGCATTGAAAAAACCTGTTTCAGTATCGGAATCAGGGCCAATAGCAGGTATTATAGCTGCTAACTATTTAAGTCAGTTAATAGGAGAGAAAAACATAATAACGCTTGACATGGGAGGAACAAGTGCAGATGTTGCCCTGATACAGAATAACATTATAAAATTCACAACAGAAAATAATGTTGAAGGTTACCCTATAAGCATTCCTACAGCAGATCTTAGTTTTATAGGGGCAGGGGGCGGAAGCATAGCATGGTGCGATGACGGGGGAGCGCTGAAGGTTGGCCCGTTGAGTGCCGGTGCAGAACCGGGGCCTGTCTGTTACGGAAAGGGCGGGGAAAAACCCACAGTAACAGATGCAAACCTCGTAACAGGAAGAATCAGGCCTGAAATATTTGAGGAGAACCTTGACAATGCTATGGAAAAGACCAGAGTTGCCATAGACAAATACATAGCAGAACCTTTACAAATTGATACCATTCAAGCTGCTGAAGGAATAATCGATGTAGTCAATTCAAATATGATCAGAGCAATCAAGTTTGTGTCCGTGCAGAAAGGTTATGACCCAAGGGAATTTACTTTGCTTGCATTCGGGGGAGCCGGAGGACTCCATGCAGGCAAGCTTGCTGAAGACCTTGAGATACCAAAGGTCATAGTTCCATATTCACCTGGAACATTTTGCGCCCTCGGATTGGTCTTGTCAGACATAAAGTGTGACTGCGTCCAGTCTAGATTATTGACTAAAGAACAGATGAACGCAGGAATCTTGAATGAGGTGTACACCAATCTTGATAGGCAAGGTATTGAAGAACTGGAAAAGCAGGATGTTGACCAAGAAAACAGAATGCTGGTACGAACATGTGATATGAGGTATTTTGGTCAGGCCTTTGAAATAAGCGTGCCTTTAACAAATATGATTTACAGCGAGAATGATATCGACGAGATTATCGAGAAGTTCCATAGCCTTCATGAGCAGGCTTACGGACATTGCATGAAGGAAGATCCTGTGGAGTTTGTTAATTACAGAGTCAGTGCAATAGGTACATTTTCCAAACCGGATCTAGCTAAGAATGCAAACGAATCCAAAGTAACCGTCGAGAGTAAGAAGATATATGGCAAGGCGATTTTTGATGGCAAGGAATACGATGTCCCGGTCTTAAACAGAGATTCTCTTAACATTGGAGATTATATTGATGGTCCGGCTATAATAGCTGAAATGGGAGCAACCGTTGTTGTATATCCAGGGCATAGCGCAACAATAGACAGACTAAAAAATATAGTTATGTATACAAATATTAATATGTAAAGGATGTGATTGAAATGGCAAATGCTATACTGCTTGAAGTTATAAACAACGCTTTACGTTCCGTAGCAGAACAAATGTCGGCTACAATGGTCAGAAGCAGCTATTCCACTATTGTTAAGGAAATGATGGACTGTTCATCTGCAATTTTTGACGGGCAAGGACGACTGTTGGCAGAGGGAGCCAATGTACCCATACATCTGAATTGTTTAGGGCCGTGCCTTAATACAGTACTTACAAAATATTTTGCAAGGGAGGATTTGAATCCAGGCGATTTAATATTGACAAATCATCCATATGCAGGAGGTAAATCGCTTGGCAGCCATCATACCAAGGATTTGATCATGATTGCTCCTGTTTTTTCTGAAAACAATGAATTGGTGGCATTTTCTGTGACAATGCTTCATCACAAGGATGTCGGAGGAGTATGGACAGGAGATTCATGGACAGTGGAAATCTGGCAGGAAGGCTTTCTAATGGAACCTGTCAAACTATATGATAAAGGAATGAGAAATGAGGCGCTGTGGAAAGTAATTTTAAATAACACAAGGAATCCAAGAGACATGAAGGGAGACTTGATGGCTCAGATTTCAGCATGTAATATCGGAATAAAGGGATTTAAGCAAATCATCGGTAAATATGGAATTGAACTTGTAGATGAAGTAGTTGAAGACCTTTTGAATTACTCAGAAAAACTGACAAGAAACGAAATACGTTCCATAAGGGACGGAAAATACACCCATGAGGAAAAAATACTTGATGATGGCTTTGAAGGAGGGCCTTACAGCATAAAGCTTACGGTTATTGTTGAAGGAGACAACATAACATTTGACTACACAGGAACTGATAAACAAATAAGAGGACCAATTAATTCGCCGCTTTCAGCGACCATATCTGCAACGTACTATGCGATGAGATGCATTACAAATGCGTACATACCTACAAATCAAGGATGCCACAGACCAATCAGCGTTATTGCACCCGAAGGAACATTGGTGAATTGCACGATGCCTATAGGCTGCTTCCAAAGGATGGTTACGGATCATATTCTGGTTGACCTTATAATGGGCGCAATGGCCCAGGCGATACCGGGCAAGGTAATGGCAGACTCATGCGGCACGAATTATGATTTCTGTTCTGGAACAAATTTGGAAACACATCCTAGAGGAGGAGAAATAAACCACAGGCAATATTGGGGAGAAATTGTACCCGGAGGTCTTGGAGCAAGGGCCGACAGTGATGGGGTTACGATTATGTCATGTCATGTAACCAATTGTCCAATACCTCCATTGGAGGCACAGGAAATTGAAGCGCCGATGATATTTATTGAAAGATCCATACTGCCAGACTCAGAAGGAGCAGGAAAGTACAGGAGCGGATTTTCTCAGAGAAGGAAATGGAAACTTGTCGGATATGACGGAATATTTTCTCATGTATCCCAAAAATCAAAAATACCTCCACAGGGTTTATTTGGCGGAATGCCAGGCGAGACAAGCAAGTGGATAATCAATGAAGGGAAGGAAAATGAGAGGATATTGGACTATGCTATGGGAGATGTAATATTTCTGGATTACGGGGATACCATAACCTGCATTACGGCAAGCGGGGGAGGTTATGGGAATCCATACGAAAGAGATATTAAAAAAGTTAAGGAAGATGTAGACATGGGGTTGGTATCTATAGGAAATGCCGCTGCTAAGTACGGAGTTGTTATTGACTCTGATACTCACGAAGTAAATATCGAAGAAACCAATCAACTAAGAGGTATTTGACAAAACACAATTAGCAAGCAAACGTTATTTCGAACTTCATATTTTAATAGCAAAATTATTAAAAATATAATTTGGGAGGATTGCATTATGACATATGATTCAAATACCAAGACTGATAATAGACAGGTTAGTTTTAAAATGGCTTTACTGTGCATGATGGCTTTAGCTGTAATATTTATAGGCGGATTTGGCATCTTTAAGATATCGACACAAGTTGTATTTCTACTTTCTGTAGTCGCTGCTGCAATTGTGGGAGTCATCAGCGGTTTCAGCCTCAAAGAAATTGACGGTTTTTTCCTTGATGGCTGCCGGAGTGTAATAATGGCTGCAATGATCCTTATGTCTGTGGGAGCTGTAATAGGTTCATGGATAGTATCAGGCATAGTTCCGACAATTATCTATTATGGATTAAGCATTTTAACTCCAACCACTTTTCTTGTTGCAAGCTTTCTGATTTGCTGCTTGTTATCGTTCTTCACCGGAAGTTCATATTCGGCAATATCGACCTTAGGGGTTGCTTTCATGGGTATAGGAATCGGACTGAATATTAACCCTGGAATAACCGCAGGCATGATAGTTTCAGGTTCTGTTTTCGGTGATAAGCTGTCACCATTTTCGGACTCTACGAACTTAGCTGCAGCAGTTTCAGATACTAATGTTTTTGATCATGTAAGATCTATGCTTTATACGACTATTCCAGCTATGTTAATTTCTGCAGTATTGTATTTCATAATCAGCATGCGCTACAGTGCTGCCGAGCTGGACATGACGGTCATAAATAATATAAAAGCAGTACTAAATGACAATTTTAACATAAATCCAATTCTTCTAATTGTACCAGTTTTTACAATAATATTAGCAATAAAAAAAGTCCCGCCAATCATTGCTTTAATATCCAGCGCCTTGTTAGGAACATTGGCAGCCTTAATTTTCCAAAGCGGTAACTATAGCTTTAAAGTCATTATCAATGCCTTGGGAAATGGATTTTCAATAAATTCGGAAATACCTGAGATTAACAAGCTTCTTAACAGGGGAGGAATGTTGGGCATGATGGGAGCTACAGCATTAGCCTTCTTAGCTGTCGGATTGGGTGAAATTCTTCAAAGAATCGGAGTATTAAGCGTAGTCTTGAACAAGATGAATAAGATAATACATTCAAATGCTGCATTGATAGTAAGCACCTTGATTATGAGCCTTATCATAACAATATTGTGCGCAAGTCAGTACATAGCCATTATCTTGACCGGTCAAATCATGAAAAACGCCTATTCTAAGTTTAAGGTCAAGAAAACGGTGCTGTCGAGAACGCTGGAAGATGGAGGAACAATATTTGCTTATCTTGTTCCTTGGTCAACTACAGGTGTCTTTGTGACAGGAGTGCTTGGAGTTGAAGTGTTCTCATATGCTCCCTTCGCATTTTTCTGCATCCTGTGCCCTATTATAGCAACATTCTATGCATTTACAGGCATTGCCATATTTAAAGAAACAAATGCAGAAGTAGAATCTGAATCAAATTAGTAATGTATATCAGAGAAAGAGACAAGGATATGTATATCTTTGTCTCTTTTTTGTAGGATTGAATAGATTAATATTCTATTGTAACAATGATGCAAATGTAGTAAAATTATGTATAAATTAAATTTATAAACTGAAAACGTTAACGAACAAGGAGGGAATTTTTATGTTTAAAAGAACTATGGCCCTGGGGCTGGCAGTTGTTATGATGCTGTCGGTTTTCACAGGGTGCGGAATCAACGATTTGGGGTATTTGAACCTCGCAAGGGAACTGTCAAAGTTGAAACAGTTCCAATTTGAAAACAATACAAGCTTTGAAATTTCTGAGGAAGCTGCAGACGACAACTACAGCGTATCATTAGAGCTCAGCGGAGAAGCAGACATTGAGGATCTGGATTCAATATATATGAATCTTGATCTGGATTTCAGCATCAACGGCTTAAAGACAGCCGGTCCGATAAATTTCGTCATTGACCAGAACAAGGTATATGTTTCAAAGAACCTGGTACTGGAAATGCTGACCTTTGACGACATGCTCAACGACGAGGAGGAAAGCAGCGAGGTTATTGAAGACATATATTCAAACAGCCTCAAGGATGTTGAGTACATAATGCTTGCAGATCTTGAGGAGTATTACGATGTGGATTACAAGGAAAATTACGATGCTATGCAGGAAGATGCTTTCAACTACATTACAGCTGCGTTCAAGGGATTTGATTCCAAGGTTATCACAAAGATAAGCGGAGGATATTCCATGAAGCTGACTCCTCAAAGCACAGTTGAATTTATAAAGAGGCTGGTTTCTTACATGAGCGACAACAGGGAGCGCGTTTTCGACGAAACAGTTAAGTATGTGGAGAAGCTGTACAGCAGCACAAGCCTTGAAGACATGACAGAAGAAGAAAAGGAAGAGTTGATTGCAGAGCTTAAGGATAGTAGACAGGATTTCTATGATTTCCTGGATGAGGCAGAACTCATGCTGGAGCAAGACATCCTTTCCGAATACGAGGCTATGGTTGACGGAAGCCAGATAAAACAGGACATTTACAAATCAGGAAGCTCCTATGTGGAAGATTCCTATGCTAAGATTGTGTATGAAGGTATAGAGTTTATTAATCTGTCATCAAAGACTACAGTGACACCTGCAGCAGTTACGAAGAAATCCGTGGAGGGTGGTTTTATAACAGCCGAGGAACTTGAAGGAATTTACAGTCGTACAGAGAACAGGCTCAATCCTGCTCAGACCATGTCAATACAGTGGTATTCAAATGATTATGACACACAGATTGACATAACAAGGAAGAACGGCAAAACAGACTGGGATTCCCAACCGTACACAATCGTTGACAACAGAGTTTACCTTCCGCTTAGATACATAGGCGAAACATTCGGCGAAGAGGTGTACTGGGACAATGATGCAAGAAAGGCTTACGTTCTGAGGGGAGATTTAAGGATTGACATGACCGGAATAATCGTTGACTCAAGAACCATGGTCAAGGTAAGGGATTTCGAGAAGCTGGGATACAAGATCAACTATACCCAGGACGGCACATGGTCTACAGCCGTAATTGAAAAACAAAGCCACTAGTAATAAAGACTACAGGCGGTGCAATGCACCGCCTGTTTGTATTATTGCTGCTCGGTTTCTTTTTTCCAGTTTAAGGTTGTCTCACTTTTCATTGAATCAAAGTACACTTTTGTTTCAGACGCAATGACATTCCTCAGCCCAACCAATGCTATGAGGTTAGGGATAGCCATGAGCCCGTTTACGATATCCGCAAGAATCCATATCATGTCCAGCTTTAGAAATGCTCCCACGCCTACAAGAACTATGAAAACCAACCTGTAAGCTGTTATAGCCTTTACGCCGAACAGATACTCCGTGCATCTTTCACCATAGTAGTTCCATCCAAGAATGGTTGTGAAGGCAAAAAATATGAGTCCCACAGTCACAATGTAAGGTCCGATAACCGGAAGGCCCGTATTGAAAGCCTCGTTGGTCATGCTTGCACCAACCAGGTCTCCGCTCCAGACACCTGTCATTATGAGCATCATGCCGGTCATGGTGCAGATGATTATGGTGTCAAAAAATGTGCCGGTCATGGAAATGAGTCCCTGCTTTACACAGGAGTTTGTTTTAGCTGCTGCGGTTGCAATTGGCGCACTGCCTAGTCCCGATTCGTTGGAGAAGACACCTCTTGCAACACCGTTTCGCATTGCATAAAGGACGCTTGCTCCCAGAAATCCTCCGGTAGCAGCTGTTGTTGTAAATGCGCTTTTTATAACCAGAAGAAAGGTCTGCGGGATAAGGCTGATGTTTGTTATCATGATGAACAATGCTCCCATAACGTAAAACACTGCCATAAAAGGAACAATGATTTCGGAAATTCTTGCAATGCTCTTTATCCCTCCGAGAGTTACCAAAGCGACTACCGCAGTCAAAAATACAGAAGTGGCAACTACCGGAATGTTGAATGTAAGTTTTACGGCATCTGTTATAGCATTTATTTGAGGAAATGTTCCTATTCCGAAGAATGCCACCGCAATGCCGAAGGCGGCAAACATTTTAGCCAGGAATCTGTTTCCCAGCCCTTTTTCAATATAGTACATGGGACCGCCCGACATTTGACCATTGTCGTCCACAACTCTGTATTTTACTGACAGCAGGCATTCTCCATACTTGGTTGCCATACCGAAGAATGCGGCTACCCACATCCAGAACAGTGCTCCCGGACCGCCTGCCTTTATGGCGGTTGCCACACCGACTATGTTTCCTGTGCCTATAGTCGCAGCCAATGCGGTGCATAGAGCCTGAAAGCTTGATACGTCACCTTCTGCCCCTTGTTCTGTGTCCTTTGAAAAAACATACTTTAATGCAAGCGGAAGCCTGAAGACCTGAATCAGTCCCAGTTTGAATGTAAGATATACTCCTGTTCCCACCAGAAGAATAAGAAGCGGCGGTCCCCATATGAAAGAATCTGCCTTTTCCAGAAATAATGTAACGTTTTGCATTTTTACCTCCCTAATTTTTGCTGTAACGTTATTAAGGAAGCCTCTTAAGACAAAAAAACCAAGTCAATAGACCTGGCCCCAAAAAATCAGTCTGCTCTGTCCTTTTACCTGAGAGATTGACCGGATATCCGGCTTGCTCCTTCGGTGCTCGTTTGAGGCTCTCCAGAGTTTCGTCCGATAGCGGTCCTTTTGCCTGAAAGCGTGACTCCTTCGGCGGATCAATGATCTCTCTCCCACTACCATCATTCGAACTATATAATTTTCCACGAGCGTGATTATATCATGAGCAGTGGGAAAACAAAAGGAAAAAGTTCAGAAAAAACAAATAGGAAATTGAAAGCGATTTTCATTCTACTATTGTTATGACATGACACGGGAAAATATGAGCTACTTATATTACGATCAAGGCAGAAAAAACATACAACACTGCAAGCATGATTCCGTTTATAAGCGTGAATACTCCCAGGTATCTTAAGGGTTTTGCATTTTCCGTCTGCACATAGAGCTTGTACGAAATGAGACTTGCCAGGGATGCAACGAGGGTACCCAGTCCGCCTATGTTTGTCCCCACAACAAGAGACTTAAAGTTTCCGGTGAAGTTTGAAAGCAGCACCGCTGTTGGAACGTTGCTCAGAAATTGGCTAAGCCCAACGGAAAAAAGCAGTTCCCTTCCTTCAATCAAACCGGAAAGGAATGTTTTGACTGCTTCCATGTTACCCATGTTTCCAGTAAACACGAAGAACAGCACAAATGTTGCCAGAAGGCTGTAATCAACTTCCCGAAGGAGCTTTCTGTCCATTGCAGCCACAGAAGTAAGAACAGCAACAAATGTTATTCTGTAGTCAGCCAGTCTGAATACTGCAGCCAGGCAAAGCGCAAACAGCACCAGGTATGCAGATAGCTTTTTGGGGCTGCTTATTTTTTCCTTGCGGTTAAATTCCACATTGATAACTTCTCTTTTGCCGAATATGGAAAAGATGAGTATGAGTACAAGACCGGCAGCTGCAATTGGAATAGTAATCCTGAAAAAATCTGCGGCATTTATGTTATAAAATGAGTAAAGGTAAAGATTCTGAGGGTTCCCTACGGGAGTGAGCATGCTTCCGAGGTTTGCCGCCACCGTCTGCATGACCGTGACGGTGATGAGGTGGTCGGTCTGCGCGGTTATGGTTAAAACCAGAATTGAAAATGGAACAAAAGTAATGAGAGCTACGTCATTTGTAATGAGCATGGAGCTGAAAAAGCAAATGAGCACCAAACTTAAGAAAAGCCCTCTTGTGTTTTGTGAACCTGAGGTCATTTTCTGTGCCAGCACGTTGAAAAGTCCTATTTCCTTCAGGCCAGCCACTATTGCCATAAGGCAGAAAAGCAAGACCAGGACTTTAAAGTCAATGTATGAAACATATTTTTCCGACGGCGGAACAAAGAGTGCTGTTGCGGCAGCAGCAGCAAAGGATATTACCAGCACGGCTTCTTTTTTAACAAAATTTATTATTGATTTCATATGTATCTCCTTGTCACAAGGGACATTATACCACAAAAGAAAATTTTGTTAATATTTTTTTGATTGCGACGACTCATATCCAGCCTTATTTACAGTTTTTTGTCCTTGTAATAGCGGCAAAATTGCAATATAATTAATTGATTAGAGATGATGTTACATAAATTTAATATATGAGAAGGTTTATTATGATCAGGATTACAATAAATGAAGCTGCAAAGGTGCTAAGTTCAGAATGCAGGGGGGACACAGAACGGTTGATAGAAGGTGTCAGCATTGATTCCAGAAAGGTATCCCCAAACAATTTGTTTGTTCCCATCAAAGGACAAACCGTAAACGGTCACAAGTTTATAGATGATGTAGTGAGAAAGGGGGCATGTGCAACTCTTTGGAACAAGGACGAGCCTAATCCTCCGGAGAGCATCGCTGTGATTTTGGTGGATGATACAGTCAAGGCTCTGCAGGATTTGTCATTTTACTACAGAAATAAGCTGAATGTGAAGATCGTGGGAGTGACCGGAAGCAACGGAAAGACATCAACCAAGGACATTACCGCAGGCATACTGTCCCAGAGGTTTAAGACTCAGAAGACCATGGGAAACTTCAATACTGAAATAGGCGTTCCCTACACACTTCTGAGTCTTGATGAGGACTGCCAGGTGGCTGTCATTGAGATGGGAATGGAAAGAAAGGGAGAAATAGATTTTCTTACACGCCTTGTTCAGCCGGACATAGGAGTCATAACCAGCGTGGGACTTGTGCACATAGATAACTTTCCGTCTATCGAAGAAATTGCAAAAGCAAAGCTTGAAATCACAAATGGTATAAAAGAAAACGGCCTGTTCATCTATTTCGGAGACGACCAGCTCATTGAAAGAACCGTAAACAGCACGGATATTCATAAGAGCATCAGAAAACAGACATTCGGCCTTGAAAAGCACAACACACTGTACCTTACGGACTTCTCCGAAAACATGGAAGGAATAACGTTCAAGGTCAGCGACGAGCATATGGGAGAGCTGCATATGGAAATGCTGGGCAAGCACCAGTCATTGAACGCCATGGCTGCAATTCTGGCTGCAAAGGAACTGGGCATGACCAGCGAGGAAATCAGCCTGGGTCTTTTGAAAATAGAAAAGACAGGACTTCGAAACGAAGTGTTTAAAATAAACAAGTGCACCATATTGAACGACTGCTACAAGTCAAATCCCGTAAGCATAAGTGCAGCGCTTGACATATTGGAACTGTTTCCTGCAAGGAAGAAGGTTGTGGTCCTGGGGGACATGGCAGGCTACAGGGAAATGAGCCAGGACATGCACTACGGAGTCGGCAGAAGCCTCGCATCCCACCATATTGACGAGCTTGTTACCATTGGTCAGGAAGCAAGGTTCATGGCCAGGGGAGCAAGGGAAAACACCGGCATAAAAAGCATAATACAATTTGATACCAAGGAAGAGGCAGCTGATTACCTTAAAAAGTACATGAGCGATGACTGCGCTATTCTCATAAAGGGATCCAGGTTTTTAAAGCTGGAATACATAGCAAACACATTGAAGGATTTGGAGGGGAACAATGAATAAAACAAGACTGGCCATACTTTTCGGGGGAAAATCTGACGAATATTCCGTATCGCTGCATTCAGCGGCAGCCATAATTAAAAACGTGCCTCAGGATATGTTTGATGTGACGCTGGTAGGAATCACCAGAGACGGCAAATGGCTTCACTATGAGGGAACAGCAGACAGGATTAATGACGACACATGGCACCACGAAATGCTCAGTCCTGTGATTCTGAGCATGGACAACAACTTCAGGGGACTTATAAAGCTTGACGAAAAAGGCGGAACCTTTGAAAAGATAGCAATAGACTGCATATTCCCGGTTCTGCACGGTAAAAACGGCGAGGACGGTACAATCCAGGGATTATGCCAGATGACGGGCATTCCATTTGTGGGCTGCGGCATGACAGCCTCAGCAGTTAGCATGGACAAGGAATTTACCCATGCCATCTGCGAAAGGGCAGGAATAAGAATGGCTCCATATGTCAGAGCAGCCAGGTCCGGGAATCTTAACGTGAAAAAGCTGTATGAAGAATCGCTGGAAAAGCTGTCACTTCCCATGTTCATCAAGCCTGCCAACAACGGTTCGTCGCTTGGCATAAGCAAGATAAGAAACTACAATGAATTTGAAAAGGGAATAATGGAAGCATTCGAATATGACGACAAGGTTATTATTGAAAAGATGATCGAAGGCTTTGAAATCGGCTGCGCCGTGGTTGGAAACGAGGAACTTCTCATCGGAGAAGTGGATGAAATAGATACAAAGAACGACTTCTTCGACTATGTGGAGAAGTATTCCCAGCACAATTCCAAGATACACTGCCCCGCTCGCATAAGCGATGAGCTTAAGGCAGAAGCAAAAAAAACAGCAGAAAAGACCTACAGGGCTTTGGGCTGCAAGGGCCTTTCAAGGGTGGACATGTTTCTTGCTCCCGATAACACAATATACCTGAATGAAATAAACACCATACCTGGGCTCACGGACCTCAGCAGGTATCCGTCTATGCTTAAAAAAATCGGAATAGAATACAAGGACCTGATTGTGAAGCTGGTGGACCTGGCCATGGAAGGCAATTAAGAGCTAATTTAATTAACAGTGAAGAATGAAGAATTAAGAATTAAAAGAAGGAATTGTGCTGAGGCACAATTCCCACCTAAATTCTTAATTCTTATTTTTTAATTCTCAATTATTTTTTCAGTCCTAGGATTTCTCTTGCTTCATCAGGGGTTGCCACTTCACGGCCCATTTCTTTTGACAGACGAGCCAATCTTTCAACAAGCTGTGCATTTGATGTGGCCAGCTGTCCCTTGCTGTAGTAGATGTTGTCTTCAAATCCTGTTCTAGCGTGGCCTCCAAGCATAATAGCCGCAATGTTCAGCGGAAGCTGGTATCTTCCCACACCTGCCACAGTCCATGTTGAACCGGCAGGAATTGAGTCTACCATGTACAGCAGGTCTCTCAGTTCACCACCCATTGCTCCCGGTACTCCGAGAACAAAATCAAAATGCATAGGGGTGTTGATAAGACCTTTTTTTGCAAAACGTATTGCTGTATCAACCATTCCTTTTTCAAAGCATTCAAGTTCAGGTTTTACTCCCAGCTCATTCATCCTATTGGCAAATATTCTGATGTTTTCCTCGGTGTTCATGAATACATCATCGCCGAAGTTGCAGGTACCCATGCTTAAAGTGGCCATTTCAGGCTTAAGCTCGATAGGCTGCATTCTTTGCTGAGGAGTGTGCCATGTTGCTCCTCCTGTTGACGGCTGGAAAATTATGTTGCACTTGGCTTCTATCTTTTCCTTGATTTCCTTGTAAACTGCATAATCTTGCGTGGGGTTGCCCTCATTGTCCCTCGCATGTACATGAACCATTGAAGCTCCTGCCAGATAGCACTGGTATGCAGCTTCAGCTATCTCATCCGGTGTAATCGGCAGATTTGGCTGTTGTTCTCTTGTCACTTCCGCTCCCGTAAGGCAAGCTGTGATTATTAATTTTTCCATTGTAACCCTCCCATTATTATAATTCTTTGCCTACTAATATTTTAACTGATTTGCATAATATAGTCAATTGATTGTTAATTATTAAACCAAGACATAATCAGAAATAAGATAAAAAAATTATACAAATGCAGCAAAAAATATAGTATTATTAGTATGAACGTAATAAATCAAAATATAA
The DNA here is from genome assembly GCF_038562225.1 of Sedimentibacter sp. NCBI lineage: Bacteria > Bacillati > Bacillota > Tissierellia > Sedimentibacter > Sedimentibacter sp. The sequence continues at coordinate 86,679 of NZ_JBCFAS010000006.1, forward strand.
CGTGTCACGTTAGCCGTGATATTTAAAAATGTGCTACACTAAAGATAATTATAAGGAGATTGTATGGACAGAGAACTAGCGCTTAACATAGTAAGGGTTACAGAAGCTGCCGCACTTGGCTGCGGCAAGTATATGGGAAGAGGAAACAAGGACATTGCCGATCAGGCAGCCGTTGACGGAATGAGAAGCATGTTTCAGGTGCTTGATATTTCAGGCACTGTCGTAATAGGCGAAGGAGAGCTGGACGAAGCTCCGATGCTTTACATCGGCGAAAAGATCGGTACATGGGAGGAAGGTTCCCCGGAAATAGACATAGCGGTGGATCCTCTTGACGGCACGAAGCTGGTTGCAAAAGGGCTGCCCGGAGCATTGGCTGTCGTTGCCGTGGCACCGAAGGGATGTTTGCTCCATGCTCCCGATATGTATATGCATAAGATTGCGGTAGGACCTGAGGCAGCCGGACATATTGACATCACGGCACCCATAGAGCAAAACCTGTACAATGTAGCCAAGGCCCTGAACAAGGACATCACTGAAGTAACCGTAATAATGCAGGACAGGGAAAGACATGCGGATTTTATAGAAAGAGCAAGAGCTGTTGGGGCAAGAATAAAGCTGTTCGGAGATGGGGATGTGGCTGCTGCCATAGCAACATGCTTCGAGGAATCGGGTGTGGACATGATGATTGGAAAGGGCGGAGCCCCAGAAGGAGTTATTTCAGCTGCTGCCATTAAATGTCTGGGCGGAGAATTCCAGGGAATACTGGTTCCTGATAACGAAGAAGAAAAAAGAAGATGCAGGGAGATGGCAGGAGAGAACTGGGACAGAGTTCTTACAATGGAAGACCTGGCAAAGGGGGACGACATTATTTTTGCAGCTACGGGAGTTTCGGACGGTGAACTGTTGAAGGGAGTAAGATATATGGCCAACAACAGGGCAAGAACCTACTCCATGGTCACCCGATCCAAGTCAGGAACAATCCGCTTCATCGATACCATTCACGTGCTTGACAAAAAACCAACCTATGCCTATGTGAAATAATAAAACTAAACCTCTTTTATAAACAATGAGTGTGAAAAATGTTGCAAAGCAAGGGTCTCATGATTAATGAGGTCCTTGCTGCTTTTTTAATGATGATGTAAGCTTATTAGTAAATCTATTGAGCTTTTTTATTGATGAAGTACTTAGTTAAAATAACATATCAACTTTGTATATTGAAAAAATGAAATTAATCAACTTTTTGCAAGCATCGCTAAATTCAATGTCCTTGTTATATATAAGAGCGAATGGTATAATTGCTTCATTCCCTTTTATTATAAAGCTAGCAGTGTCATTATTTATATTGTGTTTAATAATTTTCGAATAAGGATAAAATGTCACCCCTTGAGTAGTAGCTGCAATATTTAGCGCTGTATTTAAATTGTTTGTTTTTATTATCTTCTTAGGTTTTACATTAAGATAATCCAATAATTCATATGATTTTTTCGCAAGGTTTTGATTATCTTGAAGCATGATGAATGTTTCGTTTTCCAGTTTTTTTAAATCTATTTCAGTTTCATTACTGTCATTTTCCAATAATTGTTTCACATATGGATGATTCTTACTTATAGCAATACGCAATTCTTCATTATCCAACGTTACATAGCTTAAATTAATATTAATAGTGTCATTAGCCACATTCATTAAGCAAAAATCCACTTTGTTGTTTTCAAGCAATTGTTGCGTGTATGAACCTGGGCCCTCTTTGAATTCAATTGAATAACTTGGGTACTTATTAATAAAGTATCCATAAATATGAGGAATTACGGTTGCTCCTCTCCAAGTAGCGATTCCTATATTGATTTTCTGGTAGGGATCTTTGAATTTTTCTAATTCCGATTTAAAGTAACTATCAAGTTGTATATGCTTGTTTACGTAATCTAAATATAAAGCACCTGCTCTAGTAAGCTTTAAAGGCGATACACTTCGATCAAATAAGGTAACACCTAATTCCTTCTCGAGTTTATTTAAATACTTGCTCAAGGAAGGTTGAGTAACAAACAATACTGCAGAAGCCTTAGTTATATTCCGTTGCTTTTCTATTTCTAAAAAGTAATTGTAATTATCAATCATTGATTTTTCCTCTTTTCTTTGCAATAAGTATAGCTAAATAGGAATAGTTTTATAATAAGAAGTAATTAGATTTTCAATAATAAAACGTTTGCAATTAATTGTAACATAATTATATATCATTTTAAAATGTTTAAACTTGTAAAATAATTATAATAGCAAATTAAATATAATAGAATCAGTGGTCCTATGTCAAGATTTAGTACAAGCTAAAATGAGAAAATAACCCTCTCACATTAACCCTGTCAGCTGCAATCCATCTTTGTGTGCTTTTTCATACAATTTTTCTAAATCGACAGGTGATATATAATCCCAATGACTGTAAATTTTAATACAAATATGGAAACAGACAATTCTGGTGAAGAGGATATTATGTTATACAGTAGAAAGAAGTACGAGGGCTATAGCCAATATGGAATAATCATTATTATTTATAGCAATTGGACTTTAAATAAATATATGTTTACAATAAGTATAACATAATTTAGCAAAAGTATTTTATTTAATTTTCTATGAATTATTTATAAATTTAATAAAAGATGTAATTAGGTTATGTATAAGAAAATATGTAAGAGGAAGGAATATCCAAATGTTTAATGCTATATTAGTCGATAGAGACTATGGAAGTGTTTCATTACAAAAACAAGAATTATTAAAAAGCGAATATGAAAAAAATGGTATTTACCTCAGTTTGCATCATTTCAAAAGTGAAAAGGAATTAATTGAAACGTGCGTTGATGCAGATGCATTATTATGTACCGGAAACCCTGCTATCACTGAAAACGTAATCAATAGTCTGCCGAATTTGAAGTTAGTGCAAAGGTTCGGAATCGGAGTAAATTCGATAGATTTGAAAGCTGCAACAAGAAATGGGGTAACCGTTTTGAATATGCCCGGTTTCTGCATTAAGGAATTAGCAGTTCATGCAACTTCTTTAATACTGGCGCTGCTAAGAAATACTGCTTACTATGACCGAGAAATAAGGAAATATAGTTGGCCAAAAGCCAAATATTTCAAACCAGAGGATTTAAGTGATCTGACGGTTGGGTTATATGGGTTTGGTGGATCAGCTAAAGAACTGTACAAAATAGTACATGGTGGATTTGGTTCAAAATTTATTGTTTGTGACCCTTACGTAAACAGTTCTGTCTTAAATGAGTATGATATTGAACTTGTGACATTCGATGAAATGTTAGAGAAAAGTGATATAATCTCACTTAATGTGCCTTTGACTGAAGAAACTAGGGGAATCTTCAACATTGATACTTTTAAGAAAATGAAGGATACTTCCATGATTATTAATATAGCAAGGGGAGAATTAATAAAAGAAGATGATTTAGTATATGCATTGGAAAACAGTTTGATAAGATTTGCAGGACTGGATGTTTTTGAAACCGAACCTTTAAAGAATGAAAGCAAACTGAGGAACATGGATAATGTAGTTTTGACTTGCCACAGCGCTTTTTACGGTGTTAAATCTGAAAGCAATCAAATAAGCTTTGCTAATGAATTAGTTAAAAAAGCTCTGATCGACAACGAGGTACCCATCTATTTTGTAGCAAATAAGGATGTTATCGGCAAAAGTAAATTTAATTTTATTGAAGGAGGATTAAAATGAAAAATATTGGATGTAGAGTTGTCAGTGATTTTAAAAGGCCAGCAAAGGAATTGGTTGAGTTATTCAGAGATAAACAAGTTGCTAACATTGATGATTGTATGAACCGAACAGCTGCTGTTATGTATGATATTAATCCGTATAATGGGAGTGACGTCTTGGGCACAGCCTTTACAATAAAGGTGCCTGCTGGTGATAATTTAATGGTTCATAAGGCAATGGATATGATTAAGCCGGGTGATGTGGTTGTAATTGCCGCAGGAGGAGAAACTGAAAGAGCGATTCTTGGTGAACTTATGATAACATATATGAGGTCAAAAGGGGCTGCAGGAATCCTTGTAGACGGATGCATAAGAGATGCCAGCGCAATTAGCAACATGGATATTCCTGTCTTTGCCAAAGGAACTTCTCCAAATGGTCCATATAAAAATGGTCCTGGGGAAATAAATACAATTGTATGTTTTGGCGGGCAGGTGGTACATCCCGGAGATATTGTAGTAGGAGACAGGGATGGCATAATATTTATAAAACCGGAAGATGCAGAAGAGTTAGCAAAGGATGTAATTGCTGTGCAGGAAAAAGAAGCAAAGATTATGGAAGGCATAGTTACCAAAGGAATTTATCCGAGACCTTGGGTTGATCAGAAGTTAGAAGAAATAAATTGTGAAATTGGATAAAAGATAATGCTTTTGATAAAGTTCATGGCATTAGAATATTTGAAAATTTCTATAAAACCTGTATAATTATTTCTGTACTTCTATCAATACTAATATATTAAAATAAGAGAGGCTAATTATGAAAAGAAAATTATTGTCTTTAATACTAGTATTAACAATGGTACTTACGGTTTCAACGGCTTGTTCTCAAAAATCAGAAGCTCCTGAAACTAAAGCGGAAACTGAAAAAACTCAGACAGAAGAGCCAAAAGCTACCGATGGTTATCCAAACAAACCTATAACTGTTTATGTGGGTTTTTCAGCAGGCGGATCTTCTGACGTAATGGTTAGAATCCTAGCAAGTGCAATGGAAAAATACATTGGACAACCAGTAGTAGTTGTAAATAAGACCGGTGCGGGCGGATGGGTGGCCTGGGAAGAATTGGTTAAAACTGTAAAACCTGACGGATATACTTTTGCATTGATTAATACACCAAATATAACACTTGGAGCATATGATCCTGTAAATCCAAGAAACTATACAATTGATGATTTTGATCTTTTGGCAAATCAAGTAACGGATTATAATGTAATTGCCATCAGAAAGGATGAGACCAGATACACTGATCTGGCTTCGCTTATTGAATATGCTAAAACCAACACATTACTGTCGGCTTCTTCATCAACTGGAATTATGTCAGATGATGCGACAGTTGTGGAATACTTTAACATGAATTACGATACAGATTTTCAGGTAGTTCAGACTGCTGGAGCCAAAGACAATGAAACCATGTTCATTTCCGGAAACACGGATATTTTAGTAGCTAATATAGCTGACGTTTTACCAGCATACAAAAATGGAGATTATAAAATCATAACTATATTTGCTCCTGAGAAATCAGAATTGTTGCCTGATGTTCCTACCGTATCTGAATTGGGATTTGGTGATGCATATATGTTCTCTGCCAGAGGGTATGCGTTACCTAAAGGAGTGGATCCGGAAATAAAAACAAAATTGATGGATGCTATAAGAAGCGCTATAAATGATCCTGAAGTTATAAATAAATTAAATGAGCTTGGTGCACAAACCAATTATTTAGAGGGACAGGAATATTACGACTTCTTAAAATCAAATATAGATATATCTAAAAAAATATACAACATAAAGTAAGCAATAGAAATTTACTCACAGAACAACCTTTGTATGTTCTGTGAGTAATGTTTAATTAGCGGAAGGAGAATAAATGAAAAATAAGAATATCCATCAGGATGTGTATATTAGTATTGTTATATATTCTGCATTAATTTTTATGTATACGGTAGCAGCAAAGCTGCCAAAGGATTCTTCAATTTTTCCCAAAATGCTTATAGTTTTATTTGCAGTTCTAAACACAGCGGTATTCATTAAAGCAGTGAAAAAGACAAGAATAATGATGAGCGAAAACAATAAAGAAGTGAATACAATAACTTGGAAAACAATAAAAACTCCTTTAACAGTGTTTTTAATTTCGGTTATTTATGTAATAATTCTGAAAATTTCAAATTATTTCATTGCGACTGCAATATTTATGATAGTCTTAATGAAATTCTACAAACTTAAATCATGGAAAACTATTTTACTTACTACAATTATTTATAACATCATTATATATGTAGGATTCGTAAAAATGTTGAATGTACCATTAATTTAGTAAAAGGATGAGAGGTTAATTATATGGAAATAGGAGTAATACTTAGTAATATATTTTCATTTGAAGTATTATTTGCCTTAGTTCTGGGAGTTACAGTGGCTATAATAATGGGAGCGCTTCCTGGCTTAAGTGCAAGTATGGCAGTTGCTTTGCTTATACCTGTCACTTTTGGAATGAACCCCATTGCTGGTCTTGTTATGCTTACAGGCGTTTATACGGCAGCAATTTACGGAGGTTCTATTACAGCTATTTTGCTTCATACCCCTGGAACTCCATCATCGGCTGCAACAGCTATTGATGGTTATGAATTGGCAAAAAAAGGAGAAGGGTTTAAGGCTATTGGAGTTGCTACCATATCATCCGTCATAGGAGGATGTATTTCAGCAATAGCTTTAATTTTTTTGTCACCGCCGTTAGCACAAATATCCCTTAAGTTTAGCTCATTAGAATACTTTTTTCTTGCATTGTTTGGATTAACAATAATAGGGAGTTTAGCTGGAGATTCAATGGCTAAAGGTTTAATGGGAGGAGTGCTTGGGCTATTTATTGGAACAGTTGGATTGGATCAAATGAGTGGAATTCCTAGATTTACATTCGGGTTATTGCCGTTGGAGAGCGGAATATCAATGGTTCCTGCAATGATAGGTATGTTTTCGATTTCACAGGTTATGATAATTACTGAAGATATAATCAAAGGAAAATCAAATATTGTAAGCGGTGATGAAAATCTGCTTAAGGGAAGATTTTTACCTACTTTTAAAGAATTTAAATCATTGCTTCCAACTATATTGAAATCTTCTATTTTAGGGGTTCTTGTAGGAATATTGCCTGGAGCAGGGGCAGACATTGGTGCATGGTTAGCTTACAATGAAGCTAAAAGAACATCGAAAAATCCAAAGGAATTCGGCAATGGCTCATTGGTAGGGATATCAGCATCTGAAAGTGCCAATAATGCAGTAACAGGAGGAGCACTAATACCACTGTTGACATTAGGTATTCCCGGAAGTTCGGTTGCTGCGATTCTGCTTGGAGGTTTAATGATTCAGGGCCTTGCACCGGGGCATGATTTGTTTGAGGAGTATGCAGGTATAACTTACTCTGTTATGTTTGGATTCCTGTTGGCAAATATCATTATGGGTTTCATTGGGTACTTGATTTCAAAGCAAGCAGTGAAAATATCAAAAGTTCCAATGACTATCTTAGCACCAATAATTGTTGCGTTGTCAACTGTTGGAGCTTTTGCCATACAAAATAGTTTATTTGATGTCTATATAATGATAGCTTTTGGGGTAATAGCATATTTTATGAGAAAATCAGGTTTTGGTACGGCACCTACCATTCTTGGCATTATTTTAGCTCCGATGTTGGAAGCTAATTTTAGGAGAGCCTTAGTTCTTTCTAAAGGAAATTTAGTAAATTATTTCTTCTCCAGACCGATTTCAGTTGTTCTGTTTATAATGGTAATAGTTGCGTTATTTGCACCGATGATTATCAAAAAGGTAAATAACAAGCTAAACATAAAAGATGAAGCATCAATTGATTCAAAAGATATTGATTAAATAAAAGCCAGTTATTTCAACTGGCTTAACTTTATAAATGGCATTGTGTAAGGTGAAGTATATTATTATTGTTGAATGTGAGTAAAGTTTTTATGAAATTATAAATAATGTTTACAGATACATTATATTTACCTTTTTTCCTGCCTTCCTTAGCTCTTCAATCAGGTTGTCCACTATGTTTTGTTTTATGTTGTAACCCAGTGGAAAGTTTGGGTTCTGATGTGCCGGATTCACTGCCCGTCCCACATAAAAGTTGATGTGTGTTCCCACGTCCGTCAGAAGCTTTGTCAGGATGGAACAGCCGTCGTAATCGCTGCATTCCATGGAATTCTCATAGCTTGAATTGTTAAGCTTCTTGATGTTCTCCAGCGTCTTTCCCAGGGTAAGGACACCTTCCGTGACCAGGTCGAAGTCATCCATAAAAGCAATGGGCGGCACGTCGTCCTTCATGGATTCAAGGTCTACAATCATTTCCTTTTCAAGCTCCCTTTCTGCAATGAGAGCAGTGGTTCCTCCGCAGATAATTTTAATGTTTTTGCTGCTTTTCATTATGTTGGATAGGTATGGATCCAGGGACTTGTCTGCCGGTGGACCAACAAACATGTCTATTACTTCAGGTTTTCTCACCTTGACCGTCAAAATAGTGGTGTCGTCGCCGGGCGTGTTGTTGTAGAGATTGTTGCAAACGCCTATGAAGTTTCCGTTCACCAGCTGGGAGGAGCGGTTTACATTGTTGAGCTCCTTCAGATAGCCGTTCACCTCATCCCAGGACCATCCCAGGTTGAGCATCTGTCCTATGCCGGCGTGTATAGCACCGTCGCTTACCACGCAGATTGTATCTCCCAGCTGCAGATGAATGTTTGATTCGTATATTTTCTTGGACCCTATAATGCGCTCCTTCTTATCTACTGAAATCATTCGCTTGTTGGAGTAGTAAAAATAAGGAGGATTGTCGTATTCGGCAATGTACGCGTTGTTGTCCCTGTCTATCCTTATGATTGTAAAGGTAGAATAGGCAAGCTTTCTGACCTTGCACTCTGGAAGAGTGTTTATTACTGTCTCAATGGTGTCCTCTATGGAAGCTCCGTTTTTAAGCATGGTGACTGCTATCTTGGTCGTCATTGTTGCCAGTATGTTTGCCTTCACTCCGCTTCCAAGGCCGTCGGACATTACTATTATACAGCCCTCGTCGTCATAGGAGTATTCCACCTTGTCTCCGCAGAGCTCCTCGTTGTGTTTGTTTATGCTTTTGTAATTTATATCAATGAAGTTATCCATCATTTTTCGCTTTCCTCTAAAACAACTTTTTTCAGCTTAAGAAGAGCCGCCTTTGTCTCGGCTGTTGTTTCTCCCAGGAGTCCTGCAATTTCCTGTGCAACCCTCATCTGCTTTTCGATTACTTTGTCGGCGGTTTCCAGAGTGTTCAGCTTGAAATTAATTATCTGTTCCTTTTTCATTTCATCTGCCGTTATGTCATTGAGTATTCCAAACAGAATTTTGTTTTTGGGCAGATAAATTACCCGTTCAGATGCAATTATGCCATACTTGTCCAGGTTTACCTTTCTTCCCACGGTGTTTTCCTCGGTTTTGAGAACTTCCCTGAAGCCGTCGTCAGGCATTATGGATGAAAGCTTTTTGTTCCTCAGGGAGCTTACGTTTGTATTGAATGCCTTTTCACCCACAGGGTTCAGGTCAAGAATGTTCAGGTCCGTATCCACAATGACTATGATGCTGGGGGAATACTGGAAGTAGATGTTGGAAATCTTCTCAGCCTCGCTTCTCATGTACGGCATGCACATCTGCGGATGAGAAAGACCTTCCAGCACTGAAACAGCTTTGTCCCTGCAAGTGTCGTAGCCGCATGCCCCGCAGTTGAGTTCGTCGGACTTTGTGTGCTTGCCGGTCTTTTCAAGCACACCAAGTATTTCTTCTTCGGAGTAGGTCGGATGGATGTACTGCTTGTTGCGGAAGAATCTAGAATAATCCAGGCTCTTTTCATCTTCGGTATAATTTTTGTACCTAATGTTTCTGGACGGGCGTATTTCGGTGCGCGTCTTGGTTTTGCGCACGAAAAGGTTCCTGCTTTTCTTCGGAACGGCAGGTCCGCCCAAACATCCGCCCTGGCAGCTGTTTGCTTCGACTATTACGTTTTTCAGCTCCCCTTTTTCCATTGCTTCAAAGGCACCCCTCAGATTGTCTATTCCTGAAACTGAAAGCGGCGTGAATTTATTTGCGGAAATTGTCTCCTTCATTCCGGACAGAATTCCGTTTTCCAGAGGATATTTCTTGCCTGTGTAATCTCCCTGAAGGTCCGGAAGGCTCTCTTCAAATTGGGATACATCGATGTTTCTGGTTTCAAGCATCTTGTCCAATTCCTCAAAGGAAATAACTCCGTCAACGACTCCTGAGAGCTGATAGCCGTATGCTTCACACTTCTTTGATATGCAAGGTCCTAAAAAGACGATGAACGCATCCTTGCCGTGTCGTTTCCTTATCATCTTACAGTGGGCAATCATGGGAGAATCTATGGGCATAAGGTATTTTATGAGTTCCGGGTAGTATGTCTGAACCATCATGTTAACAGATGGACAGCAGGTTGTTATGAGGTTGTCCACTGTGGTGCTGCTGATGTAGTCCTGGTAAAGTTCAGTTACCTTTACTGCTCCTATGGCGGTTTCTTCCACCAGCGAAGCGCCTAGGTGCCTCAGCACAGAAATTATCTTGTATGGTTCTTCATAAACACCAAGGTACGAAGGAGCTATGGTCACGATGATTTTTCTTCCCTGATTCATGGCTTCAGTCACATTGTCTATGTCGCTGTGGATGTTTCGGGCATTCTGAGGGCATACAAGGAAGCAGTTTCCGCATGCAATGCATTTTTCCTCAACGATCTGAGCCTGGTCGTCAATCATCTTGATAGCTTTTACAGAACAATTTCTTACGCATTTGTAACAATTCTTGCAGTTGGTTGGATAAAAATCAAGTATTCTCATAATTCCCTCACACATTCCATTACAAACTCGTCAAAAAACTTCTCGGCACTTTCCTTGTTCACGGAATAAATTTTATCATTAAGGCAAACAGAAACAGCTTCGGTACAATGGCCCAGGCAAAAGGCACCCTTGATTTCAACCTTGTCCGAAAGTTGTCGATTATTTACGCAGTTTTTAAATATTTCGATGACCTCAGTGGAACCCTTAAGATGACACGCGCTTCCCACACATATTTTTAATTCAGTCATATTTACCTCTTAAATTTTTAGTAATATCATATACATTATATAATTTAGAACCTTAAAGTCAATACAAAATGGTTAAAAAAATAACAAAAATTATTGGAAATCTAAAATCTATAATTAATTCAATTTTGTTCCCTAATTTTTGTCATCTTGTCGTTCTATTATCACTGAAATAAGGCAATACCAACAAAAACCCTTGACTATTAACAGATTAAATGATATTATTGTACCACTTACCGAACACTTACCTTAATTTTCCTTTGATATTGATAACAACTAAATAAGATGGAGGTTTTTGATGGAGAAAAACCAGTTAATTAATCTGAAGCTCACTGAACTTAAGGAGCTTGCCAGATCTTTGGGTATGCACGATGCGTACAAATATAAAAAGGAAGAACTCATATCCAGATTGAGTGATTATTATGATAATTTAAACAAATCAGAGGACAATGCCAAAGCATTTGCCGATGCAGATATAGAAAATGAATACATTGAAGGAAGATCAAGCAGCAGGCTGGTCGAAAAGGCTAAAGGCCTAGAAGAGTTTGAGAACGAAGCAGACATGGAAATGAAAAAGGAAAATGCCATGCCTGACAAAGTGGTGGAGGAAATTGAATCCAGCGGGGAAGAAGCAGTTAAGGTAGAAGGAATACTTGAAACTCATCCCGATGGTTACGGCTTTTTAAGAACCAACAATTATCTCACCAGCGATGAAGACGTGTACATATCCCCTTCGCAAATCAGAAGATTTCATATGAAGACGGGAGACAAGATAACCGGAATAACAAGGCCTCCGAAGCAAGGAGAAAAATTCAAAGCCCTATTGTATGTCAAACAAGTCAATGACGAAAATCCCGAACTGGCAAGAAACAGAAAAGACTTCGACAATCTCATCCCTATTTATCCAAATGATAGAATCAAGCTTGAAAAATCTCATAAAGAAATAGCAATGCGTCTTATAGATTTAATAGCGCCCATAGGAAAGGGGCAAAGAGGAATAATTGTAGCGCCTCCAAAGGCAGGAAAGACAACAATACTCAAGGACATAGCAAACAGCATAGCTGCAAACCATCCTGACATAGAAATAATCATGCTTCTTATAGATGAGCGCCCTGAAGAGGTTACAGACATGAAAAGGTCTGTCAAGGGTGACGTTGTGTACTCAACATTCGACGAGCTTCCTAAAAACCATATAAAGGTTGCAGAGATGGTTCTTGAAAGAGCAAAGAGGCTGGTGGAACACGGCAAGGATGTGGTGATTCTTTTGGACAGCATCACAAGGCTTGCAAGAGCATACAATCTGACCATAACTCCCACCGGAAGGACGCTGTCCGGAGGACTTGATCCTGGTGCCTTGTACGGACCTAAGAGATTTTTCGGAGCTGCAAGAAACATTGAAAACGGCGGCAGTCTAACGATACTTGCCAGCGCCCTCATTGAAACCGGAAGTCGCATGGACGACATGATATTCGAGGAGTTCAAGGGAACAGGCAACATGGAGGTTCACCTGGACAGGAAGCTTTCAGAAAAGAGAATATTCCCTGCAATAGACATCAACAAGTCCGGAACAAGAAGAGAAGAGCTTCTTCTAAATACAGAGGAGCTTCAGACCATATGGCAGCTGAGAAAGGCGCTGAGCAATTTCTCTGTTGCGGATGTTACTGAAAGGTTAATTGATGGCCTTTGGAAATCCAAGACAAACGCAGAGTTTATTAAAACTGCATCTGCACAGCTTATGAACATTGAAAAGACGAAGGATGATCTTGCGGACAGAAATTATTAAACAAAAAGTAATAATTTTCCGATACAAAAAAGATTGTATTATGATAAACCGTGTGATATAATACTCAAGGTAAATTGATAATATTATATATTTAATATAGAGCGAGAAAGAGGTGAACGGGATGAAACAAGGAATACACCCAGATTATAAGACTGTTACTGTACACTGCGCATGTGGAAATACATTTGAAACCGGTTCAGTATTAGACGAAATCAAAGTAGAAATTTGTTCAGAATGTCATCCATTCTTTACTGGCAAACAGAAGTTTGTTGATAAAGGCGGAAGAGTTGACAGATTCAAGAAGAAATACAACTTGGATAACAAATAAGAACATAGGCTTTTGGGCAAATCTTTTGCATATAGTTGCTAAAGGATTTGCCTTTTAGTTTTTTTGGAAATGCCGCATCATCTGTATATGGCAGATGATGCGCTCACAAGAAATGCATTGCGTTACTGCTTATCGACAAAATGCCCCAGCACTTCTGAAGGCTTTTTGACCAGCTTTTTAACTTCATCAATTTTTTCCTCTTCCAACACTGCCAGACAGCAGCAGGAAGGTCCTCCCGAATGGGTCAGGTCAACTGACAGGTTTTCGTTGTAAGCGAATCCTAGGTTGTTGTATTTGCACAGGTCCTTAAGTTCAGCTTCTGTTCCTCTGGAGCCTACAGGAAGCATTTCCTTTATAAGGTTTGAAAGGTAAAGTATTTCGAAATCCTCGATGTCAAGAATCTTATCAGGGTTGTTGACCACATCGTTTCCAACCAGCGGAAGCCCCAGCAGCATGCATACGTGGCCGGCTCTGGTCTTTTTGTACTTAAGCTTATCTTTTTCGCATATGCCTATGCAGGTAATTCCCATGGAAGTCTGAACCGTAGGGATGTTTTCCTCTGTGCTTCCAGTAAGGTGAACCTTCGCCGTCTTAAGCCTTGATATGACATCTCTGAACCCTGCAATGAGCTGGTTTCCGGTATCATCCATCTCAACGGCCAGGCCGTCAGCCAGAAGGAATGGAGAAAATCCAAGGCTCAGGAGTTCTGCCAATGCAACCTTTCCTGTCTGGTAAGCCACCAGATGCAGGGATGCCTTCACCACATCGTGCTCCTTGGTTCCTATTCCTCCGCATGAATCACATGAAATTCCAAGATATCTTTTATCATCAAAATCAATTACTGTTATGTCTCGCACTTGTTTTATATCCACGTTGGTCTCCTAGAATAATAATAACTATTCTACCATATATTGAGAAAAAATTCACTTGCAGCAGCAATAAAAATGTTAAGAAAACTTAACAGATTCTTGAACTGAACTTGAAGTGGAATATTAAAAATTTCATCATCCTTTGCGAAATTATAAAAATTGTAGGTAAATGCAAACTATGATATAATTAAAGTTGTGCAGCAAATCTTAATATTTATATGGGTGGACTATGAAAGGCAAGAATTTTGAAGCAGAAAAAAAGAAAGTTATGAAATATCGTTGGGTAATTTATATTCTGCTTTCAACGGTATACTTTCTGGCTAATTTTCACAAGTTTTCAACAGGTGTAATGCAGGATGAACTTATTGGTTCATTTAATCTGTCGACTGCGGCCTTTGGAAACCTGAGCAGCATGGTTTTTTACTCGTACCTCATTATGCAGATTCCATCAGGACTGCTGGCAGACACTTTAGGAGCCAGAATGACCGTCACATCAGGATGCATTGTTACTGCATCAGGTTCATTTTTGTTTGCAGCTGCTCAAAGCGCAGTCATTGCAAATATCAGCAGATTTGTAATCGGCATAGGAATATCTGTAACCTATATTTCGCTCATGAAGATTCAGACAAAATGGTTTTTGTCAAGAGAATTTGCAACCATGACAGGACTGACTTTTCTCTTAGGGAACCTAGGAAGCGTCTTGGCTCAGACACCATTGAGGCTGTTGGCAGACATGTTTTCCTGGAGAAATATTTATTTCGTTTTCGGAGCAATGTCTGTTTTTATGGGCATACTTACATTTGTAATAATAAGAAACTCTCCGGAAGACATGGGACTTCCTTCAATCGAATCAATAGAAGGAAAGATTATAACCACCAATCTGACTAAAGAAAAAATAAAAATTCGAAGCGCTGTGGCTAAGATACTTCTTAACCGGTATAACTGGCCGACATTTGCAGTGGTGTTTTCGCTGGGTGCAATACTATCCATATTGTCAGGTTCGTTTGGAAGCGTGTACATCCGTGATACTTACGGAGTTTCCATGGTTGATGCTTCAAGGTACACAACGATAATGACGCTGGCTCTGGCCATAGGTTCGACAATACTTGGGCTGGTTTCTGACCGCTTCAGAAAAAGAAAGATATTCATGTTGATTCTTAACGGTGCCATGACAGCAGTGTGGATTTACATAGTTGTAATAAGCAAGGGAGAACCAGCCTATGAAAAACTTAAGCTGCTTTACATGCTGACAGGACTGACCTTGTCCTCATGTCTGCTGTCATACACAGTTGCCAAGGAATCCAATGACCTGACTTATGCCGGGTTGTCTGTGTCATTTGTGGGACTCATGGAATTTATCGGAAGCGCAGTGGGTCCGGTAATAGTAGGAAAGATAATTGACATGAATCCTTCATTAGCTGGAGGAGAGCTGTATTCAAGGGCTTTCATTGTTCTAACAGTGTTAAGTGCAGTTACATTTGCAGGAACTTTGTTTGTAAAAGAAACAAACGGAGAAAATATAACAGCAGCTGAAGAAATTTTGTCCTTGCAGCAATAAATACAGTCACTGTTTAAAAGCAAGAATTACAATGTTGTGCATAGATTTTTTTTATGCTATAATTATTAAAAATTACCATATGAGGTCAGGTGGTTAAGTTGTCGCATCAAGCAATATACAGAAAATTCCGTCCTAAGATATTTGATGATGTGCTGGGACAGGAACATGTAACTAAGACTTTGAAGAATCAAATATTGTCGGATAACATAGCACATGCATACCTGTTCTCGGGAATCAGGGGAACCGGTAAGACATCAACCGCAAAAATATTCGCACGTGCAGTAAACTGTACAAACAGCCATGACGGCAATCCGTGCAACCAGTGTGAAATATGCAAAAGCATATTGGATGAAACCAATATGGATGTTATAGAGATGGATGCAGCCTCCAACAACGGAGTTGAGGACATAAGGGAATTAAGAGACAAGGTGAAGTTTCTGCCTGTCAAAAGCAAGTACAAGGTATACATAATAGACGAGGTTCACATGCTTTCCAAGGGAGCGTTCAATGCACTGTTAAAAACCCTGGAAGAACCGCCGGAGCATCTTCTGTTTATACTTGCAACAACCGAGCCTCAAAAAATACCGGCTACAATCCTGTCAAGGTGCCAGAGATTTGACATGAAAAGGATACAATCACCGGTAATTGTCGAGAACATGGAAAAGATATGCCAGGATATCAACGTGGAATACGAGGAAAGAGCCCTAAAACTCATAGCCGCCAATTCCGAAGGTGCCATGAGGGACGCCCTGAGCATACTGGACAGATGCGTTTCCTTTAACAATGACAAGGTTGATTACGAGACTGTAATAAATCTGTTGGGAACAGTCAATTACCAGGTCGTGCTGGAAGCAGCAAGTCTTCTTATGGACAAAAACATAGAAAAGACAATGGTTCTGGTGGATGACATACTTAACAGCGGTAAAGAGCTGAGTTATTTCTTGGATGAGCTGATAATATGTTTCAGAAACATGCTCATTATCAAAACCACAAATTCAACTGATAATCTCCTCAGGGTTTCCGAAGATGAGACGGAGGAGCTCAGAAATCTGAGTGCTAAAATTTCAGTGGATGAAATTGTAAACTACATCGAAGACCTTTCGACTGCACAGCTGGAGTGCAAGAGATCTCTCAATCAACGGGTTCTCTTGGAAACAAAACTTATAAAAATGCTTCACGGAACAAAACATACGGATGTGGAGTCTCTCACAAGGAGAATCGAGGAGCTTGAAGATGCCATAAGAAACGGCAATATATCGGCTGCCGTGTCAGCAAGGCCTAACCAGCGCAGACAGGAATCAGCACAGCATGAAGTCCGTCATGACGCTCCGGTGAGGGAAACAAAGATAGCAGCACCTGCAGGGCATGCTCCAAGACAGGAAAATAGCCACGAAGCAACTGAAGGTCCAAAGGAAAAAATGTCCTTCGAGGATAAGAGCGATGAGGCAATGTTCAATGCCATCAACAGCGGATGGCAGACGATCCTCAGGAAAATAAGAACCGAAAACGCAGGATTGCAGGCTATCATCCGCGAATCCAAGCTTGCGGAGGTCATAAACAAAAAAGCTGTGTTTGAATTTGACCCTAAGTTTACGTTTCACATAAATGCTGCGAACCAGCCTAAGAACAGGCAAAAATTTAAGGAAGTATTAAGTTCATTTCTTAATACAGAATGTGAAGTGGAATTCACCACATCAAAAGGAAAAGAAGAAAAATCTAACAAGCCAAAACAGACAATTGAAGATATATATGAAGATCTGAAAAATGAATTTGGTGAAGAAATAGTAGAATTTAAGCAGGAGGATTAAAATGAGTAAAGGTAGAAGAATGCCTATGGGTATGCCCGGCGGCGGAAATATGAACAACATGATGAAACAGGTTCAGAAAATGCAGAAGCAGATGGAAGACATGCAAAAAGAGCTTGAACAAAGAGAAGTTGAGGCAACAGCAGGCGGAGGAGCCGTATCTGTGAAGGTCACAGGAAAGAAGAACCTGCTGGAAGTTAAAATAAATCCGGAAGTCGTAGACAAGGACGACGTTGAAATGCTTGAGGACATGATAGTTGCTGCTATCAACGAAGCGTTTAGAAAAGCGGATGAAATGATGGAAACTGAAATGAAAAAAGTAACAGGCGGAGTAAGCATTCCAGGGTTATTATAATGGAGCAGTACACACCGCCAATAACCAAGCTCATTGAAGAGCTTGCCAAGCTTCCCGGAATAGGAAGAAAATCAGCGCAGAGATTAGCCTTTCACATTCTGGACATGAAGGGTAACGATGTGGTGGAGCTTGCTAAGGCTATTGTCAACGCCAAGAAGCTTACCAAACACTGCAAGACATGCGGCAACCTGACTGAAGGCGATGTATGCGGCATATGCGCTAACTTCAAGAGAGACCATTCGGTGATCTGTGTTGTGGAGGATGTGAGAGACATAGCAGCCATGGAACGCACCAAGGAATACAAGGGCGTCTATCACGTGCTGCACGGAACAATTTCACCTCTTGACGGCATAGGGCCAGAGGATATAAACATCAAAAATCTGGTGAGTAGGTTAAACTCTGAGGTGACAGAAGTGATCCTTGCCACTAACCCGACAATAGAAGGCGAAGCAACGGCTGTCTACATATCGCGCTTAATAAAGCCCATGGGCATCAAGGCAACCCGTATAGCCCACGGCATCCCCATAGGCGGTGACATAGAATACGCCGATGAGGTTACATTGATGAGGGCCATGGAAGGCAGAAGAGAGATGTAGTATGACAATAATTTTGAATTAATAAAGATTGTTTTATTATGTATACTCTTTAAAAAAATACGTGAAATTATGTTTGAAACATGGTTTAAAGCTTGAATAAACCATGTTTTAATTTATCTTGAGAAAAATGTGTAAATGATATAGTTAATTTTATTAAAAGTTTGTTAAAGCATTAAATAGATTTAAGGAGGATTATAAATGGATTGGAACATTAGGTCCTTATATTTTTGTGTTGCTGACATGAGCAGAGCAATAGCGTTTTATGAGGATTTGTTAACCATTCGTGATGATATATATAGTGTGTTCAATATTAATGGTTTTCGGTTGGGATTATTTGCTTATCAATGAACAGCATATTTTGGGGAATAATTGTTTGCCGAGTTTAGAAGTTGATAACTTAAATTTTTAAAAAGTAAATTGATAAAATTAAAGGTAGTATTTCCGTTGAAACAAATAGGGTTAAATTGGGTTGCGGAATTTGAGGATAGTGAAGGCAATCATATTGAAATAGCAGCACCTGTCTCCTGCAAATAATTATAGCTGAATTATACATAGCATGATCGATAATCTTCTTTGAAGTTTAGTTCATGCTTTTTTATTTAAAATTCAATTAGTAATACAATATTGGAGAATATATGGAAAATAGCAGCGGTGTGATATATAATAAATTACATAATGATATGCAGCACTTACATTAAGAAAAAAGCTTTTTCGCTTTAGATAGTCAGGAACTTGGAATAATGTGAAGCGAGTATTTATCATATGCATTTATAATATGACAAAGAGGAGGCAATAGAATGGGGACTATTTTCGCAATTGGCGGAGGAGAAATAGGTAACTTGGAAACGCTGGATATTGATAAGAAGATAGTTGAATCAGCGAACAAGACGAAACCCAAGGCACTTTTCATACCAACTGCAAGCAGTGAACCGCAAGCATGTATAGATTCGTTTAATTATGTTTATGGTGAAAAACTTGGATGCAGTACGGATGTTCTTTTGTTATTAGAAGGTAAAACAAGCAATGAACAAGCAAGAAAGCAAATCATGAGTACTGATATTATCTATGTTGGCGGCGGAAATACCAGCATGATGTTACATGTTTGGGAAACTTACGGAGTAGATAAATCACTAAAGGAAGCATATAAAAACGGTAAAATATTAAGTGGATTAAGTGCCGGGGCCATTTGCTGGTTCAAAAGCGGACATAGTGATTCTCAAAGCTTTTATACGAAAGATAAGTGGGATTACATTAGAGTAGAGGGAATTAATTTTATAGATGCTATGATTTGTCCGCATTACAATGAAGATACCAGGGAAGATGATTTTAATCAAAAAATATTAGAGTATGATGAAATAGGCCTTGCTTTAGATAATAATAGTGCAATTGAATTTAAAAATAACTTCTATAAAATTCATAAATCTGATTTAAAATCAAAGGCATACATATTATATCATTTGAATGGCAGAGTTGTTAAAGAAGAATTAATAAATACAGCCGAATATAAATCAGTAGAAGAATTACTTAATAGATAACATCCAATTATAATAGAATAGGTGATGGAGTGGAGAAGATAAATTTTGAAAATATACTTAAAAATGTATTGGAAACTCAGAAATTAATTATTTTGCTTTTTGACAAGGATTTTAATCTTTTATATTTCAGCGATAACGCTAATGAAATATGCAATGATGTAAGAGTCAAGGATAATATTTCCAGTCTATTTGATCAGTATGACATTGATGAATACAACAAGGTTATGCATCAGGGAGTATCTCTGGAGAGAATAATGCGAATAGGCAACAGTTTTTATGTGAGTTCAGTTTATCCCTATACAGATGATAGAAACAATGTGCTGGGTATTATTGAAACCCTGTATATGATAGATGAAAAGAGCAGATTATCAAATGAAATAAAAAGAACTCACATGCATGCCTATGCAGAAAGCGAAATCGATAGTAGAATCAACATTAAGAATGGAACCACATATTCGCTTGAAAGCATAATTACGAATGACAATCATATGAAACACTTAATAAGTCTTGCATTAAGGGCCTCTGAAAGTGATTCTCCTGTCTTGATTTATGGTGAAACAGGAACAGGAAAGGAGTTGTTTGCCCAAGGCATTCATAATGCTTCCAAGGAGCGCAGAAACAATATGTTTGTTGCTCAAAACTGTGCGGCAATTCCTGAAACTCTGCTGGAAAGCCTGTTGTTTGGAACAACAGAAGGCAGTTTTACCGGGGCGAAGGACAAGCCGGGTCTTTTCGAAATAGCTGAAGGAGGAACAATTTATCTTGATGAGATAAATTCCATGGCGTTTCATGTACAGGCAAAGCTTTTGCGGGTTCTTCAAGAAAAGACATTTATGAGAATCGGCGATAAAAAGATTAAGAAGGCAAATGTACGAGTGATAGCTTCATTTAATGAGGAGCCATTTTCTGTTGTTAAAAAAGGAAAATTCAGAAGGGATTTATATTACAGACTAAATGTCATTAATATTAAAATACCAAGTTTGAAGGAGAGAATAAGCGATATTGAGCTTTTGACGAACTATTTTATAAGAATTTACAATAAAAAATTTAATAAAAATATATTGAGTGTAGACAAGGAAGCAATGAATATACTTAAAAATAAAAATTGGGAAGGAAATGTAAGGGAACTTAAAAACAATATTGAGAGAATTATGAATTTTGCCGAAAGCAATACATTGAAAATTGAAGACATTTATAATCATATTGCTATCGAAGGAATAAAAATGAACAGTGACGATCATTCTGAAAAAATTGAGAAAGAGGATGACCTTAATATGTTTTGGGATTATGACAATAAAACACTTGTAGAGGTGGTTGAATCTGTCGAAACAAATTTGATTAGGAACGTCTTGAATGAAACATGCGGAAATGTAGCTTCAGCCGCCAGAAAACTTGGTTTGCCAAGGCAAACATTAAAGAATAAAATTATAAAATACAATATAAAACCGATTTTCTAATCACCGAAAATGGTGATTTTTTATTATTATAAGCATAATCACTTAAACAATAACGTCGATAAATTCCTAAACATGTGCTATATCAACAATTTTGGCATTTAGACAGTTTGGCATGAATTTTGCGTGTAAATCAAAAAGGAGAAAAAATGAAAAGCAAAATATTTAAAATAATTACTGACAATGATGTGGATGCGATCCTTATCACAAATAAACATGATATAACATATGTAAGCAATTTCACAGGGGAAGAGGCTTGGGTCTTAATCACAAAAAATAATTTGTATATTATTACTGACATTAGGTATATGGAACAAGCCAGGGCTCAATGTTCAGAATTTATATTGTCAGTAATTGACGAAAATGCTAACTTTGAGCAGACACTGGAAAATTTGCTCCAGTTAAATGATGTTAAAAAGCTTGGGGTTGACATATGTGATATTAAATATGTATTTTATTCTCAGCTGAAAAACATGTCAGGGAACTTTGAAATTATAAACCTTGAGGAGCCTTTTAAAGAAAGCCGTGCCATAAAATCTCAAGAGGAAATAGTGAAAATCAAAAAGGCATGCGAAATTGCCGACAAGACTTTTCATGGTTTGCTTAAAATCATTACGGAAGGCATGAGTGAAAAGGACATAGAAATTGAGATGAATTACTTAATAAAAAGGGAAGAAGGAGATGGATACGCTTTTCAGCCGATTATCGGAGTTGAAGAAAAAACATCCATGCCTTACTCATTACCAGAAAAACACGTCATAGTCAAAAGGGGTAATTTCATCTTACTGAACTTCGGAGTAATATACGAAGGTTACACATCTGCAGTAGCGAGAATGGTTTCTGTAGGCGCTGTAAAGAGCGAATACGAAAATATATACAGCTGCCTCTACGATGTGTATATAAAGGTATTGAATTCCATTAAACCATACATGGAGTATGAGAAGCTTTATAGTATCTTTGAAAATGAGATTAACCATACTGAGTATAAAGATTATTTCCTTAAAGCTATTGGACACGGAAGAGGGTTGCAAACAATAGAAGGGTATGTCATTAGGCCTAAAGTTAATAGAACTATTATGCCAAATGAAGTTTACAGCATTGGAATAAGTATTTCAATCCCTGGATTCGGTGGCGCAAGACTAGAGGATGTAGTTTTAGTAAAAGAAAATGAAATAGAAATATTGACTAATTCAGTAAGGAATCTGATAAACATATGATTTAATATAATAGGTGTGCTTTAGAAGATTTTGGAGGTGACATCATGAATAAAATTTGGATAACAGAAGGTATGAGTTGGGAGCAGAAAAAAACAGCTGTTGAACAAAGCCTTGTTATGGGCTTCAATTCAACTTCTGCAAAGTTTCCTGCAGTATCCAGGGAAGGCGGTTCAGTTGTACAGAGTTGTATCGCAGATTTACAGGATTTGTATCAAATTACACAGGAAAAATTGCCGGAAGGTTATATTTCAGCGAGCAAAGGAGCCAAAGATATTCCGGAGTTTGACTGGCGAAAGAAGAAGGGACTGGAAACACTCTTTTCCAAAGGAATGTTTTTGAAGGATAAGAATTTTGATCAATTGCCTGATGAATTGGATTTCAAAATTGCATTGCCAAAGAAATGTGATCTTTCCATCTTAACAGCCGCATGCAATTTTGCATTTCGAATGGGAATGGAGACAACTGCCTATGAAGGTCCTATAGTTGCTGAGGACAATTGGATGGGCAATGTGATTGCTTTTGAAGAAGATGACAGGTGTACAATGGAGTTTGCCGAAGAAAACGGACGCTACATCGTAAAAGTATATGGCCGTGGAGATGACCTTGAAAGTTTTTCTTCATTTGTCTGCGAACATTTTCCGTTGCTTCCTGAAGGAAAGATCTGGACAGACCATCTGCAGCATATGACTGACAGTTTTACGATGAACAATCTGGACGGACAATTGTCATATTTAAAGGCTTATGAACAGGAGCTTACAGGCAATGTCACTGCGTACATGTCACCTAAAATTCAACTGGAGTTGAATAAAATTCAGCCCTTGTTCCCTGATGTTGAATTTAAAAATCATAAAGATGGAAAAATGATTTTTGAAAAATCATTTGATATACCTTGGGAAGTTGATGTTTTCAAAAGAATTCTGGAAGAAAAGCTATATTCTCAGCTGAAAGCTGAGGATGAAGTTGAAATATATGGTGCACTCAGTGAAGAAACAGACGTGAGAGGCAGACTTGCCAGGGAAGTTGAAGCTGAGATATCGAGAAGAAATGCCGTATCCACAAAGACAGAAATATTGTGTGCATACAAGCAAGGAATATCATGGATTGAAGAAGCTGTTCTTCCTCAATTGGATGACAAGAATGTTAAGAAGATCATGATTGCATTTAAGCCCTTCCTTCCGGATGGAATGACAAAGTGGCTGGAAGAAGACGGCGCAACACCCACATACAATAATGTTAAGATAAGCGATCCCGAAAAATGGTTTGATATGCCGATAAGATTTCTGCAGGAATTGTATCCGGTAGATGATATCATTGCAAAAAAATTGATGATTCACAGAGATAAGGTTGAATTTGTTCAATATGAAGGAGTCAGTGATATAACTTACGAGTTTAAAGCATATGGTGATAATGATGAAGAAATCTTAAAGGCAGATTACAAAGCTGCATATTCAGAACGCCCATTTTTAGATGACTTTGAAGGATTGGGAAAGGTGCACCCATCTACGGGATACATAAAGGTTGTATTAAACGGTAAGGAAATAATTAATGAGCGTATTGCAACGGATGTCGAGAACATTTGGGATATTTATCAAAAAGAAGTTTTACCAAGCTGCAGAAAGTTTATTGAGGAGAAGACGTCAGGCGAAATCAGTATTGAGGATCAGCCGTTTTTTTCACAGCTCAAGCTTGAAGTTACAGCCAGCGAACCTGATTATTCGCTGAATATCAGGGAAGACATAATTTCTTCCTTGGATGCATTGCACGAAGACATGTATTTTGTGGGGGCAGATTATTTTAAGAATTATGGAATTCAAAAAGAAAATATTTTGCTGGATGCTCCTGGATTGATTCTGCCTATTATTAAAAAGGGAATCGGAAAACCTGTTTTCAAAGTAACATTGTTTGATGAACTGGCAAAGAGACCTTGCATTAAAGCAGAAAATAAAATAATTGAAAGCAATTTGACCAGGGAACAGATTGAACTGTTCATACAGAAATTGGCATATGAGGACGGGAAAATCACTGTTCATTTGCATTTAAATATTAAGGAAGAAAAGCTTGTAGACAGTTACATGCATCTTTTTGACGAACAAGTGCTCGAAATAAGCAGCAAGTTCAAAGGGATAGACACGCTCATAATTGAATCCGGTGACAACAGCTACTCAGCGGATATCTGTGAATATAAAGAAACGGATAAGGATCTGTGCATTTCTGATATTGATCTGATGGAGCATACATTAATAGGCTATGAGCAATATATGGACATAATCGGTCAGTTGAAGCGTGTGCCTGAAATTGAAGTATATCCGGTTGCTGAGTCGTATTCCGGACGATATATTTATGCAATTGAAATACTACCGAGACTGGAGGGATATGTTTCAAGAACAAAACGAATTAATAGTCTTCCTTCAGAGATCATTAATTCAAGACATCATGCAAATGAAGTTTCAAGCACAAATGCCGCGTTCATACTATTGAAAAAGCTTTTGACAGAGGAAAAATATAAGCATCTTTCTGATAAATTAAATCTAGTTATAGTCCCCATGGAAAACGTTGATGGAACAGCAATACATTATGAACTTCAAAAGGACAATCCGGAATGGAAGCTACATGTTGCCAGATTTAATGCAATAGGCAAGGAATTTTATTATGAACATTTCAAAACTGAAACAATACATTCAGAAGCAATGGGGTTTACAAGACTGTGGGAAAAATATCTTCCGGATGTTGTTATTGACAACCATGGTGTTCCAAGCCATGAATGGGAGCAGCAGTTTTCTGGATACACATCACCTTCCTACAAGGGCTTTTGGCTGCCACGTTCATTATTATATGGATACTACTGGACAGTAACAGACGATGATTATAAGGGAAATTTTGATGTGAACAAGAAAATGGAAGGGGTAATTGCAGAAGGAATAGCAAAGGACGATGAAATTACCATGTGGAACAAGGAATGGATGACGAGGTTTGAGAAATATGCTCATGAGTGGATGCCAAAACAATTCCCTGCAAATTATTACAAGGATATGATCAACTATTGGATTCCGTTTGAATTTGACCCGAACCACCGCTATCCGTCAATTCGATTTCCATGGATAACAACCGTTGCCTATACAAGCGAGGTCGCGGATGAAACAGCACAGGGTGAATATTTAAATCTTTGTGCCAGGGCACATGTGATTCATGACGAAGCGGTACTTGACATGCTGATGGACTGCACTTGCGTGTTTGAAAGCAAGTGCCAGATATCTGAAAACAAAATTTCAATAAGCTGTACTAGGCAAAGACCTGTTATTGTTTAAGGCAGCTTTGAAATAAACATCATTTAAGGAGGAATGTAATGGAACTGATTAAATTGTTAGGAATTCTCATTGTTATTATTGGATTTGCACTTAAAAAGGATTCTATTTTAATCATTTTAAGTGCAGCCGTAGTGACGGCTTTAGTAGGTGGACTTGGTATAACAGGTCTCCTGGAAACACTTGGAAAATCATTTGTTTCTAACAGAAGTATGGCAATATTTATTTTGATTATGCTGGTAACCGGAACATTGGAAAGAAATGGACTTAAAGAAGCAGCTGCAAACCTCATAGGAAGAGTTAAGGGAGCATCCCCGGGAAAGATAATCGGCGCATACGGCATCATGAGAGGCATATTTGCTGCCTTTAACGTAAGCTTTGGCGGAGTTGCCGGATTTGTAAGACCAATCATAATGCCTATGACTACAGGTGCCATAGAAGCATCGGGCAAAGAAGTAAATGAAGAGTATCTGGAAGAAATCAAGGGAATGTCATCAGGAATGGAAAATATCGCATGGTTTTTCTGCCAGGTGCTGTTTGTCGGAGGAGCGGGAGGTCTGCTGGTTCAATCGACATTAGCCTCTTTGGGATATACTGTTGAACTGATTGATTTGGTAAAGGTGGAAATTCCAGTAGGTATTACTGCTGTTCTGGTTGCTATCATTTACTATAACTTAAAAGACAGAAAGCTCATTAAGAAGTATTACGGCAGTAAAAAAGAGGAGGGAAAAGCATGAAATTTTTTATGGATGCAGGAGTAGCTTTAGGACCGAAATTACTGGAAGTAATTTATATAATAATAGGGCTGATTACACTCCATACAGGTATTAAAAACTTTATGGACAAAGAAAATCCATCTAACATAGGAACGGGTATTTTCTGGTGTTCTTTAGGTATAGTTCTGGCGTTTGGCAGATGGATACCTCCGATGATTAATGGTGTCATAATAATTGTCATGACAGTTCCGGCTATTCTTCAAAAGGTTAAAATCGGAAAACAGTATGCACCTACTCAAGAAGAAACAAGGGCAGCATTCAATAAGATAGGAATGAAAATTTTCATTCCGGCGTTGACAATCGGTATATGCGCAATTTTATTTGCAATATTCACAAAGCTTGGAGCTTTGGTTGGAATTGGTGCAGGTATTGTCGTTTCAATAATTGTGTTGATGGTTTATTCTCCTGAAAATAAACTTAATGTATTTTTAAAAGATTCAGAAAGGCTGCTATCCACTGTAGGACCTCTAAGCATGCTTCCTATGCTGCTTGCAAGTCTCGGAGCAATTTTCACAGCTGCCGGGGTTGGCGAAGTTATTGCTAAATTGGTTGGCAATATAGTGCCTCAGGGAAATGTTAATGTAGGTATTGTAGTTTATGCAATAGGCATGATGCTGTTTACGATGATAATGGGAAATGCATTTGCGGCTATTACCGTAATGACTGTTGGAATCGGCGCTCCATTCGTACTGGCTTATGGCGCAAATCCGGTTTTAATAGGCATGATTGCACTCACATCTGGATACTGCGGAACATTGTGTACGCCGATGGCAGCAAACTTTAACATAGTTCCCGTAGCTATGCTGGATATGAAGGATAGAATGGGAGTTATCAAGAATCAGGTAGTACCGGCATTGATTATGATAACCTTCCAGATTTTCTATATGATTCTATTTAAATAACGACAGAGGGATTTCATGAGTAAGGACCTGGAGAACGGTGTGCGGATTGTAATCAGTGATTGGCTGGAAATCAGCAATCGGGATAGACTTTTAATTGTTACAAGTGAGAAACATTTAGCAGAGGCTGAAGCTCTGAAGGAATATGCTCTTAAAATGGATGCCTCTGTGGACATAATGGTTGTGGAGAAAGCAGGAATTCAAGTCGGCGTATACTTTGATGAAAATGAGGATGTATTTGACGGATACACTGCTGTAATCGGTGCAACCGATTATTCGCTTATAACCACCAGAGCAGCCAAAGCGGCTATAGAAAAAGGAAGTAAATTTTTATCGCTGCCTTTGTCGGTTAGCACTGAGGAATCCATGTTATCTTATGATTTTATCGCTATGGATACAAAGAAAAGCAAGATGATGGCGGATGTGATTATGAAATACATTAACAATTCATCAATGATTCACATAACTTCAAAAGCAGGCACTGATCTCAAGGTATACAAGCAGGGGCGAAAACCTGGGTTTTTTAACGGTGTTGTAAAGGATGGAAAAGGGTACTCATCTGCAAGTTTTGAAATTTATGTACCCATTGAGGAAAGCAAGACAGAGGGAACTATGGTTGTAGATGGTTCGCTGGGTTATCTTGGTAAGCCTCAGGAATCCATAAGGATTAAGTTTTCTGACGGAAAGATAACAGATATCGAACAGAACACAAGCGGGAAATTATTAAAAGAATATATTGAAAAATACCGGGACTTAAACATGTATGTGGCATCGGAGTTTGGGATAGGATTAAATTCCTATTCCAAATGTGAAGGTAACTGCTATATCGAAGATGAATCTGCATATGGTACTTTTCACATAGGGTTTGGAAGAAACATTGCACTTGGCGGATTTCATGAGGCTAGCGGTCATTTTGACTTAGTGAGCTTAGAGCCGGACATATATGCTGACAACAGAAAGATTATGCAGCAAGGCAGAATAATAATTCCGGAACCGCAAATTTATTAGTAGGAGGCAATTTATGAAAATATTGGTAACAGGTTTTGATCCCTTTGGAGGGGAGAAGGTAAATCCTGCATATGAGGCGGTTAAACTGCTTCCTGATAACATTGCAGGTGCTGAGGTTATAAAATTGGAAATTCCGACTGTATTTACAAGAAGTGTTTCAGTTGTTGACGACGCAATAAACAGATATCAGCCGGATGTAGTCCTGAGTATCGGTCAAGCGGGTGGACGTTCCAGCATAACCGTGGAAAAAGTGGCTATAAATTTAGCTGAAGCCAGAATTCCTGACAATGACGGTGAACAGCCTCTAGACCAGGCTCTCATGCAGGATGGTGAAACCGCATATTTTGCAACTATTCCCGTAAAGGCTATTGTCAATAGAATAAGGGAAGCTGGCATACCGGCAAACATGTCATACACGGCAGGGACTTATGTTTGCAACAGTATTATGTACAACGTCTTATACCTGACACACAAAAAGTATACTAATGTCAAAGCTGGATTCATTCATGTTCCTTTTTCCACAGAACAGGCAGCATCAAAACCTGACGGTACTGCAAGTATGCCTGTTGAAACAATTTCAAAGGCAATATACTGTGCTGTTGAAGTAATTGCGGAAAACACTGAAGAGTCTATAGAATCAATGGGAACGATTATGTAATTAAAAGTTAAGGTTATAAAAAACATGTTTGAGATTTTTCCCCTAAGTCTCGAGCATGTTTTTATTATACCTTTTTATATAACTCTACAACATAATACTAATTAGCAAATGGAATATATATGAAAAACAGCGGTGGTGTGATATATAATAAAGACAAATGTAATTATACAGCAATAGTTAGGGTAAAGAGGTCATGATGTATCAGAGAAGTTCACATGATATATAGACCAGGAAAAAGTATGGAACATACCTTTATTGAGGCGGTATTAGAATTTTTCTGAGTAATTTATTGAAATTATAATGAAAACAGAAAACAAAATTGAAAAATTTGTATTGTGGACAGAATCAGCATAGAAAACAATCTAGATGTGGACAAAATAGAGAAGAAAGTGTAGAATTAAGTAATAGGTTAATTAAAAAAGATTTTATGGGAGCATCTAGTTATGAAGGCTATTCTTACAAAAAGTCAAAAAACAAAAAAAATTCTATTTGACTGTGCGCTGGAGCTTTTCAGGGAAAAAGGATATGATAATGTATCTGTGAGTGAAATAGTAAAAAAGGCACAGACGGCAAAGGGAACTTTCTATATATACTTTGATTCCAAGGCAAAAATTATCACCGAACTGTTTGAGAAGTACGATGATTATTATGATGAAGTGTATGAGAATATGGACAAAACCCTGCCAGCTAAGGATAGGCTTATGATCATCATAAAGGAGTCCCTTAGTTTTACATCAGAAAAGATAGGGTATGATTTGATAAATGTACTTTATCAGTCTCAGCTTTCATTGGTTACCAAAGCTACAAATGCAGAGCGTTCTCTCTACAGAATAGTAACCGAGCTTGTTGAAGAGGGGCAAAAAAATGGTCAATTTACTAATGAGCTTTCATCAAATGAAATTACAAAAATGATAGTAAGAAATATTCGTGGTACTTTTTATGACTGGTGCTTGCAGCGGGGCGGATTCGACATTGTTGCAGACGGGTGCGAGTATATGAAGACTTTTCTTAATGGTATAACAATAGGCTAATTATATTATGTATGTCGTAAACATAATTACTTGCAAGACTGTTTTAAGTTTGTGAAACTAAAAAATTGACATAATTTTTAAGATGATTTTTATAAGGAAGACCCAAGATGGGATCTTCCTTGTTTTTTTGTAATAGGAAGAAATTTTTTCTGCTGCGGATAACTGCTGAACTAAGATAAAATCAGGAAACTCAAAATAAATGAGAATATTGTTGACAAGCGTAATTACTTCTGCTATCATTAAGGCAAATGTGACCGCGGTCATAAAAATGGAGGAGGAGAAAATTATGCGCAATGAAGGCGTGATTACAAAAGAAAAGAAGTTAGGCTTTTTGGGCACTATTGAACGTGTTGGAAATAAGCTTCCACATCCGTTCGTCTTGTTTCTTTATATCATCGCAGGACTTATAGCAATAACAACTGTTATGAGCTTTGCAGGAGTAAGTGTTATAAACCCAAAAGGCGAAGAGGTATTTGTACGTAACCTATTATCTAAAGACGGTTTAATCTGGATTTTAAGCAATCTTCTCAAAAACTTTTCAGGCTTTGCACCACTTGGCTTAGTGCTTGCCATGCAGCTTGCTGTAGGCTTTTCTGAGCAAACCGGACTTTTACCAACTTTTCTTAGAAAGGCAATACTTGATGTTCCCATATGGGCATTAAGCGCAACTGTTATTTTCTTTGGGATAAACGGGAGTATAGCTTCTGAGGCGGCAATCGTTATCATTCCTGCACTTGCGGCAGCTGCTTTCCAGGCGAAAGGGAAAAACCCTATTGTTGGTCTTATAGCAGGATATGCAGCAACCAATGCAGGTTTTACAGCAAGTATTATTGTAGCCGGTACAGATGTGCTTCTTGCAGGTGTAACACAGGAAGCCGCTCAAATTATTGATCCAAGCATCACTGTAAACCCGGCTATGAACTGGTACTTTATGATTTTCTCAACAATCATTCTTACTGTTGTCGGCATGTGGGTTAGTGATAAAATTATTGCACCAAAACTGGGTACATATAAGGGTGCAGAGGTAGCTACCGAACGTCAAATCACAGATGTTGAGAAGAAAGGTCTTAGAAACGCAGGTATCTTTACACTTGTAATTATTCTTTTACTTGCAATTATGGTTGTTCCCTCAAACGGGATACTTAGAGATGCACAAACAGGCAGTATTGTTCCTTCACCATTTCTTGACGGCCTGGTTGCAATTCTAATTCTATACTTTATTTTAGTAGGGTTAGTTTACGGCAAGACTGTTGGTACGATTAAGTCTGCGAACGAAATTCCAGCTAAGATGGCAGAGGCAGTTGCGCCACTTACTGGCTACATTGTTTTGGTATTTGTAATTGCACAGTTTATTGCAATGTTCAACTATACAAATCTTGGCATGGTAATCGCGGTTAATGGTGCTAAGGTGCTTAAGAGTGCAGGCCTCACAGGTATACCTCTTATGATATCTATGATTCTAATGACAACATTTGTAAACTTGTTTATGTCAAGCGGTTCTGCAAAATGGTACATATTTGCACCAATATTTGTTCCAATGTTTATGATGCTTGGATATTCTCCAGCTTTTGCGCAGATTGTATATCGTATTGGCGACTCAGCTACAAATCCAATCACTCCAATCTATGCTTATATGCCGATCATCATTGGTATGGCTCAGAAATACGATAAAAATGTCGGCATGGGTACAATCATTTCACTTATGCTTCCTTATACTCTTGCGTTCCTGGGTGTATGGATTTTGCAAATGATTGTTTGGGTTGTATTTAATATTCCGCTTGGACCTGGTGCAGCGTTATTCCTTTAGTAAGAAAATTAAAACAGTTTAGTTTACTGCAAGTGATTGCAGCAATAGCTTATAAAATAATAAACAAACCCCTGGCTGTGTCGGGGGTTTGTTTACAGACGAGATAATAATTTACAAAATGTTTGTGACGGTGTGAAAGTGAAACACCGTAATGGAGGTAAATGTGAAAAAAATAATCTGCGGCAAGCTTTATGATGGAATTAGAGATGAACTGCAAGAAAATATGGAAATACTAATAGATAAAAAAACTATAATTTCAGTGGGCAAAAATATTGTAGCTGCACAAGATACTGAAATTATAGATTTATCCCATTTTACAGTTGCTCCAGGTATGATAGACGCCCACGTTCACGCATCGTTTTTTGACTGGCGTGAAATAGACAAAGATGATGTTTACTATACAAACTCAATGAGAACATTAGCTGTCGCTGAATGTGCAAGAAAAACCTTGGCAGGCGGCTTTACTACAATCAGGCATATAGGCTGGTTCAGAGAGGACAACTCTCTTGATGTAAAAAGGGCAATTGAAAAAGGTTTTATCGAAGGGTCGAGAATGGTGGTAGCACCGCATTTTTTGTGCACGCCCGGCAGTCATGGAGACTCCACGCAAAAGCTTGGGGTAAATCCGATGTTAAGTGATTTCCTGGAAGGGCAGCTGCCTACTATGGGATCAGGTGCCGACTTCTTCCGAAATGCAGTGAGGAGAGAGGTAAAGTACGGAGCTGATTTTATTAAAATAATGGCCACAGGAGGATTTTTTACACCAAATGATTCACCTGAAGACAAACAGTTAAGCGATGATGAGCTTAAGGCTATAATAGATACAGCAAATTCCTTGCACATTACAGTAACAGCTCACGCATATACTCCTGAACTTATTACAACACTTGTGAAAATGGGGATTCACGGTATTGAACATGGTTCAATGATAGATGAAGAAACGGCAAGGCTTATGGAACAAAAAAATGTTTATGTTGTTCCTACGTTTTGTCCTTATGACGAAATTATTATGCTTGACGAAGAAAAGCTTGCACAAAAACCGGAAGCTTTCCAGAAAAAGCTTAAATATTACAGAAATCGTCTCGTAGATGGGCGTAAAACAATTATAAACAGCAAGCTTAAGCTTGGTTATGGCACTGACCTGGTAACAGGCTATAACAACTATGAATGCGGCAGAGAATATTCCGCATGGTTAAGAAACGGAGTCAATCCATTTAGGGCCTTAAAGGCTGCCACAGCTACAAATGCGGAAATACTTGGGCTTAAGGATGTTGGAACTATACAGCCCGGGAAACTTGCAGACATATCAGGTTGGTCAAGAGATTTGCTGACTGACCACATGGCTCTGCTTGATTGTAGATTTGTGATGAAAGAAGGCAAAATTTATGATACAATTAGTTATGCTGATTAAGATATTTTAAGCAGCCTGCAAAAAAGCAGGTAAATAATAGTCTCAAAGGAACCAAAGGCATCACAAAATATGTTTTAAATAAAGGAGCAGGAGTGTCTTATTGACACTGCCCGATTGACGGGGAGATTGAATTATGAACTATTATGAAAACCTGGAAAAGCTAAAAAAAATTAATGACCAGCTGAAATATTACAAAACAATTGAAGCACTTATGGATTTAGACCAATGGTCTTCTCTTCCTAAGCAAGGTTCATCATATCGTCAGCAAGTTGCCGCTTTTGTGGCAGGTCAAAAGTCGGATCTTTTGGCAACAGACGAAGTAAAAAGCCTGGTGGACTCTTTTTCTGCCCATACACAAGAAAAAATTGATGACTATGCTGAAAAGGGCCTTATAAGGAGCTTTTTGTTCCGATATAATTGTACGTCGCGAGTGCCAAAGGAAAAGCTTCAAAGGGTAAGTGCCCTTAAGGCTGTTACAACAGGAAAATGGATAGAAGCTAAAGAAAAATCTGATTACAGCATTTTTAAGCCTTACCTCGAAGAAGTCTTCAGCCTGAAAAAGGAAATTGCAGGTTATATCGACCCTTCAAAAAACCCGTTTGAAGTTTTGGTAAACATAACAGATGAAGGTATATGCTTTGACGAGATCGTAAAAGAATTTGACAAGCTTAAAACCGGAATAAAAGAACTCTTGAAAAAGATAAACAGCAGCGATGTTACAATAGATGACAGCTTTTTAAAGCTGGAGCAAAATCCGCAGTCAATGGAGGATTTCGCAAGAGAACTGATATTTGAACTTGGATACGATATTGAAAAAGGTGGATTTTCCAAAGTTCCTCATGCATTTACGACGTTTATGGGACCAAAGGATGCAAGAATATCGACCTATTCAAATGGGTTTGTAAGTCTTCTTTTCACATATATTCATGAATCCGGTCATGCCATGTATGCCTATGGTGGCAGCGATAAAGTAAATGAAATGAATATGTTCGGCGGCAACGAGGGAGGATTCCACGAAGCCCAGTCAAGATTTTATGAAAATATAATTGGAAGAAGTTATGAATATTGGAGGCACACATATCCAAAGCTGCAGCAAAAGTTTGTGTGCTTTAAAGGAATATCGCTGGATGATTTTTATAAGGCAATAAACAAAGTACAGCCCAATGTGAAAAGAACAATTTCGGATGAGGTTACATACAGCTTACACCCTATTATACGCTTTGAATTGGAAAAGGAAATTTTTGAAGGCAGCTTGAATTTTGATGATTTGCCAAAAGCCTGGAATGACAAATATGAAGAATACCTCGGTATAAGGCCTGCAAACGATGCTGAAGGTTTGCTGCAGGACATGCACTGGGCTGGAGATTATATCGGGTATTTTCAAAGCTATACTTTAGGCAATATCTATGATGGTCAGATAAGAAATTCCATTTTAAAAGATATTCCCGATTTTTACAGTAAGATAGAAAAGGGAGATTTCAAAGCTATATCCAGTTGGTTTGAAAAGAACATTTATTGCTATAGCAATTGTTTAACAGCTGGAGAGATTATGAAGAAACTTACTGGAGAAACATTGAATTCGGAACACTTTTTAAAATATTTAAACGATAAGTATAATGATATATATAAATTTTCTTAACAGAGTTTTCAAACTAAGTGAAATATTTATGGAAGATAGATGGGTTGTTTTTCTATTAGCATAAAGGGGGTTATTATATGCAGGAACATGTAGTACAAGCTTATGATTATGCGAAAGAATGGCTGGGGCAAGGTAAAGTGGCAAGTTATATTCCACAACTCGCCTGTGCAAATTCGAACAATCTGGCGATAGCTGTTACTACTTTAGATGGAAAGGTGTACGCAGCAGGAGATAGTGAAGTTAAATTTACCATTCAAAGTATTTCCAAAGTCATTTTACTTGCTACGGCATTGAATGATACAGGCTTTGATCAGGTGTTTGAAAAGGTGGGAATGGAACCTACCGGCGACCCTTTTAATTCCATTGTGCGGCTTGAAACTATGATGAAAAAACCTTTTAATCCAATGATAAATGCAGGTGCAATTGCAATCACCTCCTGTATTACGGGTCAAAACAAGGAGGAAAGATTTGAAAAGATACTTTCCACTGCGAAGATATTGTTTGATGATGAAAATCTAACATATGATAAATATGTTTTTCAATCTGAAAAGCAGACAGGCAACAAAAATCGTTCGCTTGCATATATGATGAAATCCAACGGAGTGTTGGATGGAGATGTGGAGGAACACCTGAATGTGTATTTTAAAACCTGCTCAATTCTTGCAAACTGCAAGCAGATAAGCTTTCTTGGGGCGGTTCTCGCAAACGAAGGGATATGTCCGAAAACAAAAAGGCAACTTTTGACGCCGTTTATAGTTAAAGTTATATGTTCATTGATGACAACCTGCGGAATGTATGATGCTTCCGGCGAGTATGCCATAAGAGTGGGAATACCATCGAAAAGTGGAGTTGGAGGCGGCATAATGGCAGCATCTATAGGGAAAATGGGTATAGGAACCTTTTCCCCAGCTCTCGACAACAAGGGTAACAGTTTTTGCGGAATAAAGGCCATGGAATATTTATCTTCAAAGCTTGGTTTAAGTATTTTTTAGTAGTTATAAACAGAAAGATAAGAACTCAAATTTGGCACAATATAAATCCCTTGATTTCAAGGGATTTCATGTATTTTAAGATAATGAGATATATGTAAGACTTTCATCAGTAAATATCAGAAGCTTTTGTTATATGTATACCATTGAATTCAGCATTATGCTTTTTAATCTTTTAAGTTCGAAGTGTCAGCGAAATAGGTTACCACTTGGGTCAATAAAAGTTTAGTTGAAAGATTTTCCAAATGGAGTATAATGTATTACTGAGGCTATGTGGCGTATGAGTATTTCATCTTTGGAGGCTTGCATGTAATGGATTATAAGTTCTTTTTACCAATAATATTAATAACAAATGTATGTTTACTATTTCTTAATTTGATTTTATTTAAGAGATATAAAAACAATAAGGAAGCAGGAACATTTTATAAATGGTTATTAGATTACAGTAAGGATAGTTTGTATTATTATCAGACATACCCTGATATAAGATTTAAATATATCAGTCCATCTATAAAAACAATTACAGGATTAGATGAAGATATTTTTTTAAGTGATTATAAAAAGGCTTTTAAACTTGTTCATCCTGACGATTTTGCTTCTGTTCAAAAAAAGTCAATAGGAAAGGTTGATTACAGCAAGAAACAATTAGCGAGATGGATGAATTCAAATGGGGAGTATGTATGGACTGAAGACTGGGCGACGCCCATATACGATAAGTCCGGCCAGTTGATAGGTATAGTGGGCAGTATGCGGAATATAACAGACAGAATCAAACTGGAGGAAGAAATAAGCTATAGAAATAACCATGATACTATGACGGGGTTATTTAATAGGGATTATTTTGAAGAATTGTTTGATAAACTGGACAATCATACAAATTGTAAGGTTGGAATAATAGTTTGCGACATAAATGGATTAAAAGTTTTAAATGATAACCATGGTCATAAGACTGGCGATCTGATTATTAAAAAATCTGCCAAGCTGCTAAATAGATATTCATCAGAAAACATAGTCATATCGCGCATCGGAGGAGACGAGTTTTCAATGATTTTGACAGATGTCAATGAATCTGATGTTTTAAATTTAGTCAATAATATAAAAAATGATATTGTTGAATACAATAAGTATTGTAAAGAAATAAAGATTAACATGTCGATAGGATATTCGGCATCTGAAAATTCTGTTGGTGCAATGAATAACCTATTTGTTATAGCAGATCAAAATATGTACCATTCTAAAAGAAAAGTCAAACTGGATGATTATGAAAAACTAAAATCAATTTTGAATTATTGATTTGTTGATTTGTAATAAGATAAAGCGTTCATTCTTTCATTGCATATAATATCTCATAAACGTTCTATATCAGTATGCAAGGGAGAGTATTATAATGAAAAACTCATATCAACAACAGTCCATGGATTTTTTTATGAAGCAATGTGGAAACTTATTTCTTCACTATTTATATATTCAGGCCAATACGTCAATATGCTAGAAGCATTAAATAACACCGGATTTATAAGGCTTCACATACACGATCAAATTGAAGGAAAGCTTATATCTAATGCAACCATAACAATATACGTAACTGATGGTGCTAATAGAGATATTCCAATAATGCATTTAGTAACAACCATAAACCCGATAAGAATAGAATTGCCAATATCATATGAGTTAGGGACTCAAATTTTAGGACCTGAATATTCTTTTTCTACATATAATTTAAGGGTTGATGCATTTGGATATTTTGCTCATAATGTCTATAATATTCGTTTGTTTCCTAACATCACAGTTGACTATGAGATTGGCTTGATTCCGGTTTCGCATATTCAGGAGCCGCCTGTGAAAATAGAGGAAAGATTAGACATACCGCCTCATCCCAGAGACCAACTTAGTTAAATAGAGAATGATAATTTGTTTGACCAGTACGTGATTGCAGTGAAGTTCCAATTCAAATGGGAAAATAGTAAATGTGAAAAAATGAAACTAAAGAGCAATGAAAAATTCTCAATGTCACACAAAAAATCCATTGAGTATTTGCTGTCATTAGGTAATTCAAGATGCAATAGACCAGCGGTATCAATAAAAAATAAATAGAAAACCATGAAATTATTACATCCCAAACTTTGTATGATGTTCGTTTGGGATGTTTAGTTTTTATATGATTAAATTTAATTGCTTTCGGCGGAAGAAAGGAATAAATAGCTGCTGTTGCATCATTTAGGTACAGAACCTCAATATTTGCCAAGTTGAGAATTCACAAAATTTATTCACTAGACCTAATTTTTATTGACAAATTGCAGATTCTGTTTCTTTATCGAAGAAACGCATCTTATTAATGTCAAAAGCAATTTCGATTTCGCTATCAGATTTAACTATAGTATCAGCGGGTGTTTTGCATATAAGTTTTTGTCCGTAACAATCAAAATAAACGTAAATTTCACTGCCCATAAGTTCTGTGATGTCTACACAGGCTTTCGTTCTATAATTGCTGAATTCTTCAGTGTTATTGATCTTTAGGTCTTCAGGGCGTATACCGGCAACAATATCTTTTCCGGCATACGGTTTTAAGCTATTAGCTTTTTCATCGGTTAAAACAAATTGGAAATTTCCATTGAAGTCAACAATTACATCGTCACCTTCAACCTTTATCTTTGCATCGAGAAAATTCATTTGTGGTGCCCCTATGAATCCTGCTACAAACAAGTTGCAAGGATTGTTGTAGAGATTTTGAGGCGTGTCAATTTGCTGAATAAATCCATCTTTCATAACAACAATTCTGTCTCCCATTGTCATGGCTTCTATCTGGTCGTGAGTTACATAAACAAATGTTGTTTCAAGTTTTTTATGTAATTTAATGATCTCTGCTCTCATAGCCGTGCGCAGTTTGGCATCTAGATTGGAAAGAGGTTCGTCCAGAAGGAATACCTGAGGATTTCTTACCATAGCTCGTCCCAATGCAACACGCTGCCTTTGACCGCCTGATAGAGCTTTGGGCTTTCTCTCCAATAAATGTTCAATATCTAAGATTTTAGCAGCTTCAGTGACACGATTGCGTATTTCATCCTTTGGAACCTTTCTTAGTTCTAAACCAAAAGCCATATTTCTATAAACCGTCATATGCGGGTATAGGGCATAGTTCTGAAACACCATTGCAATATCCCTGTCTTTAGGAGCAACATCATTAACAAGATTGTCTCCTATAAAAAGCTCTCCTTTTGAAATTTCCTCTAATCCGGCAATCATCCTCAATGTTGTAGACTTGCCGCAGCCTGAAGGACCAACAAGAATTATAAATTCCTTATCCTTTATTTCCAGGTTGAAATCTGAAACAGCCGTTACATCGCCCGGATATATTTTAAATATATTTTTCAATGAAATATTAGCCATTGTAACCTCCTATAGGAATAATATCTTTGAATATTGCTTTATCCTTTTAAGCCGGACATCACAATACCTTTAACTATGTATTTCTGGCATACAATATATATTATTAGGACAGGAATTAAAGCTAACATAGATCCTGCCATTATGAGATCGTATCTTGTAGCAAATGAATTCCTAAAGCTTGCAAGACCTAATTGTATGGTGAACAGTTTATCGGAATTAATATAAATAAGTGGACCCATAAAATCATTGTATGTGCCTTGGAACAAGAAAACACTTAATGTAGCAATTATGGGTTTAGAAAGAGGTACAATAATTGTTGCCCAAATCCTGAATTTTCCGCATCCGTCAATAACCGCAGCTTCTTCCAAATCCACTGGAATAGTCATAAAGAACTGTCGCAGCAGGAATATAGAAAAGGCAGTTCCGAAAGCAGACGGCAGTATAAGCGGGAAGTAGAAAGCCGAATCAATCATTTTTAGCTTTGTAAAAAGCATGAATCTTGGTATCATTACTACTGCTGCAGGTATCATCATTGATGATATGAACATCATGAAGATAAATTTCTTAAAAGGAAAATTGATTCTTGCAAAAGCATAAGCTGCTAATGAAGAAAATGTAATATTTAGAACAACTACGGGCAGTGTTACCTTCATAGAATTTAAAAACATCTGAAAGAATGATATGCTGCCGGCGCTAAGTACTTGTTTATAATTTTCCCATTTCCATACTGAAGGGAAAAATGTAGGCGGATATGCAAATAATTCTCTTTGGCTTTTGAATGAAGATACCAGCATCCAAAAGAAGGGAAGCAGAACAATTAATGTTGCAAATATAAGTATTGCATAGGAAAATATTATCGACTTTTTAGATTGTTTCATAATTGAACTCCTCCTTATCAAGAATCATATTGAACATTCTTGTTCATAATCTTATCCTGAATTAAAGTAACTGTTAAAATAATGATGAACATAACAACAGACATTGCGCAGGCATATCCCATCTTTCCATATTCAAATGCATTTGCAAATAGATAGTAGGATACGGTGTGAGTGGAGTAACCCGGTCCGCCTTTAGTCATGATAAACACTTCCGTAAAAACTTGAAACGCATCAATTACACTTGTCAGAACAACAAAGTACATGGAGGGCATTATAAGAGGCAATTTGATGTTTATCAGCTTTCTCCAGGGGGTTATGCCGTCCAGGGCTGCAGCTTCATATAAACTGTCGGGAATACCCTGCAAGGCAGAAAGCAAAATCAGCATATTGTATCCTGAATGTTTCCACACTGACATCAGTGCAACGGAAAGAAGAGAAATTCTTTTGTCTGAAATCCAGCCGATAGGAGAAATTTTAAAAAAGGACAAAACATAATTTAAAACTCCAAACTCAGTGTTGTAAATCCAAACAAATAGTAATGCACATACTACCATGGGTGTCATAACCGGAAGATAGAACATAGTTCTGAAAAAACCAATGCCCCTGAGCGGCATGTCCATAGCCAGAGCAACAATCAAAGAGACTAGGATTGAAGCAGGCACATATATAATAACCCATTTAAAGGTGTTTTTTAAAGATTCTATGAATACCGGATCCTTAAAAAGTGTTTTATAGTTTTCTAAACCTATAAACTTCGGGGTGCCTAAAATTCCCCAATCAAAACCGCTTATTACAAATGAAGCGACAACAGGATACAAAACAAAAATTAAAAAGCTTATTAAAGCCGGTGCAATAAACATATATCCTGAGAGTGCATCTTTTCTCTGAAGTGTCATGGGTTTTTTAGTTTTTTTGGTTGGTGTATTAGTGGTGACACTTGTCATTGTTACCTCCTTGTATAAATAGTTATCTCACCATGGCAGCCTGCCAAAGTGAGATAACTATCTAAAAAATGAAATTTCCTATTTTGTTATTTGAAAAGACTTTCGTTAGCTTTCTTATCTATGTTGGCAGCTGCTTGTTCAATGGTTTGTGAGCCATCATAAACAAGTGAAAGCTCTGCAGAAATAATCGAGTTGTATTCAGCCCATTTACCTGTTGCTAAAGCATCAATCTGTTCTTTGTCTCCTATATATTTTGAAGTAGCTATGAACGCTTCAGCAGGTTCAGCAAGAATGCTTTTGTCTGTTATTAAATCTTTGTATAGAGGGCATGATAAACCGCTTGAAAGTGTATATCCCAAACCTGTCTGGCTCATTTGGAATGATAAGAAATTAGCTGCTATCTCTTTATTATTTGAATTTGAATTTATAGCAACGTTAGCTGTTATAAACGGACATACTCTTGTGGTTCCCATAGGGAATTCCACTGCTGTCCATTCAAAATCACATTCACTGATAAAACTTGGAACAACCCAACGTCCTGATGGATACATGGCAATTTGTCCTATAATAAACAATCGATCTTCACTTTCTCCTGTTGTACCTGGTGCAGGAGCATAACCTTTTTCTATTAAATCTGCCTGTACTTTTAATCCTTTAACAGCATTTGGGTCAGAAATGTTAGATTTACCGTCCTTGAACCATGCTGAATCGTAGTTGCCCATAAAGTTTATCCAGTCTGCACGATAGTTGTTAACTGCCGTACCGTATTGTGTCGTTCTGCCGTTTTGAACTTTAGTAAGCTGTCCCGCAAGGTTCATATAATCATCCATTGTCCAGTCAGATGTAGGAATTTCAATCCCTGCTTCTTTAAACATATCAACATTTATGTACATTACATAAGATGTATAGTCTTTGGGGATGCAGTATTGTATACCGTTAGCCTTGCCGTAGTCCAAAGCTCCATCAAACATACCGTCAGAAATGGCGGGATACTTTTTAAGAACATCCGATAAATCAGCCATAAGGTTTGAATCTGCAAATTCTTTTACTCGAGCTTCATTAAGCCAGAAAATATCCGGTAATGTTTTTGATGCTGCCAAGGTCTGAAGTTTTGTGTAATAGTCACCAGGGGTATATACCTGTTCGATTTCAACACCTGGCACTAATTCCTCATATGCAGCGATTAAGTCTGCATACATCTGACGCTCATAATCATCGCCCCAGTGCATGTAAGTGATTTTGCCGGTAAGGCCTTTTGATGCTTCATAACCATCCCAATTTAAGTCAGCCGGTTTTTCGGTAGTGGTCGGAGCAGGAGTATCTGGTTTTGAAGTTT
Organism: Sedimentibacter sp.; assembly: GCF_038562225.1. Classification (NCBI taxonomy): domain Bacteria; kingdom Bacillati; phylum Bacillota; class Tissierellia; genus Sedimentibacter; species Sedimentibacter sp. The sequence goes on from NZ_JBCFAS010000006.1 coordinate 129,112, forward strand.
CTGGTGCTGGCTTGCTGCAAGCTGTAGTTAAGGACAACGTTAGAGCAAGAATTAAAATAGTACTAATTATTTTCTTCATAGTTTCCCTCCTAAAAGTAGTGAAAAGCAGACAACAATATTTTAATTTGTATTATATAATTAAATTAAATGCATACAAAAATTAAAGTTGTCATTTCTTATTAACAAAATGATAACAAAAAAGCACAATTGTGTCAATATAAAAACGATTGCATTTTGTATTAATTACATACTAAAAATTATATAGTACGTAAATTTCATGGCTTAAGAATTATAGGAAAGTAATCAAAATAGTAAATATGTATCTAATTAGATTAATATTTAAATACATATGTCGTAGTAAAGCTTTGAATTTAATTATAATATTTGACAAATTTTTTGTTTTTCATTAAAGTAGTATATGTACCTTGTACATTACTACATTTTTAATACATTTGTAATAAAGGAGACATCATGTTTTTTAAAAGTTATTATAATCCAGGACCGGGTATAGATAAAAATGCACCGCCTAAAAAGGGTTTAGCATTGTATATAGAACTGATAACTGTTGAATTTTGGGGATTTATTGGTTTGAATATGCTGTATTCAATCTTCTGTCTTCCGATTATAACTATTGGCGGAGCAACATTAGCATATAATGAATTGTGCTGCAAGCTCATAAGGAATGAACATGTATTCGTTATTTCTGATTTCTTCGGCAGTTTTAAAAGCAATTTTAAAAAGGGAATAATATTAAGCGTCGTGCTGTTGTTGGTTTTGTTTGATTTGTTGATTATTTGCACAAATTTATTTGCATATATGGAGAAAGGGTCAGGTTCCGGGGATGCAATCCTTTGGTCAATGGCTGGAATACTAAGCATCCTGTTAACTTCCTTTATTGCGTATCTTATTCCTATGGCAGCTAATATAGAGTTGGATTTTTTGTTTCAACTTAAGAATTCGTTTATATTAATGATAATAGGCGGCTGGAGAACATTGGTGGTTTCAGCATTAAATATAGCTGCGTTTGTTTTAGGAATTTTGTATTTTCCTTTTTCAGGGATCATATTTTTTATACTTGGTTTCTATGTACTGATTTTTACAAACTGTTTTTTTACATGGCCGTTAATTGAAAGATTCGTTGTTTTACCGAAGCAATGATTACATATAAAAACAATAATATTACAATTACTGGTAAATTTGTATTGATATATATTATTATATTTGATAATCTTAGGTGGATTCAGATAGTATCTTAATAAATAACGATTAATTACATTGAGGTGAAATAATATGAAGAAAAAAGCGCCAAAATATGTTCAACTTGCAGAATGGATTAAAGAAAAGATTTCTGAAGAAGGATTAGAAAGAGGGGAAAAGTTTTATACAGAACATTCTCTTACTCAAATGTATTGCGTAAGCAGACAAACTGTAAGAAAAGCAATAAATCTTCTTATAAAAGAACAAGTTCTTGAAAGCAGGCAGGGAAGTGGAACATATATTTCTTCACCCATGCATATAAAGAAACGTTCAAGCAAAATAATAGGAGTCATAGTCACATATTTTAATGAATATATATTTCCCAGTATCATCAATGGAATAGAATCGGTAATCAGCAGCAATGGATATAATATGCAGCTTGCCAGTACAAGAAATGACGTTGAAAATGAAGCCAGGGCATTGAGATCAATGCTTGATTCAGGCGTTGATGCCTTTATTATAGAACCTACAAAAAGTGCTCTGCCAAATGCAAATAAAAATTTGTATGATGAAATTTCCAATAAAGATATTCCGTTAATTTTTTTAAATTCTTATTATCCGGAAATGGATTTTCCGCATGTTGCTTTAGATGATGTAAGGGCTGGCTATTTAGCAGTTAAGCATCTGATAGACAATGGGCATAAGAAAATTGCACTTTGTTTAAAATCAGATGACATCCAGGGGCACCTGAGATACAAGGGAGCCATAGCTGCTGCTAATGATAGCAATATTGCCATATCAGTGGAAAATGTTCTGTGGTTTACGACGGAAGATATTAAATATTTTGAAGAAGACAGCAACAGAATGATAAGATATCTTAAAGGCTGTACAGCTCTTTTTTGTTATAATGATCAAATTGCAGCGAAAGTAATAAAAATATTAGGTGAAAAAGGCTATAATCTTCCGGAGGATTGCTCTTTAATCAGCATTGATGATGAAAAGCAAGCTGTTGCTTGTTCTCCTGCGCTCACGACAATTGCGCATCCCAAAGAGCTGTTAGGAATTGAGATATCAGAATCAATATTTCGCCTTATTGCAGGAGAGAAGTGTGACAATGTTCTTTTTGAACCTGAGTTAATCATTAGGAATTCAGTAAAAGAGTATAATAAGTGAATACGGAGTTATTAGTTTACATACAAAAAGCATTTGCAGATATCGCAAATGCTTTTTTTATATAATAAGAAAGTTCTCTTTCTTATTATATAAAAACGAGGATTGCAAAGGACGGGACGTCCTTGCCGTTAGGGGGGGTGCTCAGTAAAAAATGCGCAAGCGTTTTTACGCCGAAGGGGGACGTAGGTCCCCCTAGCGGAGTTGCGGAGCAACTTTTTTATAGGAAAGGGCTCTTCCGATTAAAAAACCTATTACTAAGTAAAAATGTTTAAGCCATTAGCGCTGCCGGAGTAAACAGTTTGCAGTAGCGAAGTCTCAGATGTACAAACAGTACAAATTAAGTAATTTGTACTGTATTATAAAAAAATGTATTCAATTTTGTATTGACGATTGTATAACATGCAATTATAATTATTAGTAAATGCAGTTTGATTTTGTGTGATGAAAATGAAGTCTTGGCAAAATAATTATAGGGAGGTATATCATGCTTGAAAACAGCTTAGAAAAACTTGTGGATATGGATATAGATAGAATCTACTTAGGGAATTTGTCAACTGTAGAGACAGACATTTCCCTGCCGTTGAAAGGAGAAAATGGAACATCTTTTGACTGGCAGTCATCCAATGACTATCTCTTGACTAAAGAAGGCAGGGTATCGCGTCCGCATTTCGGTGCTGGCAACAGGCAGGTTACTCTGATATTAACCGCAACTAATCAGGGCATAACAAAAGTAAAGACATATACAGCCAATGTACTGGAAAAGGAATATCCTTTCACAATCGAAAGGGTGTATCCGATTACTGTTTATACAAAGGTTGGGAAATTACCTGAATTGCCTTCTGTTATGGTTGCCTCTAACAACCTAGGTGAAGACATAGTTGTTTCTGTTGAATGGGAAAAGGTTAAACCGTGCATGGTTGAGAAGGAAGGGGATTTTGCTGTAAAGGGTTCAGTGAAGGATAACGTTGCATCTATGGCAGAAGTAATTGTTACTGACAATGAAAACCTGTTGATGCCAAAGCTAAATATTAAAAAAGAAGTGCAATCTTACAATGCTAAAAATGTAAAGCTGCTGCCGCCAAGCGATTTCTACAATCAGCAGCAAAGAGTGCTTGAATGCCTGTTAAATGTTGATGATGAAAGTATGTTGTATAATTTTAGAAGTGCAGCAGGAGTAAGTACAAATGGCGCAAGTCCAATGACAGGCTGGGATGCACCTGAGTGCAGGTTAAAGGGTCATACAACCGGTCATTATCTGTCTGCTCTTGCATTGTGCTTTGGGGCTACGGGAAATGAAAAAATAAAAGCTAAGCTTGATTATATGGTAGACGAGCTTTATATGTGTCAACAAGAAATGGCCAAATATCCAGATAAGTTTGCTTCAGGATTTTTAAGCGGATATGATGAAGAGCAATTTGATCTTTTAGAGGAATATACCACATATCCGACAATCTGGGCACCTTATTACACACTTCATAAAATTATGGCAGGATTGAGAGACTGCTATATTCAAGGTGAAAATTCAAAGGCTCTCAAAATTTTGAAAGGTATAGGACTCTGGGTCTATAACCGATTGAGCAAGCTGACAAAAGACCAACGAGATAAGATGTGGGCAATGTATATTGCGGGGGAGTTTGGAGGAATCAATGAGGTTCTCGCAGATTTATATATGCTTACAATGGATGAGCGATATCTGACAGCAAGTAAATATTTTGATAACGTTAAGCTATATCTTCCAATGAAGATGAGGATAGATGCACTCGGCAACCTTCATGCTAATCAGCATATTCCTCAAATTATCGGATGCCTCAGACAATTTGATGTAACAAAAGAAAAAGATAGATTTGAAATTGCAGATGCATTTTGGAACTTTGTTACAAAAGATCATATATATTCTATCGGTGGTACAGGTGAAACTGAGATGTTTAAACCTGCAAGGCAGATCGCAAGGTTTATATCCGAGAAAACGGCAGAAAGCTGTGCAAGCTATAATATGCTTAAGCTTACAGGAATGCTCTATGAATATAATTCTGACTCAAGATACATGGATTACTACGAGACTACAGTTACAAATCACATCCTCTCCAGTGGTGATATATCCGCTCCTACAGGAGGAAGTACATACTTCATGAGCGTAAGACCGGGTGCTCAAAAGGGATTTAATGTTGCTGAGAATTCTTGCTGCCATGGGACAGGCCTTGAAAACCACTTCAAATATGGGGAATACATATATGCTAAATCTGAAGATTCATTGTTCATTAATCTATTTATTCCAAGCAGTCTTCAGGCAAATGATGCAGACGTAGAACTGTCAACCGAAATAAGTGAAACAAACCTCAATATAAAGGTTAAGGTTAATGAACTTAACGGAAAAAGTCTTAAGATCAGAAAACCTTTATGGGCAAAAGATATAGCCGTGGAAGTTAATGGTTCGAAAACAGAAGCGATTGTCCAGGATGGATATATTAATTTTGAAATTCAAAATGGAATAGTTGAGTTATTATGCAGCTGCAGCGGATACTTGTCGAAGTGCATAGACGACGAAAAGACAGTCAGTGTTTGCTGGGGTCCTTACGTTTTAGCTGCAATTTCAAAACAATCAGAGTTTATTATGTTTGATGTTAACGATGAAACAGTGGGTAGGAAATTATTGCATGACGGCCATCTTAATTTTATGCTGGAAGAGCATAAATTAATGCCGCTTAACAGAATAGATAAAGAGAACTATCACGTATATGTGAAAATAAAATAATTTGTATGGAGGTTCAGCATGAACAGCAGTAATTATAAATTTTGGTTTGTAGTAGGCAGTCAGACATTATATGGACAGGAAGTATTGGACACAGTTGATTCCCGTGGAAGGGAAATGGCACAAAAAATGACTCAATCTGGTAATCTTCCATGGGTATTAGAGTATAAGGGAACTGTAAAATCAAATGATGAAATATATGATATTGTAAAACAAGCAAATAACACACCTGAATGTGCAGGTATCGTAACATGGATGCATACATTCAGTCCGAGCAAAATGTGGATAAACGGCCTTGTAAGTTTACAAAAGCCGTACTGTCATTTTGCTACACAATATAACAGGCAAATACCTAATGAAGAAATTGATATGGATTTTATGAACCTTAATCAATCAGCACATGGTGACAGAGAACATGGCTTTATTGCAGCAAGACTGAGGAGTAAAAGAAAGGTTATTGCCGGTTACTGGGAGGATGAAGATGTTCAGATTCGTTTAGGCAACTGGATGAGAAGTGCTGTAGGAGCATGCTTTAGCAAAGACGTCAGAGTTATGCGATTTGGAGATAATATGCGCCAGGTTGCAGTTACTGAAGGCGATAAGGTGGAAGCACAGATTAAGTTAGGCTGGCAGGTTAATACATGGCCTGTAGGGGAACTTGTAGAGCATATTAACAATGTAACTCCACAGCAGTTGGATGATTTGATGGCGGAGTACAGCGAAAAGTATGAATTTAACACAGATAATATCGATGCTGTAAAATATCAGGCAAAATGTGAAATTGCCATTAAGCAGATGCTTGAAAGAGAGAACTGTGCAGCTTTTAGCAATACCTTTGAAGATTTGCATGGGATGGATCAACTTCCTGGTCTGGCAACACAAAGGCTGCTGGGAGAAGGATATGGATATGGAGGTGAAGGAGACTGGAAGATAGGAGCTTTAACTGCTGTTATGAAAGCAATGGCTAATGGCCTAAACGGCGGAACAGGCTTTATGGAAGACTATACATATGATTTGGCAAAAGGCAACGAATTGTCTTTAGGAGCTCATATGCTGGAAGTTTGTCCTTCATTTGCATCAGACAAGCCTAAAATTGAAGTTCATCATTTGGGCATTGGTGGTAAGAATCCTCCGGCGAGACTGGTGTTTGAAGGAAAGCCAGGTAATGCCATCGTTGTAACACTGGTTGATATGGGTGGACGTTTCCGTCTCATATGTCATGATGTTGAATGTGTTAAACCAATTTATGAAATGCCTAACCTTCCGGTTGCCAGACTGATGTGGAAAGCGACTCCTGATTTGCTGACAGGTGCCGAAGCTTGGATTATAGCAGGCGGTGCACACCATACGGTATTAAGTTATGATTTGAATGCAGAGCACATGGAAGACTTAGCTGAGATTTTGGGAATAGAGTTTGTTCATATTTCAAAGGAAACAAATATTGCAAATCTAAAAAATCAGCTTTTCCTGAATGATTTGGCATGGAAGCTGCAATTATAGGGGTTTATTATGTATTCACAGCTAAAAACCAGGGTATATCAAGCAAATTTGTTGTTGCCTAAGTATAATCTTGTGAAGTTTACATGGGGCAATGTTTCAGAAATAGATAGAGAAAATTCAGTAATCGGGATAAAGCCAAGCGGTGTTGAATATGAAGATTTAACGCCGCAGGATATCGTGATAGTTGATTTGGAAACAGGAGGCGTGGTAGAGGGTAATTTAAAACCATCTTCCGACACAAAAACTCATCTTGAGCTATACAGAAGGTTTGAAGATGTAGGAGGTATAGTTCATACGCATAGCCCATGGGCAACAATTTTTTCTCAGATGGGTGAAGAAATACCTGCGCTGGGAACTACGCATGCTGACTATTTTTATGGAAGCATACCTGTAACCAGGCCCATGACAAGTAATGAAATAGAAGCCGACTATGAAGAAAATACAGGAAAAGTAATTGTTGAAACATTTGAAAAGTTATCCTATAAGGATATTCCATCTGTTCTTGTGCACAGCCACGGGCCATTTTCATGGGGGAAAGATGCCAACAACGCAGTTCATAATGCTGTTGTTTTGGAAGAGGTTGCATTTATGGCATGGCATAGCTACACTAAGAAAAATAATCTTCAGAATATGCAGCAGGAGTTATTGGATAAACATTATTTAAGAAAACATGGCGAAAAATCCTATTATGGGCAAAAATAAACGAGGTGGAATATGCATAATAATGATCTAAAGGAAATTATCTCTTCAGGCGAGATATGCTTAGGAGTTGAATTTGGATCTACACGAATAAAGGCAGTGCTTACTGCTGTTGGTGCTAATGTAATTGCAAAGTCGAGCTATAACTGGGAAAACAAGTTAGTGGATGGTATATTCACATACGACATGGAAGAGGTATGGACGGGACTAAGAAAATGCTATAAAGATATTGCAGAGTATGTTAAAGAGGAATTTAATGTTGTGATTACGAAAATTTCCTCTATTGGATTTTCGGCTATGATGCATGGATATCTTGTATTTGATAAGCAAGGGGATTTGCTTGTTCCGTTTAGAACATGGCGCAACACTATTACTGAGCAGGCAGCTTATTTGTTAAGTCAGCACTTTAATTTCAATATTCCGCAAAGATGGAGCATAGCTCATCTATATCAAAGCATTTTAAACAAGGAAAGCCACGTTGGTAATATTGACTTTCTTACTTCATTATCCGGATATGTTCATTGGAAGGTTACCGGCGAAAGGGTTATAGGTATAGGCGATGCTTCTGGCATATTCCCTGTAGATGAATCCACGCTTGATTACAATAAAAATATGATGGGACAATTTAAAGAAGTAGCTGAAAATGAAGGCTTCACCATTTCGCTTGAAAGCATATTGCCAAAAGTGCTGTTAGCAGGTCAAAGGGGTGGAAGATTAACCAAGGAAGGTGCATTGTTGATTGATCCGACTGGAATGCTGCAGGAAGGAATATTGGTATGTCCCCCGGAAGGTGATGCAGGCACGGGTATGGTTGCAACAAACAGCATAACACCAAAAACAGGAAATATTTCTGCAGGTACGTCAATTTTTGCTATGGTAGTTTTAGAGAAAAATCTATCTAAGTATTACAGTGAAATAGATATGGTAACTACACCCGCGGGGCACCCGGTGGCTATGGTGCACTGCAATACCTGCACATCGGATATAGATGCCTGGGTGAGAGTGTTTTACCAGCTTGCAGAACAAATAAACAATAATGTTAATATTTCAGATATTTATAATCTATTGTATCAATCAGCGTTAAATGGAAAGTATGATTGCGGCGGACTCACATCAATAAATTATTTTTCCGGCGAACCTGTTGTTAAAATTAAAGAGGGACTGCCGCTGTTTATCAGGGAAGCGGAGAATGAATTCAACCTTTCGAACTTTATGAGAGCACATATATACTCCAGTTTTGCAACTGTTAAAATAGGACTGGACATGTTATTCAATGATCAAGAAATAAAACTAGACAAGCTTTTAGGTCATGGAGGACTGTTTAAAATAGAGAAAATTGCTCAGCAGATGCTGGCAAGCGCTCTTGACACTCCTGTAGAAGTCACTGACACAGCAAGTGAGGGCGGAGCTTGGGGCATGGCAGTATTAGCAGAATATATGTGGCACAAAAACGAAAATCAATCGCTTGAAGAATATTTAAATGAAGTAATCTTTGTAGAAACGAAGACTAGTGTATGTTATCCAAATAAAGAGGAAACAGAAGGCTTTAACAGCTTTTTGAAAAGATATATAAAAACCCTGCAGATAGAAAACTTCGCAGTGGAGATAAACAACTAAAAAAGAACAAAACCAAAAAAGCATGAAATGATAATTTCCCCAAGGGTGAATCATGCTTTTTTATTATTCGCAAAAGGGACAAATAATAACATTGGCTCACCATTGGGAAATATATGGAAAACTTCTGCTGTGTGTTATATAATAAAAACAAAAGTTTTAAGAATATCCTGGGTTGCATTTCAGATAATTGCGGTTGTGATGCTTATTGCCGCAATTCAGAATTATGGAGCAGAAGTGCCCGATGTATGTAAAATAATTATGAAACAGCTTTGTGAGGTATTTAAAATGGAAAACAAACAATATAAAGCAATATTTTTTGCCATACTGGCAGCGGCATTATATGCTGTCAGTTCACCCATATCTAAACTCCTTCTGAAGGAAATTCCGCCAGCATTGATGGCAGCATGTCTTTATCTCGGGGCAGGATTAGGCATGTTTGTTATTGATATAATCAAGAAAAACAATGGTACAAAAAATGCAGAGGCAAGACTTACAAGAAAAGAACTTCCCTATACTATCGGTATGGTTGTATTAGACATTGCAGCCCCTATATTTTTGATGATAGGTCTCACCATGACATCTGCCGCCAATGTGTCATTGCTTAACAACTTTGAAATAGTGGCAACATCTCTGATAGCCTTAATGATATTTAAGGAACCTATAGGAATGAGATTGTGGGGCGCCATTTCACTGATTACAATCTCAAGCATTATATTGTCCATAGAAGACTTAGGCAGTTTTTCCTTTTCATTTGGTTCCATTTTTGTAATTCTGGCATGTATCAGCTGGGGATTGGAAAATAACTGTACCAGGAAATTATCGGTAAAGGACCCCATGCAGATCGTTGTGATTAAAGGAATCGGTGCGGGAACAGGTTCCTTAATAATTGCGCTGACAGCAGGAGAAAAAATAAATAATATTTCATTTGCAGCAGCAGCCTTAATATTAGGATTTTTTGCTTACGGCTTAAGCATATTCCTTTACATTTATGCCCAAAGATACCTGGGGGCCGCTAAGACCAGTGCCTATTATGCTGTGTCGCCGTTCATCGGGGTGGGTTTGTCGCTGGTTATTTTTAGAGAGGTACCGTCAGCCTCATTCATTGTCGCATTATCCATAATGGTTTTGGGCATGTATTTCGCTTCAACAGAGGGACATAAACTTAAACATCACCATGATGCAATAACTCATGAGCACAGCCACAGTCATGACGATGGTCACCATAATCACATTCATGAGGAAGCTGTTTCCGGCAGTCATACGCATGTTCATACTCACGTGGAGTGCACCCACTCCCATAAGCGCAGATTGGGCGCTCATATCTGATTGGAATAATTTGTTAATACAATTAATATGAATTATTGAAGCTGCAGTGTTTACGGTAAGTGGTGCAGTTCGCAATTCAATAGAATAACAGGAGAGTGAAACATATGGAAAAGCGGGATTTGATTAGGATTGCAGAGGAGTTTGTTGTAAATTCAAAAGAAAACTATATAACAGAGGAAATGGCCATTTCAGAAAAAGTTGCAGGAATGAAAATTTTTGATGCTCCTATTTTTGCATTTTGTTCTGCAGATGATGAATGCTTTGCATTATTGAAGCAGCCATCAGCAATAGGGGAGCACTTCATGCTTCCAAGAGAATGGATGCCCCCATCCAAGACTGTTATATCATTCTTTTTGCCATTCAGCGAAGAGGTCAGAAAGGGAAACAGAAAAGATATGTCGTGGCCTTCCGAAGAGTGGCTGCATGGACGCATTGAAGGCCAAATCCTTGTAAACAAGCTGTGTATGCATTTAAGGTCTGAGCTTGAAAGTGCAGGCTATGAAAGTATAGTCCCTTCTTTGGATGAAAGGTTCTGGTCTAATACCAACGGCACAAATCATGAAACAATGTTTACAAGCAATTGGTCAGAAAGACACGCAGCATTTGTATGCGGACTTGGAACATTCGGGCTATCCAAGGGGCTCATAACCCCAAAAGGAATGGCAGGGAGATTCGGCAGCATAATAACAGGCCTGCATTTGTCGCCAGACAGGAGAGACTATGAAAATGTATATGAATACTGTTCAATGTGCGGCAAATGTGTAAAAAATTGTCCGATAAATGCAATAACCATGGAAAATGGTAAGGATCACTTTATATGCTCTGAATTTTTAAACAAAACAAGAGAAAAGCACAGCCCAAGATATGGCTGCGGGAAGTGCCAGGTAGATGTACCCTGTGAATGCAGAATACCAGTATTACATGGCAAGGATTATAGACTGATCATGTCAAACGGGAAAGCAATTTGTTATGTAAAACCTAGAGGTTTATTATGAAAAAGGGTATTTTACTTGCTTTGGGGACAACGTTATTTCTCACAGCATGTATCAATGACGCACAAAATGCAAGTGAAAACAGTATAGATAATAGGCCTGAAAGAAAAAGTAAAGGTTGATAATTAATATTATCAGATGTTTATTAATAAATATTTTCAAATAGAGCGTGGCACAAATATTGGCAGATTTTCCTTATCCGTAAGAAGAGTGCAGACAGGATGTCTGCAAGAGAGCAATGAACAATATTCCAATATGATTAAGCAGCAAGTTAAACAAATTAGTTGAGAGGACGTATGAAAATTTTATGGCATTTATAAAAGGCAACAGAAAGCTACATAGGGTCTTTATGATATTTTTAATTTGTGCCATCATATTTTATGCCTATAGTTATATGCAAAGCAAGGTAAAAGAACGGCAAGCAACTATGCACAATGTGATAATAGATAGTATGAAGATAATAAACGCAATGTTTCCAGAGCAACAATTTGTAAAACAAGGTAAATTTTATAGTGCGGGAGAAAAAGAAAACTACTATATTGAGAGCATAATACCCGGTTCATTTATTAATAAGGATAATGATGAACTGCTGGTAGTTGTTCGAAGGCCATCCATTGAGTTAAGCCATATAGGGGGCTTTTATAATGCATATATGGCTGTTTTCGATAACTCCAGCGGTAAAATAATAAGTGAGGTTAAATTATTTAGTGTAGATGAAGGTAACTACCGTATATTTGACAGCCGGGGAATTTCCTATATATTCTTTGCGGGAAGCACTATATACCAGGGATGGTCAAATTGGTATGGAGGGTTATGGCAGGCAGGTCTCACATGGACAATGAAATGGCCAAAGGATTTGGAGAACCAAGAGTATTATGATTTTTGGAAAGATAGAGCAGTGGAAATAGGTGAAGATACTATTAAAATATTGCAGAGAAAAGTATTTCCCTTAAAAGATAAAAATCAAGTTATGCCAGATTATACATGGGAATATATCGAAAAACTTCAATGGGATAAAGAGAATGGACGTTTTAAGGTATTGGATCTTTAGATTATGTATAGTACAAGTTATTTAAATCAAATAAATAGAAATTTGACCTGCTGATTAATCATAGTAAGTCGTTTAAGAAAGAGGGTAAAATGAATTCATTTATAACATTAATACCACTTATACTTATAAGGTTTGGACTTTTAAGCATATTGGACAAGGATTCTTTAAAACGTGCAGCATTCTTCGCTCCCTTGATTGGAAAAGAAAAGGCGGCATATTGGTTTTATCAGACTTCAAACATTATGATTTTCGTATATTTGTGTTTTCACAGAATTACAACTGACCCATATTGGTTTAGTGTAGGTTTGGGGGTATATGGAGTAGGAGTCTTACTGTGTTTTGTGTCAGTATTAAATTTCGCAAGACCTTCAAAGAATGGTATCAATCTTAACGGACTATACCGTGTTTCCCGCAATCCTATGTATGTGGCATATTTCATATATTTTTTAGGCTGTGTGCTGCTTACTAAGTCATTGATATTGCTGGCAATATTAATTGTTTTTCAAATATCATCACATTGGATTATCCTATCGGAAGAAAGATGGTGCGTAAAGAAGTTTGGTAAAGAGTATACGAATTACATGACTAAAGTAAGGCGTTATATTTAGGTATGGGTATATTTGGCGTGTGAGCCGATTATAATCTCGCAAATCAGAATTTAGGAGGCATATCATGAAAAGGCAGATAGCAGTTGTAGTCATACTGTTACTGACAGCGATAGGTTTTGTGTTTTTCATCACTGGAGGAAAAAGATCGGATATAGTACTAAATAATTATAATGTGTCCGAAGATGGCAGTATCATGACAATTAATGTTGGTGTTGCAAGCAGCATGGGATATGTAAGAACCCTTAAGGTAAAAGAAGATGGAGACAACATGTACATTACCTTTTACCAGACATATGGAATGAACAGCAGGATTGGCGCTAAAAATGAATTTCAAATCGATTTGAATCCTTCCTGCAAAGGAATCTATTTTTACAGAGGAGATGACGGGTACGCCTTGGTGCTGCAAAAAGATGATGAAACAAAAGAATGGAATTTGAAAAGGTAAAAAATTATTCCGGTATGCAAGGATAAAAAAAGACAAACAGAATTTAGAAAATTTTCAAATTGCGCTTGCCGGTATATAATAATTTTTATATCAACTACAAAAAAAGGAAAATAAGAAAGGGGAACATATATGAAACCAGAAATTAACCTAATCACAATTTGGACAGATGAAATAGAAAAGATGAGGAATTTTTACAGTCAAGTTCTTGGCTTTAGAATCATAAATGACCTAGGCAATTATGTTGAATTTGAAAATAGCGGAGTAAGATTTGCTATCTGTTTGAGAAATGTTATGGTTGGTTATAGCAATGAATACAGCAAAAAAGCAGCTGGACAGTCTTTTGAACTGGCTTTTCCATGCGAAAATCCAAATGATGTTGACAAATCATTTAAGCAGTTAATAGAAATGGGCGCAACACTTATCCATGAGCCACAGGATATGCCTTGGAACCAAAGAACTGCATTATTTGCAGATCCGGACGGTAATATACATGAAATTTTTGCGGAGATTATTTAGTTGCAGGCTTTGATTTTAATTCTCTAGCTAATTTATAGGAGGTTTATAGATGAACAAAACGATTAACATTAGGATTGAAGAAGAAAAAGACTATAAGAAAGTAGAAGAAATCACGAGGTCATCTTTTTGGAATTTATATATTCCGGGATGCATTGAACACTACTTAGTTCATATTATGCGATCCCACAAGGACTTTCTGCCGGAGTTGGATCTGGTGATTGAAGCAGATGATCAGATTATCGGGAATATCATGTATACAAAGACAAAACTGGTTGATGAGTCTGGGCAGGAAAAAGAAATTCTTACCTTCGGTCCGGTTTGCATTATGCATGAATACCAAAGAATGGGTTACGGTAAAATGCTTATGGAGCATTCTTTTGAAAAAGCGGCTGCACTTGGATATGATGTGATTGTAATATTCGGAAACCCTTACAATTATGTAAGCCGTGGCTTTAAGAGCTGTAAAAAGTACAATATATGTCTTGATGATGGAACATGCCCATCAGCAATGATGGTAAAAGAACTGAAGCCGGAAGCTTTGGACGGAAGGAAATGGGTTTACTATGAAAGTCCTGTGATGAAGATAGACGAACAAGAAGCCGAGCGTTTTGATGAAAGTATGGAAAAAATGGAAAAGAAATTCGAACCTAGTCAGGAAGAATTTTATATTTACAGCCATTCTATTATACAGTGAATCCTTTAGTATAAGGCTTGAAAATAATATTCAGTAATTCACAGCTTATAAATATCTTAAAATTGTGTAACAAATCTTATATTATTCTCGTCTAATATATTGGTTGTTAAATTTTTCCTGCAGAATTGTAATAGATTTGAGCTGCTGATAAAATTAAATAGAACAAAAAAGAATGCAGCAATTTGTTAATTAATAATTTCCGTGGAACTTTAATCTAATTAAAGAGAGAGGAATCAAATATAAAAAAAGGAACATTTAATGTTCCGTATGTAGAATCTTATTGCTGTCAAAAATGCAAAAAGATTATAATTGAATTTTAATACATTTTAATAAACAAATTAGTTCGTATAATTCGAAATGTGCGTATTTATGGAGGTCAATTATGGCAAAGTATGAAAAGAAATTAATCGGTAATTTTCAGGAAATAATAAACAAACTTGAAAATGAAATTATGAATAGTGGTTTTTCAATGAATTTAGTTGATGAAAGCAACTACAGTTCAGGAGATTCATATATAGCAGTTCGTGTATATGATAAATATTTTATGCGAAACTCAAGCAGGGCAAGTTTAAGTTTAACAGTAGTTGGTCATGGCAGTGATATTTTTATTTCAGCTATTGGAGCAGGCGGCGGACAAGGAGTAATTTTTAACTTCAGTTTGGGAGCAGAAGATGAATTGGTAGATATCGTAAGATATTGTATGGAGGAATTAGAATAAATATATGGAGTAATTTATGGAGATAAATGTTATAACAACGAGGTGTCAGGGATGGATTCAGATAAGTTAAAAAAGTTAGTGGGGAACTTTAAGAAGAGAAACATGGAAGTAAAGTATTTTGAATGTTTAGAAGATGTTAAGTCGTGCATATTAGATACAGTACCGATAGAATCGACAATAGGAATCGGTCATTCGGCTACACTCCAAAAGATGGATATTACCAACTTATTATTAGAAAGAGGTAATTTTGTATATGATAAAGAACTTGCAAAAAATCGGGATGAGAGCAGAGAATTAAAAAGGAAGGCTCTTACTACAGATTGGTATATTACTGGTTCGAATGCAATATCTGTTGACGGTAGGATTGTTAATGTTGACCATACCGGTAACAGAGTGGCTGCAATTACTTATGGGCCAGATAAAGTAATAATTGTAGTTGGCAAAAATAAAATTGCAGATACAGTAGATGAAGCAATAAAAAGAGTTAAAAATGTCGCATGCCCCACAAATGCAAAGCGTGCAGGATATAATCCTCCATGCGTAACATTGAACCGGTGCGTAGATTGTATAGGGGTATGCAACATCCTTTCAATTATTGGAGGACAAACAGACAACAACAGAATTAAAGTGTTCATAGTTAATGAAGAATGTGGATTCTGATATTTTAAATTATAAATAATGAAATTGGTCTGATATTTGATATCATAAAAAATGGTTTGATTTAAATCAAAGCTGTGAAATTAAGAGAGCTAAAAACACCTAACTACATAGCTGCAGTAAAATAGAGAACTAAACCATATAAAACTATTGAGAGGATTTTTATGAACATTTTGGTTATAGGTGGAACAAGATACTTCGGAATTTATCTTATTAAAGAGTTGTTGGAACAGGGACATGATGTAACCATTGCAACGAGAGGCATTGCAAAAGATAATTATGGAGATAAGGTTTCGAGAATTATCTTTAACAGAAATGATGCTGCCAGTGTGAAGGAATCATTATCTGGCAAGTTTTTTGATATAGTATATGATAAACTTGCCTATTGCTCAAATGATGTAAAATATTTATTAGATGTTATAAAATGCAATAAATATATATTGATGTCCAGTACATCAGTTTATGAAAAACATTGGGACACAAAGGAAGAAGACTTTGACCCAATAGATAAAAAACTAATTTGGTGTTCAAGAATGGATTTCCCATATGATGAAGCAAAAAGACAGGCTGAGTATGCACTGTGGCAGAAATATAATGATATAAATGCAATTGCAGTGAGATATCCCTTTGTTATTGGACAAGACGATTATACGAAAAGGTTATATTTTTATGTAGAACATGTTATAAAAGGAATACCAATGTATATAGATAATATTGATTGTCAGATGGGATTTATCCGATCAGACGAGGCGGGTTTATTTATGGCATTTCTCGCTGATAAGGATTTTTCAGGTCCTATTAATGGAAGTTCGCATGAAACCATTTCTATAAGAGAAATATTGAAGTATGTTACAGAAAGAACAGGAAAAGAGGCTGTCTTATCGAAAGGTGGTGAAAAAGCACCATACAATTTTGAACCTGAATACAGTATTAATACAAATAGGGCAGAGAACTTAGGATTCAAGTTCAGTAATCTAAAAGATTGGATATATGAGTTGATAGACTATTATATAGAATCAGTCACCGCCATATAATCCTTAAGCTAGATACCAAAAATCCAATATAGAGTCAATGGTGCAATACTATTCAGGATTTTGATTTCATTGCTCTCGAATAATATGAGCTATAAAAAAAGCATCGTGCCTTTCAAATTGATTATGATTAAATAATTAGTTTTGTCTTTGTAATAATTACGTCGTATTTTTTAAATGTTACGAATCAGTAACATATTGTAGACCAATTGTTTATATTTGATATCAATAAATAGGAATTTGATGAGGAAAATAGAATGGGAAACAGAATAATTGTATGTGGTGGAAATGGTGCAGGAAAAAGTACATTAGGCAAAGAACTATCTAAAAAATTAGAATGGAAGTTTATGGACATAGAAGACTATTATTTCCCTTTAAATAGCATGGATTATAACTATGAGATGGCACGAACAAGAGAAGAGGTGTCGTCTTTATTGTTAGAAGATCTAAAGCTATGTGATAATTTTATACTTGCTTCGGTTAAAGGAAATTATGGTGAAGAAGTTAGTTCCATGTTTACTTGTGCGGTATTGATTAGTGTACCAAAAGAAATCAGAATGAAACGAGTAAGAGATAGGTCATATAAAAAATTTGGAGACAGGATTTTGCAAGGTGGCGATTTATATGAGAAGGAGAAAAAGTTTTTTGATATGGTTGAGCAACGTTCAGAAGATGATGTAACAGTATGGATAGAGTCTATTAATATTCCGATCATTCGGGTAGATGGAACGCAGCCTATAGACAGAAATATTAAAACTATAAGTCGATTATTAATGGAGCGTTAGTGTTGATTTTGAAATAGATAAATGCCAATTTATCGAATTGATTAGTAATGACAGATGTTTTGAGGTGTGAAAATGGAACTTTGGGATGTATATGAAATTAATAGAAATAAAACAAATAAAACTATGGTTCGTGGGGAACCCTTTGAAAAAAATAATTATCATTTAGTTGTTCATGTATGTGTTTTTAATTCTAATGGTGAGATGCTAATTCAACAAAGACAACCTTTTAAAAAAGGTTGGTCTAACATGTGGGATATAACAGTCGGTGGAAGTGCTATAAAAGGTGATACAAGTCAATCTGCTGCTGAAAGAGAATTATATGAGGAAATTGGGTTAACAATAGATTTTAAAAATATTAGACCTCACATTACCATAAACTTTAACAATGGATTTGATGATGTTTATCTAATTGAGCAAGAGGTAGATATCAATGAATTATCATTGCAGTATGAGGAAGTTCAGAATGTTAAGTGGGCTTCAAAAGAAGAAATATTTTCTATGATAGAAAGTGGTGAATTTATACCATATTATCAGAGCTTGATACAATTGTTCTTTGATATTCGAAAAAAGTATGGTTGTACTAAACAAAATGATAGCACCCTGTAATATGGCAATTTCGAATTTGTATATTGATTTGATGTAGCATGCTTATATTTAATCATGCGTATCTTTAAACTTTTGCGTCACATCGGTAAATAGGACAAATAAAAAAATTATAATAATTAATAGGGATAAAGTGGACGAACGTTTTACATTTAATGAAGATGTTGGGAACTATGAAAAGTGGAGACCAACATATTGTATAAATTTTGCTTATTTGATTGTACCGTCGAAAGGAGATTAATAATGAAGGCAAAGGCTCATTTTATATCCATAGTATTTTTGGTATTAGTGCTATATTTATATATTAGTGGCTATAGATTTACACCAAGGCAAGCAGCCAATGCACATTATTTTTTAGAAAGAGACTCTCAAGTAATTAGTGAAGTTGATGTTGGTTGGGGATATGCTTATATTTACAAAGTTTCAGACTACTATTTAACAGTTATGGCTACAAAAAGAGGATTTCTCTGGAGAGCACCAATAAGTTCACATACCAAAGATGTTAATGACAAAAATGATAATATTAGAACTATTGGTTGGATGAGTTATACCAATAGTGAAAAAGAAAAAGCAACAATTTTAGTAGTAGAAAATAAGGATGAAACTGTTGCTTATATAGAAGCAGGTAAAGAGACTCAAAGAAATAAAAAGAATATAGGAAATGGAAAATTGGTAACATTTGTTTGGGATGAAGCATTGTTTTCACATGATATCAACCCAGTAGCATTATCTAAAGATAATAGAGAACTATATAGATATGGATATCCTTTAGGATCAACTATACATAGAGATACAGATATGAAATGGTATAGTATCAAGTAACATCAGTAAAAAAATGCAAAGCAAAGAGTAGTTATATTTGATGGAGGTGAAATCGTGGAATACATTGAGGTAATTCCCCATGAGGGAATTGGACCATTAAAATTGGGAATGTCATCTGAAGAAATACTTTTTACTCTTGAACAACTTCATATTATATGGTCAAATAAACAGAATTTTGACATATCAAAATCTACTGACATTGATTGCTATACGAGATATCAAGACGGTTCATCATTTTTTATGGTAAAATATGAAAACAATAAAGCTGTTGAAATCGTAGTCGACTATGAGCTAAGAGAAAAAATAAAGATAGAAATCTATGGAATTGATGTATTTCAAATTACTGCTGAAGCATTAGTATCAAAACTAAAAAATTATAGCGTTTGCAACTATGATATGGAAGATGAACTGCTTAGCACAAATTACGAATTTGATGATATCGGAATTCGTCTTTGGAGAGAACAACCCTTTCACCCTAAGCTTCTTACTGATGAGTTATATATAAATGAAATGAGGGAAGTTATTGATGAAATGTATCAGTATCTTTATTTTCAAATAATAGCTGTTAAAAGCTGATAATGAAAGATTATGAGCATTATCTTAGATAGCTTATATGTAATACAATTATAACTTCGCAATATTAATATATTCCGTCATAGAAATATACAAGAAACAATTAGCTAGGAGGATTAACGGTGAAAGAATTATTATTAATTGAACCTTCAAAGAAATTCAAGGACGAATTTGCACAAATGGTACAAGATTATGAAAAGTATGGTGAAATAGAGTATTATGAAATGTATAAATCAGCACTTGATGATTTTAATAAATATGTAGAAAATCTCATAGATAATTCAAGAGGAATAGGATTAAAAGAAGGTTGGGTGCCATGTTCAACCTTTTGGTTGATAGATAACACAAATCATATTTTAGGTGTCATTAGGGTAAGAAAGGAATTGAATTCAGAGTTTTTAAGAAATATTGGAGGACATATTGGTTATGATATAGCACCTTCCAATCGTAGAAATGGATATGGTGCACATATTTTAAAGATAGGTTTAGAAAAAGTAAAATCGATGGGAATTAATACTGTGTTAATAACTTGTAAATCTGATAATCAAGCTTCAGCAAGAATAATTGAAAAAAATGGCGGAATTTTTGATTCGGAAATAAGGGATAGTGATAGTAGTAAGATTTTCAGGAGATACTGGATTAATATGACAAATGAATGATTCAATATTCGAATTACAAGCAAAGGTTTAATTATGTGAACCAAGTATAGTTTATTTAATTTGAGGAGTGGGAGTATGAAATATATATCAAGTAAAGATATAAATCTTGGTACCTATTTAATTGTTTTACATGGAATTTCAATAGTGTGTGGGTTTATTAAATGGCCTTTGTTTATTTTTGCTGGTATATTTATGTTTTCCTATATTATATTAGATAGACATAGATTAAGATGTCCAAATTGCGGAGGATTTGAAAATCTTGATAGATTGAATTATGCAAAAAAACATGTGTTTCATTGTAGACATTGTGGAGAACGAATCAATATTTTATAATGATATAATTGATGCATAGCATTCAAATAATCCGTCATGTTAGTAGGAATTTATGTTTACGATCAAATGAAGTGTATTTTAACCAATAATTTCTTAGGGAAGTCAAAAATATAGTTTAAATGGAGTATTCTTATACTTTGATCTACAAAAAACTCTATTTACAGCTTCTATATATTTATCTCCAATGTCATGTGTATTGTTTTCGAATATCAAAAAACAATTGTATCAAACTTTGATAATATGGTAAAAATTCACCATTTTCTATCATTGAAAATATTCTTCTTTTGACTTTAACTAATAAAAAAATAGTCTAAAATCTGAATTCAAGAAATCGGGGGTATTATGGGTAAATTCGTTTTAATTAAGCCGAATTTTAATTATGAAGGTGATATTGAAGCCTTTCGTAAAGAAATGCTAGAGGCTGACAGCTCTATGGATGGGACAGGTCCATTGAGGCGTATGGAAAATATTGAGGAATGGCTGGAATTTAATAAAAAATGTGAAAATGAAGAAAGTGCACCTGAAAATTGGGTTCCATGTGAACAATTCATTTATGTTCGTGAAGCAGGCAATAAAATAGTTGGTATGATTCAATTTAGACATTATTTCAACGAATTTCTTGAAAAATATGGTGGTCATATCGGATATTCGGTACGCCCTAATGAAAGAAGAAAAGGCTACGCTAAGCATATGCTGGCTGAATGTCTTGAAGTTTGTAAAGCATATGGGCTTAAGGATGTTCTAATAACGTGCATTCAAGGAAACGAAGGTAGCAAACGTACCATCCTGGCTAACAATGGCGAATATGAAAGTACAATTTATTGTGAGCCGGATAATGTATATCTCGAAAGATACTGGATACATTTGTAAATTTCTATTTGTTAATGACAGGCTATATTAGTTTTTAAATTCGAAATATTCAAATATTGTGATGTAATACTATTAAATTCGACATATGAATTATTTATTTAGAAAACGATAAATAGGAAGTTGTAAGGAAGATTATTTATACTTGATGAGGTGAACAAAATGAAAACTATAACAATTTGTGGTAGTATGAAATTTGCAGAGAAAATGAAACAGATTGCTTGGAGACTGGAGGTTGAAAAAGGGTTTAATGTACTTCAATGCATCTATAATGAGCAGAATGAGCCTATAACTGACGAGGCACAAAAGCGTCTTGTTGCAGCACATTATAAGAAAATAGATATTTGCGATGCCGTTTATATTGTTGATATTGATGGTTATATTGGCACATCGGTTGCTGATGAAATTTTATATGCAAAAGAGAACGGAAAAGAGCTTATTTTTCACAGCAGACAGTCTTAAATAGCTTCGCGTAATGAGCATAACACGAAGTTCACAAGTTCCAATTTATCGTGAAAACTATGAGCATAATGTGCAGTTGTGTTATTTAGCATTCTTCAAATTGTACGAATCAGTAGAAAATTACAAATTTAGGATTTTTTCATTTATGTGAGGTATAAAATGAAACATAGACTAATTATCGTTGAAGGACTTCCCTGTTCAGGGAAAAGCAATACATCAAAATATATTGCTGATTACTTGAAAGAAAGTGACGAAAATATATGTTTTGTAGATGAGGGAACTAAAAATCATCCAGCAGATTATGAATTCCATGGATATCTGTCAAAAAAAGAACTTAATAGTTTTTCAGAAGAAGAACAAGATATAATTTTAAAAGAATCTACTTATGAAAACATTGGATATATTGTTCCATTATCTAAAATGGAAGGGAGTATTTTAGAAAAACTACTTAAATATAAGATTTATGACTCCTTACCATGGGATACTGAGAAAAATGTTATGCTGAATAAATGGAAGCAATTTGTCAGGGATAGTGATAAGAACATGACATATATTTTTAATTGTTGTCTATTACAAAATCCTATGTGTGAAACAATGATTCGCTTCGACTTTTCATATAAAGTTAGCAAGTCTTATGTGAAGAGCATTTGTGAAATTATTGAAGAAATGAATCCTGTAATTTTTTATCTTAAATGTACTGATATAAATAAGAGAATCTTACAGGTGTCAAGAGGAAGAGATAAGAAATGGCTTGACGATGTAATTGAATACCATACAAAAGGAGCTTACGGTACTCGACATGAATTAGAAAATTTTAATGGGTATATTGCTTGCCTTGAAGAAAGGCAGAAAAGAGAAATATTGATACTTCATGAATTGAAGTTGGAAAGTTTTATACTGACCGACCCTTTTAATGATTGGGATGAATCTCTTAATTTTATAAGAGCAACTTGTGATATACTTAAGTCGTAATTTTCAAGTATTACAGCAGGAGGTTGAATAGTGTGTAATATAATTCTAATAATTTTCGTAGGAGGAAAATGCAATGAATGCTTCAGTAAAGCCAAATATTACATTAGATGAACTTGATAAGATTGATATTAGAGTAGGAACAATAATATCAGTTGAGGACATTAAAAGTTCAAATAAATTAGTTAAACTTTCAGTCGATTTTGGTGATTTTACGAGGACCATATTAGTTGGAATGAAAGGTGAAAGAGAAAATCTAAAGGAAATTGAAGGACAGCAGGCTTTATTTGTTGTCAACCTGGACCCTAAGAAAATGGCTGGAGAACTTTCTGAAGGGATGTTATTTGACATTGGATATGCAGATGGTATTGTTCCTGTATTGGCTCAACCAGAAAAAACGGTACCTAATGGCACAAGGGTTGGATAAGGATTATTAGACCGTAATCTTAAATTGCAAGAGGATAATTTAATGATAATTAGAGAAGCAAAAATATCTGATGCATTTAGTATTGCAAAAGTAAGTGTGGATGCTTGGAGAACTACATATAAAGGCATTTTATCATATGAATATCTTAATAACTTGTCTTATGAACAAAGAGAACAAGCAATGAAAAATATTATTAGTAATTCTACAAGAGATGGAATTTCTATTTTTGTTGCTGAAGAAAGTAAAAATGGAATAGTTGGATTTTCCACATGTGGAAGAGAAAGAAGTAATGACGAAATTTATCATGGTGAATTGTATGATATATATATAATTAAGGAATATCAAAATAAGGGTATAGGAAGTATGCTTTTGAATTATGTTCAAGAAAGACTATCAAGCCAAAAGTTACAGCCAATGCTCATATGGGTTTTAGAGGACAATAAACCTGCATGTAACTTTTATGAGATAAGAGGCGGAAATAGAATTAAGGAAAGATATATGAACATTGAAAATGTAATATTAAAAGAAGTTGCATAAGAGTTTATGTAAAGGAAGTAAGTTTATAGTAAAAAATAGGCGAAGACAGATGTTAGGAAATAATTAGCTCATATTGTTCACATAGTACGAATCAGTAACAGATTTAAACCAATTGTTAATATGTAATATCAATAAATAGGGATTTGTAGCATAGATTCTTTGTATGTAGGAGGTGAATATAAATGTTAAAATTCAATTTCATGTCATTGACACCAATTACAAAAGGTTGGTCGGGTGATAAGAAATATTGTGTTATAAGAGTGGACAGGAGAAAGTATCTACTACGTATTTCTCCTTCAGATCATTACAACCGCAAAAAGGTTGAATTTGAAATGATGCAACGAGTTGCAGCTCTTGGTGTGCCAATGTGTCAACCTATTGAATTTGGAACTTGTGATGAGGGGGTGTATTCTCTGCAACGCTGGATTGATGGAAAAGATGCTGAAGAAAAGCTTCCACTTTTGTCTGATACAGAGCAGTATACTTATGGACTTGAGGCAGGTCGGATTTTGAAAAAAATTCATTCTCTTCCTATTTCATCAACACAGGAGGATTGGGAGATACGCTTTAATTGTAAAATCGACCGAAATATTCGAATTTACAGTGACTGCCAGATAAAATACGAAAACGCACAAACCTTTATAGATTATATAAATTCAAATCGCCAGTTACTGAAAAATCGCCCACAATGCTATCAGCACGGAGACTATCATATCGGAAACATGATGATTGATAATGATGGCAAGTTGCAAATTATCGACTTTGACCGTTGTGATTATGGCGATCCATGGGAGGAGTTCAATCGTATCGTTTGGAGTGTCCAAAAAGCACCGTTGTTCGCTTCGGGAATGGTAAATGGCTATTTTGATAATAAGGTGCCGTTGGATTTTTGGAGAATTTTAATCCTTTATATTTCAAGTAACACTCTTTCATCTATTCCATGGGCACTTTCCTTTGGTCAAAAGGAAATTGACACAATGATAAATCAAGCAAAAGATGTGCTAAACTGGTATGACAACATGAAGAATATTGTTCCAACATGGTATAAGAGTATCATTATATAATAATTTTATGAACCATCAAATTCCAATTTATATAGATGAGTTAGCATAATTTTTTCAGTTGTAATGTCGTAATGTTTGGATTTAACGTCGCAATAGTAAAATTATGCGTCATATGGATTACCAAGAAAAATATAAATTTATGGGGGTATAAGGGAATATGAGAAAAACAGCAGTTCTATTATATGAAACATGTTGTATTTTTGAAGTTGCTGTAGCATTAGAAATGTTACAAATGGCTCACAAACCAGTAGTCTATTATGC
>NZ_JBCFAS010000007.1:0-133640 GCF_038562225.1 Sedimentibacter sp.
ATAAAATAAATTTCTAAAAATTTTAAGAATATTTCAAAAATCTTGTCCCCAAATTCATATTTAAATTGTTTATATGGTAAAGAGATAAAAAATATGAAAAGGAAAAGGTGATTAGAATGAACTACGATGCCACGTCAAACATTTGGTACTACAAACTTTTTTAATCAGACTGTAACAAAAAATGAAGCATATAATAATTACATCAATCGTAGAAATATGTCCGTTTATACGTTACCATCACCATCATTGAAGCAACAATAAAAACATTTAAGAGTGAGCTTAAACAATGAAAGTTAGTAATAGATCGAAATATATAATAATAATTATTTTTTTAATTTTTATTGTCTATACATTTATACCTTTTAAAATTGAAAAAGTGTTAAATAGGAAAATAAATTTTCATGAGATAAAAAGTATTGAGATTATAAATCTTGTTAACGCTTTCACGAGTAATGAATATTCAATAAAAGAAACGGAACAAATTATAGATTTCTATAAATATTTAGAGAATTTAAGAGTACGCAGATGTATTATTGTTCCTGAGTTTTATTCAATTCAACCAAATAAGACTTATAGAATCACTTTGATAGGTATTAATAAAGTTTTAGTGATAAGTATTAATACCGATCAAGTAAATGAATATATTACAATAAATAATAAAACATATATAATATTACCAACTGAAACTGAGCATTGGATTGATAACATAAAAAGTTTATGGAGCGGTGTTAAATGAACAACTTGGGCATGAGACTTACGGTTTTAGGAGGTGATTATTCTACATCTGTCTATGTAAAGAATGTCTCAATGGTTTAACAACTTACATATAGGCGTTATTTAGAACATCAAGTATATGCAAGTATCCACATGTTTTATATGGATGTTAACTATAATTGATACAGACACACTTATTGCAAAATGCAATAAGTGTGTCTTGAATTGAAAGAGATATATTAAAAAGATAAGTAGGAATTTTTATGAAAATAAATAATAAAAATTTAATTATAATATTATTAACAATAGGTATACTTTTGGTCGGGTGGAGCGTTATAGAAAGTATAAACAAAAACACATATGAGAAATACAGCTATGATGTTAATAGATTTGAAGAAAATTATCAAAGACTTATGATTTCATTAGATACTTTTGTTGAGATGCCTACTATCGAAAACTATAGTGAAATACAATTTAGAATGGGAGTAATGTCTAGCACTTTGACTTCGCTTTATAAAAGCATGAGAGACTGTTATAAGAAGGGCTTGATTGAGAAGGATATATCACCTTATGAAGGGGCAGAAGTAGTTGACACAGTAAATAGGGAACTTCTTTCTTCTTCAGAATTGATAACAAAATCAATAAATTTAAACGGAAGTCGTTTAGAGTTAGATAAAAATAAAATAAAAGAACTTTATGAAAACCTAAATTCACTTAATGCACTTTTAAAACCGTATTATGATGATTTAAACCATTATTATAAATAAGCTACATTTTAAAAAACATAATAATCTAATAAGAAGTGAATAAAAAACATAATATTAGTATAAATTTAAAAATTTTTCGGGCAAATCCTGGGCAAATCTTCATAATAAACAATATAAAACGGTATTAATAAAAATGTAGAGAACTCCATGAAAACGCTGAAATTTACACATAGTATTAATACCGTTCTACCCCTTAAGATTCGGGGAGGTAAAGCTACTCGCTTAAAATATAAAGAAGCACATGAGCACGAAGAAGTAAGCAATATGTAATTAACCAATTGAAGAAAGGCACTGACTGCAACAGGTTGGTGTCTTTTTAGTTTTTTGATTATTACAAATTATTAAAAAGCAGAACCTTGAAACGGCAAATATTTATTGTCGATTCAGGGTTTTTAAAAAAAATAAATAAAAAATGCAGAAATTGAAATGTTATTAATAAAATTTTTGTTTTTATTTACAACTTGTTTAAATGGAAATGTTAACAATACAGCAACAAGTAAAGTAAACACTTTAAACAATATTGATTTGACAACGTTTTTTTAATTGACAACACCAATATGTCATAGTACAATAAAGCAAACGTTATAAAGAGGTATGTATGACTAATATAAGTTTTTTTAATAAAAAATATAATAAACTTACAAAAAAACAACAGGAAATATATGAATATATCATAAGCAATTATGAAGATGTTGCTTTTTTATCTTTAAAGGAACTATCAAGGCGTGCTAATGCATCGGAAGTTTCAATATTGCGATTATGTGAAAATTTGGGGTTTAAAAATTTTATAGGATTAAAAGAAGCTTTACGTGATAATGAAAAAAGCAATTTCAGTTTTAAAGATATAGAATATATGGCGCGGCATTCGTCAGATTCAAAACAAAAAATGAAAAGCTTATTCAAAATGATTTGTTTTCTTGAACGAAAAAATGTTGAAGATATGATAAAAGGCGTAGAGGTTGACAAGTTTTTTGAATGTGCAAATGAATTATTGAATGCGAATGATATAACTATTTTTGGCCATAATGCTTCAAAAACCTTGGCTGATTATTTGTCCTATAGGTTAATCTATTTGAGATTAAAGGCATCATCTATAAAATTAGAGGATAATGATGCTGTTAGGACTGCCCTTGCAAGGATTGATAGCAATGATTTCATTATTTTGTTTTCATTTCCCCCTTATCATTTACCAACCGTGGAAGTAATAAAATATGCTAAGATGAAAGGTGCAAGAATTATAACTATTACTGATAGTATAAATTCACCCGTTATCACCGAAGATGGATACAATTTTCTATGTAAGACTGAAACGCCATTTTTTTACAATTCATTAGCTATGCCAATGAAATTTATAGAACTTCTTACATCGTTTATTGCAATACAGCTTGGTGAGCAATTGGACAAGATTGTTAAGGAAGAGCTGTTGGTAAGTCAATTTATTAATGAAAACACACAATTTTCAGAGGAAACAGAAAGTGATAAAGATTATTAGCTAATGTTTATTCATCTATAAAATAAAGTTTGGGGAATATTCTCTTTTGTAAAAATATAAAATTACGGGGATAAATCAAATGAACTTTTCAGAAAAAAATGCAGGGGATTTATATAAATCATTAGAACGAATTTTTCGACCGCAGGAATGCACGGATATTTTTCCAAGGGTTGGCATACAGCATCACAATACTGATTTAGTAAAAAAAATTTATACCTCAACATTTGCTTCTGAGAAAGTAATAAATGAAGTTTTGTCAAGGAATGAAAAGGATATTCTGATTTTTACACATCATCCTGTTCCGCCTAAAGCAAATGAGAACTTGGCGTATCCGGATATACCAGACCATTTAATACATCGAATGAAGGAAAATCGTATTAATCTTTTTTCTTACCATATCCCTTTAGATAGGCACAGCATATTTTCTCCAAGCTATACCCTAGCCATAACATTGGGTTTAAAACCATATGATACATTTTATCTTCAAAACGGTGTATATATGGGGGAACTTTGCTATGGAGGTTATGGGAATGTGGCTGACTTGTGCACAAGCATGGAAAAAATCTTGGGACATGATGTGAAATTATATGCTTACGGCGACACGGGAATTAAAAATAAGCGTATTGCGGTTATGGCTGGCTGCGCAAAACAAGACATATATGAATTTCTTAAAAAACAAGGCATTAACACATTTGTAACAGGCGTGACGAACAAGGAAGTCTTTTGGGTTCCCAAAATACACGAGCTTGCTGAGCGTAACGAAATTAATATTATTGGAGGCACGCACTATTCAACAGAGAAATTTGCTTTAATATCCATTTCAAATTGTTTTATAAAACTTGGGATACCATGCGAATTCATAGAAGAAAAGCCTAATATGAGTGATATATAGAAAGGTGAATCATCGCATGTTGTTATATATTATGCACATCCTTTTATTTTATGGGAAGGAGGCAGCAATGATAGTACAAACATGATAATACTAAGGTTCTTAATAAAAGGATTAGATATAAGTAAATAATTAGAATACAAAATAAAAAAATAGAAAGTATTTTTAACGGAGTGTGAGACATGTATAAGTATATATTTAGACGCGTATTGATGTTGATACCTGTAATTATTGGCGTAACATTCATTGTATTTTTTATTTTGAATCTTTCACCGGGAGATCCGGCAGCAATAATTTTAGGTGACCAAGCAACTGCGGAAGCATTGGAAATGAAACGTGAGGAGTTGGGATTAAACGACCCGATATTTGTTCGATATGGCAATTATATGGTTAATTTAGTACAAGGGGACTTAGGTACATCTTACAGAAACAATTTAGATGTTTGGGATCAAGTTATGCAAAGATTCCCTAATACTTTTATTTTAGCTGTAATAAGTACACTTGTAGCATTATTAATTGGGATACCAACAGGGATAACTTCTGCGCTAAAGCAATACTCAATGATGGATAACATTTCAATGATTATTGCTTTAATAGGTGTTTCTATGCCGGTCTTTTGGTTAGGATTAATGTTAGTAATATTTTTCGCATTAAATTTAAAAATTTTACCTTCACAAGGTATGGGCGTAGGGTTTATACCGCTTATTAAAAGTTTAATATTACCTTCATTTAGTTTGGGAGCTATGTCTGCAGCTGTAATTGCAAGAATGACTAGGTCATCTATGTTGGACGTAACTCGTCAAGATTATATTAGTACTGCAAGAGCAAAAGGGTTATCTGAAAAGATTATAACAAATCACCATATGCTAAAAAATGCTATGATACCTATTATAACTGCAGTAGGGTTACAGTTTGGAACGCTTTTAGGAGGTTCAATGCTTACAGAAACTGTTTTTTCCTGGCCTGGTGTTGGACGTCTGATGATAGACTCAATAAAATCTAAGGATATTCCGTTGGTATTAGGTTCGGTTATTTTCCTTGCAATAATGTTTACAGTTGTAAATTTAATTGTAGATATAGTCTATGCATTTGTTGATCCGCGTATAAAGTCGCAATATAAGAGAAAGTAGGTAATCACATGGAAAAAGTTAAAAATGCAAATAAAGTAAGTGAGCAACGTTCTTTATGGGAGGATACCTGGAGAAGATTCAAAAAAAACAAAATGGCTATGATTGGTTTATACTTTATGATTATACTTGTCATAATAGCGTTTGCCACCATATTTATAGATATAGCAACAGATCAATCTTTTTATAACCAACATATAATTAAACAAGATTTACGCAGAAGACTAGAGGGACCCAGCCCTGGGCATATTTTCGGATTGGATGAATTTGGTCGAGATGTATTGATGAGAATGCTTTGGGGTACACGTTATTCGTTATTTATGGGGACAATAGCAATTGTGTTATCTTGTATTGTCGGAGGAGTTTTGGGAGCTGTCTCAGGTTTTTATGGAAAAGTGACAGATAATGTAATAATGAGGTTAATGGATATTCTTTTAGCTATTCCTTCCATGCTTTTAGCAATAGCTATAGTTGCTTCGCTTGGAACAAGCTTAATTAATGTTTTAATAGCAATCGCAGTATCATTGATTCCAAGATTTGCACGTACAGTACGTGCATCAGTTCTTACTGTTAAAGACCAAGAATTTATTGAGGCAGCAAGAGCAATTGGGTGTAGTGATTTTAGAATTATTTTTAAATATATTATTCCAAATTCACTGTCTCCGTTAATTGTACAGTTTACTCTTGGAATTGCTAGCGCAATTCTATCAATAGCAGGGCTATCATTTTTAGGGTTGGGAATTCAGCCTCCAACACCAGAGTGGGGCGCAATGTTATCAAATGCAAGAACTTATATAAGAGATGCTTGGCATGTTACGGCAATTCCCGGGTTAGGCATCATGTTTACTATACTTGCACTAAATCTTGTTGGTGATGGGCTTAGGGATGCACTAGATCCAAGACTAAAAAATTAATAAATTGGAAAGGTACGATGATATGGGTAATTTATTAGATATTAAGGACTTAACTATATATTACGAAACAGATGATGGTATTGTACAAGCATTAAATGGCGTTAACCTTAAATTGGGCGTTGGAGAAACTCTTGGTTTAGTCGGTGAAACCGGTGCAGGAAAAACTACCTTGGCACGAGGTATAATGGGACTTGTACCAAATCCTCCAGGTAAGATAGTAGAAGGCCAAGTTTTATATGAGGGTAAAGATTTAACAAAATTAGCAAATGTGGAAATGCAAAAAATACGTGGGCAACATATTTCAATGATTTTTCAGGATCCCATGACCTCTTTAAACCCTGTCTTAACGGTTGGAGAACAAATTATGGAAGTTATAATTAACCATAATAAAATAACAAAGGCAAATGCGAGAAAATTGGCCGAGGATATGTTGGAGAGGGTAGGTATTCCAAAAGAACGATATGATGAATATCCGCATCAATTTTCAGGAGGCATGAAGCAAAGGGTTGTTATAGCTATTGCATTGGCTTGCAATCCTAAAATTCTTATAGCTGATGAACCAACTACAGCTTTAGACGTTACAATTCAGGCACAAGTGCTTGACATGATTTACAAATTAAAATCAGAAAACAATACATCCATGTTGCTAATTACGCACGATTTGGGGGTGGTTGCTCAAAACTGCGACTATGTAGCAATTATATATGCAGGAGAAATAGTGGAGTATGGCTCATTAAAAGAGATTTATAAAGAAACAAAACATCCTTACACTGAAGGATTATTTGGCTCTATTCCAAGTTTAACTGTAAATGTGAACAGGTTGCAAGCCATAGTTGGAATAATGCCGGACCCGACAAAACTGCCTAAAGGGTGTAAATTTTATGATAGATGCAAATATTCAAAACCTATTTGCGCAGAAAAACTACCGGATATGGTTCAGCTGGGTGAAACTCATCAGGTTAGATGCATTCTTTACCAGTAGAAAAGAGGATAATAATATGATTGAAAATAATGAATTATTAAAAGTCGAACATTTAAAAAAATATTTTGATACACCAAGCGGACTTTTACATGCTGTAGATGATATGAATTTTTCTATTAAAAAAGGCGAAACCTTAGGGGTAGTTGGAGAATCAGGATGTGGAAAGTCTACAATGGGCCGTGCAATATTAAGGCTTCATGAACCAACATCTGGGAAGGTATTATATAAAGGTGAAGATATCATACAATATAATAAAGCTCAGATGAAAAATATGAGAAAAAAGATGCAAATAATTTTTCAAGACCCATTTGCTTCTCTTAATCCAAGGATGACCGTTAGTGAAGCAATAATTGAACCTTTAATTGTACAAGGGATTTTCCTAAAGTCAGATAAAGAAGGATTAAATGCACAAGTTGATAAAGTAATGGAGTTAGTTGGTCTTGCCAAAAGGTTGATAAATACGTATCCTCATGAACTTGATGGAGGTAGACGTCAAAGAATTGGTGTTGCCAGAGCATTAGCTGTTAACCCTGAATTTATAGTATGCGATGAACCTGTTTCAGCTTTAGACGTATCAATTCAAGCTCAAATATTGAACTTAATGCAGGATTTACAGGACGAGTTAAATTTGACTTATATGTTTATAACACACGATCTTTCAGTTGTAAAGCATTTTGCGAACGACATAGCGGTTATGTATTTAGGTCAAATGGTTGAGAAGGCCCCTTCAAAAAAATTATTTGAAAATCCAGTTCATCCATATACAAAGGCTTTACTTTCTGCAATACCGGTGCCGGATCCTGATTATAAGATGGAAAGAATATTGCTTAAGGGAGAAATAACATCACCTATTAATCCAAAGCCTGGATGCCGTTTTGCAAAAAGATGTCTTTATGCTACTGAATCTTGTATCGGTGGAGATATTGCAACTAAAGAAGTGGAACCGGGACATTTTGTAAATTGTGTATTAGCTTAAACTTGGTAGAGACTGTAAAACAGTTTTTATAAAAATTAGGACAAGGAGAAATATATGAAAAGACAATTAAAAAAACTCGCATTATTTGCAATGATTGTTGCTATGTTGGCTATGACGGTGGCTTGCTCTCAGAATGCGGATAATACTCCGGCAAACAATGACAAACAACAAAGCGACAATGGACAGCAAAACACAGAAAAGCAGTACAAAGATACATTAGTTTGGGCACAAGGAGCTGACATTACATCTTTAGACCCGCACCAAGGTAAGGAAACAACAGCAGTACAAGTAACAGATCAAATATTTGACACACTAACAGTGGTAAATGCGAAAACAGGTGAATTGGAACCTCAAATTGCTGAAAGTTGGGATCAACCTAATGATACAACTTATGTTTTTCATATAAGAAAGGGTATAAAGTTCCATGATGGTTCAGAACTTACAGCTGATGATGTAAAATTTTCTCTAGACAGGGCAATTGCTTCTGCTGCAGTTTCTTATATTGTAGACTTTATTGATACTGTTACAGTTATTGATAGTTATACTGTTGAGGTAAAATTAGATGCGCCATATGCCCCTGCATTAAGAAATCTGTCGGTACCATTTTCAGCTATAATTCCTAAAGCAATAGTAGAAAAAGATGTTGATGCCTTTATTAAAAACCCAATTGGTTCAGGCCCATACAAATTTGTAGAATGGAAACAAGGTGATTCTGCAACACTTGAAGCTTTTAATGATTACTATGCTGGAGCACCGGCAACTAATAAATTAGTTATGAAAGTTATACCTGAAGCTGCACAAAGAACAATAGCATTGGAAACTGGTGAAATTGATTTGGCGTATGATATAATACCTAATGACTTGGCTAAAGTTAGAAGCAACCCTGATTTAACATTATTTGAAGCTCCATCATTAACATGTTTCTATATTTCTATGAATACGAATAAGAAGCCATTTGACAATGAGAAAGTTAGAGAGGCTATAAGTATAGCTATTGATAGGGATTTAATAATTGATACAATTGCTTCAGGTTCAGGTGAAGCAGCAGATGCCATAATTGCTCCCGCAGTATTCGGTTATTTTAGCCCTGGTAAATATGAATACAATCCTGAAAAAGCAAAACAATTGTTAGCTGAAGCTGGATATGCTAATGGCTTCGAAACAAGTATCTGGGTAAATGATAATCAGATACGTATAGAAGTATGCCAGGCTATTCAAGCAATGTTACAGGAAGTTGGCATCGAAGCAAAGGTTGAGGTTCTTGAATTTGGTAAATTTATTGCCGATTCTTCTGCAGGAAAACATGACATGGGATACTTTGGATGGGTTACTTCAACGACTGATGCTGATTACACATACTATTCTTTAGAGCATTCTTCACAACAAGGTGCTGCTGGTAACAGGTCATTTTTGAATAACCCTGAAGTTGATAAATTGATTGAGAAAGCAAGAACTAGTACAGATGAAAGTGTTAGATTAAAAGCTTATGAAGATTTATCAATTTTACTTAAAGAGATCAATAATAATGCACCAATATATTATTCAACAATAACTGCAGGTGCTAGTGCTAAAGTTGAAGGGTTTGTTATGGATCCTATAGGATATCACAAGTTAACAAACGTAAAGGTAGCAAAATAATTTTAAGTACAATCCTACTTTATGCAGTAGGATTGTGCTTTTAAAAAAAGAAGGAGGAAAAATGATTGAGATTATCAAATTTAACATGGCCTAAAGCAAAAAAGTATTTTGATGAAAATGATATGGTTATTGTAGCAATCGGAAGCATTGAATGCCATGGTAGACATTTACCTTTAGGTACAGATACATTAATACCGGATAAAATATTAGAACTTATCGAAGAAAAAAGCGATGTACTAATTGCGCCTACTATCCCATATGGTGCTTGCCAATCGTTGGAGGATTACCCTGGAACAATTAATATTGATAATGAGGTATTGTATCAATTTTTATATTCAGTTATAGACAATTTATATAGGCATGGTGCAAGAAAAATCTTAATATTAAATGGGCATGGAGGAAATATAAAAGTTATTGAAAGGATTGGACTTTCATTCGAAAAGAAAGGTGCGATGGTCGTGATGCTTAATTGGTGGCTCATGGCATGGGACATGAACCCAAAATGGAAAGGTGGGCACGGAGGTGGAGAAGAAACTGCCGGTGTGATGGGAGTTGATCCATCTTTAGTAGATGAAGAGGAAATAGGCGGGCCATTAGAATTGAAAAATATTAGTGACAATTTAGTAGCCACCGGGTTTAGAACTATTCGTTTTAAAGGAGTAGAGTTTGAAGTGCTAAGGAATACACCTAATGTTACTGATAATGGATGGATTGGTCCTGACCATCCTAATACCGCAACAGTGGAATGGGGTAAAGAAATGCTCCAAACAACTGCCAACTATATAGTAGATTTAATTGAAGAATTAAAATTAGTAAAACTTTAAAATTGGTGAATAACATGGATAAAAAAAATACTTTAAAAATGATTGCTGATATAACTAATGCAAATGGGACTTCCGGCTTTGAAGATTTAGTGGTAAATGAATTGCGCAAATATTCAAGTGATTTAGGTATCATAAAAGAAGATACTCTTAGAAACTTGTATGTATATAGGAAAGGAAATAAAGGAAACAGGCCGATAGTTCAATTGGACGCTCATAGTGACGAAGTTGGATTTATGGTACAAGCAATTAGACCAAATGGAACATTGCAGATAATACCTATAGGTGGGTGGATAAACAGCAATATACCTGCTCACAAAGTGTGG
Source organism: Sedimentibacter sp. (assembly GCF_038562225.1). NCBI lineage: Bacteria > Bacillati > Bacillota > Tissierellia > Sedimentibacter > Sedimentibacter sp. The sequence goes on from NZ_JBCFAS010000007.1 coordinate 10,647, forward strand.
GTTAGAAATTCTGAAGGTGAATATATATTAGGTATTACTTCAAGCAAACCACCTCATTTTATGACAGAAAAAGAACGAAGGAATCCATTGGATATTTGTGATATCACAGTTGATGTTGGTGCTACGTCAAAAGAGGAGGCTACCGATAAGTTTAAAATTAGAATTGGGGAACCTATTTGCCCGACAGTATCTTTTGAGTATATTGATGAACATGATTTAATGATAGGAAAAAGTTTTGATTGTAGGTTAGGCTGTGCTTCAATTATTAGTACGCTTAAGGAACTTGAAAATGTAGAATTGAATGTTGATATAGTGGGTGCAACTGCTTCGCAAGAGGAAGTAGGGGTTAGAGGCGCCACACTGACCACAAATATAGTAAAACCTGATATAGCAATAGTATTTGAAGGCTGCCCAGCTGATGATACTGTTGTTCCTGAGTATGAAATACAAACTGCAATAAAAAAAGGACCCATGTTGAGGCATATTGATTCAAAAATGATAACTAATCCGAGGTTTCAACGTTTTGCTTTGGATTTATGTAAGAAGAATAATATACCGGTTCAAGAATCTGTAAGAAGATCTGGTTCTACAAATGGAGCAGCAATTCATTTATCAAATAAGGGCGTACCAACAATTGTTATAGGAATACCAGTTCGATATGCTCACACTCATTTCGGCATATCTTCATATGAAGATTATGCTAACGGAGTGGCTTTGGCTTGTGAGATCATTAAAAATTTAAATGTAGATGTCTTAAATAACTTTTAAGCTTCAAACATAACTATATAATGATTCAAAGGGAGAAATGCTATGAGGTTAGAACATCATTCATGGATTCAAATACAAGAATATTTTGAAAAAAAAGATATTGTCATTTTACCTCTTGGAAGTGTGGAAAATCATGGTTCACATCTTGGCTTGGGAACAGATTTCATAATACCTGATAAAATTATAGATTTGCTGGAAAGCAAAGTAGATATTTTAAGCATTCCTGTTATGCCCTTTGGCATGGCTGACCATCATATGAATTTTCCAGGAACAATATCTATAGGGCATGATGGTTTGTTTGTAATAATGACAAAAATAACAGATCAATTATTTAATTATGGTGCAAGGAAAATTATATTTTTAAATGGTCATGGTGGAAATACGCCTGTTCTTAATAGAATTGCATTAAATATGAATAAAAAGGGTGCTATTTGTGCTATAATCGACTGGTGGACTCTTGCAGGGCAAATAGACCCAAACTGGAAAGGTGGGCATGCTGGGGCACAGGAAACTTCAGCTATGCTTTACATAAATCCTGACTATGTACATATGGATTATGCAAAAGAATTTCATGCACAGAATTTATCGGATGAATTAGTTTATGCAGTAGCAAATGAAGTATTATGTAATGGAATACCCATTTCTGTGCCACGCTCAGTTGAAAAATTATCGACGTCTGGTTGGTACGGTACCGATAATATTAAGACAGCTACAGCTGAATGGGGTAAAGAAATGCTTGAAAGTACTGTTGATTATATAGCAGATTTTATTTTAAAGTTTGAGAAAGTAAAGCTATAAACATAGAGGTTTAACAAACAATATTTTACTTTTTTAATACACATCCCTCTAATAAAAAGAAAAAGGCCATTTCATTTAAATTGGCTTTTTTCTTTTGAAATTTATTTATAAATTATATTCGAATTTTTCTAAAGTATCGCAAATATATTGCATGTGCTTTTCATTATATCTTTGATCGCAAGAAATCGATAAAACATTATTATATATGTAATTAGCATTTGGGAAAGATTCTAAATTTACTGAATCATTTATAGGCCAATAAATCGTACTAATGATTTTATTACTTGTTAAATAGTTTTGTAAATCTGATCTTTTATTTGAATAAATTGTAAGGTGGCTTGGAACAGAATCATCATCAAGATCAGGAAATACTAATGTGAAATTTGAATTTTCTTTCAGATGATCAATGAGATATTGATAATTAGCCCTTCTTCTTTCAACCAAAGCTTGTACATTAAAATGCTCTGCAACTTGTATGGAGTCTTCATCACTTTTATATATGTTAAATACTTTTCGTAAATTCATTTCAGCATTCCAGAATATTGTTGTTGCTTCTTGTAAATTGTCGGAATCTGAATGCTCTAAATATTCTTTTTTCATGCTCATGGCTAAATTTCTGGCAGCAATATGATTTTTATCAGAATCTAATAGACTAAAGATAAATTTTCCATGTGTTTTAATTGCAAATCCGCCTGATGCAATGCCTATCCATTTTCGAAGACTTCCGACTATATAGTCACAACTAGAGTCAATGCCATTTCTTGAAAACATGGAATGAGTGGTATCTTCTATCACTGAAACACCATTTTCTGAACATTGTTTAATAAAATTCCTATCGTAATAACAAAATCCAAAATATCCACATATTAAAATTACACTGATTTTTGCAATCAATTCATTGTTAAAAATAGGTTTCATATTTTTATCTATATCATAAAACATCAGCTCATAACCGGATTTTAAAAAAGGGGCTATTACGGTTTCGCAAGTATATGCTGGTAAATACGCTATTCTTTTATCATCTTTTAATTTAAGATCCTCTAATGCATAGTATATGCCGCAACGACCGGACATTAAATATGCCAAATCACCATCAATGGGGCACATACTTTTTAAAAAGTTATTTCTATTTTCACTCAGTTCCTCGTTACAAAAAAAACCGCCAATCTCATTCATATGAGCCTCCATTTGCCGCTACCGCTGACGGCACAAATAGTGTTAAAAATGGTGTGTGGATGTCACCGCTTTTTATATTAATTATAATACACAGTACGTGTTAATACAATTGTTATATATAAATATTAGGACAGCCGTCTCATTAGAAGAAACGAATTATGAAACAATAGATTTAAAGAAGATATCAAAGAATTCAGTATAAAACAGAATGAAGGGAATTCTATAAAAACAATGAATTTTACAAATAGTATTAATACCGTTTTTTTCCTTAAGATTTGGGGAGGTAAAGCTACTCGCTTAAAATATAAAGAAGCACATGAGCACGAAGAAGTAAGCAATATGTAATTAACCAATTGAAGAAAGGCACTGACTGCAACAGGTTGGTGTCTTTTTAGTTTTTTGATTATTACAAATTATAAGTCAAATGCTATGCTGTTAATTATAATCAAAAATAGTAATCCCAGAATATGGAACAAATTACAGAAAAGTGAAGTCTAACATAATATGGAAATTAGTGCTGTAATACACAAAAACATAGTTTAAAGAAGCAGCACTTGGATATACCAATATGGCGGCATACATAATCTGTAAAGGAGGTTGTATATGTTTAAATCAATAATAATTTTAATTACGTGTATTATGGTAATATTTTTCGGAGCCATATTCATTCAATCGACCATTTATGCTCCTACAGAAGTAAACTATGAATATGAAGGAATATACTATGACAATGATAATTCTGAATTGGCTGAATCTGTTAATGTTGTAATAAACGGTAAGATAAGCAAAGATGCCTGGTTAAAACCGAAAGCCTTTGTCGGCAATATTTCTATAGGCAATACAAGCATAGAAATTACGAAACCACTTTTATTCAGTCGTTTACGGGATACTAATAATTTGTATTTAGATGATTTTGAAGAAGGCAAAGGATGGAGTTTTCATCCAGATTCTCTCTTAAAACATTTTGATAGCAATGCGGTTTGTTGGCATATTTGTATGGATAAAAAGTTTTCTATGATTAATATTGTTCCAATAGAATCCGGCATAAGTTCTACTCAAAGAATTGCAGCACCATGTAATAATCGGGAGGACGCAATCAAAATTAACAGGATGCTTATGAGCGGCATAATAGACTGACGAAATTGAGAAAGCAGATCCTAGATCTGCAATAATCATGTAATGCAAGCCTGATCGCATGCTAAAAATAAATATGTATAAATAAAATGCTCCTACCAAGACTAATAAAAATTGCAAAGGAGTGTTGTTATGTCAGAATATAAAGGAAGAGTTGATATACGAGAAATAATGCCGCACCAGGATAAATACCCAACTGTTCATGGGACGTTTGAGTCGTTAAAGGTTGGAGAAAAAATGGAATTATTAAATGACCATGATTTTAAACCAATTTTTACATACAAATTTCCTGAAGACTTTCCTGGTCAATATGAATGGAACTATTTAGAGCAAGGACCAGAGGTATGGAGAGTAGAGGTTATAAAAATAAAGGATAATTAGATGGAAGTAGAAAATGGAGGGAGTTATTGATTGTCTATATTTATAGACAATCAATAATAGAACTGCAAACACTTGCGTGGTATAATCAAAGGAGCAGCTGGTGAAGGGAAGTGAATTAGGTGAAAAAAGCATATAAAAACATTATAATAATATTGATTGTTGTCGTATGTTTCATATTTGCTTTATATGTAAATGGAACAGTAGGCTCATTGGAATACAGCATTGAATCAGATGCGCGAAAGTGGCAGGGAATTGATGACAATTGGGAAGTATCAAAATCTGTTTTGTATCCTGTAGGGGCTATGCTGTTTTATGATGCTGAATCAAATGCTTCTATTTACTCCATATACTTGAACAGGAGGGGCTTCTCCTTTGGATACTTTTTTCGAAGTGGAGGTTCCAGAAGTGAAATAAATGAAGGTATATGTGAATTTTATTTTAGGGAGTATGGAACAGCTCTTATTTCAAGAAACACGGAAAAGATTAAACTTATAGAAACGGACGATGGCCAAAATATCAATACTATCAGTATAGACAGTGAAAAGCCGTTTGCTGTTGTCTTGCCAAATAATTGCGGAAAAGTGACTGTTTACGACATAAACAACAACGAGGTTCCTATTTCATCAGTTGTAGTAAATGAGTAGGAATATTTGTAACAATACATATTAAATTGCAGGATTTTTATATATTTGTAACAAGTTATTAGGGGGATAACTCTGTATGAATCAAATAAAAGATATGCTTTTAGGAATTACCTTTGTATTAATTGCCATTACACTTTTTTTTATCGGAGTTTGGGCAGCAGCCATTTTGTTTGGAATAATAGGAATTGGTCTTGTGCTGTATGGATATTTTACGGACAATAAGGACAAACGTAAAGATTTACAAAGAAAAATTTAACTTAATTGACATGATAAAAGATTTGAGGTGAAAATTATATGGACAAAAGCACAAGAGAAGAATTGGATGAAGCTCTGCAGGTTGTATCTTCAACCATCTATAAATGTGAAAAAGCACAGCTTAAATTTGCGGAAGGCACTTCTCAACACACGCTGCTTAAGAACAGGATAAAGGCAATGTACATTTCAAAGTCATTGATATCAAGAGAAAATGTTACGGACAAATATGCAAAAGAAGAATTAATAGATGCAATAAGACCTGTATCTTCAATTATCAGCAAGTGTGAGAAGGCAAAGCTTAAATTTACGGAAGGCACCTCTAATCACACTCGATTTAATAACATAATAAGAGCAATGAACATTTCAAAGTCATTAATAACAGATGAAATTTATAAACGAGGATAATAGCGACAAGGGACGGGGTTTGACAACGATAAACCCAGTCCCTGTGACATTTGTTATTAATAGATTTCTTACTTGAATATTTTTAAGTGTTCCTGGATGAAATTAAACTGTTTTTCGCCAGGTTCAGCTGTCGGGCTGCCAAAAGGCATTTGAGCTATGAACTTCCATTCGGCCGGAACGTTCCACTCTTTTTTCACTTCGTCGGTGATCAGCTCTGTATAATGTTGCAATGATGCTCCTAATCCTTCATTTTGCAGTGCGGTCCACAATGCAAATTGAAGCATTCCATTTGACTGTTGAGACCATACTGGGAAGTTGTCACTGTAGGTTGGAAATTGATCCTGAAGCGATTTTACTACGCTCATATCTTCAAAGTACAATACGGTTCCATATCCGTTCTTGAATGATAATATTTTATCTTCCGTAGGTTTAAATGAATCTGCCGGAACTACCTTTCTTAATGCTTCCATAACAATGTTCCAGAATGTGTCGTGTTCTTTATCCAATACCAGTACAACTCTTGCGCTTTGAGAATTAAATGCTGAAGGGGTATATTTTATTGCTTGTTCCACAACTTCCTTTATTTTTTCGTCTGATGCGACCTTTTCTTTGCCTATTCCATAAAATGTACGTCTTTCTGATATTGATGTCAAAAAATCTTTTGCCATGTTTTCCTCCGTTATTTGAATTGTTTTTTATATTTTGTTCAACTTATAATATTTTATTGATAATAAATTTAAAGGTTTGTTTTTACCTGAGTGATTTATTTTTCTGCTGAATAACTGTGTTATAGATTATTTAAACTAGAAAGTAAGTTTTTTAGGTCTATTCCATGAACGTTTGCGGCATCTTCTATGCTTTCCATTTGCGAAGCCGGACACCCTATGCAGCCCATACCAAACTCAAACAACACATCTATTGCTTTTGGACCTAGATTAACGATGTCTTTTACCAACGTATCTTTTGTTACTGTCATGTTGTACCTCCTTTTGAAGGAATTCAGGGTAAAATATAATACTAATTAGTAATATATAGTTAAAAAATTTGGTGTAGTCATACACCTGATAATTTTTTTAATAATTTGATCAAATTATCTTTTTCTGCATCAGATAACACATTGAAAATATTGTCTATATTATCCGTGTGTTTAACAAAGTTGTCAGCTATAAGTTTTTTCCCCTTTTCTGTTAAGCTGATCAGGTTAACGCGCCTGTCAGTCGGGTCGATGTTTCTTTCGACAAATCCATCCTTTACCAGGTTTTCTATTACAACAGTCATGTTTCCGGAAGTAGAGAGCACTTTTTCTGTTATTTCACATACTCTCATGTCGCCCTTGTGATATAAAAGTTCTAAAACCGCAAACTGTGAAACTGTCACCCCTGTTTCTTTTATTGTTTTAGTTTCTCTTTTATGCACGCTGTTGTAGCATCTTGATAAGGCTATCAATGTTTTTAAATTTAAATCACTATCTAAACCATAACTAATTTTTTTCTTGTTCATGGATGAATATTACTACTAATTAGTAATATTGTCAAGCACTTTTTAAAAAATATTTTTTGATAAACCGTTAAACATTTCAATAGCGGCATTAGAACTAATCAAAACATACTATTCATATAAAATTTATAAAAAAGATGCTTTGATACTTTCATCCTATACAAGGGTTAGTTCTAACAATATTAGAATGCTTTACGGGAAATTAACCATAATTTCATATGCTATTCCCGGTTCAGTGGCAGCAATGATGGTTATAATATTTTTTATGAAGGTTGATAATTTTCTAAGAATTTCATTGTCAACAACAATTGCAATGCTTATATGCGCATATGTCATAAGATACTTAGGAGCGGCTTATGAAAACCTTGAAAACGGTTATCAAAAAATAGGGCTTAAATACCATGAAGCCTCAAGAACTCTTGGTAACGGATATTATAAAACATTATTTAAAGTTGATTTTCCAATTTTAAAGCCTTTTATATTTAGTGCGTATTCGTTGGTTTTTATAGATTTAATAAAAGAGCTTCCACTTACGTTAATTTTGAGACCCTTTAATTTTCACACCCTTGCAACGCAGGTCTATCAGTATGCAAGTGATGAAATGTTAGCAGAATCGGCGGTTCCCAGTTTATTCATCATCATAATAAGCATGATATTTATAACAGGAATCATTAAAAAAGAAGGGAGAAGATAATATATCATATTTTCAGCTAAGTAATCTGTGCTTCAACTATCCGAAACAAAAGGATAATATAATAAAAAATTTTTCGATGGACTTAGAAAAAGGAGAAATTGCAGCGCTGCTTGGAAACAGCGGAAGCGGAAAAAGCACTGTCCTGCGTTTGATAGCGGGACTGGAAACTCCAAAGTCTGGGAAGCTGGTTATAGATGAGAAAGTTATGTTTGATAATGGGAATAATACACCTCCCCAGAGAAGAGGCGTCGGAATGATTTTTCAGGATTATAGTTTGTTTCCTCATTTGAACGTAATAGAAAATGTTGCTTTTGGGATTAAAGAAAACAGCAAAAAGAAGCGGGAAAAGCTGGCTGCAAAGTATATTCAGATGGTAGAACTGGAAGACCATATGTATAAGTTTCCACATGAATGCTCAGGCGGTCAGCAGCAACGAATTGCAATAGCCAGAGCATTAGCTGCAAAGCCGAACATTTTGCTTTTAGACGAACCATTTTCAAATTTGGATGAAGGTTTAAAAAAGTCCGTAAGAAAGGAAATCAAAGAATTATTGAAAAGATTCGGCATGAGCGCTATTTTGGTAACTCATGACCGCAATGATGTTGATGCCGTTGCAGATAAGGTTATCCTTATATGAGCCGTTTTTAGGTGACAAGTAGATGCAGAGTCAAGGTGCCGGGGGTGTCGACAGATATGACAACAACCCCGTTTCTCTGACATGCTGATTGTAATCTCTTGCTAGTCGGTAAGATTATCGTTATCATCTTCACCGTTATAAGTTATGCCGTATTTTTTCATTTTCCGCCAGAGTGTGGTTAGGCTTATATTCAGTTCCTGGGCTGTCTTTTTTCTGTCTCCGTTGTATTTGTCCAATGTCCTGATTATTTTGCTGCTTTCGTGATTCTTGTTTGAATTTTTCAACGAATTATCGCTGGGAACGGCTTTGATTTCAAAATTGTTTATATCAATAATGCTTTTTAAATCCTCTGCGGAAATATAGCTGCTGTCGGCTAACACAATGGACCGTTCCAGAATATTGAACAGCTGCCTTACATTTCCTGGATATGAACCGGAGCATAGCAGTTCAATTGCGTCATTTGAAAAAGAAACATCATAGCTGTTCTTCTTTAAATAGTAATCGACCAAGTATGGTATATCGTCCAATCTCTCATTTAGAGGAGGTAAAGTCAGTTCAAGAACGCCAAGTCTGTAGTACAAGTCCTCTCTGAAGGTTTTTTCTTTTATAAGCTCGTGCAGATCCTTGTTGGTTGCGCTGATGATTCTTACATCAATGGGAATGATTTTATTGTCGCCAAGCCTGCTGACTTCCTTTTCCTGAAGGACCCTTAAAATTTTAGCTTGAATATTTATATCCATTTCGCCTATTTCGTCCAGGAATACTGTGCCGTTATGTGCCAGCTCAAATATTCCTATTTTCCCCTCGTCCTTTGCACCCGTAAAAGCACCTTTTACATACCCGAACAGCTCGCTTTCCAAAATTGAACTGGGCAAGGCAGCACAGTTGATGGCAACAAAAGGCTCGTTGGCTCTGTCGCTGTAATTGTGTATGCTTTGAGCAAATATTTCCTTTCCGGTTCCGGTTTCGCCGGTTATCAATACTGCGCAGTTAGATTTTGAATATTTTTTAGCCTTATATATTGTGTTTGCTATTTCGATGCTCTTTCCAATAACATTGTCAAATGTGTTTCTTGCCACACGTCCCTTAGCGTTAAAAGTTAATCTTAATTGCTTTTCACTTGATTGGATAAAGTTTGCATCGAGAATTATCACTACTACGCTCTGTACCTTGCTGTTGACTATTACAGGTTTGAAATTTGCGATGTAGTTTTTGTTCTTAATAGTCAATACCTTATCGAATATGGGATTTTTGCTGTTGAAAATTATATCCTTATCTATAACAGAAAACAAAATTTTATATGTTTCGACGTCTGTGCTGTTATTAAATATTTTTTTTGCCTTATTGTTTAAAAATATTACTTCTCCGTCTTTGTTGATATTGATTATTGCCTCGGAAGTTCCGTTGATTGTAGTCAATATGGTTTGAAGATACTGATCCTTTTCATCCTGGGATTCTAATATGTTCAAAGCGCTGTTCACTGCCATCTCAATAGAGTTTTCATTCACATCAAGCATGACGTGTTCAAGGTTATGAAGCGTCGCAACCCTTTTTACGGATATGCCTCCAATCAATGATTTTATATCTGAATTTAATGCGCTTATTATATCGTTTTCCATGCTGTCAACTTTTTTGGGCTGAATTATCTGAACGTTGCATCCGGATACTTCCTTGAAATTTTTCATAGCTTCGAATGCTTCGTCAAAACCAATCAAAGCAATATTCTCGCATTTGTACCTGGATTTTTGAATGGAGTAATAAATGTCTTCATAGGTGTACTGAACATTTATAACCGGAGCTGTTATGTTTTCACGGAGCAGGTTAACATTTCTTCCTCTGGCAATGAATGCTTTTGTTCCATGCTGCACAGCCATTTGTGCAACATCGATAATACCTTCTCCGGTCATTTCAATTGTTTCTATTAATTCACTGAGGTTATTCTTCTTAATTATATTTTTTGAAACCTTAGTAAATGCTTCAGAAGCTGAAAAAATAATTATATTTTTAAATTCGTTCATTATCGCCTCACAGATTTCATAAATGAAATACATTTCATTTCATTTGATTTCATATCGGTAATATATCACGTTTTCAAGGCTGCTGTCAAATTTATTATTTTTCTAGAAAAAGTAAAATTTTTAAACGATAAGACTCAGCGATGTCAACGTCTTCATCAGCAAAGGCCAACGAAATTTTGCAATGCTTGCGTGTTCCTGCAAAATGTTTTTTTCCTTGGCACACAAATTGCTTTATTGAAGCTAAGGAGGATTACTATGACGTATAAAGTTTTATTACCACAGCAGATAATGAAAGAAGGGAGAGATTACCTTTTATCAAAGGGTTATGAGATAGTTGATGGACATGGCATATCTGAGCAGGATATAATAAAAGACATACATGATTGTGATGCAATTATAGTAAGGACGCCTCAGATCACTGAAAAGATATTTGATGCAGCAAAAAAATTGAAAATAGTTGCAAGGCATGGGGCCGGCTATGACGGTGTTGACTTAGAGTCTGCAAGAAAACATAATGTACTTGTGGTGAATGCGCCGGGTGCCAACAGCGTTTCAGTTGCTGAACTGGTCATATTTTACATGCTTTACTGTTCAAGAAATTTTAAGCTGGTGCAGAAAACATACATTGATGATTATTTTTATTCCAAGCTGAAGACTAAAAAGAATGAGTTGTACGGAAAAACTCTTGGGTTGATAGGCATAGGAAATATCGGCTCTTTGGTAGCTGAAAAAGCAAGTTTGGGACTAGGCATGAATGTAATAGCCTTCGACCCTTTTGCAAAAAAAGAGAATCTGCCTGATTACATCAAACTGGTGGATAACAGGGAAGCAATTTTTACCGACAGCGATTATGTATCGCTTCATGTGCCGGCCACCAAGGATACTGTCAACAGCGTGAGCACCAGGGAATTTGAACTGATGAAGGAAACTTCCTTTTTAATCAATACAGCAAGAGGGACAATTGTAGATGAAGATGCTTTGTATAAAGCATTGATCAATAAACAAATAGCAGGAGCAGCGTTAGATGTTATGAAGGAAGAGCCTGTGAACAAGGACAATCCACTGCTTAAGCTGGACAATGTTTTAACGGCACCTCATATAGGGGCAGCAACAGAAGAAGCATCCGGCAGATCCTCGCTGTTTTGTGCAGTGGGAATTGATGATTATCTGAACGGCAGAGTTCCCAAGTACATAGTGCCGGAATTGAGAGACATGATAAAAAATAATTGATTTTTGGTAAGGAGTATTATAATGAGTGTAGGAAACAGAGTGTTTTTAAAAAGAGATATGCCAGACAGCGATGTTGTTGAAGGTTTTAGGAATCTTCCGGCTGCAAATGTTGCGGATACCATGTCAAGATTGTGCGCATTGAGTTCAGAAATCAGACTGATTGGGTCTCCTGTTGCTCCTATAATGGTTGGAGTAGCGCTTACAGTAAAAGTGAGACCCGGAGACAACCTGATGCTGCACAAGGCTTTAAACATGGCACAGGAAGGCGATGTGATAGTTGTTTCAAATGAGGGCGACAGGTCCCAATCACTTATGGGTGAAATAATGGTGACATATGCAAATTCCACAAAAAAGGTAGCGGGAATAGTGCTTGACGGTCCCATAAGAGATTTTGATCAGATTTCAAAGATGGACTTTTACATCTACGGTACAGGCTCAACACCGGGAGGACCGTTTAAAGAAGGACCCGGCGAGGTGAACGTACCCGTATCAATCGGCAATGTAGCTGTTATGCCGGGAGACATAATTTTGGGAGATACTGATGGAGTGATAGTTATTCCAAAAAAATATGCAAAAGAAATATTGGAAGCATCAATCGAATATGCAAAAAAGGACTCTGCAAAGCTGGAAGCAGTCATAAAAGGAACTGCGAACAGAGGTTGGGTTGATGAATCCTTAAAGGCAAAAGATACAGAAATAATAGACGGGTGTTTTGAGTATTAGGAATGATTTGCAAACAGCGGGGGAGAATTTTGTAAGTTATTATAAATTTTTAGAGTTGTTCTTAAACAAAGATGAAGGAGAATTATAGTAAGTATGAATACAGTTTTAATTGCATTACTGATACTTCTTGTCACAGTAATCTTATTTATAAAAGAACCGATTCCTATTGTCGTAACCTCAATTGCTGCTTCACTGGCATATGCCTACGCCGGTATTATTGAAGTGAAATCTGTATTTAGCGGATACAACAGCAACACAATTGTACTGCTGGCAGGCATGATGGTAATCGGAGCATCTTTATTTCACACCGGAGTTACAGATTTAATTGGCGAAAAAATGATTAAGGTGACGGGAAAATCCGAAGTGAAAATTATTCTGTACACTTTGATTGTATCTTGTTTATTAAGCAGCGTATGCAGCAACATAGGAGTTATGGTTGCATTGGTTCCCGTTGTTACGGCAATTTGTGTTTCAGCCGGAATAGGACCGTCAAAGGCAATATTAGGGTTGCTGTTTGGAGCCCAATTTGGAGGATTTCTGACACTGGTAGGCGTTGGATCTAATGTGGCTGCAGCCAATGCAATGAAGGAATTGGGTCTTAATCCATTCGGATTCTTTGATATTACACCGTTTGGAATTGCTGTTTCAATTCTTGGTATATTATACTTTACATTTATCGGAAGAAAATTAATTCCGGACACTGGCTATATTCCGGAATTTGCAACTGCTGAAAAAAAGTCGTTCGATAAGAAAAAAGCAATGATTTCGGGATTTACAATGATTGGAGTATTAATTGTCATTGCAGGAAACTTCAAAGCATTCCCAATGCATATTGCATCAACAATAGGTGCATTGATTATTGTCGGAGCAGGATGCATGACAACAAAAGAAGCAATCGGCAGCATCGATTGGATAACGCTGATAATTGTAGGAGCATTAAGTGCAATATCTTCCGGAGTACAATCCAGCGGTGCCGGGAAACTGGTGGCTGATGCTATCGTTAAATTCCTCGGTTCAAATCCGAGTCCGTTTATGATAACAACTGCAATTTTCTTTACTGCTTCGGTGCTTACACAATTTATGTCCAACATACCCACAATTTTATTATTTCTTCCGATTGGAGTGTCAATTGCGAACACTATCGGTGTAAGCCCATATCCAATTGTGATGACCATAACGCTGGCAGGGGCAGCATCATATGCGACGCCGTTTGCAGCACCACAAAACATGATGACACTCGGTTGGACAAAATATAAGTTTATGGATTTTGTTAAAATTGGACTTCCAATGGTACTTATTACGTACTTGGCAGTAGTTGCAGTTATACCGTTTTTTCTTCCATATTAGAGCATAAGTAGTAAGGATATGGGGAACAAACAAAGGAGAATCTTAATGGAAAATTATTTAGTAAACGCATATGATATTCATCTGCATACAAGTCCGGATGTAGTTGAGCGAAAGCTTGATGATGAAGAGATGGCTAAAAGGGCCTCTGCAAGAGGAATGAAGGGATTTGTAATAAAAAATCATTATCAGGATACGTCACAACGCGCTGCAGCTGTAAGCAAAAAATACCCGAATCTTAATGCAGCCGGAGGAATCACTTTAAATCAGTCAGTTGGCGGCATTTGTGCAGATTCGGTTGAAAAAGCGGCAAAAACTGGTGCTAAATTTGTATGGTTTCCGACGATGGATGCATTAAGCTACAGCATCTACAAGAAGAAGGATACAGGCAGTAAGATTTCAATACTGAAGGACGGGGTTTTGATTCCTGAAGTATATGATGTGCTCGATGTGATAAAACAATACAAGATGATATTGTGCACGGGGCATATTTCATTTGGAGAATCTTTAGCGCTCATACAAGCCGGTCATATGCGGGGTATTACAAAGATGATTTTAACGCATGCGGATTCTCCGTCAGTTTTTACAGATTGTGAGCAACAACTTAAATTTGTCAAGGAAGGAGCGTTTATTGAACATTCAAGTTTTACCTTAGAGGTTAAAGCTACATCATGGGATCTCATGAAGGAACAAATACTAAATATCGGCAGCAAGCACATAGTGCTTTCCAGTGACTTAGGGCAAGTGTCCAATCCATATCCGGACGATTCCCTGAATGAGTTTGTAAAAGGACTTCTGGAGCGAGGAATGTATCAAAGTGAGATCGACCAGATGATCAGAACAAATCCTGATTGGCTCCTTTCAGATATGTATTGACAGTCATTAACTAGGAGTCTGGTGCCAAGAGATTAAACTTGCATTAAAGAATAACGTATTCCTTTTTTAGGATATTACAATATTAAATTATGGGAGGTATATTATGTTTATGTCCAAAGGTAGAAAGGTTGTATCACTAATACTTGCGTTAATAATGGCTGTTGCATCGCTGACAGCATGTTCAGCATCAGGTTCGGGAAGTTCAAACACTTCCGGCAGCACAAACACCACAGAACCTGCCAAGGAACAAAAAAGCGTCGATTTTCCAAAGAAACCTGTGACCATCATTGTTCCTTTTTCAGCAGGCGGTTCTGCTGATTTAACCACGAGAATACTGGCTTCAAGCGCAGAAAAATATTTGGGACAGACTATCATAGTTGAAAATGCACCGGGCGGCGGAGGAATGGTCGGCCAGAATAAAGGGGCTCAGGCAAAACCTGACGGATACACACTGACCACGGTTACTACTTCTGTTACAATCAATCCCTTGTTGAATGAAGCTCCATATTCTGTGGAGGATTTCAGGGGTATCATACAGCTGACAGAAGAAACTGATTTTCTGGTAGTTCAAAGCGGAAAGGAATACACGAATTTTCAGGAATTCATAGAGTATGCCAAGAAAAATCCGGATACAATCAAATTCGGATGTTCAGGAAAGGGAACGACTGATGACCTGGCCAACGAAGCAATGATAAAGGCTACGGGAATAAGCGCCAGCAACATACCGTTTGATGGATCAGGTCTGGCAATAACAGCCATACTGGGAGGCCATGTGGATGCCATAATCGGAGGACCTTCTTCATTTGATAATCACATCAAGGAAGGCACGCTCATACCCATAGCTTCTCTTACAGAAGAGAGAAATCCAATGTTTCCGGATGTTCCTTCAATAAAGGAACTTGGATACGATGTTTATTCAGGCGCATGGAGAGGCATAGCCGCACCGGATGATACTTCTGATGAAGTAGTGCAGATTCTGCATGAAGCATTCAAAAATGCAATGGAAGATCCTGAATACATCGAGCAGATGACAAATTCACAGCTCAGCGTAAATTATCTGAGCAATGAAGACTTCAGCAGCAAAATAATGAACACCTATGAAATGTACAAGGAAGCTATCGGAAAATAACTGAAATTGAAATACTGAAATAATGAAATACTGAAATAAATGAGGCGGGATAACCATTGATAAATCATTGAGCTTATCCCGCTAAAACATACAAGGAGGATTACATGTCAAAGGCTAATAAGATCACTGCCATAGTTTTCATCTTAATAGCATTCGGATTCATTGCCAAAGGTCTAAGACTGCCTTTCGGAGCAAGGTTATATCCGATGATTTTATCCGGATTGCTGGCATTTTTGGGGGTCTTGCTGTACGTAACATCACATATAAAAAGCAAGACAGACAAATCTCCTAATCCGCTGGCTATACTGATTAAGGAACATAAACATTTTACAATATTGATTGCAGGGTACACGCTTTTTATTGGTGGACTTACGGTTATAGGGTTTGCGCCGGCTTGCTTTATATTTTTGGTTATAGTGCAATACTTGTTGGGATATAGAAAGAAATCTGCATTGTTTATAAATTCGGCAGTATTTACCCTGATTGTATATTTTTCGTTCAGCAGTTTATTGAATGTTCCGCTGCCGCTCGGAATCTTTGAGTTTTTATATCAATAATGTTTAGGAGGAATTTAAATGGAAAGTATATTACATGCACTGATTGCAGCCTTATCGCCTTCTAACCTGTTAATGGCTCTTCTGGGTACTGCCGGCGGAATAATAATCGGAGCCATACCAGGGCTTTCTGCAAACATGGGAGTTGCCCTTTTGGTACCTTTTACTTTTGTAATGGAACCTGAAACCGGACTTATCATGCTGGGGGGTATCTATGTAGGAGCCATCTATGGAGGGTCCATATCGGCCATACTCATAAATGCTCCGGGAACGCCCTCAGCTGCAGCTACAACATTTGACGGTTATCCCATGGCACAGAAAGGTGAAGCCAGGCTTGCTCTTGGAACTGCTACCTTATCGTCAGCTATCGGGGGAATATTCAGCGTAATCGTGCTGGCGCTGTTTGCACCGTTTTTGGCTAAACAGGCACTGAGATTCGGACCGCCCGAATATTTCGCATTGGCATTTTTCGGACTTACAATCATCGTCAGTTTGTCTGAGAACAACATGATCAAGGGCCTCATTTCAGGAGTGTTCGGACTGTTATTGGCAACCGTAGGCATGGATCCCGTGGAGGGAGCCATGAGATTCACATTCGGCAATATTAACCTGATTTCCGGAATCGCACTGGTTCCGTTGCTCATAGGAATGTTTTCGATTTGTGAAGCATTTATGCTGGGAACAACAAAGGTATCAAAGGGAAGCCTTGCTGAGATGAAGGGCAGGCTGCTTCCCAACAGGGAAGAAGTCAAGAGAAACATGGGGAACTTCACTGTTTCTTCCATAATCGGAACAATAGTGGGAATACTGCCCGGAGCAGGAGCGAGCGTTGCTTCATTTGTTGCTTACAATGAAGCAAAGAGAATGTCAAAAAGAAGCAATGAGTTCGGAACAGGCATAGTAGACGGAATCGTGGCAAGCGAAACATCAAACAATGCATGTGTAGGCGGGTCACTGGTTCCGCTGCTGACGCTGGGGATACCCGGAAATGCGGTTTCTGCGCTGTTTATCGGAGCACTGCTCATACATGGACTTAAGCCCGGACCGGACCTGTTCTCAGGTGCAAATGAAAAAATCATGACTGTATTTTTCTTCGGATTGTTCATAGCAAATGTGCTTATGCTCATTCTAGGCTTGGCGGGAGCAGGCTTGTTTGCCAAGGTGTTGTTCCTGCCTCAGCCGATTCTTGCCACATACATCCTTGTATTGTGCGTAAGCGGCTCCTTCGCCATAAACAACAACATGTTTGATGTTGGCGTAATGTTTTTGTTCGGACTTGCGGGACTCATGTTCAAACTTCTCAAGATACCTGCGTCGCCGGCTGTTTTGGGAATAATTCTTGGCCCCATGGCGGAAACAGGTTTGAGGCAGTCACTGCTCATGTCCAACGGCAATCCCATGATATTGTTCACAAGACCCATAAGCTTCTTCTTCATAGCTGTTGGAGTAGCATCCATGGCAGCACCGTTAATAAGAAACTATAAGAACAGTAAAAAGGCTAATGCCTAGACTATAGTTGCAGTTATGTTCCATCCTGACTTCAGGAAGGGATTATCACGTGTGCGATTAAGTGATAAATAAATAATATTAATTTGCAAAGACAATAAACAATATAGAAATTTTTATAAAAAGACGTTGGGAGATGTATATAACCCCAACGTCTTTTTAGCAATTATGCTGCAACCGTTTTATCAACATTTCTCTTCATTTCTGAAAATCCTATCATTACAGTTGCCACATAGGCGCACGTTTTGGGAATCATTAAGATACCAACAGCCGGTATGATATCCGTAAGCAGCACTACAGGTATATAGAATGCAAAGCTTAGCACTATAGTCAGCCACATGAACCTGAAGGCATAATCAGATGTATGCCTGGATTTGCTGTAGTACAGAATTATAACGATGATTCCCATTGCAGCAAAAGGAAGATTTCGGTATACAGCCCAGGACAGCGGAGCATTTACGCTGGTCCATTCATTCTGAGGAAACAGGCAAAGAACAATTCTTAATGCTGCAAGAGAATACATGATTAAGGTAAGATCGTGATGGTCTTTCACCTTGTAGCGAAATCGCCATACGTAGTACAGCAATATATAAAATATGGTCATTGTTATTGAAGTGATAAATTTGCCTATTCCAAGCGCAATGACGAAGTTGTCAAGGCCGGTCGTGCTAAGGGCATAGGCTCGCGGTATCAGATGAAACGAATCACCTGCTCCAAGAGTCACAGCCATGATTCCGAACAGCAGATATTGTTTGTTTCCTTTGCTTTTTAAAATTATTGTGATGCCTGTTGAAATTATTACAATCAGGTATACAACATCGAATATGGTTTCAAATATAGCTTGCATAAAGTTAGTCCTCCTTTAAATTGAACGTTGTTCATTTTGGCTTTTATAAAAACCCAACATATGTTGGGGAATTGCTGGGATTAATAAATTGTGCGTTTTATGACTTCAGTGAGCATATAGCAGGATTGCTCCTTGTTTATCAGCAATGTAAGGACATTAGAGAATACAAAGTCGACGAAATTCTCCGGCGTAAAGGTTTCATTAAATGTACCCAATTTGACATTACTGTCATTTTTCAGTGAACTCAGCAGGTTATTCTTTATGTGACCAAAATTACGGATCATGGCTTCTCTGCCCTTTTCTTTATCATCATTTGAAAAGCCCATAGGGTGTACGGTGAAAAATGCAGGATATTCTTTTACTCCGCTGCTGACAGTTTTAAAAAGCCATGCTACGCTGTCTGTAAAGTTATCTGAATTATCGGTAACCCTCATTTCATGAAATACATCTTTCCAAATATCTTCCACCGTTGCAGTCACAAGATCTGCCTTGGAAGGAAAATAATTGTATACTGAACCTACTGCAACATTGCAGTGCTTGGCAACATCACGCATATTAAGAGATTGAAATCCATGCAGGGCGGCAATTTCCTTGCTTGCCTTCAAAATGGCTTCCTTAGAGGTTACTATTGTATTCATGTGCTTCTCCTTTCAAACTGAACAATGTTCATTATAAAGTAAAAATATATGTTTGTCAACTGTTTTTATTTCACAGTATGCCAGCAACCTGTCTCATAGTTAACCTCAAGATCATTAAGATTCCAACAGCAGCACGATTTCTGCAATCAGCACTGCAGGTACAATTTCGTCCTCTGTTGTCTGTTATGATTTGTTAACATCTGATTTGTTAAGTAAATGTCAATTATGATTAAGAGACGATTTACTGGGTAAGTAGAATTTGGAAAAAATTTCATGTTCAAGCATATAATATACATGGATATCAATAACGTTTTTTGGCTAACAATTATTATTGGAGGTGTTATCAATGCGTGAAGGTTTTATTGAAAGGATTATCAGCTGGCTTTTTGCAATGCCCATATGGCCGTTATTCCAAAGGCATCGCATATGAATCATCTCGAAAAACCGGAGTTGTTCAAGGCTATTGTGAGAGACTTTTTAACGGAAAACAAAATTCATTGATCAACATTTTTCTAATTTTTTCAGAAATGAACTATTTCAGGAAATTTTCGTCCTATTATATATGTGGATATAATTTCCTGATTTTTATTTTGCTAATTTAAGGAGGATTGTATGAAAAAGTTGTCTTTGCTATTTGTCATGTGTCTTGCAGCATTAATTATGGCTGGCTGTGCTAAGCCGGCTGATAAAAGCATGCAAATTGCAGCGGAAAAGTTTGTTGAGGAACTGTATACAGTGAGTTCAGAAGAGGCTGAGAATTACAACAGGTTCCTGGAATTGAGGCCTGCTGATGTAAATGAACTTGTAAAAGCCATAGAAGCAAATGACGATGCCTTGAAATCCATGATGACGGACAAGTCGTACAATGTGTTGGTCAACAACAGGCAGAATCTCATGTTTGCGCAGTATTGCGCCTTAAATGATTGCACTATGCAGGTTATGGATGTAAAATTAACCGAAAAAGAAGGCGGAGCTGAAGCAGGCAGAGTTGATTACGACTTTGAAGTTAAAGTCCGATTCGTATCAAAGGACGGTACTGTATTGGATACAGATTCCGGCAAGGGCTTTATGAGGCTCACAAAAGAAGGAAATGATTGGAAGGTATCCGACTACAGAGGGTTGGAGTATCCAAAAGAAATAGTGGTGAATTAAAAAAGTGTAAAGGGACTTGGGATATAGTTCTGTTTTCATGTCAGATGAAAAGCGCAGAATGCAAAAACATTTGCCCGTAAGCTGGAAGCTGAATGTAAATATTGATAAAATTTGTTTAATAATAAGAAGAGGAGCAGCCTTCAGGTTGTGTCCTTTTTTGTTTTTGGTCAGTATCAGAGAACATAAGAGATATTTTGTCATATTATGGAATAGGTTAACGTATAAGGAGGAACCCGCGACATGATTAATAATAGAAGATTCAGAGACAATTCCTACATTGCCGGCCCTGCCAACTGCATACCGCAGGAAATGTCAATCGAAAACGTAAGATTATCGGCAGGATATGTTCCTTTCCAGTTTCTGTGCGACCTTTTTAATCCGATGGAAGCATTAGCAAAGGGAACAGCATTTCCGGAACTGTACAGCCCATATGACAGGAAAGACAAAAAACCTACGCCTTTCAGGTATGCTCAGTATGATTAGGAGGATTTGATATGAATGATATGATGGAATTGAAGAAGGAAATTACAGCAGTACACATGATGCTGGAAGATTTGCAGCTATATCTTAACACTCATCCTGCCGATCAAGGTGCCATAGCAAAACGCAATGCATTTGCCAAACAGCTTAAAATTCTTAAGGATGAATACAATAAACGTTATGGAATGATTAATCAAGATGACTCGCTGAGCCAAAGTCCGTGGCAATGGATTGAAGAACCGTGGCCTTGGGAATATGATGCGAACTTCAAATTATAAGGTAGGAGGAAAATAATATGTGGTCATATGACAAGATATTGGAGTATCCTGTTAAAATTAAAAATCCTAATCCGGCAATGGCAAAGATGATAATATCTCAGTACGGCGGACCGGACGGAGAACTGGCAGCATCCATCAGGTATTTGAGTCAAAGGTTTACAATGATTACTCCACAGGCCATTGCAACATTGAATGATATCGGTACGGAAGAACTGGCACATTTGGAGATAGTAGGCTCCATGATATACCAGCTCATGAAAAATGCAACGCCCGAAGAAATCGAAAGAGCCGGAGCCGGTGATTACTATACGGATCACGGCAAGGGGGTATATCCCCAAAGTGCGGCAGGATCACCGTTCACGGCAGCACATATACAAGTGAAGGGTGACCCGATAATTGATTTAACAGAAAACATGGCAGCCGAACAAAAGGCAAGGGGTACTTATGAATGGCTGATAAATATGGCTGATGATCCTGATGTGATTGAGCCGTTGAAATATTTAAGAGAAAGGGAAGTTGTACATTATCAAAGGTTTGGCGAAGCATTGAGAGGAGTTCAGGACTACCTGCAGGAGCCCCGTCTGTTTATAATGCCGGTGCCTGATTTTATGAAAAAATAAGATAAGATTAACTTGCAATGAAATATAATCTCCATGCCCAAAAATGTATGGAGATTTTTTCGTTGGATGTCAGGTAATTACAGCATTGTAATTAACCTTATAAAATAGTTAACATACTATATATGGTAAACTAAAGGAGGTAATTATGAGCATGAATAATGACAATACTGGTACCGGTTGTATTACTATAGGAAGAATGGCTCCTGATTTTACTGCAATTTCTACACAAGGGGTTCTGACATTATCACAATTTAGAGGGCAATGGGTGATATTGTTAAGTGATCCCGGAGATTTTACGGCTGTTACAACCACGACGTATTTAGGACTGTCTCAGCAGTATGAAGAGTTCAGAAAAAGAAATGTACAAATTCTTGCTTTGACAATAGACAACAATTTCGCCAATATTGAATGGGTGGTAGATATTTATGACCATTATGGAATAAGGGTTCTCTTTCCATTATTGGAGGACAGAGATGCAACCATAGCCAGAATGTATAATATTGTAAATCCCGACAGAATATACGAAGAAAGTGTAAGAGATGTTTTTATTATAAATCCAAGCGGAAGAATTAAAGCAATAATCACTTACCCTACTTCTTGCGGTAAAAATTCATATGAACTGCTCAGAGTAATTGACTCGCTTCAATTGACTGAAAAGTATAATGTATATACCCCTATGAACTGGATGCCTGGAGACCCGGTTATTGTTCCTGTTCCTCACACTGCCGATGAAGCCATGTTAAGAAATCAAAAAGATACAAGGCTGGGACTTAATTGTGTATCGTGGTATAACTGCTATATTGATTATTATTCGCTGGAAGGCATCAATCAGGACAATTCCAGTATAAATAGCAGCGATTAATAGTTTTGCGGCAGTATATAAAATATGAAGATACAAAGTTGAATATCTTAAAGTTGAGTTTCCTTGAACGCACCAATCCATGAATGTTGTAATTTCTTTTAGAGGCATGCTCGTAGCCTTCAGGCAATTGATTACAGCCAAGCCTTCCAGATCATTTTCAGTAAAGCATCCGATGATGCAACAAAAATCGTTTGAAACAAAAATAATTCTGGACAGGCTTAATTACAGGATTGATCGCTATGAAAAAGAATATTGTTGACTTACTCTTTACAATGTGCTAAAGTTTTAATACAAATTTAAAATTTATGAATATGTGAATATGTTTAAGTTTTCTAGGGTTCCGCAGTTTAGCTGGCAGGTCCGAGAGAAAACACACAGTGACTGTGTACACGGAAGGATAAAAGCCTGGGAGATATTTAATAATATTTCTATGGCTTTTTTATTTTATTTAGGAGGTAGTAATGAAAAAATTTGTCGTTGAAGATGATTTTTGGAACCTGTTTCCAAACGCAAGGATTGGGGTTGTTGTTTGCCATGGCATAGATAACTCCGTAAAGGATACTGAAAGATATAAGGAAATGATAAGCAGTTCAGAAAAGGAAGCATTAAAATATCTGAGCAATGCTGAATTCAGCAGCAACGAAGTCATAAAGGTGTGGAGAGAGGCGTTTCAGAAATTCAAGACTAAGAAGGGTGCCAGGTCATCCATCGAGGCATTGCTAAAGCGAATACATAATGGCAACAACCTGGGAAATATCAATCCTCTGGTGGATATTTACAACTCTGTTTCATTAAGATATGCATTGCCCTGCGGTGGTGAGGACATCGATACTTTCGCCGGAGATATCAGGCTTACCAAGGCAGTTGGAAATGAAGATTTTGTTACACTGGGATCGGATAAAAGCGAACCGCCCTATGAAGGGGAAGTGGTATACAAGGATGATGAAGGGGCAATCTGCAGATGCTGGAACTGGCGCGAGTCGGTAAGGACAATGCTGACTGAAAATACGAAAAATGCTTTTCTGTGCATTGAACTGGTTGATGAAGGAAGATTAACGGAATTTGAGAGTGCCTTGAACGATCTGGCAAAAGCAGTACAGGAAAATTTAGGAGGAGCATGCAAGGTTTCAATCCTTGACTCCGGCAACAAAGAAATATCAATAATGTAACGTAGTCCTGGAATATTTCAATGCCGTAAGATTAAAACCTTACGGCATTTTAATAATTTAATTTAAGAAAGTTTTGAAAGCTCTGAAGCTATTTTTGCTCCCAGTGCCGCATTGTTGTATACGAGCTTTATGTTGGATTCGAGGCTGTCTCCTCCGGTGATCTCCTTAACCTTAGACAGAAGAAACGGTGTGGATTCCTTGCCCCTGATTCCTTTTTCTTCAGCTTCTTCAAGAGCTTTTTCTATGGCTGAGGTAATGGTGTCATAGTCCATCTGATATTGTTCTTCGATAGGATTGGCAATTACCATTCCTCCTTCAAGACCAAGGTCCCATTTTGCTTTTAATGCACCGGCAATTTCTTCAGGACTATCTACGCGATAGTCAACGCGAAAACCGCTTTTTCTTGTATAAAATGCAGGCATTTCTTCAGTCTGGTACCCTACCACAGGCACTCCATGGGTTTCAAGGTATTCAAGAGTCAAGCCAATGTCCAATATGGATTTTGCTCCTGCACATACAACCGCAACATCAGTATGCGCAAGTTCTTCCAGGTCGGCAGAAACGTCAAATGTTTCAGTGGCTCCCCTATGAACACCGCCTATGCCGCCTGTGGCAAATACTTTAATTCCTGCAAGAGCAGCAATTATCATGGTTGAAGCTACCGTTGTGGCTCCATCTGCCTTTTGGACAATAATAAAGGGTATATCTCTTCGCGATGTCTTTATTACATTATCAGCTTTGCCCAGGTATTCAATTTCCTCTGCTGTAAGACCAATCTTGAGTTTTCCTTTGAGAATGGCAATAGTTGCAGGAATTGCACCGTTATCTCTTATTATTCTTTCAACATTGAGTGCTGTTTCTACGTTTTTCGGATAAGGCATTCCGTGTGATATAATTGTTGATTCCAATGCGACTACAGGTTTACCGCTTTCTATTGCTTCCCTGACCTCAGGGTTTACTTCCAAGTATTTTTCTAACATAATTCTAACTCCTTCACTTTTAATTTTATGTTTTCAACAGACATGTTTGGGTTTATGGTATTTTCGTGGGACAGTGCCACTACAGATGCAGCCGTGGCTATTTTTGCACTTTCATTTATGTCAATATCGTTAAGGTAGCAATATGCCAGTGCAGCCATAAACGCATCACCGGCTCCTGTCGTATTGACGGGTTTAACATTGTCTGCCTTAATATGGTTCATTGTTGTTTGGTTGCAATAAAATACACCGTTTTTTCCAAGGGTGATAAATATTTCCTTAACTCCCTTGTTCATGAGATAGTCACAGTTTCTTTTCAAGTCATCTTCAGTTTTGATTTCAATTCCAGTAATGGATTCAACTTCAATGGTATTTGATTTCAAGGTGTGAATGTTTCCTATTAAGTGCTTAACTTTTTTTGCCTTTGCAGTTGAAACGGTGTCTAGGAAAAAATCCGTACTTCTGTGATTGCTTAGCAGATACTCTATTACACCTGCAGGAATGTTTGTATCTAGTACACAAAGCCTTGAGTTGTCAATTACATGTTTTTTTTCCTTAATAAAATTAACTGTCATTCTTTCATAGATGTCCATGCTGGAAATGGCTACAGACATGTCATGGGTTTCATCCAACACAGCAAGATAGGTTGAAGTGCTTTCGCCTTTCAGTATGAGACTGTCCTTCATGTCCAATCCTATCAAAGCGGACTCTTCAATTATTTTAGAGCCGTACATGTCATCGCCCAGCACACTTATGAGCTTGGTCTCTATCCCCAGTCTTACTAGATTTTCAGCGATGTTTCTTCCAACTCCCCCAAGGGACATCCTAACAGACCCTATATTAGAATCACCCGGTATCAGTTTGTTTTTCGGAACACCGTGAATATCCATATTGACTCCGCCAACCACCGTGACATAGGGATTATCCTGGACTATGTAGCCCTTGCCCAAAATTTTGCCTTTCTTAACAAGATTCGTTATGTGGACTGCGGCAGACGACCTTGTTATTCCAAGGATTTCTCCCAGTTCATTTTGTGAAATCATAGGATTTTTTTTTATCAAATCAAGTATTTCCTGCTCCCTGTTGGTCATTGGTTCCTCCGAATAAGTATATGCTTACATACTAAGCTATTGTTTATAAAATTGTAACACGACTCAGATTGTTTTACAACTGTTTTCTTTTTCTTTTTTAATCCGTCGTTAAAATAGATAAGAACTTCAAATAAATGATTCAGTCAGTGAACTTATTCCTCATTAATCCCGTCATACTTATTGGTAGTATTTTCTAAATTTCGGAGGGATTATGGAAGGTTTATTAGTAAAGATGTATTTAGTTTTCGTGTTATCCATAGCTATTACGCTGACAATGGATTTTAGGCTAAAAAACTTCATACCGGGGACCTACAACAATTTATTGGTAATTTTATTGTATCTTGTTGTCTTTGTCGTCAGGTGGTCTTTCAGCGGATTTTCTTTTGATTCACACGATTCCTTTAATCTGCTGATTTTTCCGGCAGTTTTTATCTTAATCAATATTGTGTTCATTAAGGCAAAATTTTATTTTTTCAAGGGCATGGATAAAAAATTTGTCAAGAAAAACAGAAATGAGATAACAGAGATAATACAGGAATATAAGTGTCAAAATCTGCAAGGCACATCTGACATATCACTGGGATCTAACAAAGTCATATTTGAAAAGGTCAGTGAACCACAAATAAAAGAATGCTTATCATTGATTGGGAAATACCTGTATGATAACAGGAAAAAATACACTTTTAAAGACTACCTCATTTACTATATAAAAGCAGCAGCGGTGCCGGCTGCACTCATGGGTGCCTTTTTATTGGCGATGTACTATTTGTACAATTTATACAATATCTAGCATAAGAGAAACAGACAGCAGTTTAAGTGTTTATTTAACATGTTGGTGAAGGAGCGAATATAATGAAGGATTTTATTGCAGTGTTTATAATGTGCTTTGTTGCATGTGTAGTTGTTACCTTTTTCTTTGGAGGTTTTATTTTAGAAAATATTTGGGGTGCTTTTTTTGTGGTGTCACTGGTGTTATCGATAATTGCCAATGGATTCATAAATCAGGATTCCAGAATCAACGAGCTTGAAAAGAAAATCGAGCAGCTGATGAAAGAAAAACAAGATTAGCACAAAAGTGAGAGAGGAGGAAATCATGATGTCAAGAATTGGTATTGTTTTAGTTCCGATATACTTAGTTATCCCAGCGGTTATTCTGTATTTTGTAATTAAGCTGGCAGTCAAACATGCAATAAAAGAATTGAAAGACGATAATATCCTTTAATGGAATCTTAAACATCTCCTGGGGGGAGGTGGAATATATTAAGAGGGTGCGGATTATGTCCATACGAAGTTCATTAATTATGTTTGTAACAGTCCTGATATTGTTCAGCACTTCATGCGGCAGCAAGGAAGCAGAATATGATTTTCCAATCAGCGAGCAGGCTATGAAAGAAGTGCTGGCTAAACAGAATTCAGACTGGTTCATCAAGGATGTCAATGCAGTAAGTGAGGCTCAAAGCATAATCACATTAACAAAGGGTGATACAATATCATTTGGCATAGATTCACAAATGAGAGATAACAAAAAAATTCTGAGCATGGTGTGTTTTTTGCCGGGCGATTTAACCAAAAGCGATTATGATGATTTTTACCGCAATGAATTGCCGGAAATCTTTGATTTGTCGGGTACGTTCTACGGCAACAAAAAAGAAACAGACAAGGAATTAAAGGAGCTGCTGGAGTATTACCTTACCAGTGAAAGCAACTATGAGAAAAGTGTTTATTGGGCAGGACGAGCAGGTGATGATCACATAAAAGCTGAAATTAAGCCAATGCTTGACCAGAACCAAAATCAGATTGTATCGTTGCTCATTATGCCTGATGAGTCCTATGAAGACTATTTGATTTCATTAAATGAAGGTTGGAAAAAATTCGCTGAGGCTGAAAACATAATAATACACAACAGCACTGTGGCTGAAATGAAGGAAGAAGCTCCGCCTATTGCTGATGGAGATATTTATTTAAAACAACTTGTTATACACGGACGTTTAGAAAAAATCAAGGAAATAGAAGCTGTTCCCGAATCGCTGGCAAATACAAAGTCAAGCTTCCTGAAACCAAATAGGGACAAATACTTGAGCGCAGAATTGGTGGATAGTACGGGCAGGATTAATGTATTTTTGCAGATGACTTCACTAAGTGCTGATGAATTATATATTGAACGGGACCACAACATCACAATGGTCTTTTATAACGGTCAGCCCATATATGTGGTCCGCTTCAGTGTTTTGAACATATAATACTATTTTTTCTGAGGTATGGAATGAATATCAGATTATGCAGCATAAATGACAGGAATAACTGGATCAGGCTCAACAGGGCATTTATGGCCTATGAGATGTCCGATGAAGGGTTTTGGAATAATGCTGATGCAATATCGGATGAGCAGTTTGGAACCATTTTTAAAGTAGCATTGAAAAACCCTGAATTAATTACCATGATGATGATAGAAGAGGAAAAGGAAGCTGTCGGATTTGCCAATCTGATGACCATATTCAGCGTATGGGCTCACGGTAAGGCCTTGATACTTGATGACCTTTTCATATGCGATGAGCATCGGGGAAAAGGACTGGGCAGGCAGGCCTTGGCATACATTGAAAATTACGCTAAGGAAAATGGATATAAGAGATTGCAGTTCCAGTCGGAGTTTAGCAACCCGGTTGCATATGAATTCTACACCAAGTTGGGATATAAGTCTGCGGATATGCATTTTTTTGTAAAGAACTTTAACGAAGCTGACAAAAATGAAGAAGGAGAAATTTCATGATAGAAGTAATGTTCGGAGAGAGTGAAGGTGGAGCCATGAAGATGGCGAAGAATTACCAAAAGCCGGATATAGACAATATGGCAATAGGTTGGTTTGGGGAAAAGCCATCCAGGGAAGAGCTTGATAAAATGTTTGACGGAGAAGCAGTGGGCGGTAATTCGTCAGAGGTGATTTGTATTCCTTTCATGCTGGATATTGGGGACATAAACGTTCCGGTAGAAAACGAGCACAGAAAAAACATCATAATGGACATGTACACCATAAACGGAATTGATGATAAAAACACCTTAAAAAGTCTTGAAAAGACTTGGAACAAGTATTTATCAGAGGTGGAGAGGCTGAAGAATTTTGCAGAACACGGAGAGAACATCCGCTTATGGTACAGCGATGCCCCATATTCTGCCTGTGGGTTTCATTATGCATGTAGCCTTCTGAAAGATTATAGTTGCAGGGTGTTTATGGTAAAGCTACCTGATCATGTTAAAACTTCAGACAATGAAATTCAGTTTTATTCGTCCTGGGGTGAAGTGGAAGCCGGAAAGTTTTATAAATTTCTTCCGTTGGCAAAGGAGTTATCTGAATGCGAACTGAGTTCCTTTTCATCTGCATGGGGTGAATTGAAGGGTGAGGACAGTTCCCTACGCGCAGTTGTAAGCGGCAAAGTGATCGGTGTTCCGGAAGACTTTTATGATCACCTAATAAAAAAAGAGATACCGGAGGGAGAATTTGTCATGGCTCGCCTCATCGGAAAGGTTCTAGGCAAATATCAGCTTGGAGTAGGGGACTGGTGGTACGCCAAGAGAATCAACTACATGATAGAACAGGGCGACCTGGAGATAGTACAAAAAAATAAAGAGATTTACAGTCAGGTGCTAAGAAGGCCGTAATGATTATATAATCAGAAAATAAAGGAGGTTGAATGCATGCGTTTAAGAATAATGGACACGGACTACACTAACTTGGATTTTTTAAATCTTACAAGAATGTTGGATGATGACCTGTCCGAAAGATATGGGATAGCACAAAAGCAATATGACAAACTAAATAAGGCTGATAACTTAAATAAAGCGCTGGTCATATATGAAAATGACGAACCTGTTTCCTGCGGGGCATACAAGGAATACAACAGAGACACCATTGAGTTGAAACGTATATTTGTGAGAAAGGATAAAAGGCATCAGGGGTTATCAAGACTGTTAATCTCTGAGCTGGAACAATCGGCTAAAGTCAAAGGATATAAGAATGCGATTTTGGAAACAGGAATAAAGCAACTTGAAGCAATCAACCTGTACAAAAGTATGGGCTATGAGTCAACAGATAATTTCGGACCATACATCGGCAATACGAACAGCGTTTGCTTTAGTAAAAGTCTGTAACGAAACAATAATCTCCTTCAGAGTATCCGAAGGAGATTATTAATTATGAGGTCCTGATGTTATCAGAAAACAAATTTGTTCACCAGGCTGTAAAGTGACTGTGAACTCGAGAATAACTCACGGCTTTCGTAATAGGACTGTTCTGCTGCAGATGAATTTGCCTGCACAACATTTGAAACATGTTGAATTCCTGCCTTAATTTGTTCAATGGCCGCAGATTGTTCTTCCGATGCCTTTGAAATTTCCTTAACTTTATCGGTTGCGTCATTAGCGCTTACAATAACCCTGGACAGAGAGGATGCGGTTTTATTGGCAAGTTCGTCTCCTTTTAATACAGCTTTCCTTGTTTCTTCAATAAGCAAGGCTATGTTTTTGGCTGCTTCTGAGCTGTTTGAAGCAAGATTTTTGACTTCGTCAGCCACCACTGCAAACCCTTTGCCTGCTGTTCCTGCATGGGCTGCTTCCACAGCTGCGTTTAGTGCCAGTATGTTTGTTTGAAAGGTAATGTTGTCAATGACCTTAATTATTTTTTCTATTTCTCTTGACTTGATGCTAATTTCAGACATGGCTCCAACCATTTCGTTCATGATGGCGCTGCAGATTGCAATTTCGCTGTCAATAATTATCAATTTGTTTTTAGCATCATATGTGTTTTCAGTGTTGGCTTTCACATAGTCGGAAATTTCCTCGATGGCTGCATAAGATTCCTCAATTGAACTTGACTGGTCGGCTGCACCTTTGGATATGTTTTGAGAGTTTTTCATCAGGTGACTTGAACGTTCAGATACTTCCGATGACAGGCGGTTTATGTCCTCAAGCGTTTCGGAAAGCATGTTAAAAGATTTGCTGATGGAGAGTTCTATTTTATTAAAGTCTCCGTTGAATTTGCTGTCGGATTTAATATCAAGTCTTCCTTCAGACAATTGGTTCATGACAGCGTCAATTTCATTGATGTATGATGTCAGTGAGTTGGTTGACTTTCTTAAATTTTCAGCTAATCTGCCTAATTCATTTTTTGATTCATATGTTATTTCATAGCTGAGATTTCCCTCGGATAAGGCCATAGCCAGCCCTTCTATCTGGTTGATTGGGTCTGAAAAGCTTTTAGTTATTACTTTTGATATTATAATGCCCAGCATTAATGCGGAAAAAGCAGCAGAGACAGTCATCAAAAGAGAAAATTTGACTGTTTGTAGAGATTCAACCGCTTTTTCCTGCACTGAAACATTAATGTTTTCTGTTATAATGTTCAGACTCGAGTTTATATCATTTATTACGGGCTCGTATGAATTGAATATAATCCTGGTTGCATCGCTCTTGTACTTGCTGTTCATAATCTCATACCTTATAGCCGATTCCTTTTTCAGCATAGCGAGCACTTTATCGATAAGGTTAATATCTTCTGGAAGCAGACTTTTCAGATTCTGCAGTTCGCTTATCAATACGTTATGTATGTTTTCGCTGGCTTGTGCGTAATCTTCCTTTTTTGTGATGTTGTCTGTTAGTGCCGATGCATACAAATTTTTCTCTATTTCTTTAAGATTTACAGAAACAGATGATGCCGTATTTACTTCTGATATTGTAACGGAATTGATTTCATTCAGCAGCTTGACAGTTTCGTTGAACTTTAAAAGGCTTACAGAAATAGGAAAGATGAACAATATGATCAATGCTGCAAAAGAAACTGTAAGCTTAGTTTCCAACTCCAGGTTACCGTAGCTTATTTTTTTTAGATTGAATTCATGTTTTCCAGGTTTTACAAATTTCCTTTGAGATATCCGTTGCTTTCTTATTTCTGAAACTGATGATATGATTTTATTGCTTTTTTCTTTGATTATTTTACAGATTTTGCTGAACATGATTGGTCTCCTTTTATGTAAGTTGCGGTTTAAGTGTAAAACCAACCATAAATATAAGCTAATCGGGTAAAAACGAAGGCAGGAGAATGTAAAATTAGTGTAAATATTTAAATTTAATCTTATTTTACCATAAAATAACACAACATTTACATGTATTTGCCTCAAAAATGATATGAATCCGGTAGTATATGCGTCGATTAATATGAAATGGAGTTGAAATATGACAGAAAAAACACTAGAAGCATTGGATAATATTATTGACAATAAATACATAAAAACTGTATTTCAGCCAATAGTCTCACTCAAGGACGGCAGTGTATTCGGCCATGAGGCATTGAGTAGAATCACATGTGAATGCGAAATAAGGGATCCGGAAACATTGTTTGCAGCAGCCGTAAAATACAACCGATTGTGGCAGCTGGAGCTTTTATGCAGAACAAAAGCGTTGGAAGCTGCATTTGTTTTCATGATTCCTCCATACAGCAAAAAGCTGTTCATTAATGTAAATCCTCACACCATGCACGACGAAAACTTCAAAAAAGGATTTACTAAAGAATTTTTGAAGCAATACAACATTGATCCCAGGAGCATAATTTTTGAGATAACTGAAAAAGATGCCATAACGGACATCAACAGTTTCAAATCCACAATTATGTATTACAAAAGCCAGGATTACAGCATTGCAATAGATGATGCGGGATCCGGATATTCAGGACTGAATCTTATAAGTGATGTAAATCCTCATTTCATAAAGCTTGACATGAACCTTATACGCGGAATAAACAAGGACAGGCTGAAATATTCATTGGTTAAAGGCATGGTGGAGTTTTCAAAGGCTTCAAATATTTCAATAATAGCGGAAGGTATTGAAACATATGAGGAATTGAACACATTAATAAACCTTGGGGTTCCATATGGTCAGGGATACTACCTTCAAAGACCGGATGAAATAGTGAGAGAAATGGGCGAGAGCGTTCAGAGAACCATAAGGGAAATCAATTCAAGGAAGAATTTCAAATTTCTGGATACAGTCTCAGGCACCTGTATAAAAGAATTGCAAAAAAAAACATTTGTTGTTCAGAACTTTGAGAAAGTTGGAAGTGTTTATGAAATTTTCAAAAGAAACAATGATTGTTTCGGAATTTGTGTATTGGATGGATTTGTGCCCGTAGGTATAACCACAAGAGAAGGCATTGCATTGAAATTAAGCGGCAATTACGGATATTCTCTTTATAACAACAAGAGCATTTCAGATATAATGGATCGGCAATTTCTATCCGTTGAACAGGATGTACCTATAAAGGTTGTATCTAATATGGCTATGGAACGCTCCAACGAGAGACTTTATGATTTTATAGTTGTAACAGAGGGGGGGAAGTACATTGGAACAGTCACAATTAAAGATTTGCTTCAAAAATCCACTGAACTTGAGGTTTCAACAGCAAAGCATCAAAATCCTTTAACCGGGCTTCCGGGCAATATAATAATAGAGCAGACTCTAAGCCGGCTGTTGAAAGATTTTGCGGAATACAGTGTTGCTTATCTGGATATTGATAATTTTAAGGCCTTTAATGATGTCTATGGATTCGAAAAGGGAGACAGGATTATCATGCTGCTGTCAGATATATTAAGAAGACATTCAGGGGAACTGCATTTCATCGGTCATGTGGGTGGAGATGATTTTGTGGCTATTGCGGCAAAGTGCTTAAGCTGTGATTACTTCAGAAGCATCAAAAATGAATTCAAAAGTAAAGTGTTGAAATACTATAGTGTGGAAGACAGAGAAAAAGGATATATTGAATCTGTAAACAGAAGAGGTGAAGCTGAGAAATTTCCTCTCATGACACTTACCTGCGTGGTTGTTAGCAGTAATGATGGAAATTCAAGAAACATATTTGATCTTACAGAAAGGCTTGCAAATTTAAAAAAAACTGCAAAGCAACATTTAAGAATGCTTAACATCAAATGCTTAACATATGAATTCAGCTGACAAAAAATATCCGCTTCGTTTTGAAGCGGAGTTTAAAATACTTAATAATTTTCGCTACCGTATGTATTAAAACTCTTTGTCGTACCTCCTTGTGACTTTGCTTATTTCAATTTGTACACAACTATCTAGAAATAATCGTAATATTCTTTGTCTTGCTGTTTATTTCAGCCAGATCTTTTGTAAAATCAGTTTTAAATTCACCATAAGACACTAACATGCTTTGCATCCCGAATACATGATATTATTGCATTGAAAAAACATACGTCAACGTCTTGAAAGCATGTTTGTAAGATTAAATAATTTAAAGGTGTATTGTATGTTAAAATCAGGTATATATTTGCAGGGTGTATGTAAAAATTGCTGCCGAAGATATTTACACAATATTTACATTCTCATGATTGTCTTTTTACCGGTGAGGGATATATTTAGGACAGATAAAAATTGAAGGAGAAAATTCAGATGAGAGCAAAAAAAATATTATCCATAGTATCATCAGTAATAGTAATGGCAATGGCATTCACAGGATGTGCAAAGGACAATTCACAGGCGCAGGCAGTTTCGCAGCCTGCAGAACAAAAGACAGAGCAGAAATCAGAGCAGCCGGCAGCATTTGATGGCGACATAACTGTTATAGCAAGAGATGCGGCTTCCGGAACAAGAGGTGCGTTTCATGAACTTATGAAAATAAAGGTTAAAGAAGGAGATACCGAGGTTGACAAGCTGGTAGTAGGAGCCTTGGAGTTTGACGGAACCGATAAGGTAATCACTGCTGTTGAAGGAGACAAGTACGGCATCGGATATATATCTTTGGGCTCAGTGAGCGAAAGAATTTCAGCAGCCAGCGTTGATGGTGTTGAAGCCACAATCGAAAATGTAAAAAGCGGCAAGTATGCTGTTGCAAGACCCTTCCTCCTGGTAACCAAAGGAACAGAAAGCGAGCTGGTTAAAGATTTCATAGCCTTTACTGAATCCGTGCAGGGACAGGAAATTGTTTCAGGAAAGCACTATATACCGTCAGTAGACAGCCCGGTTGAATACAAGGCTTCAAACCTGTCCGGAACAATCAAGGTTGCAGGATCCACATCAGTAACACCCCTGATGGAAAAGCTTCAGGAAGTTTACAAGGAACTTAATCCGAACGTTATATTTGAAATGCAGTCAAACGGCTCATCACAGGGAATAAAGGCAGCCATTGAAGGAACATATGATATAGGCATGAGCTCAAGAGCATTGAAAGATGAAGAAAAGTCCCAATTGAAGGAATACACGCTTGCAATAGACGGCATTGCGGTTATATTGAACAAGGAAAATCCGGTAAAAGACTTGTCATCTGAAACTATAACAAAAATATACACAGGCGAAATAACAAATTGGTCTGAAGTAAAATAGTTGGTCCTTCCAGGAAAAATATAAATAACAAACGCATGATGAAAGACGCCAATCAACAGGTTGGTGTTTTTTATTTGTAGTTGAAACATTTGAGGAAAGGCAATACTGTACAATAACATAGAAGAAGCAATATTTAGGTTGTATTATTATCATGGAAATTTGTATTAATTCCAGCTTCATATAAAATGTTTTTAGGCAACAATCGATATAACAAGAATTTTATCTGAAAAAACCTAATATTTTCCTTATGTTTATAACTCTTTACTCTACCAATAATGCACAAGAATGTTATTATATTAACATATGTACAAAATCACCAGTAAGGGGAGAAACAAAATGAAAAATTTAAAAAGATTAATTTCATTAGTAATAGTTGCAGCTATGATGTTTTCACTTGCAGCATGTTCTCAAGAAAAGCAAACTGCAGCTCAAGAACCATCAGCTTCTGAACCAGAAGTAAAGTCATATGCTGATACAATAAAATGGGATGCGGCATATGATGTAGTTGTTGTAGGTTATGGAGGAGCAGGAGCTGTAGCCAGTTTAACAGCTGCTGAAGAAGGAGCTAAGGTATTGCTTCTTGAAAAGGCACCTGAAGGACAGGAAGGCGGAAACACAAAATATGCGGCACAGATAATACTGGCTCCAACAGATAGGGAAAAAGCCCTGACTTACTTTAAAGCAATCCGTGGAGGTTATGACAATCAAAGTGATGCAATAGTTGAAACCATTGTTGACGGCAGCATGGCCATAAGAGAATGGCTGACTGCCCACGGCGCAAAGGAAATAATAGAATATCCTTTAATAGAATATCCTGAAGCACCGGGTTCTGATGGAATCAGCTCTGTAATAATTGACGAAAAAGAAATATTCACAGGCAAATTCTGGAGTCTTCTCAAAAAGAATGTAAAAGAGCACAAGGACAATATTGATGTGTGGTTTGAGGCTCCCGGAACAGAACTGATTCAGGATCCTGAAAGCAAGATAGTTCTTGGCATAAAAGTTGAAAAGGGCGGGAAGACTTTGAAAGTCCGTGCACAAAACGGTATAGTTCTTGCTACCGGAGGATTTGAAAACAATGAAACAATGGTAGAAAATTATACACAGATGCCGGAATGTTTCTCCAAAGGCGCTCATTACAACACCGGGGACGGAATAAAAATGGCTATGAGGGTTGGAGCCGATTTGTGGCACATGAGCACTTTGTCCGGACCTGACCTGAATTTCAAGGATCCTGACAGTGAAACTACATTTGGGTATGCGTTGCAACTATATGGATTTAATAAGAAGAGCATAATTTTTGTAGGCTCTGACGGCACTCGTTTCGTCAATGAAGCATTTTTCCCAAGACACGGGCATATAAACAACAGCGGCACATGGGTTTCAATGCAGATCCCGTCTCCAGCCTATGCTGTATTTGATGAAGCTGCACGTTTGGAAGGACCAATCTATCCGTCCTGGAGCAAGGACAGTTCTGAAGAAATTGAAAAGGGCTGGATCATCAAAGCTGATTCTATTAAGGAACTTGCGGAAAAAGTAGGAGTAAATGCCGAAGGCCTGACAAATCAGGTATCAGAATACAATTCATATTGTGCAGACAAAGATGACCCTCAATTTGACCGTGCTCCTGAAAACCTGAAATCCCTTTCTGAAAGCGGTCCATACTATGCTTTAAAACTTGTTCCATCATTCACCAACACTCAGGGAGGCCCTGTTCGTAACGAAAATGGAGAAGTGCTTGACCTGGACGGTAACCCTATTCCGCATTTGTACAGTGCCGGAGAACTCGGATCAGTGTATGCTGATATATATAATGGAGGCGGAAACCTGGCTGAGTGCATATTCTTTGGAAGAATTTCAGGAAAAAATGCAGCTCAGCCAAAAGATGACGCTCCTGCTACAGTTGTGGAAAATACAATACCATCAGACCTGAATGCTGAAGATGATATAAAACTGGGTGAAAATGAATATTCAGGCGAAGGCTCAGGCATGGGAGGTACATTGACAGTAAAGGTGACAATGGACGGAACCAAGATAGCTTCTGTTGAAATATTAAAGCACAGCGAAACACCTAATATATCTGACAAGGCAATTTCTGATATTCCAGCAGCCATTGTGAAGGCTCAGTCTGCAGATGTTGATACAATTTCCGGAGCCACTGTTACAAGCAAGGCAATAATCGAAGCGGTAAAGGATGCATTGTCGAAAACAAAATAGTATATATAACAGTAAAATCTGATTTCGCATATCCTTCAAGTGACAAGAAACCCAAAGAAAATACTGCGGGTTTTTTGTTGTAATATGCTATAATATTAACATGGAGGCAATTTATGGATTGTATTGACCAAGAATTCAGGGATAACGATGAATTTGTCCGTATGATTTTACTGAACGAAATTGTTATTGGGCAAAAGGAAGAATATGTAAGAAATGAACTGATTTCACATGGCAGTGCTGAATTGAATGTCAGGTTCAGTGATTATTACATATTGCTTACAGGACTAAAAAAAGAAGTGTATTATGGTGCCTATCACATAGAGGCCGGAGATTACATGAAGATATTCAATTCAGCGAGGGATTCCATTTCTGAATATCTTACAGAAAAAGGCTTTGATTATGAGATATTTTTGTACCTTTATTTCAATACAAAGCAAATGTGTATATTCTTTAATAGAAATAATAATTCTGATTCTGAAGTGGAAGGGTGTACAGAGTACATCAATAATGTTCTTCAAAACATGTATGAACAGATAATATTTAAGGGAGAAAAAAGATACTATAACTTCACGGTTGTGTCCAATATATTAAATGATTACAGTGAGATTTCACAAGCTTTCATTGACCTTCAGGAAATCGGAAAGCTGTCATTTTTTCATAACAAGTCAATGGTTATGGACCATAAAAGATTAATGGACATAAAAAGGAATTTCACATATGCTCAAGCCAACAATTTGATGTCGGAAATAATTGAACTGATATCAACCGGTCAGGTGCAGCAGTGTCAGGAAAAGGCAAAAGACTTATTTCTTCAAAATATGAGACATTCATATGATATTTCACTGTGCTGGGACATTTTAACTGAACTAAAGAGGCAGGTTTATCAATTCAATATTTTATATGATTTGAATTTAGACGATGAACTTGAAAGCAAATTCAAATTGAGTTCATATTCGAATATTTTTGAAATGTATGAAGCGTTGGATGAAATCATACAGACATGTTCACATGCGGCACTTAAAAACGGTAACGGGATATGTTATATTTCTCAGCATGCCATCAGATTTATTAAAAACAATTACAATAATGAAATTTCCTTAAATGATATTGCTTCCCATGTTAAAGTTGTACCTACTTATTTGAGTGAGATTTTTAATAAGGAAATCGGAATGAGCATTCCACAGTACCTTACAAGATTAAGAATTGAAAAGTCAAAGAAACTGTTAAGTGAAACCGGAATGAAAGTGTTTGAAGTTGCAAATTCTGTCGGTATAAAAGATGCAAATTATTTCGGTAAGATTTTCAAAAGGCATGTTGGTGTAACACCGCAGCAATATCACGAGGACAACAGAAATTAAGTTATGGTCTATAAATTGACAAACTCACTGCCCTTACACAGGCAGTGAGTTTTTTTGCTAAAGGGAATATTCCAATGGGGGATTTCCTGAAAAATCTGCAATTGTTGCTTTTGCGTTTTCCAGGTAAAAGAATTACCGCTTTGCCCGGTTGAAACCACCCTGTTCATCATAGGTGATAAGTGGAAGATACTTATACTGAGGGACTTGATTGACGGAACCAAGCGTTTCGGCGAATTAAAAAAATCCATCGGTTCCATAAGCCAGAAGATTCTTACACAACAGCTTCGGGATATGGAGGAAGATGGGCTTGTTAACAGAAAGGCATATGCAGAAATACCTCCAAGGGTAGAATATTCCCTTACGGAAACAGGAGAAAGCTTAAAACCGATACTTGATTCAATGTTTTTATGGGGAGAACAATACAAAAATAAGAATATTGACAAATAGTAAATAGAATTAAATATTTCTGACTTTTCTGAATGTTTTAGCTTGTGAAGTTTTTTGTGCATGTTAAACTTTTGATGATTAATAGTTAAAATTATCAAATAAGGAAGAGTAATATGTACAAAAAAATTATTTCACTGGTGTTATACATGCTGATGATTTTTAACAACAGTGCCTTTCCTTTTTTGTTGTGCAGATTGAAATGCTTGAGAATGTAACATGGTTTATTTGTTCTTTACTGAAATTAGTGCATGGAGGGGCTATATTTGTATATTTGGTAAACAAATGAAGAAACTTACAATTATAACAACTGATTGTTGTAAAATTATATGAGAAAGGTATGAATTTCCATGAAAGATGTAGTTATTGTAAGTGCATGCAGAACACCCATAGGATCTTTTAACGGCAGCCTTAAGGATGTTTCGGTGGTGGAGCTTGGAAAGATTGTTATAGAAGAGGTAGTAAAAAGAGCCGGCATCAAGGCTGAAACGGTGGAAGAAGTCATATGCGGCTGTGTGCTGCAGGCGGCACAGGGACAAAATGTTGCCCGACAGTCCTCGCTGAAGGCAGGTCTTCCCATAGAAACCACAGCCATGACAATTAACAAGGTATGCGGTTCAGGGTTAAGAGCTGTCAGTCTGGCAGCACAGATAATAAAGGCAGGAGATGCTGACTGCATTGTGGCTGCCGGAATGGAAAACATGAGTTCAGCACCCTATGCCCTGACAAAAGCTAGAAACGGATACCGCATGGGGGATGGAGTTGTAATAGATACGCTGATACATGACGGCCTGTGCGAATTGTCTGAAAACTGCCACATGGGCATCACTGCCGAAAACATAAACGAACAATGGAGAATCACCAGGGAAGAGCAGGATGAATTTGCTTTCAGGAGTCAGCAGAGAGCCGCTGCTGCCATTGCAGAAGGAAAGTTCAAGGATGAAATAGTTCACGTTAAAATAAGGGATAAAAAAGAAGACATCATTTTTGATACGGATGAATATCCCCGTGCTTCAACACTGGAAAAAATGTCGGCTATGAGACCGGCATTCAAGCAGGGAGGATGTGTTACAGCTGCAAATTCATCAGGCATAAATGATGGGGCTTCTGCTGTATTGGTAATGTCGGAAGAAAAGGCTAAGGAACTGGGTGTTAAACCAATGGCCAGGATACTAAGCTATGCATCATCAGGCGTGGAGCCACGCATAATGGGAATAGGACCTGTTTCATCAACGCAAATGGCTTTGAGGAAAATTGGAATGCAGATAACGGATTTGGACTTGATTGAAGCAAATGAGGCGTTTGCAGCCCAGTCAATAGCTGTAGCCAGGGACCTGGGATGGGTTGATATGGAAAAGGTCAATGTCAACGGAGGTGCTATTGCTTTGGGGCACCCGGTTGGAGCATCGGGAAACAGGATTCTGGTCAGCTTGTTATTTGAAATGCAAAAAAGAAAATCCAGATACGGACTGGCAACATTGTGTATAGGCGGAGGAATGGGAACATCAATGATTGTAGAGCGTATTAACGGTTAATCATATCCATCACGCCATGGTGTATCCGAGGAATTTGTGAAATCAACTGTGCAGCACTTAGAGTACAAATTAGAAATTCGACATATAATGAATTGTATAATTACAATAAGGAGGCTATATATGTTGAATAGAACTGAATATATCAGGAAATCTATCGAAACAAACTTATTTTTTCTAAGAATCATGAAGGAGCACATGATTTTTGCTGCCGCCGCTCTTACATTTAAGGATGCAAATATGGCAAATTCCCTGCTCGATATGAAAAATAGATTCGAACAGCTGCTCATTAACACCATGTCACTTTCCAGAGGAATGATGAGCCCGCAGCTTCTTGCAGCAGGTGACATCATAACACCGTTCACTTTAAATGCAGAAATTGCAACGCAGTACTTCACGGGTATTCCTATAAACACTGATATTACCCGCATGGAAGCGGATATGGCAAATGTAACATATGGAAACAACATCAATGAACAAACTGTTAATGCAGTCAATGCACTTAATCAGCAGATAATAGCATTGCTTAATGCTACCATTCAAACTCAGAATGCTGTCCTTAACAACGTGCTCTCCTGCAAAATGTACACTCATTTGTATCCGCTGATGCTGGATCATGTAACCAGAGAAGCTGAACATTACCTGGAGCATCTGATGGCATTGCAAAAAGGCGAGGATATGATGGACAGTCCTAATGAGATGGCGATGCATGAAATGTTCTGGAATAACATAATGGGAGAACATGCAAAGTTCATAAGAGGTATGCTTGATCCTACGGAAGAAGAGCTTATAAGGCTGTCAAACGGGTATGCTATGGAGTTTGAAGAACTCACCAATGCCGCCAGGGAAGCGATGAACAATCTTGCAGCCCTGCAGGGAACCACAAACAGAAGCATTACTGCCACAACCAACCTCAGAAACTTCAAACAGCAGGGAACCATGGGGATTCTGGAATGCAAGATAAGATCAACCATACTTCCGTTGTTAAGTGACCACGTATTAAGGGAAGCAAACCATTATTTGAAATCATTGCGGATGATGTAATCAATAACAATATGATATGAGGTGCCGGTTTTTCCGGCACCTTTAAACTATTTATACTATATGGTCTGATGTTTTATGATTTTATTATATTTTTCATTTTCATCTTCATAGACACAATTTTTAAACATATAATTCTATATGAGGATTGTCACGGAGGGGTTATGATTTCTAATTATGTTGCTTCCGAAACCGAAAATGAAAGACCGAAAAACTGCATTACAATAGGAAGGCTGGCACCTGACTTTACTGCTTCATCCACTCAGGGGGTCATTACTTTATCACAGTACAGGGGAAAGTGGGTGCTGTTTTTCAGCCAGCCCGGAGACTTTACTCCCGTTTCCACAACCGAATTGATATCATTTACTCAGCTGCATCAGGAATTCATAAATAGAAATGTACAGCTTTTAGCTATAACAATAGACAGCACTTTTTCAGACATTGACTGGCTTGTGGACATTTACGAAAAGACAGGACTCATTATTCCGTTCCCGCTAATGTCCGACAGAAATGCAGCAGTTGCAAATCTTTACGGTATGGTCAACCCGGACAGGGTATTTGAAGAAAGTGTGAGGGATGCGTTTATTATAGATCCTGAAGGAAAGATACGCGCCATCATAACATATCCTGTTTCATGCGGCCGGAATACATATGAACTGTTGAGAGTCATAGATTCCATACAATTAACGCAGGAGCACAATTTCTATACTCCTGCAGATTGGATGCCTGGACAGCCGGTTATTGTCCCTCCTCCCCATACGTTGGAAGAAGCATTGAAGAGGAATTCGCAAGCTGAAATTTCAGGGCGAAATTGCATGGACTGGTACTTGTGCTATGAGGATTACAATACAGCAATCAATACTACCTAATCAAAGCTGAAAATTATATTATTGATGAAAAATAGCAGAGCTGTCTCTGCTATTTTTGTTCCTGTTCAGATACAGACAAAAAAGCTTCGGGCTATTGCCTGAAGCTTTTTGTTAAGAGGGATTGTATAATGTATCCCATTTGCTTTTTAGTTGCTTTTCATTTCGGTCCAGATCTGATCGTACAGCCTTGTGGTTTCTCCTAAATCCTGCAGATGTTCGCCTTTCTGGACAACTTCAGCGTCAGGATAAATTACCTTGTTGGCAAGTGTTTCTGCATCCATCAGCTTGTGTGCCTCCACATTGGGGTTGGCATAAGGGAAACTCTCTGAAATTTCTGCGCTGATTTCAGGTTCAAGCAGGAAGTTGATGAACAGCTCTGCGTTGGTTTTGTGAGGAGCGCCTTTTGGTATTATGAAGTTGTCCTGCCACAGGTACAGCCCTTCCTTAGGGAAGTAAACCTTGATGTCCGGATTTTCTTTCTGTGCCAGCACTGCTTCAGCTCCCCAGACTAATCCTACGGATGCTTCTCCGTTTATAAGCGAAGTCTTGGGGCTGTCTGAGTCAAATATCTTTATGTTGTTTTTCACTTTCATAAGTTCGTTCTTAGCTTCTTCAAGCCTTGCAGGGTCAGTC
This sequence comes from Sedimentibacter sp., assembly GCF_038562225.1. Lineage (NCBI taxonomy): Bacteria > Bacillati > Bacillota > Tissierellia > Sedimentibacter > Sedimentibacter sp. The sequence continues at coordinate 54,005 of NZ_JBCFAS010000007.1, forward strand.
TCGTTGAATGAGTAGCCAAGTTTCTTCAGCGCCATGCCTATGACTGCTCTCTGGTCATCCAGCACAACCATGCTGTTTTCAAATTTGCTGTCCCAGAGATCCGCATAGCTGTTTATTTCTGTATCAACCATCTTTGAATTCACAGCTACAACTACATTACCCCACATATAAGGAACAGTATACTTGTTTTCAGGGTCAAATGTCAAACTCTTGAACTCATCGCCGATGTTCTTGTAGTTTGGTATGTTGTCCATGTTGATTTCCTGAACCAGATTTTGTTTTATCATAACATCCACCATGTAGTCCGTTGAAACTGCTATGTCAAACTGTGAACCTCCGGCCATTATCTTGGCAAGCATTTCTTCGTTGGAGGCATATGTTGTGTAGTTAACCTTTATGTTGTACTTTTCCTCGAACTTCTGAATAACTTCTTCCGGTAGATACTCTGACCAGTTAAAAACGTTCAGCACGGCTTCTTCGCTGCCGTTGTTTGATTGTGCTCCGCTTTCGGATTTGCTGCAGCCTGCAAACACACCTGCCATCAACAGGACAGAAAAAATCAAGGCAGCGATTTTTTTAATGTTCTTCAAGTTAATTTTCTCCTTTAAAATTATTTTTTCTTTTATCTTTACTTCCTTATCGGATTTGAAACGCAATTTTTCGGACATCAGCGCTATGCTCAGGGTTATGACGAGCATCACCGTGGACAAGGCGTTGATTTCCGGGCTTACGCCGAATTTAACCATAGAGAAGATCTTCAGAGGCAGGGTAGTGAATCCCGGCTCTGAAACGAAAAAGCTTACGATCACGTCATCCATGGAAAGCGTAAATGCCAGAAGAGAGCCTGCAAGTATGCCCGGTGCAATTATGGGCAGCGTAATTCTGCAGAATATTTCAAAGGGTCTGGCGCCCAGGTCCATTGCCGCTTCCTCCAAGGAAGGGTCGAAACCTTCAAGCTTTGCCTTCACCACTATTACAACGTAAGAAACGCTGAATGTGGTATGGGCCAATATGAGGGTCAGAGCTCCTGAAGGAATACTGACCAGCGTTTTAATCTGAGAGAAAAACATGAGCAGAGCTATGCCCATTACAATTTCAGGTATGATGATTGGAACGTACAACAACCCGTCCAGAACTGTTTTTCCTCTGAATTTGTACTTATACATTCCCACCGCAGCCAGAGTTCCGATGACAGTTGATATGAGTGAGCTGGCAAATGCAACCACCAGACTGTTGGTCATGGCTGATACTATGTCCCTGTCGCTCAAAAGCTGCAGGTACCACTTGAAGGTGAATCCCTGCCACATGGCGTTTATCTTTGAATCATTGAAAGAAAACACTATCAATATGACAATCGGAATGTATATGACTGAATATATGAAAAACGAATATAACGATAAAAACTTTCCGCTTGATTTTCTGTTCATTTACATCACCTCCATGTTTTTGTTCTTCTTTAGAATCCTGATGTATACTCCGAGCAAGACAAACGTGAGCGCTATCAATACGATAGAGGCTGCTGAGCCGAAAGGCCAATCTCTTGCAGTCAGGAACTGGTTCTTGATGAAGTTGCTTATGAGCATTATTTTGCTTCCTCCCATCAGATCCGGTATGAAGAACAGACCCAGGGTTGGTATGAATACCAATATGCAGCCTGCCACGATTCCGGGCATGGTAAGAGGAACGGTGATTTTACAAAATGTCATCCATGGTCTTGCTCCCAGGTCAGAGGCAGCTTCAAGATATCTCTTATCCAGGCTGTCTATGGATGCAAACAGAGGCAGAACCATGAAAGGGAACAGCGTGTAGACAAGGCCAAGCACCACGGCTCCGTTTGTGTACAGAAACTGTATGGGCTCACTGATGATTCCAAACTGCATAAGGTAGGAATTTATGATGCCGCTTGTCCTCAGCAGAATAATCCAGGCGTAAGTCCTTATGAGTGAGTTTGTCCAAAAGGGTATTATTATGAGCATCAGCAGTATTCCGCGTATTTTCTTAGGTGCGTTTGCTATAAAGTATGCAAACGGATAACCTGCCGCCAGACAAATTACGGTTGTCACCAAAGAAAGCCACAGCGATGAAAGCAGCATTTTAAGGTACATGGGATTAAATACGCGCAAGTAGTTTTCAATCGTCAACTTAAATTCCACATTGCCGTAAACTCCGCGGCTCAAGAAACCCATAACAACAACAAACAACAGAGGAATGGCTACCAGTATTGAAAGCCACACTACCAGGGGTGAAAGCGTCCACAGGGGACCTTTATTTTTTCTTATTGCCTTTACAGTCATGGCAGAATCACCACCCCGTCGCCGTAATCCCACTGCACAAACACGTTGCTGTTTGCATCGCCGGAAATGCCTGCGTTGTCCCTCAGCTCGTTTACTATCACTTCGCTGCCGTTTGGCATTATGGCTATGGTTTTGTTTACGGAACCTGCATAAATTCTTTCCTTTATTTTAACCTTAATTTTATTTTTGCCATGTTCAGGTGAATTCACCAACTGCATTTTTTCAGGACGAACCGCTGCATAAACCTGCTGGTTCACCCTAAGTGACAATGTTTCAACCCAAGGACCTGACACGGTTATTTCGTTGTCGCAGTCAACCGCCAGTGCTACGCAGTCTTGTGACAGGGAGCGGACCGTTCCTTCAAATATGTTTGTCTCACCTATGAAGTCAGCAACAAACCTGGTTCTTGGTTTTTCATAAATTTCGCTGGGTGTACCCAGCTGTTCTATTTTTCCGCCGTTCATGACGGCAATTCTATCAGACAAGATCAAGGCTTCTTCCTGGTCATGGGTTACATAGATGAAGGTAATGCCCAGCTTTTGCTGAAGATGCTTCAGCTCTATCTGCATTTCTTTCCTAAGTTTAAGATCCAGGGCACCGAGGGGTTCATCCAAAAGAAGCACCTTTGGATTGTTGATTATGGCTCTGGCAATTGCTACCCTTTGCTTTTGGCCTCCGCTTATTTCATTGGGCTTTCTGCTTTCATAACCATCCAATCGGACTAATCTCAATGCTTCCATGACTCTCTTGTTAATTTCGTCCTTGTTCAGTTTCTTCAACTTAAGACCGAAGGCTATATTTTCGAAAATATTCATGTGAGGAAAGAGAGCGTAACTTTGAAATACAGTGTTTACATCTCTTTCATAAGGCTGATTGTGAGAAACATCTTCTCCGTTCAGCAGAATCTGTCCGTCCGTGGGCTGTTCAAATCCTGCAATCATTCTTAATGTAGTTGTTTTTCCGCAACCGCTTGGGCCCAGCAAAGTCAGAAACTCGCCTTGTTCAGCGTCAAGGTTCAGGTCTTCAATGACTCTTTGCTCCCCAAAATCCTTCGAGACATTCAAAAGTCTTACCATTTTATTTAATTATCTTCCTCCTTAAAATAAAAAGTATTGATTTGCACTCTGAAAAAATTGCTGCTGGATAAATTAGAATTTATTCAGAATGTTATAATTATAGTAGCAGATGCAAAGTTTTACAATATAAAATTTTCATTTTTATAAAAAAATTTTGAATTCGTTTACTGAGGGTGAATTTTCTGCCGGAGTTGGCAAGATTTCAATGAAAAAGCAAGGTCATGAACCTTGCTTTGCAATTCAGAAATTATAGTTGAAAAACATTGAGGCTATCAGCTTGGTTTGGAATCTTTTCTGATAGTGATTAAATATCGAATAAATGTATAAAAATCAACTCACAGCAATTCTTTGAGCGACATATATAGTCAAATACCCAATTTTTATATTAATAATTATTTATTTGGACCGTAAGTTTTGCATTCCGTATCCGTTTGCTTGACCTTATGGATGGTCGGGTCAGTGCCGCACAGCGGGCAGTCCGGATTTTTTTCTATACTGATAATAGAAAACTCTGAGTTTAAGGCATCGTACATGAGCAATTTGTTTTTAAGGATATTTTCATGACCGATGATTAATTTTATTGCTTCTGCTGCTTCAATGAATCCCATTACTCCGGGAACGGGTCCCAGAATACCGGTTTCAGCGCAGGTCAGCCCTACTCTTGAAGTTTCCGGATATATGCAGCGGTAGCAATGGCCTTCGCCCGGAACAAGAGTTGTGTTCATTCCGTTGAATCGCAGCACTCCTGATTCAATTAGCGGTTTATTTAAGAAGTGGCAGGCATCGTTCATCAGAAGACGGGCAGGTATGTTGTCTACAGCGGAAATTACCAGGTCATATTCCCTGACCAGCTCCATGACATTGTCCTCGTCCAAAGGAACATCGTGCTTGTTGATATTTATGAATGGATTTATGTCTTTCAGGAAAGCTTCAGCCGAGTCTACCTTTGACATGCCCAGGCGTGAAACAGTGTGAAGTATCTGCCTGTTCAGATTGCTGATTTCAACCTTGTCGTTGTCAACAAGACCTATGGTTCCCACACCGGCCATGGTAAGCAAAAATGCTGCAGGAGAACCAAGACCGCCGGCTCCCACAATCAGAACCCTGGCGTCGGACAACTTTTTCTCATCCTCATGGCTTAGGAAAGGTTCATCCTCTTTCATGAGTTTGTCAAAAAACATCCCGGTTTCTCCGTCTTCAGCAGTTTCAAATTCCATGGAAAGAATATCCATATACAATAGGTTCCTTTGAACTTCACCTATGTTAAGGCAAAGCTTGACTGCTTCCACGGCACACAGGGCACCTGACAGGGCCGCCCCGGCGGTGCCAAGCTTAAACTGAAGGCCGTCATTGCTGCAGGATTTAGAAGATGTTATACCTTTTAAATTTTCAACAAAACTCTCAAAACCGCCAATGCTGTCAAATGTCTGCAGGGTGCATTTCCATCCGCTGCTAAGGGCCACAACCACAGGCTGTGACATGACATGTTCCTTAACATTTTTCACCAGTTCGGCGCTTCCCAATATGACACTGCATGAGAACTCAGTGGTTTCGTCCAATCCGCACCCGCCGCTTAAGAGGGATTGCTCGTCAACTAGCTCTATGGAAATGTCATTGTTGAAGTCCTTTATGCTGTCAAACAGATTTTCATATCCTCCGATGTCTTTAAGACAGCAGTATATACGTGTTATTCCCGAAGCTGCCAGGTAGTACAGAAGAAAAGACAGTTGTTCTACAGATTCACCGTATGTGAACACCTTTGTGTTCAGCAGCTTCTTCTGTCCCTTGCCTCCGATTTCAGGCATGATGATATGTCTCATGTGTCTGTTTATTTGTTCTTTTGTAAGTATCATGAGCTCACCTTTGATTTTTTGTAGTCATCTATTGCGTTATGAAGCGCATCAGCTGCTATGTTCGAGCATTGCAGCTTTTGAGGAGGAAGACCTCCAAGGGCTTCCGACACAGCTTCATTTGTTATTTCCATGGCCTCAGTGATGGTTTTGCCCTTTGCCATTACAGTAAGCATGCTGCTTGCAGCAATTGATGCACCGCAGCCGAACGTCTTGAACTTGACGTCTGTCAGGATATCGTTGTCCACTTTTATATAAATTGTTACCTTGTCGCCGTCCACAGGATTTCCTATGTGTCCTATGCCGTCAGCTTCGGCAATTTCACCGGCGTTTCTTGGGTCTGAGAGATGATCCAGCACTATATCATTGTACAAAGTGATACCTCCTTTGCATCTATTTTTTAGTCTCAATGGAAATATTATAATTCCCATCAGATTAATATTAAAGATATTATAATACTATGAAAACCATAAGTCAAACAATAATGTTGATCATGAAATCCCTATGTTGATCAAAGAATCTCATACACCTATTTTAACAATAGGACTGTTATATTATTGACGTTGAGTTGAAAAAAATATATAATCATACAAGCAAGGTATGAAATTATTATGTTATTATAGTACATCCATTGATCTGCAAATTATTTTCCGAAAATTCTATTGCTGAAAGGAAGTGAAGTTGGCAAAGTGCAACAACTTTGCCATGGACAGATGAAAATTTCTACTAAGGGCCGCTATGCGCTCAGACTTATGCTGGATCTAGCCTTGAACAACACCGGCGAATATATCAAAATAAAAAATATAGCTGAAAGGCAGGAAATATCGGAAAAATACCTTGAGCAGATAGTGACTGCCTTAAGCAAGGCAAATTACGTTAAGAGCGTCAGAGGTGCCCAGGGAGGGTACAAGCTGGCAAAATCACCTGAGGAATACACGGTCGGCATGATATTGCGGCTTACGGAAGGCAGCCTTTCTCCGGTTGCCTGCGTTGAAGACTGCAGCGAATGCAACAGGACTGACAACTGTGTCACCATAGAAGTTTGGAGAAGGCTTGATGATGCAATCAACAATGTGGTTGACAACATAACCCTGGCTGATCTGGTCGAATGGCACATGCAAAAGATAAGCAACAACTTCATAATATGATATCAAATATTAAAGGCCCTCATGCATTTAGGGCCTTTGCTATCCATTCAAATCATTTACAAGAGAGATCTTCCCTGCAGCCTTTCCGGATTCGTAGTATTCGTGGGCCTTGCCTATTTCAGAAAACTTAAAGCTGCTGCTGTCCTTCAGGATGCTTATTTTTTCTTCTTCTACAAGATTTTTAACCTGGTTTAGGATGTCTCCTATTTCATGACGGTTGCTTCCGGTCAGGACAGGCAGCACGATAAATATGGCCTTGAGGCCGATTGCCTTGCTGTGCATCATGGCCAGGTCAAGAGATACCCTTGTGTTGGTTGTGCAGACAAGCCCGTCTATTTTGACTGCCTTGAAGCTGTTCAGCAGGTTGTTTCCTCCGATTGTGTCAAAAACCACATCGAAGCCTTTGCCGTTTGTATTTTCGGCTACATACTGCTCTACTTCTGATTCCTTGTAGTTTATTGTGTAATCAGCTCCAAATTTTCTTGCTATTTCAGCTTTTCTGCTTCCGGATACAGTGGCGTAAACAATGGCTCCCTGCAGCTTTGCCAACTGAACTGCCATGTGCCCCACACCCCCAGCGGCACCGTGTATGAGAACTTTGTAGCCTGGTTTGATTTCCGATTTTTCCATTATTGCCCTCCAGGCGGTTATGCTCACGAGAGGATACATGGCAGCCGTTTCATAGTCAGTGTTGGCGGGTTTCAGGCTCATTAGGTCCTGGTCCACCAGCGTGTACTGGGCCAGTGCTCCGCATTCGCCCTTTACTCCTCCCACGAATCCAAAGACCTGGTCTCCTTTTTTAAACCTGCTTACACCTTCTCCAACATCTTCAACCACACCAGCAAAGTCAGCATTAAGTACCGCCGGAAATGGAGGAATGATGGCTGGTGTAAGACCGGATCTGATTTTTGTTTCAAGGGGGTTAAGGCTGCTTGCTGCCACCTTTACAAGCACGTATCCCGGTTTCGTTTCAGGTTTTGGAATCTCTGTCTGTTCAAAAACTTCCGGACCCCCTGTTTTGTTCAATACCATTGCTTTCATTGTCATACTCCTTTTATTTGTTTTTATGTTATTCTTATACCCAATTTATTTTTCTTTAATACTTTTTTTGCTTCATAAATTCTACACATGCATTGAATATAATTAAATAAAAAACGGAGGGAAAAATGAAAAAATTACTATATGTTTTTATAGCTTCAGTTATATTGCTTGGATCCACAAAACAGGCCTATGCTGCCAACATGGTATCAGAAATGGCTGTTAACAAGGGCGGACAGTCCGTTGCAGAATGTGCAAGAACCATGGAAAAAGGCGTTTCCGAATGTGCAAAGGCAGAGGTATGCGAATAATAGTCAGATGTAACTTTTAGCCCCGGGTATCCGGGGCTTTTTCATTTGCGGCAGCCGGAGATCAAAGCTTCGTATGGACTTATTTCTAAGGCTGATATATAATGTAAGTACATTTCATGATTTGGAATATGTAACGTCAGGAGAAAAAATGATTAACGACAGACTTTATGTGGGTACAATCGCGTGTGATGCTGCACAGGTTGCAGGTGAATACGGGCTTGGCATCGAGGTGGATGAATTTTGCACCGCATCCAACATGGACGGGGAAATTTTTAAGGAGATTGATTTAAGGGTAAGGAAAAAGATGAGTGTTTCAGACAGACACATTTTCCATGCTCCATTCAACGAGCTTTTCCCTGCTGCAGTGGATCCCCTGGCAGTGGAGCTGGCATTTAAAAGGTTTGAGCAGTCCTATGCTTTGGCTCGTGATCTGGGCATCAAAAGGATGGTTGTTCACACAGGTTATGTTCCCTTCTTCTATTTCAAAAGCTGGTTCAAGGAAAGGTCCGTGGAGTTCTGGAAGAAGTTTATGAGCGACAAGCCTGTAGACTTCGGCATCATGATTGAAAATGTGCTGGAGGATGAGCCCCAAACGCTGGCTGAAATCATTGAAGGAATCAATGACAGCAGGGTGACAGCATGCCTGGACATAGGTCATGCCTTCTGCAAATCCAAGCTGGAACTGACGGAGTGGATAAAAACCCTCGGCCCATGGCTGGGTCATGCCCACCTTCACAACAACGACATGTCCGACGACTACCACTGGCCTCTGGGAATCGGACACATTGACATGAACAGGGTATTGGAAGAGCTTACGAAAAATTCCCGCAGCAGTCTTACATTTACCGTTGAAAACTCCCAATGTAATGAATCAGTTCGGTGGCTGAAGGACAACGGCTGGATATATGAAAAAAATGTCATAAATGACATATTGAAATGAATTTGGCTTTATGTTAAAATTGTAGAAATTGAATACTATGATTGTTATTATGCAAGGAAGTCGGGTGAGAATCCCGCACGAACCGGTCACTGTGTACGCTGAGCAAACTTCAGCCGCTAAAGCGGCAGCCACTGTCTATGATGGGAAGGCGAAGGAAGCTATGAAGCAAAGTCAGGATATTTGCCGACAATTGCTCTTGGCTGTTTTCCTGGTAGGAACAGTGCGGATATATATGTTATATAAGAATGTTGAGCATTTGCCGAACAAATATCGGCAAGTGCTTTTTATTTTGCAAAAAAAGGTGAGGAGAACATGAATAAGAAAAATTACATGAAGTGTTTTAGGGCAATAAGCATCGTTTTATGTCTTGTTACGGCACAAAGCTTTATGCTGCCTGCCATGGCCGCAACCGCTGCGGACAACGGAATTGGGGCAGTTATGGACAACGTGTCCCTGAGTCTTATGAACAACATCTCTTCGGCAGAAAATCCATGGTCAGTCATTGGCCTGGCACGCTCCGGCAAGGATGTTCCTGACAAATATTATGACATTTATGTTAAAAGCCTGGAAGAAAAGCTCAAGTCCAGGGGAGGAGTGCTTAACCAGAGAAAGTATTCAGAGTACTCAAGCGCTGTTCTGGCTTTGACCGCTCTTGGAAAGGACCCTGCTGATGCAGCGGGCTACAATCTGCTGGAAAAACTGTCGGACTATGACAAGGTTGTAAGCCAGGGCATAAACGGTGCTGTATGGGCGCTTATTGCCCTTGATGCGGGAGGGTACGCTGTGCCTCAAGCGGAAGGCGTCAATAACCTGACTTCCCGTGAAAAGCTGGTGGATCTGATGGTTTCCAGGGAGCTTCCCGGCGGCGGGTGGTCCATGGGCGAAAGCAATGCTGACCCGGATGTGACGGCCATGGTTTTGCAATCTCTGTCAAGCTACATGGACAGAGAAGATGTGAAGGCAGCAGCAGACAGGGCTGTTGAAGCTCTTTCCCGCATGCAGAAAGATGACGGAGGCTTTGAATCATGGGGATACGAGAACTCTGAAAGCGCATCCCAGGTTCTGGTGGCCCTGTGTTCCCTGGGTATAGATCCTGCCAGAGATGTGAGGTTCGTCAAGAACGGAAATACTGTGGTGTCAAATCTCATAAACAAGTTTTACAAAAAATCTGCCGGAGGTTTCATGCATACGGAAGGGACACCAGTGGATGAGCTTGCAACCAACCAAGCATTCTATGCGATTGCCGCATATGAAAGATTTCTATCAGGCAAAACAAATCTGTACGACATGAGCGATGTGAACAGGCCGTACAATGAGTCTTCAAAGCATGACAGCCTTGAGAATCCGGACCAAAAGGAATTTCACAGCGAAATCTCACCAGAGATATCAGCAGTAAGAAAAGCTGCAGCCAGGCTGGCAGGTATGATTTTAAGGGTTGCAGCTGTACAAGGCAGAAGGTGACAATATGAAGAACAGGAAAATCTGGATAGTTTTATTGCTTTTTTTTCTGGGAGTGTGCACAGCTTTGGCGTTACAGCTGGCAGCTGAAGGCCTGGACAGCAATACACCGACTGCGAAAGACGAGGAAGCAGCAGTGGCGCATTCTGAACAGCCTGAAACTCAAACAGGAAAGCAGGATGTGCTTCCGGAGGACAAGGAACTGAATGATGACAATGAAACGCCTGCAGCTGAAAATGTCCTTGCAAAACCGTCTAAGGATGCCGATCCTTCGGATGACGTGGATGGTAAAAACGATGACGGTGCCAAGGCTGAAAATGAAACCGTGAACCAACCTTCAGAAGCTGAAGCTTCCAAAGCCGATGAATCAGATGCTGCAAAAGAATTAAAATGCACCCTGTCTGTGGACTGCAAAACCATACTTGACAACATGGACAGGCTGAATCCGGAAAAGGAGGACATCTTACCGGAGGACGGAATTATATATGGAGCCCGTGAGGTTGTGTTCTACCAGGGTGAGACCGTATTTGACGTGCTTCTGAGGGAAATGAAAAACAACAGGATTCATATGGAATACTCAATGAATCCGCTGTATAACTCAGACTACATAGAAGGAATAGGAAATTTTTACGAGCTTGACTGCGGTGAGCTGAGCGGCTGGGTCTACCTGGTAAACGGCAAGTCTCCCAATTACGGAAGCAGCCAGTACAAATTGTCTGAAAATGATGTGATCCAATGGAGGTACACCTGCGACCTGGGAAGAGATGTGGGGGCGGCTTTTGACGGAAAGGACGGTTCAAAGCAATGAAAGACACATTCAGCACCTATCATCCGCTGATTAATCTGGCATTTTTCACTCTGGTCATAGGTGTATCAATATTTGCGTTGCATCCTGCGGTGCTGCTCATATCTTTTGCAAGTTCATTTGCATATTCGGCGAAGCTGAACAAAAGAAAGGCGCTGAAGTTCAACCTTCTTTTCCTGATGCCTGCCATGGTGGTTGCAGCAGTGTTTAATCCTCTCTTCGTTCACGAGGGAGCCACGGTTTTGTGGTATTTCCCAAGTGGAAATCCTCTGACGCTTGAATCCTGCGTTTATGGAGCAGTTTCATCCGTCATGCTTGGAACTGTCATCATGTGGTTTGGCTGCTTTAATCATGTGATAACGTCCGATAAGCTCATTTACCTGTTCGGACGTTTAATGCCATCATTATCCCTGACTTTGTCCATGGTGCTGAGGTTTGTTCCCAGATACAAAGCACAGGCAAAGGTTGTTTCAAACGGTCAAAAGTGTCTTGGCAGGGACATTGCAAGTGGAGGAATTCTTGAAAGGGCGTCAGGGGGCCTTAAGATACTTTCAATCATGCTTACATGGTCCCTTGAAAACGGCGTTGAAACGGCAGACAGCATGAAGTCCAGGGGATTCGGGCTTAAGGGAAGGACCAGCTTTTCAAACTATCGCTTCGACAGAAGGGATGCAGGAGCTGCCCTTGCCATGGCGCTGCTGGCAACAGCCTTTATGATGGGCGCTTTTCTTGGATTTTTAAAAATCAGGTTTTACCCGACGGTAAAGTTTGCAACAGTTTCAGGGGCAGCACTGGCAGTGCATGCTTCGTTCATGGCCTTGTGCTTTATGCCCCTGATCATTGACGCTGCGGAGGAAATAAAATGGAGCTATTTAAAATCACAAATCTGAGCTTTACCTATCCCAACAGGGAAAGCCCGGCTCTTGAAAAAATAAATCTGACTGTAAAACAAGGCGAGTTTGTTACATTATGCGGCAAAAGCGGATGCGGCAAAAGTACGCTGCTGAGGCACATGAAAACATGCCTGGCGCCCTTCGGCATAAAATCCGGGGAGGTGTTTTTCAGGGGAAGAATCCTTGAGGAGTCCGATGAAAGGACGCAAACCTCAAAAATAGGTTATGTGATGCAAAATCCCGACAACCAGATAGTGACGGACAAGGTTTGGCATGAGCTGGCCTTCGGACTTGAAAGTCTGGGATTTGACAACAGGACCATCAGGCTGAGGGTGGCTGAGATGGCAAGCTTCTTTGGGATTCAAACCTGGTTCATGAAGGATGTTTCACAGCTGTCGGGAGGACAGAAGCAGCTTCTTAACCTCGCATCCATAATGGCAATGCAGCCGGATGTGCTCATACTTGACGAACCCACATCCCAGCTGGACCCCATCGCCGCCAATGACTTCCTTGAAACCGTTAAGAAAATCAACAGGGACATCGGCACCACCGTAATCATGTCGGAACACAGGCTTGAAGAGGTTTTTTCCATAAGCGACAGGGTAGTTGTAATGGACAGAGGAGCAGTCATAGCTGACGGGCCGCCCCGCCAGGCAGGCAGCAAGATTGTAAGCGAAAATCACCACATGTCTATGGCCATGCCTTCAGCCTTAAGGATAGCTGCAGAGGTTTCTCACCATGTTGGCGCAGTCACAGAGGACCTGCCCCTGACTGCCAGGGAAGGCCGGGAATGGATGGACACCTTGTTTGAAAAAAGAGAAGTAAAATATGATTTGTCCCTGAAGAGGGATGAATTAAACTCCGACGAAGAAACAGCGGTGGAGATTTGCGATGCATGGTTCAGGTATGACCGAGACGGAGAAGACATCATCAAAGACCTGTCCATGAAGGTCAGGAAGGGGCAGTTTTATGCCATAGTGGGAGGAAACGGAACCGGAAAGACCACAGCCCTTTCTCTCATTTGGGGGCTCAACCGTCCTTACAGGGGAAAGATTCTCATAGACGGAAAGGACATAAGAAAGCTGGGTGTCAGGGAACTTTTCAGAAACAACCTTGGAGTGCTTCCTCAAAACCCGCAGTCCCTGTTTTCAGAAATGACGCTTGAACGAGACCTGTACGAGGTTCTGGACAGCAGCATTGATGCTGAGGAGAAAAAAGCAAAAGTAAAAAACACAGCAGATTTGCTGGAGCTGGGAGGATTGATGCATTCACATCCCTATGACTTAAGCGGAGGAGAGCAGCAAAAGGCGGCCCTGGCAAAGATACTTCTTCTCAAACCAGGGATACTTCTTTTGGATGAACCAACAAAGGCTCTTGACAGCCACTTCAAGAACAAACTGGCTCAAATTTTGAAAAAGCTTCAAAAGGATGGAACAACCATTGTAATGGTTTCTCATGACATAGAATTTTGTGCTGAGTATGCGGATCTGTGCTCGCTGTTTTTCAACGGCACCATCGTAGCAACGGACACACCGGAAAAATTTTTCTCCGGAAACAGCTTCTACACAACCGCTGCCAACAGAATCTCAAGAAACATATTCAAAAATACCGTAACGGCCGGGGAGGTGATTGAACTGTGCAGGAAAAACTGTTCATAACCAAAGGGGAAGCCTCTGGAAAAAAGGCAAAAGGCCTGCGGACGGCAGTATCTGCTTTCATCATCACAGTGCTCATACCGGTCACCATATGGTTTGGAGTTAGTTTTCTCAATGACAGGAAGTATTACTTCATAAGTCTCATGATTATCATTTACGTCCTGGTACCATTTTTCATGATGTTTGAAAACAGACAGCCCCAGGCAAGGGAGATAATCGTGATTTCAGTGCTGTCATCTGCTGCTGTTGCAGGCAGGGCAATGTTTTTCATGATACCTGCGTTCAAGCCCATGATAGCCATAGTGGCCATATCAGGAGTGGTGTTCGGCCCTGAGTCAGGTTTTGTAACCGGAGCCCTTTCTGCCTTTGCATCAAACTTCATATTTGGGCAGGGGCCCTGGACGCCGTGGCAGATGATAAGTCTCGGGCTCATAGGATTTGCTGCGGGAACATTGCATAAGGCAGGGGTTTTGAAAAAAAGGAAATTTGATCTTTGCGTATTCGGCTGCCTTTCAACGTACATGATCTATGGGGGAATAATGAATTTTGCATCCGTTGCCATGTATACAAGCAAAATAAGCAAATCAGCTTTGATGGCGGCATACATATCGGGAATACCTTACGACACAATCCACGCATTCTCAACGGTCTTCTTCATGCACGTCCTTTCGGTACCAATGATTGAAAGGCTGGATAGAATAAAGCTGAAGTACGGAATGATGAGGAAAGGTTAAATATATTTAAACAACAAGGAGGAGAACATGTTATTAAAAAAAGGATTCAAGAATTTTAAAAGGACAATGTCTTTTGTCCTGGCAATCACGCTTCTATTGGCGGGAATGCCCTTTGGAATATCATCTGCTGGGGCAGTGACAGCTTCTCAAGATGAAGCCCTGGACAGGTATGCGCTTGAAGCTGTCAGGAGCAGTTACAAAAACTACGTTATGGGAACAGCGGTGGACGGAGGAGGATACAATACCTTCAGCTCCTACGACGCATACATACTGGCAAAGGCAGGAGCTGATTTAAGCAGCTGGGAACGCAGCGGAACAAATTTTGCCGATGAAGTGGTAAAGCTGCTGGATGATACAATATCAAAAGAAGATAATGCATCTGCCAAGAGAGTTGCTCAGGATTACCTGGCTGCTAAGGCCCTGGGAGAAACTGAAAGGGCAGCAGCTCTTATAGGCATGCTGAAAAGTAGACAAAACGAAGCAGGAGAACTTGACAGCGGAGCATGGAGCGTATACAGCAACCTTCCCGCCTACGACCTGTTTGGAAGGGAAGGCACACTGTCAGGTTACGGATTCAATGATGACAAGGCGGCTCTGTATGTGTTAAACGCTCAGGATTTTTCGGGAGCATGGCCTTCGGGGGATTACCAGGATTTCATGTCCACTGCTCAGGCGGTAAGGGTGCTTAAGGGTGTTCAAGGCACAACATCAGTAACTGCTTCTGCAATTTCAGCAGCCATTGACAGCGCAACGTCATGGATGCAAAGCCGCCAGCAGGCGGACGGAAGTTTTGTGGACGGCTGGGATGATATTACAACAGACACCTCGGAGATGATTTACACAGCAAATGTTCTGGGAGAGGATGTTTCTGCTCTAGTTAGCTCTGCAGGCAAAAGCCCGGTTGATTATATGGCTGGGGATAGTTTTTCAGACGGAAACTTCGGAAACATTTCGAGCACCACATGGGCTCTTGACGCTTATCTGCAGCTTGGTGCATCAATATCATCAGATTCCGTCATAGCTGTGAAACCGGACGTGTATTCTGCCCAGCTGAGTGCCGGAAGCACAAAGCAGCTGAAGGCATACGCAGTTAAGCTTGACGGTTCTGTCCTGGATGTGACGGATTCAGCATCATGGATATCTTCCGATTCAACCGTGGCGGAAGTAAGCAGTGCAGGAACCGTCAGTGCAAAGAAAACAGGAACAGCTGAAATGACAGTGTCCTATGGAGGCTGCTCTTCAAATATTGCCCTGTCCATAGGCGAAATAACAGCAGCAGTGGGTTACAAGGTTGAAGTGGCAGTCATCGGAAAATCAGGAGACGTAATATACGGACCCAAAAGCGTAACGGTTTCAGCTAGCGATGAATTTGGCGGAACGGCCATGAGTGCGCTGGATGCAACCGGGCTTGACTGGGAGTTCGGAGACACCTACGGATTTGTTGAGGAAATAGACGGCGAACAAAACCAGGGCCTCAACGGATGGATGTATGCGGTTAACGGCAGGTTGCCCAATGTTCTGGCTGTGAACAAGACCGTGAAAAGCGGAGACAAGGTACTGTGGTGGTACAGCAAGTCATCCATGGACGGCATACCCGATTGGCCTTCTTCTTCCGCACTAGCAGCAACCGCTGCAAAAAGCACTGAAACCTCAGATTCGCTGCGTGATTATGCCGGAAAAATAAGGGATGAAAATACCGTTCTTAACTCCGAAAACAAAATGACAGCGGAAGAAGCGTCAAAGGTTTCAAAGGAACTGGCAGACAACAAGTCCTCATGGACACTTAAGTATGAAGGCAAAGAGTCTGCATACTCCGACGGTGAAGTTTCGCTGCTGATGGCTGAAGGTTCCCTCAGCAAAAACACAAACATAACTGTCAGCGAACTTGTAGAAAAGGATTATCCGAAACAATTTGCCGTAAGGATAAAATCTTCTGTGTACGAGTTCGGACCTGAAGGCACAAAGTTTGATGAACCTGCTGTCATTGGAATCAGAATAGCCCTGGACGATGACACCCATGCAGAAAGACTGACAGCTGCTTACTACAGCCAGTCAGACGACAGGTGGGTGGTCATTCCATGCGTCATAGACATGAAGACAGGCCTTGTGGTATTCAGGACTGATCACTTCTCAAAATTTGCAGTTGTTGAAACAGAAAGAAAAGTATCATTTGACGATGTGGGTGAACATATGGCATGGGCAAAGGAAGCAGTTGAGGTTCTTGCAGGAATGGGAATAATAAACGGAACAGGAAACGGCTTTGAACCAAACAGATCAATAACCCGTGCTGAATTTGTAAAGATCATATCCGAAGCCATGGGCTACGGTGATGCCGGAACAGCAACAGGTACCTTCGCCGACCTGGACAGCTCACAGTGGTATGATGGCTATGTAGCCAAGGCTTTTGCAAACGGAATTGTCAAGGGTGACGAAAACGGAAACTTCAGACCGCAGGATACCATCAGCAGGTACGAAATAGCGGTTATGCTGAGAAGGCTCAGCGGTGATGAAACAAGCAGCAGCTTAAGCTTCGAAGATGCTTCAGATGTTCCGGATTGGGCTGTTGAAGGTGTCAGGTACGCCGCAGGAGAAAGGCTTATGAACGGCTATGAAGACAACACATTCAGAGGCAGCAGACCAATGTCTAGGGCAGAAGTAGCAGCAGTAATGTACAGGTATATGAACTTAATAAGCAAGTAACTGAATGATTTCAATTGTATCTCAGGGCTCCGGATTTTTCCGGAGCCCCTTATTATTTTATTGACAATTGACCCTGTATAGCCTATTATTTAAGTAGTTATAATAACTACATAAAATCGTTAAAGAAAAAGGTAGACATATGGAAGATAACTTGGATTTATATGAATACAGCAGGCTTATGAGCCAGGTGAGGCTCACCCGATGGCAGGAGCTGCCGAAGTTTCCCATATACTGCGACCAGCTGCTTCAGATAGTGAAGGATGAACTGTCGTTCATGAAGCTGGACAACGACAATCTCATAACCAAGAGCATGGTCAACAATTATGTGAAGTGGGGAATGATTCCCAAGCCTGTAAAGAAGAAGTACGAGAGGCTGCATACGGTTCAGATGATTGTGATAACAATTCTTAAGCAGATACTGCCCATTTCGGAAATCAAAAACGGCATTCAGCTCCAGTCATCGCTGTATGGCAGTGAAGGGGCCTATGATGCATTTTGCGAAGCCCTGGAGGATGCCATGAAGAGAGTTTTTATGCCTATTGTTGAAAAAAAGGAAGTTTATGAAACGGAAAAAGTGCACATAGAATATGACAGGCTTGCCATTTCTTCAATAACAACCGCACTGGCAAACAGAATGCTGACAATGAAAATAATTGAAACAAAAATAAATGCAAATACACCAAATAAAAAGGGAGAAGCCCATGAATGAAAACAAAATCGCAATAATGACAGATTCATGCTCTGACATTCCACAAGTGCTGCTGGACAGATTCAACATCTACCAGGTATCATTAAGCATCAACTACAAGGACAAATCATACCACGACAGAATCGATATCACTCCAGAAGAGGTATATGAAAACCTGCACAACGAAATACCACACACAAGCCTTCCCACAATGGGGGAAATACGAGAAATGATAGAAAGGATTGCGGCGGACGGGTGCACGGAGATAATAATTCCGGTGATTTCTTCAGGGCTCAGCGGCACCTACAACGCCGTCAGGACGGTTTGCAGCGAATTTCAAAACATCAAGACGGCTGTCATAGACACGAAAAACATAGCGCTTGGTTCCGGCTTTCTTTCTGTTTATGCAGCACAGCTGGCCGAAAAGCATCTGAGCTTCGACGAAATCGTTAAGAAAGTAGAAGACAAAATTCAAAGCTCACACATCTACTACAGCCTTCAGACTCTCCATTATCTTGTGAAGGGAGGAAGGCTTGGACGGGTGGAAGGAATGATTGGAAGCATGCTCAACATAAAGCCCATCATAGCCTGCGATGAAGACGGTATCTATTACACTGTTGAAAAGGTCAGAGGAAGAAAGCAAAGCATCAATAAGCTCATGGAAATTGTACAGAACAAGCTGAAGGGCAAGAAAAGCTATTACTTGGCTGTCTGCCACGGCTATGCCCAGGAAGAGGCTGAAAATATCAAGGAAAGAATGAAGCCGTATATAGAAGGTGCGGCAATTTTCATGGAAGGTCAGATATCTCCGGCTCTGGGAGTTCACACTGGCCCGGGACTCATAGGCATAGGGTGTTTTGACCTTGATGATTGATTGATAAATCGGGCAGAGTATCAGACTGCAGTTGTTAAGTAAAAAGGAGGAATCCACCGTTCTGGATTCCCCCTTTTATATGGGCACAATCATCTTGAAGCTGCTGAACCACTCATTTCATTGCAGAATTTGAAGTATTTTTTCCGGTGCTGGTTTCTCCTGTACCTGGCAATTGAAACGTAATCCATGTACTCCTTATCCCTTTGTTTTTTCAGTTCTGCGTAATCCTTCAATAAAGTGTTTTTAAATTCCTCCTGCGACATGCCCATAGGTTCCCCCTTGAAATTATTGTCCTTACGGTCTTATTTAACTATATGACAGTTTTGTAAACGTAATTCATTTAAAGTGTAAAATGTAAGTTTTATATTGTAAAAAATTAGGGATGAAACTATACTGCTGCAGGATGACATAGACATCCAATGCATCTGCTTGCAAAACTTCCGGTTAGTTGATATAGTAGTAGTACAACAATGAGAAGGAGGTTCAATATGGATAGATGTACCTGCTGTGCAAGGCATGGAAGACTGTGCATTGACAACGTGCCCATATTCCACGATATGGATCCGGAAGAAAAGGAAAGCATAATGAACGCTTCAGTTCACAGGAAGTACAAAAAGGGAGAAAGCATTTTTATGGCAGGAGATTCTTTCGACAGCCTTTTTGTGGTGAACAGTGGTTCGGTGAAAATATACAAGATTTCAGCCATGGGCAGGGAACAGATACTGCGCATACTTGAACCCGGCGGGTTCATGGGTGAACTTTCCATGTTTTCCAACACGGTCATGAATAACAATGCAGAGGCGCTTGAGAATTCGGAAATCTGCATAATTAACGGCAGGACGGTAAAGGAGCTGTTGCTTAGGAAACCTGAAATGGCAATCAAGTTTCTGCAGTCCTACACCAGAAGAATAGAAGAATCTGAAGAGCTTATTGAACAGATAGGGCTCAGGGATGTGGAACAGCGAATAGCCAATTACCTGCTGCTTGAAATTGATAAAAATCCTGATGCTGACAAGAACAAGGAAATCACTTTGACGCTGCCTGTCAGCAAAAAAGATCTGGCATCCCTCATAGGAACTTCTCAGGAAACCCTCAGCCGAAAGCTGTCTGTTTTTCAGGAAGAGGGTATCATACGGCTGAGCGGCCAGAGAAAAATTATCGTATTGGATGCAGATGCTCTGAAGCTTATGAAATGAAAAAGTTCTCCCTTAAAGGAGATTCATACTATTGATATACCCCGATTGTCATCCTGAACGATAGTGAAGGATCCCATCTTTATTGAAAACATGAGATTCTTCGGCTACGCCTCAGAATGACAACGTCCATAAATATACTTTGTCATCAAACGGAATCTCCTTTTGCAGGAGATTTCGTTTTATTGAGTTGCTTTTTCTTCCAGCTCGAAAAGCCTTGGGAACAGGATGTTGCTTTCAAGGTGTATGTGCTGAAAAACATCGGATTCAAGCTCTTCAAGCTTTTTATAGGTCATTTCATATGTTTCGCAGCCGTCTTCGGGGGCTGTGAAGTCATTTGTTATGGTTCTCAGCTCTTTCAGTATGTTTCCTGCTCCGGTGTGTTCGTCCTGAAGTTCGCGTATGACTCTGACCGCTTCCTTAAGGTCATGAGAACTGCCGGAAGTTTCAAATTTTTTGATTGCAGGATACTGCAGCTCTTCTTCCTTAGAAAGGTGCAGCTCCAACTCCATCTTAAGCGTGTGGAACAGCTTGTGAACTCTTGAAAGCTCCGGATGGCTTCCTCCGTGAACCCTTAGGATTGTGGTGGACAGCCTGCTGATTTTCGGAAGTTCAGACCACAGGTACGCGTGGTGCGTGTTTACGATGTGTTCCGTCAGGCTGCTCAGAGGTGCTGCCTGCCAGTTCTTTTCCGAATCCTGCTCATTGGCAAATGCTTCATACAAGCTGTTTAGTTTTCCCACAACTTCCACTTCATCAAGATGCTGTTCCTCTATGGCTTCAATCAGAGGACGTTCACCTCCGCAGCAAAAATCTATTCTGTATTCTTTGAACAAGTCTTTTGATTTCGGGAATTCCGTAGCGATGTTTCCTATTTTTTGTGTGCTGTTGAATTTATTCATAATATCCTACTGTAATATTTAGATTATTATCCTGTTAGTTATTTCATATCCATACCCGAATGATACAACATTTATACGTCAAATTCATTGATTCAAATCAAATTTTCAATTTGCCCGAAAGAAATTCTTTTCTATTTGAAGTGATAACTAAATTATTTTTACTAAAAGTACGAGTTAATAAAATAATGAAAAATAATAGTTGCTAAAAATTCAAAAGAGATGTAATATAGAACGAAATAATAAAAAAATAATTACTAAACACAAGGAGAAATAATGAGCAACAGTACTATAAGGGATATTAAGTTTGAAAATGAACCTGTTCTGAACTATCTTGCAGGCAGCTGGGAAAGGGCAGAACTTGAAAAGGAGCTGTCAAGAATAAAGAATGAATTCCTGGATATTCCCGTCATAGTTGGAGGTAAGGAGATTAAGACAGGAAATATCGGTAAATGTGCTCTTCCTCACAATCACAGCCTTGTGATAGGCCAGTATCACAAAGCAGGAAGAAAAGAAGCAGAACTAGCAGTAGAGGAAGCATTGAAGGCAAAAAAAACATGGGAAGGAATGAAGCTTGAGCAGAGGGTTGCAATTTTTCTTAAGGCTGCTGAACTTGCATCCGGACCATGGAGAGCAAGACTTAATGCTGCAACAATGCTGACACAGAGCAAGACGTATAAACAGGCTGAAATTGATTCTGCATGCGAGCTTGTAGATTTTTTAAGATTTAACGCATACTGTTTGGTAGAACTCAGCGGGGAGCAGCCCATATCAGTAAAAGGAATATGGAACAGGACTGAGTACAGGCCGTTGGAGGGATTCGTGTTTGCAGTATCGCCTTTCAACTTCACATCAATAGCGAGCAATCTTCCAGGAGCTCCTGCAATTGCAGGAAACACAGTTGTGTGGAAGCCTGCATCAAACACTGTATATTCATCATACGTTGTGTTCAAATTGTTCCAGGAAGCCGGGCTTCCTGATGGAGTCATCAATTTCATTCCCGGTGACTCAGGAGATATAAGTGATGCAGTGCTATTAAACGAGCATCTGTGCGGTTTGCACTTCACCGGTTCCACGAAAGTGTTTCAGGATATGTGGACAAAAATCGGTACCGGCATAGCATCGTACAGGACATTTCCAAGAATAGTAGGAGAGACGGGGGGCAAGAACTATGTAATAGCTCATCCTTCCGCCGACAGAAGTCTGCTTATACAGGGGCTTGTGGACGGTGCATTCGAGTTTCAGGGGCAAAAATGTTCTGCAGCGTCAAGGGTATACATTTCCAGAACAGTATGGACTGATATTAAGGAGGAATTTCTGTATAAGACAGCGAAATTGAAAGTTGGAGATGTCGAGGAAGTTGATACTTTCATGGGTGCGGTAATCGATAGGAAATCATATGAAACGATAAAATCATACATATATTATGCTAAAAATTCTCATGATGCTGAAATAATAGCAGGAGGACAGTGCGAAGACAGCAGGGGATACTTTGTACAGCCCACTGTTATTCTCACGGACAACCCACGCTTCAAGACCATGGAAGAAGAAATATTCGGACCGGTTTTAACAATATATGTTTATAATGATGAAGATTATGAGGAAATTTTAAGACTTTGCGACAGAACATCGATTTACGGTCTAACCGGAGCTGTGTTTGCAAAAGAAAGGCAGGCAATCGAAGAGGCGGAAAAGACCCTGATTCACTCAGCCGGAAACTTCTATATCAATGTAAGACCCACAGGTGCTGTTGTTGGACAGCAGCCCTTTGGAGGTTCAAGAAAATCAGGAACAAATGACAAGGCGGGCTCAAAGTTTAATCTCATTCGCTGGCTGAGCCCAAGAGTAATAAAGGAATATCTTGCTTAATGCAATACAATCCGTAATTCTTACCCTTTTGTAATATTCGCTTAATGTTTCCGTGGTATAATTTAAGTAACACAGAAATAAAGGGGTAATCAAATGAAGAAAAGAAACATGCATAAGTACATATTCGCGTCGCTGCTGGTGACGGCAACGGTTGCTTTGAATCCGATTCCCAGGGTTTACGCCGATACGCCCATAAAGCTGGTTATAGACGGACAAAAGGTAGAATCGGATACTGACCCGTTCATTAAGGACGGGAGGACGCTGGTTCCCATCAGGGTTGTTGCCGAAAATCTAAAGGCCGAAGTAACATGGGACAATGAAAACAGAACAGTACATATTTCCAAGGACGGCAAAGAAATTGAGCTTCGCATAGACAGCCACCTGGTGGAATTCTCTCAGGGCGGCGAAGAATCCTACAGCGTGCTGGATGTTGCTCCAATCATAAAGGACGACAGAACCTTTGTGCCCATCAGGCTGGTGAGCAACGCCCTTGGGGCAGGAATTGAATGGAACAACGACGAGAGAGCCGTATATGTGGATTCTTCGGTTCCTGCGGAAATTATTCCGTTTTTTGATGTTGAAATATCATCGGTAGAGCCCGGACAGCTGGTTGAAGGAACCACGTATCTAAATACATTGATTCCTGATGCGCCGCCAAAAGGAGCATCTGAAATCAGATACCTGCTTTTAAGCCGCGAAACTTCCAGAGGCTTTATTGTTGCAAAGGGAACGGATTTTAATGTTTCCTACAAGTGGATGCCTTCCATGGAAGACAACGGAGACAAGGTTCTTGTGGCAGCGTTCTACGACGCCGGCGGTAATTTTCTGGCAGGACATGCAGTACCTGTGACTGTCAGCATAAATCCCCAGATCACACTAACCGGTCTCACTGAAGGAGAGACCATAACTGCAAACAGTGTGCCGCTGGCAACAGAAATGAATTTTTCCGCTGCATACGTAAAATATGAAATAATAAACCCCGACACAAACGCCTACTACATATCTCCGGGACTTGATCCCATCGGCGGCTTTACCATGGTACCGGTTATGGAAGATAACGGCAACATGTCAGTGAGGGTAATAGCCTACGATACTGCAGGCAATGAATACAAGAGCGAATACGTGAACGTGAAGGTTAATGTGGCCAGAAAAATCAATTTAGGCGGAGTAGTACAGGGACAGACAATCGATGGTTCCGTCACTCTGAGCACATCGAGAAACTTCAACGTGTCTGAAACGGAATATGTGTCGGTAGATCCTGCAACAGGCGCAGAAACAGTTTTGTACAAGGCAGGCTACGGAAGCTACAGCTGGTTCCCGGGACCTGACATGGCAGGGAACAGGCAGATTTACGTTAGAGTAAAGGATACGGCAGGAAACAGATATGCCAGCGGTCTTGTGACGGTATTTGTTAAGGGAACACCGAGAGTTCTGCTGCAGGGAGTTGGACCGGGACAGGTGGTTTCAGGAACACTATCTCTCAACGTGAAAAGCAACGTGACACCGGACAGCATCAAGTACGTATTGACCAACAACAAAACCGGAGCCTCAAGGGTTCTGGATCAGTCATCGTACACACCGGCTGCAGGTGATGACGGCAGCTACAGCATAAGAGCCGAAGGAACCTACAAGGGAAACACGTTAAAAACCGAAGATGTGACATTTACAGTGTACATGGGCACCCTCTACACAGCGAAGCCCATAGTTGAAAAAAGCAGCTTCATGGAGTTCGCTTCCAAACTTGCCCAGGAAACAAAAGAAACAACAGGAATGTCTGCTGCGCTTCAAACTGCGCAGGCCATACTGGAGACAGGCTGGGGACAAAGCGTTCCGGTTGACAAGTATGACGGTCAGTTTTCCAACAACCTGTTTGGAATCAAGGGCTCAGGCTCAGCGGGTTCCGTAACCTCCAACACGTGGGAGGAGTACAACGGGGTGGCGTTTAGAATAGATGCCGAGTTCAGGGCTTACAAGAATGCCAGCGAGTCATGGGCAGACCACAACGATCTGCTGCTGACAAAAAGCAGGTATGCTCCCTTCAGGGAAGTGATGTTTGACAGCACACAGGGCGCATGGGCGCTGCGAAGGTGCGGATATGCCACGGATTCACAGTATTCGGTCAAACTCATCAACATCATCAACCTGTACAACCTTAAAAAGTTTGATGAGACAACAATCTAAATATATAGGTGTATGATAACTTCATACGCCTTTTTTTGTACCATTATATGGAACTGCCGGTCCGCCATGCGGAACGGCCTGATTGAATTGTTGAAGGATTTACAGTATAATTGATAAAATGATTATGCAAAGGAGGTTTTACCATATGTACGGCTATTGGAAAACGATTCTGAGAATTAATTTGACAAACCACACGTACAGTACAGAAACTCTGGATGAGAAATACATAAAACTGCTGCTGGGAGGAGCCGCACTGGGAGCTAAAATACTGCTGGATGAAGTTGAGCCGAAAATAGATCCCCTGTCTCCGGAAAACAAGATAATTTTTTCTCTTGGCTTTATGCAGTCCGTTAACTTTCCCGGCAATGCAAAATGGACTGTTGTGACTAAGGGACCGCTGACCGGTTCTTTTCTTGATTCTGCAGGTACAGGAGCATGGGCTCCGCAGATGAAGAAGGCAGGCTATGACGTCTTGATCATTGAGGGTAAATCCGAAAAACCGGTATATGTTTTCATCAATGACGACAAGGTTGAATTCAGGGATGCATCTTCCATATGGGGAAAAGATACGGTGGAAACTTCCCTGATGATAAAGGAGGAGTTGGGTGATAGGCGAATCAACGCCATAAACATCGGACCTGCCGGAGAAAAAATGAATCCCATAGCATGCATAAGCTGCGACGGACATTCTTTTGCAGGCAGAGGCGGAGCAGGAGCCATAATGGGTTCCAAAAATTTAAAGGCTGTAGCAGTGTGGGGCACAAAACAGGTTCCAGTTGCTGATTTGGAGGAAGCTCAGAAATTAGCCAAAGATCTTTTTGTAAGACTTCATGAAACAGCAAAAGGAGGAGGCGGCACTCCTGATGTAATGGTTCCCCTGGAGGAGCTTGGAGATGTTCCGATTAAATACTGGCGTGGAGACGTCTGGCATCATGGAGCAAAAATGATAGGAACACCCAGGTACACAGAGCTTTTAAACGTGAAACCTCTGCCGTGTCAGAACTGTCCTGTAGGATGCCACAGACACATAAACCTGAAGCTAAAGGACGGAAGCATACTGGATGGAAATGGACCGGAGTATGAAACCCTTGGAATGTTAGGTTCATCTCTTTTGCTGGACGACCTGGAAGCCATAGCCGTTGCAAATGACAGGGCAAACAGAAGCGGAATTGATACGGTATCTCTGGGTGCGTACATAGGTTTCATTATAGAATGTTATGAAGCAGGTTTTCTTAGCGCTGAAGAAATAGGAATGGTTCCCAGATGGAACGATGAAGAGACGCTGTTGTATCTTGAAGATAAGTTGGCAAATCTTCAGGGAATCGGAAGTATGTTTAAAAAGGGAATAAGGGGAGCGGTGGAAACAATTGGTCAGGAATCTGCCGGTATAGCTGTTGAAGTAAAAAATCTTGATTTACCTGCCCATGATCCAAGGGCTGTATATGGACTTGCAGTAAATTATGCAACAAGCCCCAGGGGGGCCTGCCATGAACGCGGAAATCCTCAGGCCAGCGCCTTGGGATTGTTCTATCCTGATTGTGAAATGGATTCTCCCCCTGAAAGGTTTGACGAAAGCACTGCAGGTTACTGCGCATATATCTATCAAAACACAAGCATGCTTTACAACAACCTGACCATGTGCAAATTCATGGTAAATAACGGCGGGCTTACAGTAACCGAAATAGGCAGGGAGCTGAAGGCAGCCACAGGGCTGGAATATTCGAACATGGAGCTTCTTAGGACTTCGGAAAGAGGTATTGCGTTACAGAGGCTTGTTAATGTCAGAGACGGAATGAACCGCAAGGATGATACGCTTCCGCCAAAAATGCTTCAGGCTGCAGTTATCGGAGGAAGGGCCGGAAAAAGTCCTGCAGGCTTCAGCAAGATGCTTGATGACTATTACAGGCTCAGAGGCTGGGATGAAAACGGAATACCAACAGCAAAGGCTCTTCAGGAGCTGGGGCTGGAAGAATATATTTCAATGCTGCCTTAGCTGCATAAAGGGGTGGATTATGGTAAAGGTAAAGTTTTTCGGTGTCCTGACCAACATGATGCCGGAAAAAAATGAAGAAGGATTTTGGATAACAGACGGAAAGGGAAAAACCATCAGAGAACTGCTTGATTCATCGCCTCTTCGGGAAACGAGCGTAAGATACACGGTATATGTGAACAATGAAAGGCGGGACACCTCTTACATACTTGAGGACAGCGACACTCTGACTGTTCTTCCGCTTTTGGCCGGTGGTTAATATCTGATAATCAATATGGATTAATAATATAAGGAGGAAGTATTATGTTAAAAGCAAACGTTGGCTCATACACATCATCAAATGCCTTTGAGGCAGGAAAAACGGCAGGAGTGAAAGCAACAGAGGGACTGGGAAAACCAAAGGTCGCTTTTATGTACAGCAGTGTGAACTATGATCAGGATGAACTGATTAAAGGTGCAAAGGAAGCTATGAACGGAGTGCCTATAATTGGAAACACATCATTCACAGGAATAATAACACCTGAAGGATTTATTACAGGCGATTGTTTTGTTGGAATTATGGCCATGGATGATGACATGACAGTAGGTGTGGCAGGCGTTCCCAAAATGAACGATGCAGTAAGCACAGGCTCTGAAGCAGCCAGAAGAGCCCTTGAAAATGCAGGCAGGACAGATTCTCCAGATTATTTTTACATGGTTGCTCCTCCCGGAGAAGAGGAATTTTATCTGAAAGGCATTACCGGAGTTATCGGAAGAGTTCCTTTCTTTGGAGGAAGCGCAGCTGATAACTCCATATCAGGAGAATGGAAACTTTTCACAGACACCGGTTCATTTGCAGACGGTGTTGCGGTTGCATTCTTCTATACAGGCAAGACGTTCGCCAATAAGTTTACGGGTGCTTACAGGGAAACTGCAAAAGCAGGGGTAGTGACAAAAGTTATAGGCAACAGAGTATTGGCTGAAATAGACGGCGTGCCGGCTCTGGAAAAGTATGCCCAGTGGAGCGGCAAAGATGTAAAAGACCTGCAGGGCATGAATCTGCTGGGAGCATCAATCTGTGCTCCCATAGGAGTCAAGGACCGCCTGGGCGACCTTGTAGCCATAAGGCACCCAATGAACGGAAATGAAGACAACACCATGAATCTTGGAAACAACGTTGCTGTTAACACTGCCGTAATTTATATGGAAGGTTCAGCGGATGAGCTTATTGCATCCACCGGAAAGACATTAAACGAGCTCAAGGAAAAACTTGGAACAGATGCAGGAGCCTATCACCTGGTTCACTGCGGCGGCAGGAGAGCAGGAATAGACAACAGAATAGATGAAGCTGTAAAGGAAATCAAAGAAGCAGCTGGAAATGTGCCATTTATTGCAGAATTTACATTCGGTGAATACGGGTACGAACAGGACGGCATAAATACATGCGGAGGACTTATGTTGTCCTTTACGGGATTTTCAAAATAAGACTAATGGCTGTTGCACATATATGCAGCAGCCATGTTTTAATTTTTGTAACCCAGTCTTCTGGATATTTCGATTGCAATGACAACTATGTAGCCGGCTATGTCATTTATTTTTTCATCCGGCAGCTGCTCCAGGTTGCCGCTGCCGCTGACAGCAGCAATAACTTCTCCTCTGTAGTCGTAAATGGGAGCAGCGATGCAGCGTTGTCCAACAATTTGTTCCTGATCATCCATTGCCCATTTCTGAATTCTGATATTCCGAAGCTCTTTCTTCAATTCTTTCAAGTCACAAATGGTATTTTCGGTATACCGTTCAAATTTGCACTGCTCCATAATGTCCTCAAGCTCTGTTTCAGACAGCGAAGACAGCAAACATTTTCCGAGTGATGAACAATAGGCAGGCACCCGGTAGCCGATTTGCGTGTACAGTCTCATATTGGTGAATGTCTCCAGCTTTTCGATGTAAATGACATTTTCTCCATCAAGCACTCCCAGGTGCGAGGTGAGGTTATATTTTGCTGACAGTTCCATCAGGTAGGGGCGTGCTTCTGTTTGGAGTTCCAGTTCATTAATATGACAGCCGACTATTTCTATGAGCTTCAATCCCAGCTTGTATTCCCCGTTCTTGTTTTTCTCCACATAATTTCTTGCGTGCAGGGAAGATAAAATCCTGTGTACAGTCGTTTTGTGCAGGTTGGTTTTTTTTGATATTTCTGTTACGCCTATGCCCTTTTGTTCTGTTGACAGTAATTCGATTATGTCCAGCGTTCTGTCGATCACCTGTATATTGCTGTTCTTATCTTCCATAGCCATACGTTCTCCTTTGGAATAAGCTGTTGAATGAATTTTTTATCAATATGCTGATTATATTTTACTATCATAAAATGCATTAGTCAATACAATGGAATGTTTGGCTTCGGGCAGGAATTTCGGATTGTCAAATTTGGTTGTTTATTATTGTTAAAGCTGTATAATTAGGGTATAATAGTTTAAGAAACAATAAAAGGAGCAATTATGGCTAGGATAGACAACAGAAAAAACGATGAACTGAGAAATGTTAAAATAACCAGGAACTATTTGATGCATCCGGACGGATCAGTTTTAATAGAAGTTGGAAACACAAAGGTAATATGCACAGCAATGGTTGAAGAAAGAGTCCCTCCGTTTTTAAAGGGAACAGGCAAGGGATGGGTATCCGCAGAGTATTCCATGATACCGGGCTCAACCATGACCAGGAAACAAAGGGATGTCAACAAGGGTAAAATAGACGGCAGATCCCAGGAAATACAAAGGCTCATAGGCAGAAGCCTCAGAAGCGTTGTGGATATGGAAGCAATCGGAGAGAGGACGCTGTGGATAGACTGCGACGTTATTCAGGCAGACGGAGGAACAAGGACTGCTTCAATCACAGGCGCCTTTGTAGCCATGTCAGATGCCTTCAGTAAGCTGGCAGCAGCAGGACTCATATCAAAAATGCCCATCAAGGCCTTTGTGACAGCAGTAAGTGTTGGAATAAGCGGCGGTGAAACAATTCTTGACCTTTGCTACGAGGAAGATTCGGCAGCTGAGGTTGACATGAACATAGTGATGACCAACAAGGGTGAATTTGTTGAGGTGCAGGGTTCGGGAGAGGAAGCGACGTTTTCCCACGATCAGTTCATGAACCTTGTTTCGCTGGCGACAAAGGGATGTCAGGACCTTTATAAAATCCAGAGGGAAGCGTTGGGAGAAGAAATAAGCGAGGCAATCGGAAAATGAAAAGACGAATAATACTTTCCAGCGGGAACAAGCATAAGGTAAGTGAAATAAAGGACATACTTAAAGATACGATTTTTGAAGTGGTGTCAAAGGATGATTTGGGATACACGAAGTTTGATGTTGAGGAAGACATGGATACTCTTGAAGGCAATGCCTTCAAGAAGGCAGAAGAGCTGCACAAGCTTGTGGGCGGCATAGTCATAGCAGATGACACAGGGCTGTTCGTGGACGCTCTGGACGGAGCACCGGGAGTTTATTCCGCAAGGTACGCCGGAGAACCTGTTTCCTACAAGGACAACAACAACCTGCTGCTGAAAAATCTAAAGGATGTACCTGCAGAAAAGCGCACCGCCACATTCAGAACTGTCATGGCAGTGGTCATGGAAGACGGCAGCAGGATAATGGCGGAAGGTGAGTGTAGGGGCAGAATAGCCTTAGAAGAAAGAGGAGACAAGGGCTTTGGCTATGACCCTCTTTTCGTTGTTGACGGAACGGACAAGACATTTTCTGAAATGTCCGAAGACGAAAAAAACAAGATAAGTCACAGGGCAAATGCTCTGATGAATTTAAAGAAGAAGCTGGAGGAAGCAAGTGAGGGTACTGGTAATTAGCGACAGCCACGGAGCGGTATTTGACAGCCACATGGATGAGATGAAAAAATATGGAGACTTCGACATATTGGTTCACTGCGGTGATAAGTACAAGGATGCACAGAAATTTGCGGACAAACTGAATATTTCAACAGTCTATCAGGTGCCGGGAAACTGTGACTACGACATCAGCGGCAAAGAGGAGATTCTCTTAAGGGAAATATGCGGGAGAAATGTCCTGATTACTCATGGCCATCTTCACAACGTGAAGCTGAACATTGAAGCTCTGAAAGCATATGCTGAGGATAATGGAGCAGACGCGGTGCTGTACGGACACACCCACGGCGCCCAGAACGACTTCATAGGCAATGTTCTGTACTTCAATCCCGGCAGCACAGTGTTTCCCAGGGACGGGAAACCAAGCTTTGGCGTAGTGGAATTTACGGACTCTGAAATCAGAGGAAGGATAATTCTTCTGCAGAACTAATTTTGTCATCCTGAGCGTCAGGCTGAACCTGAAAAATAGGGTTAGGGCATCTTTCGGACTGCGTCCTCAGAATGACACGTTCAAAAATTACTTTTTCGTCAACGAGAGGGGTAACCCTCTTTTTTTTTCTGAGATTTATGTAGAAAGATGCAGATGTTTTTGTTATAATAAATAAATGTTACTATAATTGTGTTGGTTTATAAAGGCAAGATCATTAATTGCAAGAGGAATCATATGAAAATAGATGCAGTGAAACTTGGAAGAATTGAATATGCAGAAGCTTTAACCCTGCAGCAGAAGCTTCTCGCCTTGAGACAGCAGGAAAAAATTAAAGACACACTGCTTCTGGTTGAACACGATCCGGTGCTTACAATCGGCAGCAGCGGCAGTGCTTCGAACATACTTCTGCCCAGGGAACTGCTGAAGGAAAACGGCATAGACGTATATGAGGTCAACAGGGGCGGAGACGTGACATATCACGGTCCGGGGCAGATTGTAGGATACCCGGTAATGAACCTTAAAAATTACGGAAGCGACTTGCGTTCATTCATGTGGAGAATGGAAGATGTCTTCGTACACCTTCTCAGGGAACAATATTTTGTAGAAGCATACAGGGATGAGAAAAAATATACCGGTGTTTGGGTTGGAAACGACAAAATCACAGCTGTTGGGGTGGCTGTGAGAAAATGGGTGTCCATGCATGGATTTGCATTCAATGTGAATACGGACCTGGAACATTTCAGATGGATAAACCCCTGCGGAATCACCGACAGAGGCGTTACATCACTTAAAAAGATTCTGGGGCATGATATGGATTTTGAAAAGATCAACAACCAGGTGGCTGAATACTTCTGCAGGACGTTTGAAGCTGAATGCTGTTTTGAGGAAAAATCACATTTTTTATCTAGAATTGAAAATATAAGCGTTGAGGAGTAACTATGGAAAGAAAATATCCGGATTGGCTGAAAATTAAAGTGAAGTCTTCGCAGGACATAAATTATGTCAATGATTTGCTTAAGACACTTAACCTTAATACCGTATGCGAACATGCCAACTGTCCAAATCTGATGGAATGCTACAACAGAAAGACAGCAACATTCATGATACTGGGCAGCATGTGTACCCGCAACTGCACATTCTGCAATGTCACCAAGGGAAAGACGGAAAATGTAGACCCTCATGAACCTGAACATGTTGCTCAGGCTGTGCGAAAGCTGGGGCTGAAGCACGTGGTGGTTACTTCCGTTACCAGGGATGACCTTGAGGACGGAGGAGCCGGTCATTTTGCAGATGTAATAAAAAGAATAAAAGAGCTGAACAGCAGTGTGACAGTGGAAGTGCTTATTCCCGACTTTGCAGGAAATGAGGCGGCATTGAAAAAGGTGGTTGTTGCCAAGCCTGAAATAATAAATCACAACATTGAAACCGTGCAGAGACTCTATGCGGAAGTTCGCCCCAAGGCTGATTACAGGCGTTCACTGGAGTTGCTTGAGAACATAAAAAACATGGATGGAACCATTCTTTCCAAGAGCGGGATCATGGTCGGACTTGGAGAAAAGGAGTCTGAGGTCATTGAGGTTTTCAAGGATCTCAGGTCTGTCGGCTGTGACATACTGACAGTCGGACAGTACCTGGCTCCCTCCCCGCAGCATCACCCTGTTGTTGAATATATCCATCCGGACATTTTCAGCATGTACAAGGAGAGGGCAGAAGAAATGGGATTCAAGTACGTTGCTTCCGCACCGCTGGTCCGCAGCTCCTACCATGCAGACAAGGCCCTGGAAGCATGAAACAAATAATGTTTATATAATTTATGGTTGTACTGATTATTAATTTAAACTGCCTTTTCAATACCAAAAAATTGGGTATAATGGTAAGGCAGTTTTTTATTGTATGTATTTAAATTGAATCGTTATAATAGTTGACTTAGGATATCAAAAGATATATAATGAAACGAACATACGTTTTGCTGCGTGGAGGCGGTTATGGGAGAATTTAAAATAAAATCCGAATTCAAGCCCACCGGCGACCAGCCGGAGGCTATTGAAAGAATTGCAAGGGGAATAGATAACAAACTCAAATATCAGACGCTGCTGGGGGTTACGGGCTCCGGCAAGACATTCACCATGGCCAACATCATTGAGAAGGTTCAAAAACCAACACTGGTGCTGGCTCACAACAAGACGCTGGCTGCACAGCTGTGCTCGGAATTCAAGGAGTTCTTTCCGGACAACGCCGTGGAGTACTTCGTAAGCTACTACGACTACTACCAGCCGGAAGCGTACGTTCCAAGCAGCGACACATTCATAGAGAAGGATGCATCAATCAACGACGAAATCGACAAGCTCAGGCACTCGGCAACGGCATCCCTGTTTGAAAGGAAGGATGTAATCATTGTTGCCAGCGTCTCGTGCATATACGGACTGGGAAGCCCTATGGACTATGAAAACCTGGTTATATCACTGAGGCCGGGCATGGAAAAGGGCAGGGACGAGACCATCCGAAAGCTCATAGAGATACAGTACAAAAGAAACGACATAAGCTTCACCCGAGGAACGTTCAGGGTAAGGGGAGACACCCTTGAAATATTTCCTGCATCATCCTCAGAAAATGCCATCAGGGTGGAATTCTTCGGAGACGAGGTAGACAGGATAACGGAAATCAACACAGTCACAGGAGAACTTATTGGCAGGAGAAACCACATTTCCATATTCCCTGCAACACACTATGCCACAACGGAAGAAAACGTCAAGAGGGCTGTTGTGAGCATCAAGGAAGAACTCGAAGACAGGCTGAAGTGTTTCGAAAGCGAGAACAAGCTTCTTGAGATGCAGCGTCTGGAGCAGAGAACAAACTACGATGTGGAAATGCTTCAGGAAATGGGATACTGCAACGGCATCGAAAACTACTCAAGGCACATAAACAACCTTGAAGCCGGCATGAGGCCCTTTACTCTGCTGGATTACTTCCCGAAAGATTTTCTGATGATCATAGATGAGTCCCACGTTACATTGCCTCAGGTAAGAGGAATGTACAACGGAGACAGGGCAAGGAAGACCACGCTGGTGGACTACGGCTTCCGTCTGCCATCGGCACTGGACAACAGGCCTCTGAAGTTTGACGAGTTTGAAAAGATCATCAGCCAGGTTGTGTTTGTAAGCGCCACACCGGGACCCTATGAGGCAGAGCATTCGCAGAATGTGGCAGAGCAGATTATTCGTCCTACAGGACTTCTGGATCCGCCTATTTACGTGCGCCCGGTGAACAACCAGATTGACGACCTCATCAACGAAATCAGGAAGTCCACAGAAAAGAACCAAAGGGTTCTCGTTACAACCCTCACCAAGAAAATGGCAGAGGACTTAACCACATACTTCAAAAACACAGGCATAAGGGTAAGATACCTGCATTCGGACATCGACACGCTGGAGAGAATGGAAATAATCAGGGACCTGCGCATAGGTGAATTCGACGTGCTGGTAGGAATAAACCTTTTGAGGGAAGGCCTTGACCTTCCTGAGGTTTCGTTGGTGGCAATTCTAGATGCCGACAAGGAAGGCTTCCTGCGCTCGGAAACATCGCTCATCCAGACAGTGGGAAGAGCCGCAAGAAACTCTGACGGCAGAGTCATCATGTATGCTGACAGGATGACCGGCTCCATGGAAAGGGCAATCAGGGAAACAGACAGAAGAAGGGAAATCCAGGACAAATACAACAAGGAACACAACATCACACCTAAATCAATCATCAAGGGAGTACGTGACATCATAGAGGCTACCAAGGCAGCAGAGGATGAGAAGCCTTACAGGACCAAGGCAGGCGCAGGAGATATTCAGTCTGTTCAGGCTTACATCATAGAGCTTGAGAAAGAAATGAGAAAAGCTGCTGAAAACCTCGAATTTGAAAAAGCAGCCCATCTGAGGGATGAAATAAAGGATATAAAGATGCAGAACAATATAGAATTAGTTGCAGAGTGAAAGGATGAACAATGGATAAAATAATAATTAGGGGAGCCAAGGAAAACAACCTGAAGAACGTCAGCGTGGAGCTTCCCAGGGACAAACTCATTGTCTTCACCGGAGTCAGCGGCTCGGGAAAGACGTCGCTGGCGTTCGACACCATTTATGCTGAAGGACAGAGGCGCTATGTGGAAAGTCTGTCTTCCTACGCACGAATGTTTCTTGGACAGATGGATAAGCCTGATGTGGAATCAATAGAAGGACTGTCCCCGGCCATATCCATAGACCAGAAAACAACCAGCAAAAACCCCCGTTCAACGGTTGGAACCGTAACGGAAATATATGATTATTACAGGCTTTTGTTTGCAAGGATAGGAATTCCCCACTGCCCCAACTGCGGGAAGCCCATCACTACACAGACAATCGACCAGATAACAGACAAGGTTCTGGAATACGAAGAAAGAACAAAAATACAGATTCTGGCTCCCATGGTTAGGGGAGCAAAGGGAACACATAAAAAGCTTCTGGAAAACATAAAAAAAGACGGCTATGTGAGAGTAAGATTGGACGGCGAAATCATGGAGCTGGAAGAAGAACTGAATCTGGACAAGAACAAGAAGCACAGCATAGAAGTTATTGTGGACCGACTAATCATAAAGGAAGGAATACAGAAAAGACTTGTGGATTCTGTTGAGACCGCCCTTGAGCTTTCAGGGGGAATGGTGCTTGTTGATGTCATGGGACAGGAAGAGCTGCTTATGAGCACGAAGTTTGCCTGCA
The DNA here is from genome assembly GCF_038562225.1 of Sedimentibacter sp. Lineage (NCBI taxonomy): Bacteria > Bacillati > Bacillota > Tissierellia > Sedimentibacter > Sedimentibacter sp. The sequence goes on from NZ_JBCFAS010000007.1 coordinate 89,638, forward strand.
CGGACTGCGGTATAGGCTTCGGTGAAATTTCACCAAGGATGTTTTCCTTCAACAATCCCATAGGAGCATGCCCCACATGCAACGGACTGGGAGTCAAAAGAGAGATAGATCCTGACCTGGTAATACCGGATTATTCAAAGACCGTGGCTGAAAGGGCAATCGCGCCTTACGGAGCCGATGAGGAAGGATATTACTACCAGATATTCAAAACCATAGCAGACCAACACAGGTTTGACATATCGAAACCCCTTTCCGAAGCACCAAAGGAATTCATAGATGAAATTCTGTACGGCACCAACGGCAGGGAACTGTCTGTAGAGTTCAACAGCAAGTTTCAGGGCTACAAGACGTACACAAGGGAATTCGAAGGCGTCGTGAACAATCTTCAGAGAAGATACATGGAAACAAAGTCTCCTGAAATGCGTGAGTGGATAGAGGAGTACATGTATGAAAGCCTGTGCCCCGAATGCCACGGTGCCAGATTAAATCCCATAAGCCTTGCAGTAAAGGTTGGAAACAAAAATATTTATCAGGTAACCCAGCTTTCGGTGAAAAACAGCCTGAAGTTCTTTGATGAATTGGAATTGAGCCCCATTAACAGAATCATAGGCGGACAGATAATCAAGGAAATTAATTCAAGACTGCAGTTTCTGTCGGATGTGGGGCTTACGTACCTGACGCTGGAAAGAAGCGCCGGCACGCTGTCGGGAGGGGAATCGCAGAGAATAAGGCTGGCAACTCAGATAGGTTCAAGCCTGGTGGGAGTTTTGTACGTGCTGGACGAACCCAGCATAGGCCTTCACCAGAGAGACAACAGCATGCTCATAAAGACACTGAGAAATCTCACTGATTTAGGCAACACCCTCATCGTGGTGGAGCATGACGAAGAAACCATGGAAAATGCCGATTACATTCTGGACATCGGTCCGGGAGCCGGTGTTCACGGAGGAGAGGTTGTTGCATGCGGCACGTTCGAGGATATCAAAAACAATGAAAATTCCATTACGGGACAGTATTTAAGCGGCAAAAAGAAAATCGAGATTCCCGAAGTGAGAAGGGTTCCTGAGAAGTTCATAGAAATCAAAGGAGCAAAGGAAAACAACCTTAAGAATTTGGACGTGAAGATACCCCTTGGGTTGTTGTGCTGTGTCACAGGAGTGTCCGGCTCTGGCAAAAGCTCGCTCATAAATGAGATACTGTCAAAAGGCCTCCATCAGAAGCTGTTCCGCAACTCAAACCGTCCTGGCAGGTATGACGAAATGTTGGGCGTTGAACATTTAGACAAGATAATTACCATAGACCAGTCACCTATCGGAAGGACGCCAAGGTCAAACCCTGCCACATACACCGGTGTGTTTGACTATATCAGGGACGTGTTCGCCATGACGCTTGAAGCAAAGGAAAGAGGCTACCAGAAGGGACGCTTCAGCTTCAATGTCAAGGGAGGCAGGTGCGAGGCGTGCCATGGAGACGGTATTTTAAAAATAGAAATGCACTTCCTTCCTGATGTGTATGTTCCCTGCGATGTGTGCAAGGGCAAGAGATACAACAGGGAAACACTGGAAGTGAGGTACAAGGGTAAAAACATTTCTGAAGTTTTGGATATGACAATTGATGAAGCAATAGAATTCTTCGAGAACATTCCAAAGATATACAACAAGATCAAGACGCTGCAGGATGTGGGACTGGGATACATCAAGCTGGGTCAGCCCTCAACGGAATTGTCCGGTGGAGAGGCTCAGCGTGTGAAGCTTGCCTATGAACTGAGCAAGAAGGGAACAGGAAGAACACTTTACGTTCTCGATGAGCCCACCACAGGCCTTCACATAGCAGACATCCATATGCTGGTGGAGGTGCTCAACAAGCTTGTGGATGCAGGAAACTCAGTGGTTGTAATCGAGCACAACCTGGATGTCATCAAGACAGCCGACTATATACTGGATTTAGGTCCCGAAGGAGGAGACGGCGGCGGTACAATCGTAGCCCAGGGAACTCCCGAAGAGGTGGCCAAGGTGAAAAAATCCTACACCGGCCAGTATCTGAAGAAAGTAATGAAAAACAAGTGATTAACTAAAGCAATTAATAATTAAGAGTGAAGAATTAAGAAATTAAAGGAGGGGATTTTGCTGGTGCAAAATCCCCTTTTAAATGCTTTCATTCCCTCAATTTGCGGTAGAGAGTCGACAAGCTTATACCCAGTTCTCTGGCTGCCTTTTCTTTTCCGGACAGATCATCGCCGTATATTCTCAAAGCTTCGTCTATATAAAAACGCTCAATTTCCTTTATGGGTTTTATAACGGTTGTTTCGCCGGACTTTCCTGACAGCAGTCTTTTCGGAAGGTCTTCTGCCTTGATGATGTCATCCTTGGCAATGTTTACGGCATATTCAACCACATTCTGCAGTTCCCTTACATTGCCGGGCCACTTGTAATTAATAAGAAACTGCTCCGTTTCCGGTGAAAAGCTCCGGATGTTTTTATCGAGGATATCATTGTAAATGTTCAGAAAATATTTAAGCAGGACTGAAATGTCTTCCTTTCTCTCTCTCAGGGGAGGAATGATCAGAGGAATGACATTCAGACGATAGTAAAGGTCTTCGCGGAATTCTCCGGCATCAATCATCTTTTCAAGGTCCCTGTTCGTAGCTGCTATTATTCGGGTTTTCACAAGGATGTCCTTATTTGATCCGATACGTTGAAATTTTTTCTCCTGAATTGCTCTGAGAAGCTTAGGCTGCAGGTGAATAGGCATTTCGCCGACTTCATCCAGAAAAAGGGTACCCTTGTTGGCCAGCTCGAATTTGCCTATTTTACCGCCCTTCATAGATCCGGTGAATGAACCTTCCTCATGTCCGAATAGTTCACTCTCCAGGAGGTTGTCCGGAATGGCGGCGCAGTTTACGGTTACAAAGGGTCCGTTTTTGAAACTGCTTTCTCCGTGGATTGCTCTGGCGAACACCTCTTTACCGGTACCGCTTTCGCCTTGTATCAGTATAGTGGATGAGCCCTGGGCAAATTTTATGGAATCATTCTTCAGTCTTTTCATCACATTGCTGTTGCATATGATGTCATCAAAGTAAATATGGGAAAAGTTATTTGTGATTTTGTTGACCTCGTCATAAAGGTCGGACGTCTTTTTAAAATAAATGAGCGCTCCCTTATATGACCTGTCTATGACAATAGGGTCAAACTTCACAAAGACGCTTGTTTTCTTGCCTCCAATGTAAAAAGTCATTTGTTTTTGAAAACATTCATGATTGTTCACGGTGAAAGTCTTCAGCTCGTTGCTGCCCAAAATATCACACAGCTCCTGGAATGTTTCATAGTTTTTCTCTTCCAGGCTGAACATGCTTTTGAATTTCATGTTGCAGTTTATTATGTTGTTTGATTCGTCTATTCCTATAAGAGGAGAATCTATGGACTCCACCATCAGCGAAAGCCTTTTGTGCAGTGCTTTCAGCTCAGTGTTCTCCTGCTTTTCCTCAAGCTTATTCACTATCATGTCAGACATTTTTGAGATGAAATCCATGAATGATTCATATTTCCCAATCAGCCTGTCCTGAGATTCCCTTTTGTTTGCATATATGCCGATACCGCCTATAGGTTCATCGTTTTTCACTATTGGAAATGCAATAAAAGATTTGATGTCACATACATGCTTTTTTTCACAATTCCTGCATCCTTCATATTCGGAATCCCTGTCCTTAAGCATTATCATCCGGCATTCCTTCATTGCTTTTGACAAAACAGCTTCATTGCTGAGCATTTCAGTGCAGCCCCAGCTGTCCATGTTGCTGTCGGCCAGTATGCGCATTTTATTGTCACTGATCAGAACTTCCATGTCTAATACTGTGGCAATTATCTTGGCTGTTTTATGTACATATTCGTGGATTGAAATAAGTTCACTCATTTTACACCTCCCGACACTGAATCAATTTTAACACAATATAGAAATAAAGCCAAACTGTTTTACCAGTTCAGCCTTATTTTTAGCTCTAGTCAAAAGTAATGCTTTCTATTCTGTCAAATGCTTCCTTCAGTCTTGGTATTCCTGTGGTGCATGCAATACGTATATAACCTTCTCCGCAATTTCCGAATGATATTCCCGGTATGGTCAGTACATGGGCCTTTCTAAGTATTATGTCGCTTACTTCCTCGGAGCTGAGACCTGTCTTCTTTATGTTGATGAACAGGTAGAATGTACCCTTGGGTGGAAGAACCGACATCCAGCCTATTGTGTTAATCCTCTTTTCGGAATACATCACCCTATTTTTATATTCCTCAATCATGGGAGGCTGAATGACTTCCCTGTTTTTAAGGGCATATATGGCACCTCTTTGAGATATGGAAGGAGCAGTAAACAATACGTTTTCATTTATAAGCTGAATTGTCTTGATTATTTTCTCGGGTGCTATTATGTTTCCTATGCGCCAGCCGGTCATTGTGAAATTTTTTGAGAAACTGTTGATGGTAATTAGCCTCTCATTGAATTTCTTCAGACTTATCATGGGAACAAACGGGCTTTCGAAGCTGAAAGCTCCGTAAATGTCATCAGCTATAATAAGAAGATCGTGTTCAGCTGCAATTTTACCAATCTGAAGCAGGTTTTCTTCGGATAGGCACATACCGGTGGGATTGCTCGGAGTGTTTATTATTATTGCCTTTGTCCTTTCCGTAATAAGGTTCTTCAATCTTGATTCATTGATTCTGAAGTCTTCTTCTTCAAATGTGTCAAGTGGAACAGGTATTCCTCTTGCAAGCTCTACTTGCTGGGGGTATGGAGTGAAATAGGGGGCTTGTATTATTACTTCGTCACCGTCGTCCAGTATGGCTTCCAGCACCAGGTACATGGCAAGGCATCCGCTTGCAGCCACAAAGACTTCACTGTCTGAAACTTCAACATGGTATTCATCAAGGTAGAATTTGCATATTTCACTGCGAAGTTCCGGGTCTCCCCTGAAGTCGGTATACTTCGTATGACCTGCCATTGCATCTTTCATTGCTCCTTCAATCACGATTTTGTGAGTTGTAAGATCTGGATCTCCGAGACTTAAATCAATTACATCGTAAAATTCTTTTGCCAGTTCATCAACCTTTCCCATAGGCGTTGACCGGTCCTTCCAATAACGTTTTGAAATATAATTGTCTTTCATATCTTACCTCAAGCTGAATGTTTCGGTGCTGCAGTTCTTGAAGTGTGCTGAATAAAGATGGGATGCAACGCCGATGTCGGTTGAACCCATTCCTATTATGCAGGCACAGATTATTTCATCGTCATTCTCTCTGCCGTTTTTATTTCCTACAATTATGTCAGGTATCTCAGCATGGATGTTCTTTTCAGAAATTAATCCTCTCTGCACCAGTTTAAGCAGCTCGCCCCTGTGTGAATTCTGACTCCAGTTATCTACTACGAGTTTGTCTGCAGTCAGCGGAATGTTCTCGTCCAGTTCCTGGAAAGAGCCCAGCGATAGGACGGTCGCACCCTTTTTCAGCCATTCTTTCATTATGAGCGGTTCGTTTGCTATGGTGGCGGTAACCATTACGTCTGATCCTATGCATGCATCCATGCAGGAGTTAACTGGAGTGATATTAAGGTTCAACTCCTCTGACAGTTCTTTTGCATATTTTTCGCTAGCGCTTGAATATAGGTCATAAACTTTTACTTCTTCAATATCCATTACTGTGCTTATTGCTCTCAGATTCATGCGGCCAACAACCCCTGCTCCGATTATACCGACACTTCGGGCGTTTTTTGATTTCAGATATTTCACTGCAACACCGGCAGATGCACCGGTTCTTACGTCCGTAATGTAGCTGCCGTCCATTATGGCAAGAACTTCACCGGTTCTAGGATCGTTCAGTATGATTACAGCGCTGATATAAGGCAGTCCTTTTTTAGGATTGTCATTAAAGCCCCACACCCACTTGATTCCTGACATGTCGAAATCATTTCCCAGGTATGCAGGCATTGCGTTGTATGAGCCTCCATATGGGGGCCATTCATTGCTCTCACCCAAATCAAGGGTTATTTTGGACGGCATTAGAACCTGGTCGCCGGCATGTGCTCTGTAAATCTTTTCCATAATATTCATGGTATCTGATATGTTTAGTTTTTCTTTTATATGGTCTCTTGAAATCAATTTAATGTTTTTCATATAATCCTCCAATAGTTTATTTCTGTTTTTTAGAACGGTCCCAGGTTAGTCAGCGTTGCATATGTAAGAATGATAATCACCCATATCGACCATTTAACCACAAGCCAAAAAGAAAATTTGAACCATTTGCTGAATGAAACTCCTGCCAATCCAAGAGATGCCATAAGGATGGGGTGGGTGGGGGTAATCATATTCCAGAAACCGTCACCGGATTGGAATGCAAGAACTGCAGTCTGTCTTGACACTCCTATCAGGTCGCTAAGCGAGGACATGATAGGCATTACAACAACTGCCTGCCCTGATGAGGAAGGTATCAGGAAATTGACAAAGCCTTGTGAAAGGTACATGCCCCATGCGGCAAAAATGTTGTTCATGCTTGACAGAGGAATGGACATCCAGTATATCATGGTGTCCGCTATGTTGCCTTCTTCCATCACAACCAGTATTGCCCTGGACAGAGAAACCAATATGGCAGCTACAGCAATATCCTTTGTTCCAACCATAAACTCATTTATACATTCTTCAAGATTGCCTTTGAAATAAATCAGTCCTATGACTATGCCCATGAGCATGAAGAGCCCAGCTATGTCGGTGAAATACCACTCATATTTCAAAACGCCGAATACCAGCACGATGATTGTAACAATGAGAATGACAAGTATTAATCTGTCGGTGCTGTTGACAGGTCTTTCCTCGGCAAACTGAATTTCGTGAGAGCCTATTTCGCCAAGTCTGGATTTCTTATATTTGTTGCCATACCTCAAGGTGTGTTCAATTGCAATGGCCAGTGCTCCTATACCCAGGACAGTCCTGATGCCTATGCCTGAGAACAGAGGGAGCTGGCATATGCCCTGTGCAACTCCGGTGTTAAATGGGTTCAGTGGACCGGCTGAATATCCGCTGTAAAGTGCAACCACTACCATGGAAACACCTACAATCGGGTCATAGCCCATCTTAATTGCAATGGGAACCAATATGGTTACAAAGGGTATGACTTCTTCGCCCATGCCGTAAGACATGCCGCCTGCAGCGAAAGCTGTCATGATAATAATAATCAAGATATTTTCCCTGCCTTGGAACTTTTTGATCAAGCTACCCAGTGCAGCAGTAATGGCTCCGGTTTTTGTGAGTATACCGAATACTCCGCCAACTACGAATATAAAAGACATTATTTCCGTTGCGCCTACCATTCCTCTGTATACAGACGACAGTAATGACATGAAGCCTACAGGGGTTTGATCCATATAAGCAAATGTTCCCGGAACTACAAGTGTCCTGCCAGTTGCTTCATCAACTGCCCTTTGAAAGCGGCCGGCAGGTACAATGTAAGTAAGCATTGCCATGATCAATATTATCAGTACGAGCAGTGTTGCTGTTTCCGGAAGCCGGAGCTTAAATGATTTTACTTTTTTTTCATCCACCATGTTTTTCTCCTTTTAGTTTTTTCTTTGGTATTAGCAATAAATGTGCCAAGGATAAGGTTGCTGATTTTCAACGTTTTTGCTGCACTCAGCACAAAAAATTCCTAAAATGAGAATAATGAAGCAATATAATTGTCATTTTGACAATATAAGGGGCTGGAATCCGATTATAGGCGGCAAGGAAACATTGTCAAATTGACAATATGAAAGAGCCCCGATTTGGGGCTCTATGCGCTGAAGCATATTTATTTTTCTTTGTCACAGTATTATCATTGAAATCAGCATCGCTGCTGCTATGCCGCACAATACGGGGATAAGGTTCTTTCTTGCCAGGTCCTGGGGGTTAACGTTGCATATGGCGGCAACGGGTATAACTGCCCAGGGTATTACGGTTCCGCCGTCAAACCAAACGGTGACAATCTGGCCCAGCGCAGCAAGTCCTGCCATGTTGATGTCGATGAAGTTTGAGAAGGTGTATGCCAGCGTGCCGACAATCGGAAGTCCTGAGAATCCGGATCCGTCAAGACCTGTGATTATGGCAACTGCAGTCTGGGTTAATATGGTTGAAAATTTAGTCATCTGCACGCTTTCAGAAAGGAATATGCTTATGTCGTTAAGAATGCCCGGAGCGCCTTCACCGAACACTGCAGTAGCGCCTCCCTGATTTCCAAGGAAGAAGAAGCCTCCTATGAAAATTACAGGAGCAAATACTGTTATTCCAAAAGCGAAGCCCTTCTTGATGAAGTCAACGGTAAGTTCAAATCCGTCCTTGATGCTGAAGCTGGTCAGCACTGTCACAAGCATTATGATGATGGCTGTGCCGCCCACAAGGGCTGTGGCGTCGCCGCCTGCCAGGTCCATTTTAAGCATTGCTGCAATGTCGAATATGAATGCCAGAGGCGTGAATATTGCAATAGCCTTTGCTGCTCTTCCAAGAGGCTTCGGCTCTGCTTGTTCAAGATTTTCAACATTAAGGTTTTCAAGGGAGTTTTTCTTCATATCCCTTTTCATCATGAAAAAGGCTACTGCCACCGTGACAACTGACATAGTGATCCAGATGGGAATGGATGCAGATATGATTTCCGTTACGTCTATTCCTGCACCGGCTGCAGTGATGGTTGGGGCGCCCTGGATGAAGAAGTCGCTGGAAAGGGCGATTCCGTGACCGAACAGGTTCATGGCTACGGCTGCGTAGATTGCAGGAAGGCCAACCTTCATGGCTGCAGGAAGCAAAACTGCACCAACCAGCGGAACTGCCGGGCTGGGCCATACAAGCCAGGAAATGACCATCATGGTAAGGCCTATTCCCCAGAAAGCCATTGTCTGATTGACCATAACCTTTTTAATGGGGGACATTATGAGTACGTCTGCCCCTATTTCCTGCAGAGCTTTTGACATTGCCACTACAAGTGATATAATTACAATAATACTCCAAAATTCATTTCCTGCGTAAATGAGGGTGTTGAATATTGACTGCACAGCAACCACAACGCTGCCGGAATACAGGTATCCCATTGCAAATATACCTATGATGCAGGGGATAACTATGTCTTTTTTCATGAGCATGATAGCCAGAATGATGACCACCATCGCCATGTACAAGTAGTGCATCGATGTTAAAACCATAATAAACCTCCTTGAATTTTATGTATGACGTGAAATCATGCTGTCAAACAACTGGTTTACACCGTTAAAATCCATGCTGTTTACATAGAAAACTTCAAGGAGCTCATGGGCCTTCTTGGCGGCAGACAGTTTCTCAAGGGCATTTTTAACCAGCAGGTCCTGCAGGTGAAGGTTGTTTTCGATTTCTGAAATTCTTGTCTTGAGATTTTCTGTGTCCATTGCCTGGTGAAGGTCGAACACCTGATCGTAGCCCATGCTCATGCGGTTTTCAGCGCTTATGATCATGAGGTTCTTGCTGGGAATGAGGATGTGCTGGAGCTTGTCGGGTTCAAGGGGCCTGAAGAAGCATTCGGTGTCGCAGCCCTTTTTTATTGCTTCTTCTGCAATGTTGAAGAGAAACTTTGAATTGCAGTTTGAGTTTTCTCCCACGACTGCCCAGATTTTTCTGCCGGAGCTAAGTGACTGCGTGTGGCTCACATATCCGTTTGCGGTGTAGGCTTCCGAAAAAAGCTTTCTCATTTTTCCGGGTTTGGCTGATGGTTCATCGCTGCCAAAGAGCTGATTTGTGGAAAGATTCTTTAAATCTGTGAAATGATTCTGATCGATGTGCTGGTCGTAGATGGAATTGATTTCCTCGGAAATAATGCCTGCTGCTTCAAGAAATCTGTAGGCGCTTTTGTAAAAGGCTGATATGTTTTGTTTGAGCTGTGTTATCTGCATCCTGTGCTTTTCAAGCCTTGTGCTGTCCAGGAAAATACCCAGATTCAAAATCTCGTCAACAGCGCCGGGAAGGACAGGATCGACGGTGTGCGGTGCTGTGCCGTCCATGAGAGCAATTTTTATCTCGGGTATGACAACCGCGTCAAGGCTTTCGTTGTCGCTGGAGCAGTGGATGTATTCTGCCGAGTGGCCCTTCTCAAGCATTCCGGCAGCAAATTTTTTCATGAATGTGCTTTTTCCTACACCCGGGCCGCCTTTTAAGATGTAGATTCGCTTTGCCTCGTCAGTTTTTATGATGTTGTCAAAGTAGCTGAAAAAGCCGTGGGCGGTGTTGCTGCCGGCAAAAAAGTGCTTTTCTTTCAAATTAAAACCCCCTTGCATAGACTAATGGTGTATTATATGAATGATATATAATTATGTTAAAGCAAAATAGGGTCGGAAACAAAAAAGAAACCAGGATTCCTGGTTTCCATTGCCTTAATTTTAATGGAGGGGATAAGGCAATTATATAATTCCGTCTGTAGAAATTGTTTCGATTGACAAACTAATTTTTCAGTAATATAGCACAAAAGCCAATATGTAGATTAACATAATTAATAGACGTTGTATGTGCAGTTGCATATATAATCGTACGGGATGCTATCGGACATAATGGCAAATATCATAATTATTGGAGCAATTTATTGGATAAATGCATACTCATGGACACGCTTATTTAATATATAATAATTAAAAAATATAAAGAAGGATTTGAAGATGAAAATTTCAAGAGATAACGGAATTTACGCTGTGTACGGAGGGCTTTTCCTGGGCGGAGGCGGAGGTGGCTCTTTGCAGGAAGGAATTGATGCTTTGGAGGAAGCCTTAAAGCATAGTGAATCTATTTGCTTTGCCCCTTTGTCCCAGTTTGAGGATGATGATGCTGTCATAACCGCATCCATGGTGGGAGCTCCTTCATCCAGGGAGAAGCATGTGGTTGCAGAGCACTGGAAGAAAGCTTTAAAGCTGTTTGAAGCCAAATCTGATAAGAAAATCAAGGGAATAATCACAAATGAAAACGGAGGCACATCCACTACCAACGGCTGGATTTTGTCATCCCTTACTAATATACCCATGATAGACGCTCCATGCAACGGAAGGGCACATCCTACGGGAACCATGGGAAGCATGGGGCTCACTGAAATCGAAGGGTTCGTCACAGTCCAGGCTGCTGCAGGGGGCAGAGGCAGCAGAAACATTGAACTAATAGCTGAAGGAAGCATCTCTTCAACCTCCAGGCTGGTGAGACAGGCTGCTGTTGAAGCAGGAGGATTGGCATGTGTTCTGAGAAACCCTGTACAGAAATCATATGTACAGCAGCATGGAGCAGTGGGAGCCATAGGGCAGGCAGTGGAAATAGGAGAAATAATTGTTGAAAACAAGGGAGATGTGGAAGTTATTCTGAACAAGCTTTCAAATCTTGTTAATGCTGAAGTGCTCTGCAGGGGTACCGTAATCAGGTGCACTCTAACCTCAACAGGAGGATTTGACGTGGGAAGTCTTCTTATTGAAGAGGGCGGTACAACTTATGAAACAACATTCTGGAACGAATACATGACCGTTGATGCCGGGGGCGTAAGGCTGGCAACTTTCCCGGACCTCATAGCGACCCTTGACGCCAAAACAGGTGTTCCTGTTACAAGCGCAGAGATAGGCGAAGATATGGACGTTGTCCTTGTGAAAGTGCCCAGGAGCAACATAAAGCTCGGAGGAGGAATGTTCCAGAAATCCTTGTTTGAGGAAGCAGAGAAAGTGACGGGAAAGGAACTTATAAAGTATAGTTTTTAGGAGGATAGATGGAAAAAATACAGATTACATTAACTGTGGAAGAATCAAAGGAACTGATAGCATTGGCAGTGGTTGAGCACAGGGATTTAAAGCAGGCGCTGGACTGCGGCAAAGTCTTGCTCAAGGGAGGAACCACGGTATCAAGAATAAGTGAAAAGATAACAGGAATCCCTCTGAGGATTTCCGGAAGAGTGACCGAAAGAGGAACAGTGGCAGCAATGAAAGATGCAAAACATCCTCATTCCATAATGATTGAGAACAAAAACTTTGAAAATGTAGACAGCAGGTTCAGAGAAAACATATGCTCCATGGGCGGGGGAGATGTAATAGTGATTTCTGCCAATGCCATAGATGCCTTCGGCAATGCGGCAGTAATGGCAGGAAGCCCGGGAGGCGGAGACATAGGAAATGCGCTGGGAGGATTCTATTCCGAAGGTGCCAAGGTGATCATTCCTGCAGGCATTGAGAAGATGGTTCCGGGAAATCTCACAGAGACCATAAAGGAGACGGGAAGGAAGAACAAGAGTTTTTCATATGGCATGTCCGTAGGCTTGTTTCCCATAGCAGGTGAAGTGATAACTGAAATCGAGGCACTTAAAATTCTCTGCAGCGGAGTGGAAGTATATGCCATGGGTTCAGGAGGACTCAAGGGAGCTAACGGAGCTGTTACTCTTGAAATCCAGGGAAGCAGGGAAAGTCTTGATGAAGCCGTAAAAATATTCAAACAGATAAAGTCAACAGCCATTAATGTTTCTGGATTTCCTGATTCGCTGAGGGAATGCTCGTTTCCATCCGAAAGGTGCGCAAGCCATATTGGCTGCTGCTACAAATCCAGGGACATGAGTGATAACAAAAAAACAAAAATTGGGTTCGTTACAATAGGACAATCTCCCCGGACGGACGTGACCAGGGATATATTCCCTCTTCTGTCTAAGAATTTTGAGATAACAGAAGCAGGAGCCCTGGATGCTTTCACCTATGAGGAGATATGCAGGGACTTCGCACCGAAGGAAGACGATGATGTGCTTGTGACCAAAATGAGGGACGGTTCCCAGGTGGTGATTGCCGAAAAGTACATTCTCGGACTTCTTCAGAATGCAATAACCAATCTGGAAAATGAAAAAAACGATATAATAGTAATGCTTTGTACAGGAAAGTTTCCTGAGTTTGAACATAAAAACATACTGCTTACACCGCAGAAGATGCTTCAGGACATAGCAAAGAGCTTTGCCAAGGGCAAGAAGATCGGGCTCATCATACCTGATGAGAGCCAGAAACCGCAAATCAGGCATTGGTGGGGAGACGTTGATCTGGAAATAGTTGCTGCTTCACCCTACAGGGATTTCGAAAACATCAATTATGCCGCTGAGCACCTGAAATCCATGAATGTGGATGTGGTTTTCATGGACTGCATGGGATATACGGCAGCCATGAAAGACACCGTAAAAAGAATAACCGGCAAGAAAGTGTTCCTCCCCAGGACATTGGTTGCAAGGGTGCTCAACGAACTGGAATAAAAAAGAAGCTGGCGAAGATTATTCTTCGGCCAGCTTTTCCAATATTTTAAGAAGCAGTACCCACACGTTTTTTATTGACTGAACTGAAGCATGTTCATTTGGTGTGTGAACTTCAAACAGATCAGGCCCCATGGAGATTATGTCAGCATTTTTGAGCTTGCTGTCGAAGTAGCCGCACTCCAGGCCCGCATGAATTGCAGTCAGTCTTGCTTTTTTTTCGAAGATCTCTTCGTACATTCTGACGGCAAGGTCTCTGAGATGCGAATCCTGTTTGTATTCCCATTGGGGATAGTCATTGAAAAACTCACACTTTGCTCCGTAAAGTTCTGCTACCACCCTGATAGTGTCGGCTACATTGTACTTCTGGCTTTCGACGGAGCTTCTAATTGAGCTCAGTATTGAAATGTAATGTTCGCTTTCTTCAAGAGAACCCACGTTTACCGATGTCTGCACCAGTCCGGGAATTGCATAGCTCTTGTTCATAACTCCATATGGAATAAGCATAAGTGTGTTGATAATCTTTTTTTTCACATCACCGGTGTATGCATTTATAGTTCCGCTGCTTACGGGAGCTGCTGAAAAGCATTCGATTTTTATGGTATCTGTGAACTGCAGTTCCTTTTTGAAGGATGCTTCTACTTCCTTTATTTTATTTGTTACTGTCCCGGTCATTTCGTCAGGAACTGCCAGAAGAACAGATGCGCTGCTGGAAATTGCATTGGCCTTTCCCGGGCACTGCAGGGAAACCATGCTTATTTCAGGGCTGTCAATGCTGTATAGGAGCCTTCCCATAAGTTTAATGGCGTTTCCTCTTTCCCTGTCTATTTCAATTCCCGAGTGACCGCCCTTAAGACCGGATATATTGACTGAAAGAAGCGTCCTGCACTCAATCTCTTCCTTTTCCACTGGAATGAGAACATTATTCCTGACACCTCCGGCACAGCTTGTGAAAAAGACCCCTTCCTCTTCCGAATCAAGATTTATGAGATATTTTCCCTTTAAGCTGTCAGTGTTTAGGGCGTTGGCGCCTGCCAGACCGCCTTCTTCCTGCGTGGTGATTATCACTTCCAGATGGGGATGCTTTATTTCATCTGAATCCAGTATGGCCAGGCAGTAAGCCAGAGCTATTCCGTTGTCTCCTCCGAGGGTTGTTTTGTCTGATGCATACACATACCCATCCCTTTCAACGATTTCTATTCCGTTTTCATAAACATGACTGCTGTCGGGAGATTTTTCATAAACCATGTCCATGTGTCCCTGAAGAATTACTGTGGGTCCAGAATAATTTTCAATGTTTGATTTCTTTTTGATTATCACGTTCAGCAGCTGGTCCCGGTGAACCTCAAGATTTCTTTTTTGGGCGAAGTCAACCAGATAATCGCTGATTTGCTTTTCCTTTGTCGTCTCCCGTGGAATTTTTGATATTTCTCTGAAATATATAAAAACGTTGTCTATACTGTTCATAATTCACACCCTTTCGGTAAAATAGCAAAGGATCTTTTCTGATCACCTTTGCTATTTTATTCTATATCAAATTTAATATCCGGCAACGCCAAGTTTTTTGCATAAGGCAGCAACTTCAGGATGAACGTACTTGCCGTCGATTTCCAGAGGGTTTCCGTCCAGAATGATGGAAGGCTTGGAAACCACTCCGTCTGTGTGTGATGCGGCAGTCCAGAACTTGCCCATTATGGCCCTTCCCTGACTTCCTATGCCGAATTCCATGCATCCGAATATTCTCTCATCCTCCACAATTCTGCCGGTTGCCTTTGTTACGCCAGGATTGAATCCCAGAGAGTAGTGAGCCAGTCTGTACATGTTTGGGTCGTTGAAGCTGTCAAGCCAGTTTTTGAAGACTTCTGCGTCCTTGCCGCCTTCAATTTTGGTTACGACGCCTTCCTCGAAGGTTATGACTACGTTGCCTGACAGGATTCCCAGCTGTGTAGGCGGGAACAATGCAGCGTCGAAAACAAGAGTTCCGTTTATTGTTTCTTCTATGGGACACCAGCTTATCTGACCGCCAAGCATGATCGGATAGCCCTTCTGAGTGGCCAGCTGTCCCGAGTGCCTTATTTTTCTGCCCTTGTTGTAAGCCTTTAGGTTTGTTCCGTTCTTATCCTGAATGATGACTTCATCAGCCTCATAGAGTATTCTTTTTATGGTTTCCCCAAGCTCCACCATGGTCATGTAATCAACCTTGCCTATGGTGTTTGTCATCATGGTAACGTCCATGCCTGTGAGGTTTATGTACCTGCAGCCGTTTTGCATGGCTTTTTGAAATGACTCGCAAAGCATGATGGATGAATAGGCAAATTCAATCCACACATCCGAGCAGGCCACGGCGTTGCCTATGGGTTTAACCGGTTCGGCATAAAGCTTGGTTGATGTGGGGTAGTATATGATGACAGGATTTCCTCCCACCGTGTATACTGCATTGGCCGTGGCCTCCACAACCCTTCTGTCCGAAGAAGAATCTCCCGTTATTACTACATTTTCTCCTTCCTTAACAAGCATTACGTCCTTTACCAGCGTGTAAGCTGATTTGCTCAGTTCAAAACTTAAATAGTCCTGAGACATTTCAATTCCTATTGGATATTCCATTTGATTCCTCCTGATTTTAATAGCCCGCTACCCCTAAGGCTCTGCAATATTCTCTTGATTTTTCGTCTAAATATATTCCGTCTTCCTCGATGATTCTTCTGTCAAGAATGATGGTGGGTTTTGAAACAACACCATCGGTGTGGGATGCGGCGTTCCAGAATGCTCCCATCAGGCTCGCTCCCTGGCTTCCGAAACCGAATTCTATGCATCCGAAAATTCTTTCATCTTCCACTATTCTGCCGGTTGCCTTTGTTACGCCAGGATTGAAGCCGATGGAGTAGTGAGCCAGCCTGTACATGTTTGGGTCGTTGAATCCGTCCAGCCAGTTTCTGAATGTTTCCGCCTGCTTTCCTCCTTCGATGTTTACAATGGAACCGTCTTTTATGGTGAGCTTGATGTTTTCATGAAGTATGCCTATTTCGGCCGGTGGGAACAAAGCAGCATCAAACACCAGAGTTCCGTTAATTGTTTCTTCTATGGGGCACCAGCTTACCTGACCGCCCAGCATAACCGGGAAACCCTTCTTCGTTGCCCTCTGACCGGAATGTTTGACTCTTCTTCCTCTGTTGTATGCTGTGAGATATGTTCCGTTTTGGTCCTTAATGATAACCTCATCTGAATCCTGAACCATCTGAGTGAGATACTCCCCGAATTCAACCATGGCATCGTAGTTTACCTTTCCCACGGTGTTTGTGAGCATTGTGACATCCATTCCGTTAAGGCATGTGTATCTGGCGCCGTTTTCAATGGACTTTCTGAAACAGGGCGTATGCATGGTGCAGTAGTATGCAAGCTCAATCCATACATCAGTTTCCGAAACAGCCTCAGCAACCGGCTTAATGGGCTCTTCAAATGCCTTGCCCGATGTGGGGTAATAGAGAATCACCGGGTTTGCCCCCACGGTATATACCGCCTGGGCTACGGCTTCAACCACTCTTCTGTCTGAGGAAGTGTCTGCAGTTAAAACCACATTCTCACCTTCCTTCACGAGCATTACATCGCGGACCAGCTTCATGGCAGCCTTTGCTGTCTCAAATGAAAGATAGTCCTTGGACATTTCAATTCCTATGGGATATTCCATCGTTACCTCCTGTTGTCAGCCATGAATAAGTCCTTGTCATCACGCATTTCGGCAATGACCAAGGACTATCCATGCATCAATATTTATTTTTTAGGCATTATCAGCTTGAATGTTGAAGTGAAGAAGCTGTAAAGCGCAGCTCCTGTGAGGAAGCCTGCACCAAGGATGTACAAAGTATCCTGAGCATCCTTGCCCTTTATTTTCAGTATTATTGCCCTGAAAGCGAGAGCTCCGAGAACTGTGAGACCAGTCATGGTGTTTCCAACCAGCAAACCTGTTGCAAACAAAACGCCAAGCTGTTTGGACGGTCCACCTATAAACTGGATAATGGCTCCGGGAACTGCCCACATGAGCAGGTACTTGGCAATCTGCGGACTTGCGCCTGCTTCGATTGTTGTCTTGTAAGTCTTGGCAACGGGAGCGAACAGACCCTGCTCAAAGTATTTGTTGGCAAATAGAAACACCATTACGCCTGCAACGCAGATACCGATAAGCTCGGAGTAGAATTGCTGTTTTCTTCCGTCCAGTTCGAAATCAATATCCTGTCCGCGGCCTCTCAGAATCCAGCCGGCCTTCATGTCGTATCCCACGTCTGAGAAAGCAGGACCTGTAGCCGCTGTGTAGCCGACGAGAATTGCCAGCGACATTGGAGGGAAGCCTAAAAGCATGCCCACCAAAAGGAAGATCAATGCTGTTGCAAAGCCCGGGAACCAGCCTGAATGCATTGCAGAAAGACCAACGATCAATTCGGAAGCTATGGCTGCAAAGGCTGCAAATACAACCCAGAATATGAGCATAGGCACTGACATATCATCCATGAGTCCGGAGATTACAGCCAGAACCATGGCTACGATGATGTATGCAACAAAACCTTTGGAAAGGGCTGATTTCATCGAAGACATGCTGTTTCCGAACTTGCCTGCGGCACTGGCCTGACCGTCCTTCTTAACGAAAAGGATGATTGCGGCCTGAATGAGAGCAACCATTCCTGCACCTATCATGATGCCGTGAGGCAGGTACATGGATTTGAAATCAATTCCCAGGGCTCCAGGAGCATAGCCTATGAAAAGGGCGCCGGCGCCGAATGCCGTAAGGGCCCAGAAGTCTCCGATCCAGGCAACTCCGAACAGGTCTGTTGGTATGCCCATCATCTTGCCTGCGATACCGCCAACTGCTCCTACGATGAGAAGCACTGCTTTCTTGCCCTTGTTTGCAACGGCAAGGATTGTTTCAGCTGTGGCAATTCCCGGCGGCCATGGTTCTTCAGCAGGGAACATCTGACTGTCAAATGACTTGTACATTATGGTTACGTCTATTACTGTTGCAAAAAAAACACCTACAAACAAAGGCATTACCAGGTCCGGTCTTCCCATTACGAAAGGAATTCCTATGGGAAGCAGCAAGCTGTTTGCTGCTGAGAAAGTCGCACCTGAAATGGATGTCTGGATAAGGTTTTGGCTGTTTACATCCTTAAAAGTTCTGAAAAATTTAACCGGAATTTTGGATACTATGATTGCCAGAAGAGCACCGATGATTGATGTATTGGTGCTGATGCCTATTCTTACAATTAGTTCCAGACCGATGATGACGCCGACGATTGATGTCAAAATGTTCACCAGCAGTATGCCGGGTTCAAAAGCCGACGGATGTCGTCTGTTTTCTTTGTTCATATAATACCTCCTCATTTAGTTATTTCAATTTTATGATTTTTTTATTGCTGTCCGCCTTTTTGATACTTTGTCATGCTGCCGTAAAGTCTCGCCATAAGGTTGAATTCATCCTCATCGTAGAATTTGCACTTGCTGCTTCCGAAGTCTTTGGCAACTTCCACCGCAAAGCGCGCTGCAGATTCCACATCGATGAGATGGGTAGCTCCTGTTGCGCAGCCTGCAACCGGAACCTCAGTGGTTATGGCAACACCTATTACCGGACTTGATGTGGCAGTTGACGGCTGAAGAATGCTGTTCAGATGGAACAGTCCGTTGCCGTAGGGGGTTATGTCCTGCTGAGACAACGGAAACACCTTTGCCAGCTGTCCTGTGACCCTCATCATAATCTGCACTATGTCGTCGCTTACCTTGAGTATGCAGCCTTCCTTGACTGTTGGTGATATGGCAAATCCTCTGTTTGTGATTATGCTGTTGCCCTTCGTGGTGTCTATGGACAGTATGGCATCCATTTCCTCGCTTACTTCCGAGTCGTTCATATCTGAAATCTCCACAGGGGAGTCCATGAAAGGAACCGGAAAATGCTCCCTTGTAGGTGCATCTGGACAGATGTGGGTTGCCACTATGACGTCGCCGTCAAGAACATCGCCGTTTTTGTGCATTACGGCAAGCTTCAGCCCTGTCGACAACGCAGCCAGAGCACCGTCTCCGTCGGAAACAAAGCCGATGAGCTCCGGTCTTGCTCCGAGACCTCCGAGTCTTCCTATTATCCCCAGCGTGGGGCTGCTGCCGCCGGAACATTTTCCGTTTTTACCCGGTATCCTGATGCTTATGAAGTCCGTGGACCCTTTGCTGCCCGTGTATTTTTTTACGGAAACATCCTTGATTCCAGTCAGCCTGAATATTTCAGCGATCTCTTCGCCGTTAGCGCTGGGTTTGTCCAACAATTCAAATAAATCAATAACCTGCTTTAACATAATTCCTCCATTAATTTACTGATACCTGATTATACATTCTGCCAGCATCATGATACCTTCGGATTCCACAGCATCCAGAATTCGTACGTTAAGATGCTTAAGAAAGCTTTTAGCATTGGCTGTGGTGAGCCCTGTGCATGCAAAAGCTATTGTGTCTGCACCCAGTTCAATAAGTCGAAGGGCTGAATTGATTATTTCCTGCTTTCCTTCTTCTGTCTGCAGATCGTTCGTGGAAACTATTCCTCTGGGCTTTTCGTAAGATATGATTTTATCCTTCAGTATTTCGGTATATTTTTTTGGTGGAACGTCTTCTATTCCTATGATTCCAACCTTATTTGAACCGGCAAGGCTCAAGACAGCCGTTGATTTTCCTCCGCCCACCACGGGTATGTGCAGTTGGCGGGATAAAACGTCCACTGCAGGGTCTCCTGCGCAGCTAATTATGATTCCGTCAAGGTCTTTTTCCCATTCCTGTGCAAGCTTCACTATTTTGGGAACCGCAATATTATGTGTTTCATCATCATGAATGCCTTCATACTGGTCATGGATGCATCTGGTTTCTAGTTCAAACTGAGGAAACATTGCGCCTAATTTTTCCTGGTGTGCAAGAAGCACATTTTCGTCTGCTGTGGTCAATACTCTTATAATGCCGACTTTGTATCTGTTCATTTGTTCACCTCCTATTTCTTTGTTTTATATAATATATCACAGCAAAAATTTAATATGGGTATATCTTATTCCACAAATGACGTCTTTGAAGTGTGCACTTTGTATATCTGAAAAAAACACCGGCAGAGTCTGGCTGTAAGCCTGACCCTGCCGGTATGTCATTCGGATATTATTTCATTGAGCTTCATAGCTATCTGAAGTATGAGCCTGTTTTCGGATTTATCTATGTCGCTGTCAAGTATGTCGTTTATCTTGTTGATTCTCTTGTAGAGGGTGTTTCTGTGAATAAAGAGCCTGTCTGACGTGTGGCTTACTGAAAAGTCACAGTCAATAAGGGTCTCCAGCGTCTTCAGAAGCTCGGAATTGTTTTCGCTGTCATGCTTCTTTATTCGCTTTATGGTGTTCTTGTAAAGTTTGGACAAAGTAGGATGGCCGGATATTTCATACAGAAGGTGGTAAATCATGTAATCATCGTATAAGTACACTCCGCCGGGATTTTTGTTGAGTTTTTTGCCTATTTTCAACGCAAAGTTGGCCTCTTCCCCTGCAAAGTACAGGTACTTCAGGCTGTTGCAGATTTTGCTTATGCCTATGGTGAATTCCTGGTCCCTGAAACTCTTCTTCAAATCCAGCACCAGCTTCTCGTAAAACGAATCAAGAAGTTTTGTGTTGCTTTGCAGCTTCTGGTTTTCAATTATGAACATGATGTTTTTGCTGTACCGTTTGTGGCAGAATATGTTATCGTACATCTGGAATATTGAAACAAGCTTTTTTTCAAGCCTTAAATACTCATTTTCATCGGTGATTGTGCTTTCAATGGTCCATACATACCTGCTCTTTGAAAAGTCTATGTTCCTGTATGAAGATTCCTCCTTCAGCTTCAGCTCATCCTCGTTGTAGTTGCCCTCGATTATGCTGAAGAAAAATTCTTCCAGCGACTTGTGGTAAAGCACAGCCTTTTTCGTGTTTGAAAGCAGGTACACAGTGATGAAGGGCATTACTTCCTTTATGATTTCCTTGTCCGTATTGGTCAAAGACGCTCCCTTTTTCAAGTCAACACACAAAAATGCTATGACGATGTTCATACCGTATACTTTGTAAATTTCATAGGTTCTAGAACTGTTGTCAATGGTCATGTTTTCGCCGGAAGACATGAGTTCTGTGGTGTACTGGCTTATTGTTTTTTTAGCACCCAGAGTTTTGAGGTTGTTGTCGTCGCTGACAAGGTTAAGATTGTTCTCCCAGAAAAGGTATATGTCGTTTCTCACATACCTTGATATGAGGTTGATGATAGCAGATATGTTCAGGTTGTGCTTTGTAAGCCTGTTCAGCTCCTGCTTGAATTCCTTGAGAGTGTAGAAGTCATAGTTTTCATCACCTATTATCTTGTTCAGTATGGGACGGACAATGCTGTTGTAGCTGGCGGCTATGGGAACCTCTATGATGGGCAGGTTCAGTTCTTCAGCCATTATGAGGATTTTTTCCGGAATTTCGTCGATGTACCTTCCTATTTTTATGCCCAGTCCGGCAGCTTCCTTAGTGGCAAGCATCTGAATTATGTTTTCCAGAGTGGTGTCATTGTTTTTAAGGCAGTATCCGGTGGTTACGATGAAATCACCTTTATTTACCCAGTAGACGCCGTCCGGCACTTCCATTATGTCGACATTTAATATTTCCCTGTTTAATCCGGCCTTGCCGGCTAAAAGCCTAAAGTCCTTGAAATCCTTGTTTAATGAAAAAATATCCGATACAATCATTTCAGCCTCTCAAAATTATAATTAAGACATTTTATCAGAAAATTTTATTGAATTCAATACTTTTAATGCATCTGCACACTTAATTGTTTCTAAAAGTAAACGATTACAGCAAAAAAACAGTCTATAATAATTATAACGGCAGTTAAATTATTATTAGTAAGGAGTGTTATGATGAAAAAGGTAAGAATAGGAACCGTAACAATCGGGCAATCGCCCAGGACCGACATAACTGATGAAATAAGTCCCATGCTTGGGGAAAGGTTTGTACTGGTGGAAAAGGGTGCCCTGGACGGCATGCATGACGACTACATAGCAGAACACATTGCGCCTGGAGAAAAAGATGAGGTTCTTGTAAGCCGAATGCAAGACGGGAGGCCGGTGAGAATCGCCAAAGACAAGGTGTTGCCGCTGATTCAGGAAAAGATTCATGAACTGGATAAAGAAAATGTAGACATCATTGTGCTTCTTTGCAATGAGGTTTTTCCTGAATTTCAGAGCAGAACGCTATTATTTAGGACCGAAGAGGTTCTGCACTCCATGGCAGCAAGACTGGCGGGAGGCAGGAATGTGGGGGTTATGATGCCTGACAGGTCTCAGCTGCAGGGAATAACCGAACTTTGGAAAAAGTATGGAGTATGTGTGAAAGCAGTGGGTGCATCACCGTACCAGGAGGACAGCCTGGAGGAAGAGGCAGAAAAGCTCAGGGGTGAGGACATCTGCTTCATTTTCATGGAATGCCTCGGATATTCCCGGGAAATGAAGAAGAAGGTTGAAGCGGCAACAGGAAAGATGGTGCTGACCACCAGGACGCTGATGTTCAGAATAATACAGGAGATGTTTTAAAACAGGACGCACAAAATTCATACGGACATGCGAAAAAATCGTTAGTTGAAAAGGACATTACTAGGGAGGTATTTTGTCTAAATTGCATTGCCGCCTAAAATGTCCTTAAAGTTTACTTTTGATGAAAAATATCCGCCATAATCATTTTTGCGGTCTAAAAATAATCCAGATATTTATATAAGAATTTTATTCAAATTAAATTAAATTATAGTATAAAGTCACTATGAATGAATTGTCGTACCTAGACTTTCCGTTTCCTTGATGTTATTTAAACCGTCGAGAGCTATAAAAAGCACTGAAGAAATAACCAAAATACTTCCGAAAATAGTTTTAGTACTCAAATATTCGTTGAAGCATAACGTAC
Organism: Sedimentibacter sp.; assembly: GCF_038562225.1. Taxonomy (NCBI): domain Bacteria; kingdom Bacillati; phylum Bacillota; class Tissierellia; genus Sedimentibacter; species Sedimentibacter sp. The sequence goes on from NZ_JBCFAS010000007.1 coordinate 112,862, forward strand.
TTACAAATAAGCTTATTAAAGGCTCCAGCATATTAAAAAATGATGCAGTACTGGCTCCTAATACTTTTATTCCTGATATCATCAAGTAAAAAGCAATTAAAGATCCTGTTCCTGAAAGACCAAACAATTGGAGATAAACTAAACTACTTGAGGGTAAGCTTAAACTCCCTGATGCTATTGTTTGAATTCCAAAAACTATTGCCGCAGCTGATGAAATGTAAAATAATTTAACAATAAGTGGGAGTTCATTAATTTCGCCCTTTTCATTAGCGATAATGTAAAAGGCATAAGAAATAGAGGATAGAATTGCTGTAATTATACCTATAAAATTTACACTTGAAGAGAGTTCCAAGATTAGAAGCATTCCAAGAATTGAAAAAACAATTGCTCCAGCCTTAAGGAAGGTAAGATTTTGTTTGAACATGAAAATCATTAAGAAACAAACTAAACTCGGATACATAAAATGAAGCATTGTGGTTAAACCAACTGATATGTATTCATACGAGATATTCAGCAAGAATCCTGTTCCTCCCATACCCATTGACCCAAGTATGAACATAAAGTAGAACTTTTTTGGGGAAACTCTGAAGGACTTTTTACTTACTATTGTTATAAGACACGACCAAAGTGAGACGGTTAACATAGAATAAAAAACAATACATCCTGATGACAATCCGCTATTGAGAATATATTTGTTAATTGTTGGTAAAGAACCAAGGATTACAGATGCACCAGTCATTGAGAGTATACCTTTTAACATTAATTTCATCTCCATATATTGTATTACAGCCTGTATTTAGAATACAGGCTGTTCTTAACATAATTTATCATATTAAGCCATTGCAGGCTTATCCCAAAGATTTAAAATTTGTCCGGTTTCTATTTCCTTTGCTTTTTGAAGGCAGGTCCAAGCCCATGCTATATCATAAACGGGAAGGCCGCCTTGAGCAAATAAAATAATTTCGTCATCATCTATCCTGCCGGGAATATTGCCGGCAATAATATCTCCCAGATTTTGAATTTTTTCTAGAGGAAGCACTTTATCATGCACGTAGTCAAGCAAGGAGCAGCCCAAAAGTGGAATATGAGAACTATAAGGATATTCTAATTCTTCAGCCCATGCTTCATAAGTTTTCCAGTTGTCAACAATGTTTCTGGCTCGGTTAATGACAAAATCTTTAGGTAATTTGATTCCCGCCGGAAGGGAGATATAGGCTCCTTTTTTTAACCACTCTTCATTGAATTCAGGCTCAATAGCACCGGACGTAGCTGCATGAACTATATCGGAGTCTTGTACGCATGCCTCTAATGATTCTGAAAGTTCAATGACTTTTATATGAGGATAATTTTTGCGTATGAAATTTGCAAGACGTTCTGCAGATGTAGGAAATACGTCATAGATTTTTACCTTTTCAAGGCTCGGACATGTGATAGCTATGGACATAAAAGATGTTTTTGTTATAACTCCAGCTCCAATTAGACCGCAAACTTTTGATTCTTTTCTAGCTAAATATTTTGCTCCAACACCAGGAATGGCGCCCGTACGCATAGAACTAATTAAGTTGGCACTCATCAAGGCTTCAGGTGCACCTGTTTCAACATTGTTGAGCATAACCATCAAAATTGATCGGGGTAGTCCTTTTGATAAATTTTCTCTGTTTGAACCGTACCATTTCTCACCGCAGACATGGTATTTCCCTCCAAGGTAGGCTTCCATTGTCATAAAGCGGCGGTCAGGACCATTTTTAGGCATGCCAGGATGCTTGGGTTCATCTGGAAAAAATATTGGTTGACCATGAGAATTATTGTTACCGCCTCCCATAAGGTAATCGCCTTCGCCCATAAGGCGATAAACATCACACATAACCTCTACGCATTTCTCCATGTCAGTAACACCTGACTGTATCATATCTTGTTCGTTTAAATATAGAAAATCAATTCTTGTTTCATCCATTTTTCTTACCTCTTTTAAGTTTATGTCAATTATGAATAGTACAAATGTTTCGCTTTGATAACAATTAGCTCCTAAATTAACTATGAAGCTTTTATTTTATTGCTTACAGAAATTCCTATAAACTGTCTGTCTTTAAGTGAATCACGATGCCACATCTTTCCTGATACAGCTATTATAATGCATGCAATAAATCCTGCTAAAGTCAAACCAACTATGGTCCACCCGTTGCCATTGACAAGCATAATTGGAAATGATGTCCAGCATGCAATTTCCAAAAAACCTGATAGAGGAGTCATTGCAGAGTCCTCAATGGTTTTTGATTTGTTGTCAGGATCTACAATGCGTAGTAAAACAAATCCGATTGCAAAGACACCGGTCAGATATCCATAACAGAAAATCGAGTGTTCAAACCAACTATCTTTAATAAAGCGGTAACCAAGTGGTATTACAGCCAAAAATGTACAAACAATTCCTGCCAATGATAAAATAAGAAGCGGAATTGCATATTTAATAATGACTGTTATCTTTATTGCTGATATACCAAAGAATACAAGGTAATCTGTACATGTTCCGGCTATTTTGGTGTTAATACGTGTATCAATATAATGATATACTTGTGTCTTGCGAAGAAGCAGAAATAGTACTAATGCTAGTATGTATGCAACCGTAAAATCGGGTATGCCAGATAATACATACGGTGCCAAGACTTTTTTGTTGATATAAAATCCAATTCCTGCAACTGTAAGTATCAGGCTTAGGTGATAGCATAGCGTGTCTAGTGAAACTGAACTAATGGTTTCATCTCCTAAGGATTGTCGATTTTCTTTAGAAATCAAACCGGTTTTTAAATCGCCACCAATATATTTGAAATCTTTTATGTAACCTGTGTAACCTTTTTTGGTAGCCCACTTGATAAATATCAAGCCTCCGAAGACACCTACTAAAATTCCAACAGTAGCAAAAGTCATCCCAAGGTCTGTTGCTTCTGCAAATCCTAATTCAGCAAATGTTTTACCAACAGCCGCTGCTGTTCCATGACCGCCACTAAAGCCTGCTGCCAATAATAGACCAATACCTTCATTCACATCAGGATAAAATGACCTAATCACAGTTACTGTTAGAGCGATTGGAATAAAAAACTGCATAAAGAACGCTACGAATCGATATAACTGAAAACCTATTATACGGTTAGCTTCTTCCTTGCTATTCGTTTTATTGAATTCAAATCCATTAACTCCAACAACAGTAAAAATAATGATTATTAACACGCCAGCATAAGAGCCAATACCTTCAGAAAATGGAAGTATATTAAGGCATTGGCTGCCAAGTAACAGGCCAAGGAAACCGGCTATCATACTAGAAGGAATAAAAAATCTTTGAAAAAATGAAAATTTTGCTCGAAATAATTGTCCTATAAGGATAAGCAATGATGCGATTGCAAAATCGATAAATAAATCATAAATGTTCATTAGATTACCTCCTAATTTTAATTTAGCTGCATTGTCTTAGGCCTAAAGGTTGCAGCACATGGAAAATGTTTGCACAAACCAACGAAAGAACTTTCAACATTATTATAAATACTAAAATATATAATGTCAATAGTAGAATATAAAATATTAAAATATTTAAATTTCAAAGCAAATAATATATTACAATAGTTATAATAAATACTATAAAAACAAATGACTAGAAATTGTATTGTAAATTAGTTATAATTAAAAGGGATTTTTTACAATTAAATCACAAATTCCGAAAGGGTGATTGTTTTGGATATTACAAATATAAGAGATAATAATATTAAAGATATACTAAATTCTTTAAGATTTAATATGGGTTTAACAAAAAAGGATATTGCTGATAAAACAGGTCTTAGCTTTTCAACAGTATCAAGTGCATGTAATGTTTTAATTGAAAAAGGTATTATGCAAGAAAAAAAGGTGCAGTCTACAAATGTGGGACGATTACCAAGAAACATCACATTTAATTATAAACAATTTTGTTCTGTTGCGCTCGATTTACAAAACCGTAACCTAATGGATTTCACAGTAATTGATTTCAATAATGATGTGCTTTACCATTCTTTATATAATGTCGCTCACTGTTTTAGTGCAAAAGATGTTATAAATTATGCTTTTACAATTTTTAAGGATATTAGTAAGTATCCTACTTTTGATAATGTTCAATGCGTTGGTCTGGGAATTGCGGTTCCGGGAATTTTTGATCAAAAAGCTGGTAAGCTGATAAACAGCTCAATATCTTATTATGAAGGAGCTTCATTTGTTGAAATAGCTGAAGATGTTTTTGGTGTTCCTTGTTATGTAGATACAGGGTCTAACTTCTGTGCTTTATCAGTCCAGCAAAAAGAGCCAAATGCTAATAATTTTGTTTATATTAACATATCATCAGAAATTAGTGCAGGTGTTATCTGCCAGGATAAACTTGTAACTGGTCAGAGTGGCCATGCATTACGTGTAGCTCATCTGCCCCTAGGTAATGAGTCGGAAAAATGCAGTATATCTGGTTGTCAAAATTATGGATGCATCTATAATGAAATTTCTTTGAAGGGAATGGTAGGCGAATACCTTTCGGAAAATACAGACCTTTCTCTATTAGATCGGTGGCTTGAGATGATACGTGATATGAGAAGTTATCCGCAAAAATATAATGATTATTTCAAAGAGAAGGGTAAGTATATTGGAAATCTAATAGCAACGCTGGTTTGTATTTTTGACCCTGCAACAGTATACTTGGGGGGGCACTGTCTTGTTATTTATGATTTGTTGGAACCAGCCATATGGGAAGTCGTAAAAAAGCGCTGTCCTCTTGCTTGCCAATTTGGATTGCAATTACTGTGGGATGTTGATAGTAATGAAACTCTCTATAAAGGCATTAATCAATCTGTTTATAATGGATGGAATCCTTTGAGGTTGTAATTGGAACCATGCTAAGTATTAATAACTGATTATATTTAGCTGAATGTTATTAATTTGTTTTACAAATATATTAGGGAAAGAAAAGTAGATTAATCAAGATTGGTGAAAAATAAAAATCATAGCCTAATAAAAATAAGTACTATACATATTTCGGTTGATATAATGCGTTAAGTGAAGAAGGAAGATTTTGTATGAAATTGATAGTTACGGAAAAACCGTCAGTGGCAAAGGACATTGCCAGGGTATTAAACATAAAAGGTTCAAGAGACGGATACATGGAAAGCAGGGACTACATCATAACTTGGTGCGTGGGACATCTGATACAGCTTGCATATCCGGAGGAGTACGATCAGAAGTACAAAAGCTGGAACATAAATGACCTGCCCATATTTCCAAGGCAGTTCAAATACATGGTGAACCAGACCACACAAAAGCAGTATGAAACGGTGAAGAGCCTCATGCTGGATGACAGAACAGACGAGGTAATCTGTGCAACGGACGCCGGCCGTGAAGGCCAGCTTATTTTCGGCTACGTCTACATAAACGCAGGGTGCAAAAAACCGGTAAAGAGGCTTTGGATAAGCAGCATGACCGACGAGGCCATTCTGGAAGGCTTCAGGGACCTGAAGGACAACAAGGAATATTTCAGCCTCTATCAGTCGGCAAAAGCCCGGTCAGAGGCAGACTGGCTGGTTGGAATAAATGCCACAAGGCTTTTTACTGTGAAGTACAACCGGATGCTGACCATAGGAAGGGTTCAGACTCCCACGTTGTCCCTCATTGTCCAGAGGCAGAAGGAAATAGATCAGTTTGTGTCACAGCCATTTTATGAGATTGCAGCCGACTGCGGAATGTTTACGGCCACATGGTTCAACAAAAACGGTACAAGGATAGATGAACTTGAAAAGGCGGAAGATATAGCTGCCAGGTGCCGCGGAAAGGAAGCCACGGTCACAAAGCTGCAGACAAAGAGGGCTACGGTTGAGAGGCCTCTTTTGTATGACTTGACGGAGCTTCAGAGGGACGGCAACAGAAGGTACGGTTACTCTGCGGAGCAGACTCTTGATGCTGCCCAGAACCTGTATGAAAAGTACAAGCTTGCCACATATCCCAGAACGGATTCCAGGTACCTGACCAAGGACATGAAGCCAAAGCTTGCAGGACTTCTTCAGAACATAAAGGACGGCTGGAAGGGTTCGGAGTACTGTGTTGACAAGGTGCTCGGCCAGAAGATAAATGCGGACAAGCGTGTTATAGATGACTCAAAGGTAACGGATCACCACGCCATAATAGTGACTCCGAACATAAGAGGCGCTGCCGGCATGAAGCTTCCCGAAAGGGAACACAACATACTGAAGCTCATTGTGGCCAGGTTCATAGCAGTTCTTGACAGAAAACAGGAATACGACCAGACAGACATTGAACTTAAAATCGAAAACGACAAGTTCAAGGCCAGAGGCAAGAAGGTCGTTATACCGGGCTGGAAGGAAGTGGAGGACATAATGCTCGGCAAGGTGAAGGAAGACTCCGAGGAAGGGGAAATCACCGTGAACCTTGCAGAGGGAGACACTCTCATGCCAAATGAAGTCAAGGTGGTAACAAAGAAGACGTCTCCACCTAAGCCTTACACTGAAGCCACGCTTTTAACGGCCATGGAAACGGCAGGGAAGCAGATAGAGGATGAAAGGCTAAGGGAAGAGATGAAATCCATAGGCCTTGGAACGCCAGCTACCAGGGCGGGCATAATCGAAAAACTTATAAGTGTAGGATATATAAAGAGGAACAAAAAAAATCTGGTTCCCACGCAAAATGGAATACAGCTAATAGAAATCGTGCATGAAAAGCTGAAAAAACCGGACCTGACAGGAGAATGGGAGAGCCAGCTGGGCAAAATAGCAAAAAAAGAAGCATCGTCTAAGGATTTCATTGTGGACATAATGAAGTACGTTGCTGAAATAACAAGGGACGCAAAGACAAACACTATAAAAAATGTGAGCTTTGAAAGCAGTTCAGCCAAATCCAGGAAGGAGCCCATAGGATTGTGCCCACGCTGCGGCAGGGAAGTATACGAGAGTAAAAACAGTTTTTTCTGCACAGGATACAAAAATTTTCCTCCCTGCAGGTTTTCCATCTGGAAGGAAGACAGCGCCTTAAAGGAAAAAGGTGTGGCATTTTCAAAGAGCAATGTGTCGGAACTATTAAAAACCGGGCAGACGAAAGTGAAGTCTCAAAATGACGGACAGGAGAAGGCGCTGCTGGTAAAAATGACGGACAGCGGCTATCGTGTGGAGTTTTCCTTTGAAAGTGCTGAAGAACAATTGCCTCAGACGCCTTAAACAATTTCCGAATACCCTTGACCGAATAGGAGTCAATATGTATAATAGGTACGATTGGCCGTTTACGGTTTACTGTTCCAGGAACTGTACGGCCTTGGTCAGATTTAAATTCAAAAATATTATTATGGAATGAATAACCGGGGAAGGATGGCTCAGATGAAAGTTAACAGCAGAAAAGTAGCAGCATTAATGATAGTTCTGGTCATTTTGACCTCGATTTTTATTTTGCAGCACAAAGAAAGCAGCAAGAATTCATACATCAAGGACAGCCTGGAAGTTTACACTGATATGGAGAGCATAAGCATTCTGGAGGAGGATTTAGGCCACGGAGAAAATGCACAGCTTTTCAAGTCAGGCAGCACACCATTGTTCAGCATGTTCAAGACATACATTTTAATAAATGCATATCTTGCTGCCAACATATTCAGGCTCAGGCACACACAGGCAGCGAGCCAGGTCAGAATGCTCTGCTTTTACAGTGTCTTTGTGGTGTTCTTTGCCAACAAGAAGGACGGCAAAAAGTGGATGGATTGTGTTTACTCATAACCATATCATAAAAATCAGGAGGAAGAAATGAGAATAAATAAACACATGTATATCCTTGTAATACTGCTGATAGCAGCAATTGCTCTCACAGCGGTGTTCGGCATAAACGCAGGACCCGTGCAGATAAGGGGAATGAAGGATATAAGATTTGGAATAGACATAAGAGGCGGAGTTGAAGCCGTATTCGAGCCGGCAAATCTGGACAGGGTTCCTGAAGCCAGTGAGCTGGAATCTGCAAGAGTAATAATGGAAACAAGAATGGATGCTCAGAACATTCTTGACAGAGAAATAACCGTAGATAACACAAACGGACAAATAATAGTGAGGTTCCCGTGGAAGTCCGGAGAAACGAACTTCAACCCTCAGGCAGCCATTGCAGAGCTTGGAGAAACTGCAAAGCTCACATTCAGGGATCCTGCAGGAAACATCCTGATTGAAGGAAAGGATGTAAAGGAGAGCCAGGTTCAGTTGGACAAGAAGACCAGTCAGCCGGTTGTAACGCTCATATTCAACGCTGAAGGTACAAAGCTGTTTGAAGAAGCTACAGAAAAGCTTGTGGGACAGAGAATATCCATATACATGGATGAAACTCTGATTTCAGCTCCAACAGTAAATGAAAAAATTTCCGGAGGAAACTCCGTAATAACAAACATGGGAAGCACAGAAGCTGCCAAGGCTCTTTCCGATAAGATAAATTCAGGTGCTCTGCCATTCTCGCTGGTATCCAAAAACCACAGCACCATAACTCCGACACTGGGTTCAGGAGCACTTGACGTGATGATTAAGGCAGGTATCATAGCATTCGCATTTGTGTGCCTGTTCATGATATTCTACTATAGGATGCTTGGATTCGTCGCATGCCTTGCCATAATACTGCAGGTATCCATACAGATGCTGGCGCTTTCAATTCCTCAGATCACACTTACACTTACAGGTATTGCAGGTATAATCCTTTCCATAGGAATGGGAGTTGACGCAAACGTAATAATCGGCGAAAGAATAAAGGAAGAATTAAGCGCGGGAAGATCCCTAGGCTATTCCATAGACACAGGATACAAAAAAGCATTCACGGCAGTTTTTGACGGCAACATCACAACCATTGCCGCAGCAGTAATCATGATGATTTTTGGAACAGGTTCAATGCTTTCATTCGGTTACACATTGATGGTAGGCTGCATTCTTAACTTCGTTTCAGGAGTTTCCGTATCAAGGATTATAACGAAATCCCTGAGCATGAATGACGGATTCACAAATATATCCCTTTATGGGGCAAAAGTTAAGGAGGCAAAATAATGATTAAATTCTATGAAAAAAGAAAGATATTTTTTGCTCTCTCCTCTGCTGTGATGATTATAGGGATAATTGCAATGTTCTTTAACGGAGTCAACCTTTCCATCCAGTTCAAGGGAGGGGCCATTATAAAATATTCCTACACAGGAGAATTAAACGCAGATGAAGCCAAAAGCAAGGCCACTTCAATCCTGAACAGAGATACCGAAGTGCAGCTGACGGAAGACCTGGCTACCCACAGCAGGAAAGTGGTGTTCAACCTTTCAGGCAACAGCGGTCTCGACGCTGCGGATCAGGATAAACTTGACATCGGTCTTAAGGAAGCTTTCCCCGATGCCAATCTGGAACTTTCGGAATCCAACGTTGTTCAGCCGTTCATAGGCAGGAGATTTCTGACAAACGGGCTTATAGCACTGGGTCTGACAGCAGTGTTCATAATTATATACGTACGCTTCAGATTTAAGAAAATATCAGGCCTTTCGGCAGGAGTTATCGGCCTCATTGCTCTTGTACACGATGTGCTGATCGTATTCTTCACATTTGTGATATTCAAGATGCCGATCAATGACTCATTTATTGCGGTAACGCTGACCATAATAGGATATTCCATAAACGACACCATAGTTGTTTACGACCGCATAAGGGAAAACAAACCATACTTTGAGAAGAAGACCTTTGAAGAGCTGGTGGACACAAGCATCAACCAGTCGCTGACAAGGTCCATAAACACCAGCGTGACAACCGCCATAAGCATATTGATCGTGTACATCCTGGCATATGCATACAACATTGATTCAATAAAGATTTTCTCAATACCAATGCTCGTAGGCGTAATCAGCGGATGCTACTCCACTCTGTGCATAGCAGGACCAATGCTGGTAATGTGGCACAACAAGAAACAGGAAGCTCAATACTAGGAGGATTTATGAAGGAATACATTTGTTCCAGACTTGTTAAATCAGAAGATTTGAATCATCACGGCACTTTGTTTGCAGGCCGTACAGCTGAATGGTTTGTGGAATCCGCATTTATAGCTGCAGCGTCCACACTGGGCAGCCCTGAAAATGTGGTTTGCCTGAACATCCACGGCTTTGTGTTCAAGACGCCAATCAATAAGGGCGAAATAGTGAAGTTCACCAGCAAGGTAGTCCATCTGGGCAAAACCAGCATAGTGGTGCACGCAAAGCTTGAGATGGAAATAAACAAGATTCCGCCTGTTGAAAGTTTCTTCACATTCATCTCCGTTGACGAGGAAGGAAAGAAGGTTCCTCACGGACTGGTTTTAGATGAGGCTGCCAACGAGGAAGAAAAGCAGCTGAGAGAAAGAGCAAAGAATCTGAAGTAACATGGAAGGAGAAGACCGAGGTCTTCTTCTTTTTTCTTTTTACATAAGTTGATAAAATTCGATATTTATGATAATATATAAAAAAAGAGGTCACATATGAAAAAGATAACCAAGATTGAGTATCAGAAAAACAACAAGGACAGGCTGAATGTTTATCTTGACGACAGCTACGCTTTTTCAGTGGACATGGACGTTATGATAAAATATTCCCTGGCCAAGAACAAGGTGCTCGAAGATGATTTCATCAGCCAGGTTCTCAAGGCAGAGGAAGAAGTGAAAGCATACAGTTATGCAGTGGGGTTGCTTTCAAGATTTCCCAAAAGCGAAAAACAGCTGAGGGATAAAATGACTGAAAAGGGATATGACGATGATTTTATTGACAGCGCCATAAGCAGACTGAAGGAGCACAGGTACCTGGATGATGAAAGGTACACTGATATGGTTATTAACAGCAGGCTGAACACTTCAAAGGAAGGAAAGCTGAAAATAAGGGAATCCTTGTACAGCAAGGGGATAGACAGGGAAATAATAAACGAGAAGCTGGGAAACATTTCAGCTGAGGATGAGCTGGAAAGGGCATGCGCCTTGGGAGGTAAAAAACTTAGCAGTATTAATGAAGACGATACCCGAAAAAAAATGGTTAAGCTGTCGAATTATTTAGTTAACAAGGGTTTTGAGTACGGTACTGTCCGCAAGGCAGTAAGCCGGCTCATGGAAAAAGGGTTAGATGAATTAGGGGAATTTGACGACTAATACAAAAACGAAAAAGGGGGCGTGATTGTATGCTGGAATTTATCAACTATATCTCAGATGCTTTAATAATGTGCAGGATTGTAAGGGATGAAACGGGAAAAGTGGATTTATTTGCGGAGTTTACCAACAACAGGGTAGAGGATATAATGGGAGAAAGGCCGGAAAATCTGACGAAGTACGGAGGATCGAAGCTGTTTTCGCAGGCATCAGATTCATTGTTTGACTGGCCGCGGATATTGAGCGAAGCCGCTATGACAAATGAGCACAAGGTTATTGAACAGTATTTTCCCTCATTTGAGAAATACCTAAGGATCAGCGTATTCGGATACAAGGATGACTGTTTTTACCTGGCCATACAGGATATTACGGAAAAAAAGGAAATAAGAAGAATTCTTCTGGAAAAGGACAGGCAGATAAGACTCCTTGAAAATGAAATCAAATCCAGAGCCAACATAGACATGCTCACAAAACTGTACAACTTCCAGTTTATGATTGACTGCATCAACAACAGCATGGCATCCTACAGGGAAGAGGGAGTGAATTTCTGCATGCTCATAACAGACATTGACGATTTCAAGACCTTCAATCTCAAATATGGCATCAACACAGGAGACATCGTTCTTCAGGACTATGCGCACATACTCAGCACTGTAGCCAGGAAAATAGACGTTGTTGGAAGATACGAAAACGACAAGTTCATTGTGCTGATGAACAACGTTGACATAGACATAGCCAAGCTAATGGCTGAAAAGGTAAAGATGGAAACAAAGAAGTACAACCTCAACATAAACAATACGCAGCTCAGCATCTGCGGCGCCTTGGTGGAATACGGCGGCGAAACTATCGAGGAACTGTTTGAAAAGGCAGAATCGCTGCTGCACAAGGCCCAGTCCATGGGCAAGGGCATAATATTGTCATGATTAACTGAAAATTATATACAGAAAGGGAATGCGGCGCATTCCCTTTTGTTATCCTAGAGAAAAAATGAAGTCCCGAAGTTCACCTGTCATACTTTAGTATGGGCAATTGAGGTAATATTTTGACAAAAATAACAAAATATGGTATAATATAACAATGCTTAACCTAAATAAATAGTCATCCGCATAAAACTTATTCTAAACCACGGGGGGTTTTTATGATCAAGTTCAAAGTAATATTTATTTTAACAGTAAGTTTAATGTTTTGTTTTATGCCTACATTAGCAGCAAGTGAAGTAACTCCAACACCACCTTCTTGGGTTGTGGATGGAGAGTATGTGATTTTCAAAAATTCGGTTGCTTATGAGCCAGAGACATGGGGAAAAATATGCAATTTAAGAAAAGAAATTGAGGACAACGCAGTCAAATTTGAAGAAAATTTAATAAAATTTGTCAGCGAATATGAGAATGTGAACGATGCAGGTTTATATTATGAATTAGGTTTGATTTACCATAAGTATTATTTGAACAACCGCTTTGAAAAAGGGCATGATTGGTTTATTAAATCAGCTGATCTTTTAGAACATGGAGAAAAACAGAAGATAGTTTATATGTGGAATGCACGTACTGCATTGTTTAGCAAGATGTATATTGATTATAAAGTTCTTAATGAGGCTATGTGTAAATTCATAGATTATCCGGATTATAATGTTCGAGAAATTATTGTAAGTGATGAGATGCTCGAATATTTAGATAATTCGGAAAAATTATTTTTGGAGGAACCTTTGCTTACAATAGACAAAACTTATATCCAAGAAAAAAGTCTTCCTCCTGAAATAGTAAATGGAAAATTTATGATTCCTGTAAAGACGGTTCTAAGAATGATCGGCGGCGTGTCAGAATTGAATACTAAGACACAAGAAGTTACGCTTGTTAGAGCAGGTGATACGTTTAAATTAACAGTAGGGAGCGATATAGCATATAAAAATGGCAAAAAAATCATATTGGATGCAACTCCTTACATAAAAAGAGGAGTAGTATTTTTATCATCTCGCTTTGTTTCCGAACAGTTTGGCCAGGTGGTTACATGGGCAGAAAAACCAATGATATTAGATATTTCCGAAAATAAAGATGCTTCTAAAAGTTCAAATCTTGAGAAATGGCTTTTACCTATGGGTTCTTATATAAATCAATACCCTAAGATCATAGCCTATTACATTCCTACAAGAGATGTAAGGTTTTTTACAGGTTATCCTGTAAGAAGAAGCTTTTACTCTCTTAAAGCAATAGACCAATTAAAGGAAGCATGGGATATCTATAACAGAGAGGATTTGTTGGAGCAAATAGAATCTCTTACGAACTACGGACATAATTCGTCATTTTTAGAATATTTCAGATTTATTGACGGTATGACAGATAAGGAGTATGAGAATCTGCTTAAAGAAGTATCTGGTATAGATGAATATATGTTCCCGCTAAATAAGGAAATAGGAGAGAAATGGGGTAAACGCGGCATTATGGCGTGGGATTTATTCAGAGTTTCTAATCTGGCGCAATGGGGTTATATGGCTGGATATCTTACATATAATGAAGCCTTGGTAGCAGCAGAGCCAGCGGCTAGAAAGCTGCAAAAAAACTTCAGTTCTTGGGAAGAAGCATACGACAATTATGTTGATGGACACGTTTGGTGGTCTCGTACAGACGTCAGAGGAATCAAGTACGAAGAGTGGGGTAGGAGACAGGAATGTAAAGAATTGATGCAAAAACATAAAGAAATGTTTGATGACAGCCTCTTTAAAAGAAAAATTATCTCCGTTGAGGGAGTAGATTTCTAATAGATGTTATGTATTATCAATATGAGTAAAGTTTGTGAGGTAAAGTATGACAAAAGGGAATGCGAGGCATTCCCTTTTGTTATCCTTGGAAAAGATGCGGCTTATGTCAAGTATTCCGGCACCCTGTTCCAGTGACGACGCCTTGATTTTGGTGCATGCGTTCAGCAGCTTTCTTTTGATATCGTAGTGGGTGTAGTTTGGGTTTTCATTTAACAATAGTGCCGCAGCTCCTGAAACCATGGGAGCTGACATGGAAGTTCCGCTTAGCGTGGTATATCCGGTCATGTTTTTGTTTGACAGCGACATGATGTTCACACCTGGTGCAAAGTCAAGTATGCCTGCACGGTGGGTTTCGTATACAGTAAGACAAAATAAAAGAATGTTAAAAATTAAAGGAACACAAATTATCGTCTAGTTGCGGTACAAGCAATTTTTTTGCAAAATACATCTGAAAAATACTTGTTTATATAAGGAAACAACAATATTTACAAAGTTCGACAAAAATTTTCCATAAAATGTATCAAAATGGTAATTATGTGGTAATTAATGCCTTAATGAATTATATGGTGTAAATTATTAAAAAATTAAATCTACATTGAATTGGGGGTGGTTCAGTTGATAGATTCAATTTAAGTTGGGAATTAAAGTAATAAAGGTGTGATTTTAGAAAAAGTTGAAACTAATAACAAGGGGGTAAAAATGAATATCAAAAATAAACTAAACAGATTTATTTCTTTAATGCTTACAATAGCAATGATTTTAACCATGGTGCCGAATATGGCTCTGGCTGTTGAAACAGGAGAGTCAGATATTCCTGATGCAAATGTATTCAAGTTTTTCAGAATGATAAGTTCAGACGGAACAGGAACGCCCATAGCAAAATGCGACAAGGAAAAGCCAGATGATAAAGCAACAACCAACCTTATAGAATCGGCCACAAACCTGAATAAAGCTTCTGTTTTGCTTGAGTTCAGCCTTGAATATTCTCAGCCTGTGGACATAGCGCTGTACGAATATGAAGGAGAGCAGTTAGAGAAAATGACATTTATGTACAATGATGATCCAGATATAAAGGAAGACTTTCTTGGGGAAAAGATAGGATACATAAAGGGAGTCCGCATAGAGGACAACGTCGATAAAAGTGACCCTGAAAAATATGCCTACAATAAAATTCCGGCAGAAGAAATGAACAGACTGCTGGATGAATATAGAAAAAAACTTAATACAAACAGTATCCCAATGCGAAATGAGTTATTCTACGGTTACACAGGTCTGTTTCAGCCCATGCCGTTTAATGAACTTTTAGAGCAGCAACCGATGCAGTATAATATTGCAGAAGCTACAACCCAAACCTCAATAAATACATACGACATTTCAAAGCCCACCACAAGCACATCAATAATCTTTGAAGGAGAGATAATAGACTCCGAAATTCGATATGAAGAAATGCTCAAAGAGCAGCTTGTTCAATCAGAAAATCAAACTACAGATTTCATCCACAATATCATACTGTGGGATGGAAGTTTGACAGATGAAGACGGAAACGACATAGCATATGAGTATGAACGCGGAATTTATGTAATAGTAATCGAGCCTATACTTGAAAAGAACAGACATTTCAACAGCTTTTTAGCCTTCTTTGTAAACAACAAAATGGTAGTGGCATATCTGTCAAAGGCTGAACACATTGGTTTGTATGGCTGCTTTATTGAAGACCCTGTGGACTTAATAGACGGAAGTTTCACATGGGATTATACGGATATAGCATTGAATGGTAGAAACAACCTTGAGCTTTCAAGACACTACTCATCTAAATATTATGAAAATGACTATGGCTTTGGAAAAGGCTGGACTACAAACTTCACATACAAGGTCGATGAAGAACCTCTCTATTCAAGAGTGACCATGCCAAACGGAGACAGCATATATTTCAACATGGACTTTGACGGAACATACAACTCTTCCGGAGGCTCACCATTCACATTTGAAAAAACAGGTTCCGGCTACCTGATGATGAACAAGGACGGAACAGCCTACAGCTTCAACAGTGACGGAAACATCAAGAAAATAGAAAACTTAAACGGCGAATCCTACATATTAACTTATACCGGAGATAAGCTGTCAACAGTAACGAACCCTGCAGGAGAATTCACCTTTACATGGAGCGGTGATCACATTTCAGCAGTAACAGACAGCACGGGCAGGACAATTACATACACCTATGACGGAGATAACCTTGAAAAAAGCGTTAACCCCGATGGAGACAGCCTCATATACGCATACACACCCGAAGGCTTCATGACGAGCATAACAGATTTCAACGGAACAAA
The DNA here is from genome assembly GCF_038562225.1 of Sedimentibacter sp. Lineage (NCBI taxonomy): Bacteria > Bacillati > Bacillota > Tissierellia > Sedimentibacter > Sedimentibacter sp. The sequence goes on from NZ_JBCFAS010000007.1 coordinate 129,101, forward strand.
GTACATTGAAAACACATATGACGACCAGGCAAGAGTCATAACACAATATGTGAAGGAGCAAGGAACATCGCATTTCACATACGACATTCTGGCAAGAAAAAATACCGTAACGAGAGAAAACGGCTATGAGCTGTACATCATATACGACGAGCTGGGAAGAATCATAGAAGAAACAGACAGTTACGGAACAAAACTCATAGAATATAACGAGCTTCACCAGAAAGTGTCGGAAACCGATAAAAACGGAAACAAAACAACATACCAACACGATGACAGAGGAAACATAAGTGAAATAAAATATCCTGACGGAAGTCTTGAAAAATTCAGCTACAACAGTAAAAACCAGCTGATAAGCCACACTGACGGCGAGGGAGCACAAACTACCTATGAATACGACACAAACGGCAACATAAGCACCGCAACGGACGGTAACGGCAACACAAAATACTTTGAGTATGATGAAAACAACAACCTTATTTCATCAACGGATGCCCTTGGCAACACTACAACCTATACCTATGACGGGGCAGGAAACCGCACAAGCGCCACAGATGCCTTAGGCAACACCACAACCTACACCTATGATGAAATAGGGCGAATCCTTTCACAAACACTGCCTGACGGAGCAACAACATACTACGAGTACACCTCAGCAGGAAAATTAGTGAAAGTAACAGATCCTGAAGGTAACGTAAAAGAATATACCGTTGACGGAAACGGCTACACCCTTAACGAAAGTGATTTCATGGGAAACAACGTAAACTTCATTTACAACTCACAAAATCAAGTGACAAGCTACACGGACATGATGGGATCAGTAACCACTTACAGCTATGACAGGGACGGAAGACTGGTTTCAGAAACCAATTCCCTTGGAAACACCGTAAGCTATGTCTATGATATGAAAGGAAGGCTGACAAAAATAACAGATGCCCGAGGCAACTCAATGAGCTATGTTTATGATTCCGACGGCAATATAACATTGACTGAAGATGCATCAGGAAACATAAGCACAGTAACCTATGACTCCATGGGACGTGTCAGTGCGGAAAAAAACAACAGAGGAGCAAAAACATCATACAGCTATGACAAAACAGGGCGCATCGTTGCAATAACAGACCATTATGGAAATTCAATTAGCTACACTTACGACGGAGCAGGAAACCTCATTTCCGAAACAGACAGAAACGGCAATGTACATACCTACACCTATGACAGCGAAAGCAGGCTGATTGAAACAACAGACCCCGAAGGAAACACAAGATACTTTGAATACGATGCAAACGGCAGGATGGTAAAAAGCATTTCTGCAGAAGGAAATACCACAACCCTGCATTACGACGAAGTTGGACTGCAAACAGGAGAAACAGACGCAAGAGGAAATACAACAACTTACACATATGACATATTAGGCAGAGTAGTAAAAATAACCAATACAGATGGAACTGAAACAAGCTACACCTACGATGATAACGGAATGATTCTTTCAGCAACAAATGAAGAAGGCTACAGCTATAGATACGAATATGACAAAAATGGAAATATCCTTTCCATAACAGACCCTATGGGAGGAGTCACCAGTTATGATTACGACATAGCAGGGCAACTTCTGTCAACAACCGATGCAATGGGAGGAATAACAAGCTATACCTATGATGCAAACGGTAATCTCAAAACATCAACAGATGCCTTGGGCAATATGGAAACATATGTTTATGATGAACTTAACCGTCTGATTTCATCCACAGATGCCGAAGGAAGAACATCCTTCATAAGCTATGACGAATCAGGAAACATAATCTCGGTTACGGACAAAGACGGAAACATAACCTCATATACATACGACATGCTTGACAGATTGACTTCCGTGACAGACCCCGAAGGAGCAGCCGTTTATTACGAGTACGATGCAAACGGAAATATGATAAAATTCATGGATGCCAAGGGCAATGAAACGAGCTACAGCTACGACGGACTTAACAGGCAGTCAGGAAAAATAAATGCGGAGGGCAATAAATATACCGTTGAATATGACAAAGACGGAAGAATAAGAAAAATAACTGACGAAGAAGGAGCAATAACCACATATACCTATGACGGAAACGGCAACGTTACATCTGTAATCGATGCTCTCGGAAACAGTACAACCTTCACATATGATCCAATGAACAGAGTAACCTCAGTAACAGATGCAAGTGGCGCCGTAACCACCTACGCATATACAGGAAACGGGCTCATATTATCACTAACAGATGCAGAAGGAGCCATAACTGCATACACCTATGACAAAAACGGCAACATGCTGTCAGAAACAAACGGGGAAAATGAAACCACCACATACAAATACGACGTACTGAACAGGCTCATAGGAAAAACAAACCCGAACAACGAAGCGGAAACATTCGAGTATGACGCAAAAGGACAGATTACCGCAGTAACTGATGCCAACGGCAACAGGACACAATATGTATACGACTTAGGCGGCAATGTGGTACAAACAATCGATTCCCTTGGAAATTCATCATACTTCGAGTACAACGCATCAGGCATGATTACCAGGGCAACACTGAACAGAACAGATACCCAAGACAATGCGAGCGAGCAGCAGGTGACAATCTATCAGTACAACGGGAACAATCTCATTACAAAAACAATTAATGCCAAAGGAGACGAAAAGATATACGTATACGATGCCAACGGAAATCTGATACAAATGACAGACGAGGACGGATATTTAACAGAATATTCCTACAACAGTCTTGATTTGGTGACAAATATAAACTACAATAATGGTAAGAACGTAAGCTATGCGTATAACAAAACAGGACAGCTTGTTCAGATGACAGACTGGAACGGAGTAACCACCTTCGAGACAGACCTTCTTAAGCAGATTACAAAAGTGACAGACCACAAGGGATGTATTGTGGAATACACATATGATGCGGTAGGAAATACAGGAAGCATTAAATATCCTGATAATTCGCTGACAACCTATGAATATGATTTAAACGGACGAATGACAAAGGTTGTTGAACCAGAGAGCAAGACAACAGAATACAGTTACGACCTTGCAGGAAGACTTAAAACCATGCTCTACCCAAACGGCTGGGAAGAATTCTACACCTACGACCCTGCAGGAAGAATGCTTGAGGTAAAGGACACAGATCCGTCAGATAAAACACTTAAAACAATCAAGCATTCATATACCTACGATGCAAAGGGCAACATACTATCCGAGTACAAGAGAGGAAACGGAACAGGCTCAGCCAAGGAAGACCTGCAATACAGCTATGATGAACTTGACAGGGTAATCTACGCACACGAGAATTATGGCAGCAAGACAAGGACGTACCAGTACGACAGCTTAGGAAATCTTACCTACGAAACAGGAGACAATGGAAGCAAGTTTGTCGATTACAAATACAACATACTGAACCAGCTTACTAACAAGACATCAGACATAAATAACGGAGAATACCACACATATTTGTATGATAATCGAGGAAACTTGATAAATGAATACTACCATAAAAACAATGAGGTATCAGTGGATGGAGCATATACATACGACGAGCTCAACAGAATGTCATCGGGAACCAATGACATAGGAGAGACAAGCTCATATGTGTACAACGGACTGGGATACCTTGTAAGAAACATATGGGACATAAAGAAAAATGCCTATGGATATCACAATGTGCAGCCTGAAACAATAGTTGAAGGCGAAGTAGTTGTAGATACATCAACCGGAGCAAAGAACAAGAAAGAAAAGAAGGCAGCGGAAGAGGTATTTGCAAGCGAAACACTTAACAAGAAAAGCACAGTGATAAAGGACTTCCTTCCTGACTACACAAGAGGGCTACAGGAGTTACTGTTTGAAACAGAAGAGGGAGGATTAACCTACCGCTATGGCTACGGGTTGAACAGAATGTCCGTGGATATAAGCCCTGTAGACAGTGGAGCGGGAGTGATAGCCGAGAACGGAAGAATAAAGATGTACTACCATCAGGACTACCTAGGAACAACAGACTACCTCACAAGCGATGTGACAGGAAGAGTAGCAAGCTGGACAATGTACAACGAATGGGGAGAAATAACCCACAATGCAGTACTGAAATGCGGCCAGAGAGAGCTCGACCTTGTGAAAAACTACACGGGACATGAGTATGACCAGGTAATAGGGCAGTACTATGCAAAGAACAGGATGTACAACCCTGCAAACAGGCGCTTCACCCAGATAGACCCAATAAAGGACGGATACAACTGGTATGCATATGTTGGGAATAATCCGGTGAATTACATTGACCCGTTGGGGTATAAACAATTACTTCCGCTCTCTATAATAGAAAAATTTGGCGGAACAGTTACATATAGAAATGAAAAGGACGAATTCGGAGACACCATTTATAAAGCCGTAGCAGTATTGGGAGAAAAGAAAGAAACATTCTATGTTTACCCAAATAAAAAATATTACAAAGGTAAGAGTCATTGTAATGAAATGTACGGTAGTAAAATGAAGGTTCCTGTAGGTGAGATAAAT
>NZ_JBCFAS010000004.1:0-342923 GCF_038562225.1 Sedimentibacter sp.
AACGCGTTCCATATATTCTTACTTCAACATCCAAATCTGTATACTCTTCAGGCAGCAATGATATAACCTGCAATATTTTATCAGTATTTATATTTGATTTATTATTTATATGTATCATCTAGTCACCTCTTAAAGAAATTTATACAACTGACCTACATCTTAAACTATTACCTTATTATGCCACGTAAACATTTTCATTTGAATTAACTCCATACTACTATAGACAATTTTTCTGTTCACTTTGTAACATTATTTTTAGACTTTTATACTTTCCGTCTTACAATAGAATCATCGATTATTAAACCAAATTCATCCTCACTATTAGCCATACTTCTTATTCCATTTAATTTTATCTCCCCTCACCTAATTATTGTATTATTTAATTTTATAAAATATAAAGCAGCATAACAAGTATACCTGTTTTGCTGCTTTATATTTTATGATCATCTTAAAAAAACAAAAGATTAACTTTCAGTTTTTTTATGTATTAATACAAAGCCTTATCCCACCAACAACGAAGGTAATCTTTACATTTTTCTCTTGTTATATAAAAACGATTTGGTGCTCTTCCACAATCATACAATACAGAATTAAATCTATCACATGAAAGTTCTATAGGAATATAGACACTTTCTATCAAAACAAATAATGTATCTCTTCTAACCGTTATAAAAACATCAAAAAAAATTTCTTCTTTGATACGTAATACATAAAAGATAGAAATCTCAGCAAAATCTTCCATCATTAGTAACCCTTTATCTAATCTAACAATTTTCTTCAAATCATTCTTAGATAAAAACCGTACACTAACTGGTATACCTTCCTCGAGTGTGACAGGATAATTATTCAATATTTTCTCTAGCTTATTTATCATATGAAACCTTCCTCCAATTGCAAAATATATTAGTTATTTATTATTGTCATTAAAAACTGTTTATAATACAGCAACCTTTTTCTTTACAATTGCCAGTATAAATATAGATAATCCCTATCTCTTACTGTTTGTCTTTCAACAAGTGAAGGATATTGGTAAAAAGCAAATAAACCTACTGTATGATTAAATCTTTCTTTCCCTATATCCAACGGAATATAAACACATGTTAAAGACATATCTACTCTATTGTCTTTCACAATAATAGCTATATCACTATACAATTCTTCTCTTGAATAAACCACATCGTATATTGTTGGAGCCATCTTATTAATTAGTATTCTTTTATCAAGTTTGGTTATTCTTTTTATGTCTTTAGTTGAAACTAATTTCACATAATATCTACCTCCTATCTTCAATTCCACATCATATTTTTTTAAAATTTTATTTACCTTGTTAATCATAATATTCTTCCTCCTATTATTAATTAAAATTCTCCTAATACAGCTAAATTAATACGAAATTTATGACCAGTTGTATTGTCATTATGATAGAGTACAAGATCTCCCCCATTCCACATTATCATCTACTGTTTCAATATAAAACTTAGCTTTTGAATATGCTCTATAACCTAAGTGAGTAACTGCTTCATCATTGGCATTTTTATTTTGAAAGACAAAAAATACTGTTTTATTATTCAAACAAGAATCTAATTTATTATTATTCATAGCGATATGCCCTACTTTGGATATATCAGAAATTAAAATATTAGGAAATAATAAAATAAAATCAACAACCTCATTATTTATATTCATTTTAGCAGCAAAATCAAAACAAACAGTTTCATCACCTAGTTTTATTACTTTTTGATTTTTATTAATCTTATCTACTTTAATGTTAGAATGGCTATTGTCAGATAAATAATATTTTATACATTCTTCTAAATAATTATATTCATTAAAAAAGTAACTTAATAAAAGATAGTCTGTTGTATTATCTGCACAAATGAAATTTGTTCTTAACATAATATCTCGGATATCTATCGTACTGTCTATACTTGAATAATCTGAATGGCCGGTGATGTCAGAAAAAATACTGTTGTCACTTGTGTAATAAAACTTATCTACGATTATTTCCCCTGTTAATAAATCCTTTATGTCTTTTAGTCTATTAGCGTTTATTTTTGATTTGAATTCATTATAAAAAAATGTTTTTACTATACCATTAATTTCTTCTATACTAGCTTTTTTCATAGAAATGTTATGAAGAAAGTTCTGTTTAGAATAGTCTTCCTGTACCCATAATTTTTTTGCTTCTTCAAAAAAAGCTGTTAAATCATCGCTTTGTTTTACGCTCTTATATAAATTAGTCAATTTTTTCACCGAATTAATGTTATCTTCTAATTTTTGGTCATATAATTTTTGAAGTTTCTTAAATTGAATGTTTGTTGCCTCAATATCAACTCTAAAAATATAAATTTTTATACATATTGACTTTATCTCTTGGTGTAAAATAAAATTCAGATAATTTGATAATTTATCTTTCAATACATCAATTCTTTCCGTGCCATTATCTTGTTCTAAAACAATATTATAATTTTTGTTATTATGAAACAACTTTATCTGGGCATCTGCAATAAATCTGTGTACATATTGTGCATCAATTTCATCATGTACAGTTGCATTGCATAAATTTTTAAAATCCCCATATTGAAATGTAACTTCATTTTTCATAGTTACAAACTTGCATGGACTTCTAAATAGATGAAGAAAAAAATCATTAATATTTTTTAAATGTCTCCTTTTTTTAATTTTAATTTGATTTCTTGGTTTGCCAAGTGTTCTTAAATGGTCAATTCCTTTTTTTGTACACTTATAATAAACTTCTTTGTTAATATGGTCAGCTGTAATTAACTTATCCTTTTCAAGACGTATCAAAATTGCTCGATTACTCATAGGTGTTTCTTTTGTAAGTTCAACAAACTGTGATAAAGTAACACAACCTAAATAATTAATTATAACCAAGAAAACATCTTCTCTCCTTGTAACAAATTCAAATTCTTCACATCCTAACGCCTTCATTTTTTCAACTTCATTACGAATTTTATAGCTTTTGTGTACAAACATATTCTTAGTCCTTTCGTTTTATTTAAGCCTCATGAATTTATGAGATTACTAAGTTATAAAAGTATAAGTGTTTCAATTTTTAATAATTAAGTCAAAGAAATCAATTCATCTTATTCTTTATTAAATTATCATAATTAATTTTTAATAAAAAAGTGATTGACTATATTTGAAAAAATAACAAAATTTCATTTAAATTTGAACATTTATACTTATATTTTGTGTAAATTTATATGTAAATTAATATACAAATTTATATCATAATAATTAAATAAGTTTATATGAATAAAATAACGAAAAGAATTACAAAAATTTTTTACATACAAATTTACATGATTGAAGTTCTATTTAATTAATCATTAATATGTTAATAAAAATCAACTATTTTTATGTTTTTTTAGAATGCTAAACTAATATTGTTCCATCTAAAATTCTATATCCTATCTTTCAATTTAGTTATTGAATTTTTGAAATCAATTTCAATGCTAACATTGAAATTATCGAGTTAAATATGCATGGATTTTAACTTGAACTTATAACATTTAGGTTTTTATTATAGTTTTTGTTACAGTTTTTATAAAAAGAATATTTAAAACCTTTATTAACATCTAAATATAAAACTATTAAACACATACCAACTCTTTACATTTTGTTTAATTTTAAAAAAGCAGTTACTCTACAGGTAACTACTTTGATTTAAAAATGACAACAAAAAAGTAGTTACCCAAGTTTTAACCAGCATTCTACCTCGCTTTACTTGCAATTCAAATAAAGCTCGAAGTTATTCATGTCCAATGCCTCCATAAAACTTAGAAAACCACCAAAAAAATTTTCTATATAAACAAGTATTACTACTTGTAATTTTCAAGTCCAAACCTCCATGTTACTAAAAAACAACTTCTAGTTATTGTATTCTATCATCTCCTCATCAATAATTTTACCCTGACAGTATTTATATTATATAGTTCCTTATTATTTTTTACAATATGGTATGTTACAACTTATTTTCACCATGACTTTTGATTGAATTTCAAATTGTATTTTGCTTTCTAAAATATAAGACACATCTACTTAGATTAATCATATTTTAGCCTATAATTATTTATGTGATCTTTTGGAACTTCTACGTAAAAGTCTTTACACATTTCATATATTCTACTTCCAATTGCTTCATCAAAGTTTAACAATTCATTAAAAGTATATTCGCTTGAAATTATCATGGGTAAGTGTTTAATGTAGCGATAATTAATTATTTCAAAAATAATGTTCTTATCAGATTCTGTTGTTTTACCCTTAAACAAATCATCTATAACTAACAGCTTTGCACTTTGATATCTCAATATCTTCTTTTTATAGAAATCTTCGTCTAATATATTTTGTTTTAGCTCAATAACAGCATTTCTATAACTTAGATAAATAACTGGTATATACCTGTTTTTAATAAAATTAATTGCCAATGCAATTGATAAATGAGTTTTTCCTGCTCCGGATTGTCCTAAGAATGCTAAGGAATTTTGCTTTTGATCCTTTAATTTTTCAAAGTTTTTATAATAATCAAAACTTACACATTTCATATCCTTAGTTATATTGCTGCATTCTATGAAATTAGAAAAAGTGTATGTATCATCACTAATGCCACTATTCTCTAAAAATATTTCTGAATCCCTTATTTCATAGCAATCACATCTTTTGAAACTATTCTCGTTAATTATCCATGTAGTATCCTTGCATTTGAAACACTTATATGAGCCCTTGTTCTTTAATGTCTCTGTCGGATACTGGTCTCGTATATTTTTTATTCTTTGAAATATTGTTTCGAATGATGTTTTTTCCGTCATTGTCACCACCTTTTAGGAAATCTTTATATTTACCTTCAATAGCCTTCATTAGTTTATCTGGTTTTAAGCAAAAATCAAAGTCAGCTTTCCAGCCCTTCTCATTTTTTCCGATGCAAAAGCTAGAATTGTTGATTTTTTCAAACCCTAACTTAATTTGATCTACAGTAAATTCCGTTAACAACTTGTCTATTGCTACCTTAGTTTTATCTGTGAGTTGATTAACCTTTTGTAGTTTTGTGCAAGTATTATTGTATAGATTTATGATGTCTTGATAAATGTCTTGTTTATTAATCTGTCTCTTTACATTATGCTCTTCTTTTTCTCTTTTCTTCTCTTTTTCTCTTTCTATTTCTTTTTCTTTTTGTGTTTCTGTATCCATACTATATGGATACTGTATACTATTTTCTTTTACATGTATATCTATACCGCCAGGACACATTAGTTTTTTTTTTGTTCTGTATCTACACTTGTATCACCTATAACCATTGCCCTATTAATTTTGTATCCAAGCGCATTTGACAAGTCCAAATACTTCTCAACGAATTCCTTATTTTTAACACTTTTTAATTCAGAAATTACTCTTTCTATAACCTTTGGACTCATAGAGCCATTGTATTTAATCCAATTTATTATCATTATTTCATTAGTAACTTCTGAATATAGAATTTTTTTGTCATTAATGAACTTTTTTAATAACATTTCTATATCATCTTTATCAAGTCCTAATTCGACTTCAATTATTTTTTTGGGCAATTCAAAGATCCCACACTGAGCTGTTTTTGAATTAGTCATCAAATATATATAAAAGCACTTTTCCTTGTATGTTATGCTCAAAACATATCCGTCTTGCCAGTACCTTATATCTATTTTTCTAAATGCTGCCATATCAATATCTCCCTTAATAAATTATTTATATTCACTTGTTTTGGAGTATACTATATTAGATATTATTATAGGTTACTCTACTTACAATACAGATTCCAAACTGTTCTGTATTTTTTGATTATTTTTAGACTTATACAACCTTGTATTTACAATTCATTGCTTTCTTTGAATTAACTTTATCCGGCATTGCTTTAATGCTTTCTTTTTTTCCACTTCTTTGTTCCATAAACTCGTCAATTTCGATTCTATTAAATGCGAGCTTCTTTTTCCCGATTTTTTTGTGAGGAATCATATGCAAGTTCTGATATATCCAAGGTACGCTCATATTGATATATTTTGATAATTGTTTTGTATCCATTGTAGCATTACCAGATTCTTGCTTAGAAATAGACAAGTTTTGCAGTGTTATTTTTACTGTCTCTTCCACTATTTGTGCAATTAGTTTTTCCAACATAAATCTTCTCCTTATTTTTTTGTGTTTTAATCTTAATTATAGAACTTTATTTATTTTATCTCATCCACCTCCTTAATTTTGGGTAAAAAAATGGCTTGTTTGCGCATAAAGACGCACAACAAGCCATATTATATCAAGCCTACAATTTTAGATAATCATCACATAACATGATAATACCACCACACCCTTTTTTTGTCAAGAGTGTAATTAAAAGAAATTAAATAGAGTCACTACTTAATACGATACTGCATTTCAAGGTATCTTGTTTATTAAAATCAATTTTTATATAATGTATTAATGAATCATCAGAGAAGTTTTATTTGTTTAATGCAAATTAGTACCAATAAAAAAATGTATGAAACAAGAAATTAAATAAAATAATGGAGATTAAATATGAGCATAGACTACAAAAATAATAAATTTCGCTTTAGAGTTGCCAAAAACGGAACAATTTACTCCCAAACTTATACAACTCATAAAAATATGACAGAAAAAGAAATTAAAGAAAAAAAGTGGCCTAGGGACGTAATTCAGGCTCACAAGGATTTCGAAGTATCAATTTTAAGAAATGAAATAGGTAAAAAAGAAAACATGCTCTTTTGTAACTTAGCTCAATTGGTTCTTGATGAACATGTAAGACCTAATTTAAGAGCTAATACTGAAAGTTTTTATATAACAGCTTACAATGCACATATACTAGAATATTTTGGTGGCATACCACTCAATAAAATTGATAACATTGATATTCAGAAATTTATAAACCACAAAAGTAAAACCCTAAAAGCTTCAACAGTACGCCAGATTTATGCTATTTTATCATCTACTTTCAACAAAGCTATAGATTGGAAGTATATTAAAGAAAATCCTTGTAGAAATATTACCTTACCTAAAGTGAAGAATAAGAATTATGCAGAGCTGCTTTCAGTAGAAGAAATATCCAAACTCATAGAAGCTATAGAAAATGAACCTGAGATGTTTAATGTCATATTTACAATTGCCTTGTATTGTGGATTGAGACAAGGAGAAATATTAGGTTTAACCATTGCGGATATTGATCTAAAAAATAATTATATTGATGTAAATAAACAATATGTTTCCCATTATAAGAACGGTAAAGTAAATCATGAAATAGCCAAAACAAAAACTGATAACTCTATCAGAAAAGTATATATGCCTGAAACTGTTAGTGAAATCCTGGAGCAATATATAGACAAGTTAAAGATACTAAACATTAACCCAGATAAACAATTTCTTTTTATCAACCCTAAGACACAAGTAATTTATGACCGCAATGCCATTTACAGAAGATTTCTAAAAATGGCCAGAGAGATTGAGTTATATAATATTACTTTTCATGATTTAAGGCATCTGCAAGCCACCATGATGATCAATTCAGGTGTTAATATTGTAGTTGTAGCCAAAAGACTTGGAGACACAATTGAAACTGTTTCAGAAACCTATTTGCATTCAATAGAGAAAGTGGAAAAAGATTCTGTTAATCAGCTTCAGGATTTCATTAACAATAAGATTAGGACATATTAATGGGACATAATTTCAAGGCATAAATAATTTTTTTGTCCCAAAAATGTCCTAACACTCTTTTTTGTCTCTATTGGTGCTTAACATTTTACCCTATAAACACTTTACAAACAAAAACTAAAAAGACACCAACCTGTTGCAGTCAGTGCCTTTCCTCAATTGGTTAATTACATATTGCTTACTTCTTCGTGCTCATGTGCTTCTTTATATTTTAAGCGAGTAGCTTTACCTCCCCTAATGTGGCGTTCAGACTTATTTTTTAGCAAAACTCTTTTCACTTCGTTTGCAGCTGGAGGGTTCAATTTGGGAAGACGTTCTGTAACATCTTTATGGACTGTGCTTTTGCTGACACCGAATTTTTTTGCTGTCTGTCTCACGGTAGACTCAGTAGTTATTATAAATTCCGCAATCTCCATGGCTCTCCGTTCTATGTAATCTTTCATGTTTAACCCCCTTTGGCTATACCGTCTTATTACATTTTTATGCGTTTTGGTTTTGGTTAGAACCTTATTTTGCTACTGCAGCGTAATATAGTCCATGGGGTTGACATTCTTTCCGTCAACAATAAGTTCAAAGTGCAGGTGAGCTCCGTCTGATGATTCAATGCTTACGGTCTTGCCTACATTGCCTATTGTCTGTCCCTGAGAAACCGTATCGCCTTCTTTTACCGATGCGGACACCAGGTTGTTGTAAAGTGTCTTAACATTGTTTCCATGGTCTATGATAACTTCTGTTCCTGTCAGCTCCGAGCTGGTAACTGAAGCAACCGTTCCTGCAAAAGCAGATTCAATCACAAGCGTATCCTTTGGCTTGATATCAACTCCGTTATGTACTCTCCATTCCCCTATGGCCTCGTAATACACCAGGTCGTCCAATGTGAATTCCCTGATTATTTCACCAGCCAGAGGAGCTTTGATAGTTTTCAAGTCAAGGCTTTTTGACTCTCCCTTGTCCTTTTCTTCATCACCCTTGTTGGCATTTTCGTAGTCTTCCATTACACCTTCAATGTAGTCTTCGTAAGGATCCATGTTTGCACCTATATTTTCATCTTCTGCACCGCTCTGAGCCTGCTCATTTCCTTCATTATTTGGATTTGATGTGTATCTCCAAATTATTGCAGTTGACAAAAGTACAACACAAAGAGCAATTATAAAAAAGCTTGTATCCTTGTTTTTAAGTTTAATAAAGAAATTTTTCATTTTTGTTCTTGCATTTTTCAATCTGTTGTTTTTCATGTAAACCTCCTGTTTTTTTCTTTATTATCTGGCAATAGTGTGTCCCATTTTTTTTATTTAATACAAAATTGTTCTAAAATTTTTAGTCGCTCATAAAATATTATGAAACTTATGACAAAGGGGTTGATTGAAATGTTAAACCGTCTGATTTATGCCGCAGTTATTTTTGCAATGCTTCTGACAATTCCAAATATTTCTCTTGCTGTATTGGAAGACAGATTCAAAGCAAAGCAGCCTTCAGAAGCCGTAAATGCCGACGAAGTAAAGGACGATGTGAAAGAATCCGGGAAGGCAAACGACGATGTGCCCAAAACCTCGGATATTACTGAGCCTGAGTTGATTAAGGTGTACAATGTTAAGACCAACGAAGTTATGGTCATTGACTTCGAGGATTACCTCAAAGGCGTCATAGCTTCTGAGATGCCAGCCGAGTTCAATCTTGAAGCATTGAAGGCCCAGTCCGTGACGGCAAGAACGTACATTTTGTACAGAATGAAGAAATATCCCAACGGTCAGCCGGAACACACAGATGCACCTGTATGCACGGGAACACACTGCCAGGTTTGGAGTTCTACAGATGATTTGATTGCGTCCCACGATGATGGATGGTATGACGCATATTGGAGCAAAATAGAAGGTGCTGTCAACTCAACAAAAGGTCAGATCCTTACTTATGAAGGTAAAATAATCGAACCTCTGTTTCACTCTACCAGCGGAGGGAGGACAGAAAATTCCGAAGATGTGTTTTCTGCTTCCATACCATACTTGAGAAGCGTTGAGAGCCCTTATGAAAGCGAAGCACCCAAGCTTCACGATTCTATCAGGGTGACAGTCAGCGACTTCATCAGCAAGCTTGAAGCTGTATACGGAGACCTGGGGCTTACCCGCGATAATCTGGATGATAAGATTCAGCTGGGTGAGGTCAGTGAGGGAGGAAAAATCAAGACCATATATATTGAAGGAAAAGAAATATCAGGCCGTGAGATGCGATCCATATTTGGTTTGAATTCTACCAATTTCAGTTTTATACAAACAGGAAACGAAATTGAGATACTTACAACCGGATACGGCCACGGCGTGGGCATGAGCCAGTGGGGAGCTGACGGTATGGCGGATGAGGGCTTCAACTACAAGGAAATACTGAAGCACTACTACACCGGAGTGGAGATTGTCAGCATGAAGTAATACAGTTGATAATTAGAAATGAAAAATTTTGAGTTTGATTTGTAAATTTTAAAGCAATTGAAAATAATGATGATTGCATTACATAAGCAGCTAAATAATTGTAAAAACTTTTTATGTACATCGAATAAATGGTATGTTATCATGGTATGTAACAAATTTGTTATCAAGAAAGGAAATTCAACTTATGATATTTATAGATGATACAGCTTATAAAGAATTCAAGGAACTGCTGGATGAAGCAAATGTCGATTCATACAACGTAAGAATCTCTTTAGACAACTACGGATGCAGCGGTCCCATATTCGGTGTTTCTATAAGCGAGCCAACTGAAGCTGACGAGGTGGAAACAATCAACGAAGTGACATTCATGGCAGAAAAGTCTGTGATTGAACAGTATGGCGGGTTCATAATTGTTTCAAGCGAAGAAAACAACGGAAACGGCGTAGGCCTTAAGCCTGTTGTTCAGCCTCAGTCAGGATGCAGCGGCTGCGGCGGCGGATGCCACTAAAACAATTAAGAATTAATAGTTAATAATTAAGAATTGACGCAGATAACGGCTAGCCGTTATCTTTTTTTGCAACAAAAAAGACTTGTGCTGGCACAAATCTTTTATTATTTAATCTTATAGATTAATCTGCTACATATGGAAGCAATGCTATTGTTCTTGCTCTCTTTATAGCTCTGGTTACCATTCTCTGATGCTTAGCGCAAGCACCTGTGATTCTTCTTGGTAATATTTTACCTCTTTCAGTTGTATATTTCTTTAACTTTCCAAGGTCTTTGTAATCTATATGTGTTGCCTTTTCCTGGCAGAACTGGCATACTTTCTTGCGAGGTCTTCTTTTTTGACCCATTCTGTCGTTCTTGTCGTTATCTCTAGCGTTTCCGCCTTGTCTTGAACTCATTGATATTTCCTCCTTCCGCTATTGTTGTTTAAAATGGTATATCTTCGTCATCTACCGGTTGGAAAATGTCGTTGTCTTCATCCGGGAACTCATCGAAAAAGCTGCTATCTGGCTGGATCGATCTTCCCTGCTGCGGAGCTGATGACTGTCCTTTTCCGCTGCCGATAAACTCTACTCTATCTGCAATAATGTCTGTTGTATATCTCTTTTCGCCTGACTGTGTAGTGTAACTTCCTGTTGAAATTCTGCCATGAACTGCGCACTGACTTCCCTTTGTAAGGTAGTTGGCGCAATTTTCAGCCTGTTTTCCAAAAATAGTAACATTTATGAAGTCTGCTGTAGGTTTTCCCTGGCTAACAGCTTGTTGCTTTTTTTCTCCGAACAATTCCTTGTCTACAGCTAAAGTCAATCTGGTCACAGCCATACCTGTCGAAGGTATGAATCTCAGCTCGGGATCCCGGGCCAACCTTCCTATTAATACAACACTATTCATTAGTTTACCTCTTTTATGTTTATTTCTATTCTTCTACAGTAATCATATGTCTGATAAAGTTATCACTGATTTTGCAAATTCTGTCTATTTCGTCAACAGCATCTGCGCCTGAAGTGAAATCTACAAACACATAATAACCTTCTCTTTTCTTGTCGATTTCATAAGCAAGTCTTCTCTGACCCCACTCATTAACTTTTTCGACAGTTCCTTGTCTTTGGGTTATTATGTTCTTTACTTTTTCGATTTCAGCATTTCTTACGTCTTCTTCAAGATTGGACAATAAGATAAAAGCGCCTTCATATTTTCTCATCATTTGAGTCACCTCCCTTTGGACTTTGGCCCCTGCTTACTCAGGAGCAAGGATAGCGAATATATTATAGCATTGCCGCCATTATTAAACAAGCATTTTTTTACTATTTTTCAAATTTTATTTTCAGCTTAATTTTGTTGACTAGTATGTGCATTAGTGTTACTATTAATGCAACTAAATATTTTCGGGAGCTTTTGAAGGCTGAGAGGAAACTTATGTTTCGACCGTACCTGATTTGGATAATGCCAACGTAGGGAAGAATGAATGAGAATTTATATTGGGTGTACTTCAAAAGAAGTGCACCTTTTTTGATTCCTTGAAATTCAAAACCAGAAATATTTAAATAAAAAATCTGGAGGTCTATATGACGAACGCAAAAAAATTAGCTCAGGCAGGGATTTTCATCGCTGTAGGAGTTGTGTGCTCAACTTTTTCGATTCCTGTGGGAGCTGCAAAGGTATTTCCCGTGCAGCACATGATCAATGTTCTGGCAGGTGTGACTCTGGGGCCAACTTATGCTGTTGGAATGGCTTTTGTTACATCTCTCATAAGGGTTATGATTGGAACCGGCAGCCTGCTGGCTTTTCCGGGAAGCATGTGTGGGGCTTTTCTCTGCTCCATGCTTTACAAGCACACCAAGAAGCCTTCCCTGGCTTTTGCAGGTGAGGTAGTTGGAACAGGAATCATCGGAGCACTTTTGGCCTACCCTGTTGCAGCGTTTATCATGTCAAGAGAGGCTGCCTTGTTTGGCTTTGTCGTGCCTTTCATCATGAGTTCAGCAGCTGGAGCAGGAATGTCCTATGTATTTATTACAGCTTTAAGAAAAACCGGATTTTACAAAAATATGGAGGTATGAAATGAACTACAAAACACAGATGGAAGCAGCAAAAAAAGGAATAATCACTCCTGAAATGGAAGTTGTCGCTTCCAAGGAGAACATAAATGCAGAAAAGCTGAGGGAGCTGGTCGCCAAAGGCAGGGTTGCAATACCTGCAAACATAAATCACAGGTCACTTAGCCCCGAAGGAATAGGAGAAGGGCTGAAGACCAAGATAAACGTGAACCTTGGAGTGTCAGGCGACTGCGCCGATTATGAAAAAGAATTTGAAAAGGTAAAGATGTCCATTGAGTTCGGAGCCGAAGCGATAATGGACCTGAGCAACTACGGAAAGACAAACACGTTCAGAAGCCAGCTCATAGACTACTCTCCCGCCATGATAGGCACCGTGCCAATGTACGACGCCATAGGATACCTGGAAAAGGACCTTCTTGAAATCAAGGCTGAGGATTTTCTGAAGGTAGTTGAAGCCCATGCCAGGGAAGGAGTGGATTTCATGACCATACATGCAGGGCTCAACAAAAGCTCCATTGCCAGCTTCAAGCAGTCCAAGAGGCTCACGAACATTGTTTCCAGAGGCGGCTCGCTGATTTTTGCATGGATGGAGATGACAGGAAACGAAAATCCCTTCTATGAACACTATGATGAGCTTCTGGACATACTTTACGAGTACGACGTAACCATAAGCCTGGGCGATGCCTTAAGACCCGGAAGCATCAATGATTCCACCGATGCGGGACAGATTGCGGAGCTCATTGAAATAGGACACCTGACCAAAAGGGCATGGGAAAAGAATGTGCAGGTGCTGGTTGAAGGTCCCGGACACATGGCTCTCAACGAAATTGCAGCAAACATGAAACTACAGAAAAGACTTTGCCACGGAGCTCCCTTCTATGTACTGGGACCAATAGTCACCGACATAGCACCTGGATACGACCACATAACATCGGCCATAGGCGGAGCTGTTGCTGCGGCCAACGGCGCAGATTTCCTGTGCTACGTAACACCTGCGGAACACCTCAGACTTCCGGATGTAAACGACGTAAAGGAAGGATTAATAGCTTCTAAGATAGCTGCCCACGCCGGGGACATTGCCAAGGGTATTCCAAACGCCAGGGACATCGACAACAAAATGAGCGATGCCCGCCGCAGAATCGACTGGGAAGAGATGTTTTCCTATGCCATTGACGGGAAGAAAGCCAGGGAATATTTCGAAAGCACCCCTCCCGCAGACAAGCACAGCTGCTCCATGTGCGGAAAAATGTGCGCCATGAGGACAACAAACAAGATACTTAACGGAGAGAAAGTTGAATTTACAAATTGAATGTGAAAGGAGCGAGTTATGTTTACAGATATGCTTAAAAACGTGAGAAAAGCTCACCCTCTGGTACACAACATAACAAATTACGTGACGGTCAACGACTGCGCTAATGCACTTTTGTCTCTGGGAGCCTCTCCCATCATGGCAGATGACGAGGAAGAAGTCGAAGAAATAACCGCCATAAGCAATGCTCTGGTCATAAACATCGGAACGCTTAACTCCCGCACAATCAAATCCATGATACTGGCAGGGAGAAAGGCAAACCAGCTTAGCATACCCGTGGTCCTTGACCCCGTCGGAGCAGGAGCCTCAAAACTCAGGACCGAAACAGCATTCTGCCTCCTGGAGGAAGTTAAGTTTTCTGTCATAAGGGGAAACATTTCGGAAATAAAGACCGTTGGACGACTGAGCAGCTCAACAAGAGGTGTTGATGCAGACATTTCAGACAGCATCGGTGATGACATCCTGGACAAAACCGCAGAATTTGCTGTTCACCTTTCCCGTTCAACAGGGGCAGTCATAGCTGTAACAGGAGCCGCAGACATAGTAACCGACAGCATCAAAACCTACATAATCAGAAACGGTCATCCCATGATGAGAAGGGTTTCCGGAACAGGCTGCATGCTTTCTTCCATAACGGGAGCTTTTATTGCAGCAAACGCCGGCACAGTTGACGCATGCGCCGCTGCCCTTTGCACCATGGGCATATGCGGTGAAACGGCTTACGAGAACATTTCATCCCGGGTAGAAGGAACATCATCCTTTAAAACGCATCTCATAGATTTCATGGGGCTCATAGATGACAACATGCTTGAAGGGAGGGCCAGAATTGAAGCCAGATAGAAACTCATTTTCACTTTACGCAATAACGGACAGGACCTGGCTTAAGGACAAAAGTCTGGCGAAAGCTGTGGAGGAAGCAATAAGGGGCGGCGCAACCTTTGTGCAGCTTCGCGAGAAAAACATAGGCCATGACGAATTTGTACGGCTTGCCCTCCAGGTGAAATCAGTCACCGACAGGTACAATGTTCCCTTTGTAATTAACGACAACATAGATGTGGCACTGGAAACCGATTCGGACGGTGTCCACATAGGTCAGAATGATGGAACTGTTCTGGCAGCAAGAGAAAGGCTGGGACACGGCAAGATAATCGGAGTCTCAGCAAAAACAGTAAAAGCTGCGGTGAAGGCACAGCTGGAAGGAGCCGACTACATAGGAGCAGGCTCTGTTTTCTCCACATCAACAAAGCTTGATGCAGAAAACATAACCATCGGAATTCTTAAGGAGATTGCAGACTCCGTCAGCATACCTGTTGTTGCCATAGGAGGCATAAGCAAGGACAATGTGCTGAAGCTTAAAGGTTCCGGCATTGACGGGATCTGTGCCATATCTGCCATATTCGGAAAAGGCGACATCAGCTCAGCTGCCGGAGAACTGCTGGAGCTTTCAAAAATGGTAACAGGAGGCAAGCTATGAGAACTATACTTACAATTGCAGGTTCAGACTGCAGCGGAGGAGCCGGAATACAAGCCGACCTGAAGACCATAACCAGCCACAGGATGTACGGAATGAGTGTAATAACAGCCCTAACGGCTCAAAATACCACAGGAGTTTTCGGCGTCATGGAATCCACCTATGAGTTCACTTCCATGCAGATAGATGCCGTGTTTTCAGACATACGCCCTGATGCCGTAAAGATAGGAATGGTGCCAAACAATGATATAATAAAAGTCATTTCTGAAAAGCTGGTGCTGCACAACGCCAAAAACATAGTGCTCGACCCTGTGATGGTTTCAACCAGCGGCAGCAGACTTATAAACAATGATGCCCTGGACATGCTGAAAACTACTCTTATGCCGCTGGCAACTGTAATAACGCCCAACATACCTGAAGCAGAATGCCTTAGCGGCATAAGGATAAAAAACAAGGATGATATGGAAAAGGCTGCAGCAATGATCTCCAGCCTGTACTCAGGACACATCCTAATAAAGGGCGGACACCTGGAGGACACCAGCGACGACCTTTTATACCGTCACGGGGAACTTTTCTGGTTCGAACAGGAAAAAATACTCAACAAGAACACCCACGGAACAGGCTGCACCCTGTCCTCTGCCATTGCATGCAGCCTGGCGGAAGGCTTCACCGTAAAGGAAAGCATATACAATGCAAAGCAGTATGTAACCGGTGCCTTAAAAAGCAACCTGAATCTAGGAAAAGGAAGAGGCCCACTGAACCACTGCTGGAACCTATAATTTGGTCATGTATCCCTAGGCGCAATGAGATACGTGCTTCCTCTTGAGGACAAAAAAACAGATGGACATATCCATCTGTTTTTTATGCTTTCACTTCATATTCGGCAGGCTCATTGCAGTAGCCACACTTTTTTTCCTGCTGGATTTTCGTGATTACCGGAGCTTTTTCCTCATCATTCACAATGTCGTCCAGTGCCATCTCAACGTGCTCCTTGCACGCATAAATTATTTCTTCCATGATTCACCTATATTTCATAAACCTTGCTTGACCTGTCTCTGTATGTCATGTCAAGGCAGATTCCCGGATTTACCTCTATGCAGTTTTCTTTCAGAATGTTCTCAACGGTCTTGTAGGCAAGCTGCGGAAAATTGTTTTCTTTGCTCAGATGCCCCAGCAGCACTATCTCATTTCCTCTTTTCACCACTCTGGTTATGAGGTGTCCTGCGGTGTCGTTGGACATGTGGCCGAATTCGCCCAGAACCCTTCTCTTCAGCGGCCACGGATACGGTCCTATGAGTACCATGTCTTCATCGTGGTTTGATTCAACAAGCAGAAGGTCTGAATCCATGATGCTGTTCGCTATGCTGTCTTTGACGCAGCCTGTGTCTGTAACGAGGCTTATTTTTTTGTTTTTGTAAAATATGTTGTAGCCCACCGGATGAGCCGCATCGTGTGATATGTCAAAGGACTTTAGTGTCAGGTCCCCAACTTCGGCAAAGTCATCCATTATTCTTATGTTGTGGGACTTGATGCTGCCCAGCGCTTCGCTCATGGCCTCCCACGTCTTTGCATTGGCATAGATGGGCACATCAAGACGCCTGGACATTATACCCGCACCCTGTATGTGGTCTGCATGCTCGTGGGTAATGAATATGGCATCGATCTTTTTCGGGTCTTCTCCTATATTAACAATTTCCTGCTGAATTTTTTTGCCGCTGAGGCCTGCATCAACAAGAATTGTGGTGTTTTCAGTTTTTATATACTGGCAGTTTCCGCTGCTTCCGCTGTACAACGAACAAAATTTTAATTTCAATTTGTCCTCCCGAACTTAGAATCAGCTTAATATTAACATAGAAATTCAATTAATACAATTAATTTCTTGTACAACCATGCATTAAAACATGGTTTCTGTTCGTCAATGCGAAGATTGTTCTATCACGGCTGTTGTCAGCATAAAATTTATTATATTATATTTCAGAGGTATGCAATGATTATTAAAATAAAATCCAGATTATTATTTGCATGCGCTGCAGCAATTCTATGTACGGCCCTGGCAGCAGCATTGTTATTGAACTCGGATCAATCGGTGTCGGTAAACGAGGAAAAAACATTCATAAAATGGGTTGATTTCAGGGTCTCCTACGAAGCCATGGACAAGGCGCTCAAGGCAGACATCAACAGCGTGGATGAAGAAGTGAAGCTCAACTGGATAGAGATACTTTCATACCTGGCCGTGCGTTACGGCGGAAATTTCTCAAATTACAGGGCTAAGGACATGGATGCTCTCATTGCAAAGCTTAAGAGCGGTGAAAGCATAGAGAGTCTCACGAAGGACATGAAACACTACAGCTATTACTTCGAGGCATACACCGCAGTGTTGGGAGGATTCGTGGGGCCTTATGAAATCCAGGTGGCCGATGAGAACAACCCAGGCAAAAAAGTATGGGTGCAGAAATACGGACTGAAGGTTTTTTCTCCCATAGCCGGAGGCTACTACTTCAACCACTATGATGACTTCGGGAACTCAAGAAGCTACGGCTTTACACGTTCTCACCTGGGCAACGACCTCATGGGGTCAGTGGGAACTCCCATAGTTGCAGTTGAAACAGGCCGGGTGGAGGCGCTGGGGTGGAACCAGTACGGAGGCTGGCGCATAGGCATCCGAAGCCTCGACAGCAAAAGGTATTACTACTACGCGCATCTTAGGAAAGACCATCCCTACGTGAAAACCCTTAAGGAGGGCGATATCGTCAAGGCAGGAGATGTAATAGGCTATCTAGGCATGACAGGGTACAGCCGAAAGGAAAATGTGAACAACATCAACGTTCCTCACCTTCATTACGGCATGCAGCTTGTATTTGACGAATCCCAGAAGGAAACTATAGCAGAAATCTGGATTGATGTTTATAAAATAATCAAACTTTTGAACAGAAACAGGTCTCCCGTTTCCTACAATTCAGAAACAAAGGAGTTTGAAAGAATTTACGATATTAGGTTCCACAATATGCAACAATAAAGGCCGCACCATATTCACTTTGCGGCCTTTATTCATGATTAATTTAAACTGTTCACTTCTTCAAGCTTTTCTGAAACCTTTACCATTATGGCAGCGGCTTCAGCCCTTGACAGGTAGTCATCCGGGCAGAATGACCCGGAACCTTTTCCTGAAATCAAGCCATTTGTGTACGCTGTCTTAATTGCTTCCTTTTCTTCCTGGCTCAGATTTCCAAGATCCTTGAATACGGTCGTTATGTCCAGATTTTCATACTTCTGGTCTTCATCGAAAATACCGTCCATTATGATGGTAGCTTCTTTTCTTGTGAGCCTTTCCAGAGGTTCAAGTTCTTCCCTGTAGCTTTTTAAAAGGCCCCGGTCATAAACATCCTCAATGTACGTCACTGCCCACGGATGGATTTCCGAGGCATCTGAAAACGGAAGCTTTGAATCTTCTATTGTTGTCACACCTTCTGTTGTTGATGCTTCGTTTTCTGCAGCTACAACTTCTTTTGAATCTTCTTCATTGTTTACGTCAATAGCCTTGCTCAGGAATATGAAGAACTCTTCCTTTGTGGCAATGCTGTCAGGGTTGAAGGACTTTGACTCGCTGATGATACCCTTGTTGTAAAGGTCCATTATATCCTTGCGGGCCCAGTGGAAAGCGATATCGTCATAGACGTATCTTCCGTGTTCTGTGTCTCCCGTTCGCAGCAGCCAGTTTCTTTCAATCCAGCCTTCAGTGTTTTCATCCACGTAAACCTTGTACCAGTAGAATCCGTTTTTGAGAACCGGACCGTCTGTTATTATCCCCAGCTGATTTCCTTCAAGCTCTCGAATGTACTTTCCTGCAGGCTCGTCACGAAGCTGGTAGGAATCTCTCACACCGTCAGTCCTCACATAGTCGTTCTTTTCATAAAAGACTATGTCCCCGCTGCTGGCGTAGGCTGGTGTAGGAACAACCAGCGACCTGCTGGGCAGTCCCGACGACGGAAGATATGAGAAATCAATGTTGCTTACCTTTTTTCCGTATTCCTTTTCAATTACGTTGTAAATCATCTGCTGATACGTATACTTCTTTGCATATGACGTCACAATGTTGGGATTATTGCTTTGAGCCCATCCATTGTATGCCCAGAGGGCAAAATACCAATTTTCCAAAATATTCGGGTCCATGTTTCCAACGCTAGACAAGGACTGGTAGGAGCTCATGCTCCACTTGTTCAGGAGTACATCCGCTCCGGCTTCTATGTTGTACCTGATGTCGTACTTAAGCCTGTTGGAGTCGTAGCCTCCGTTTCTGTTGCTAACCTGCATCAGCCCAATGCTGCTGCCGCTTATTTTGGGTGTTCCGTCTGAGTTGAACTGCTCAAAAACAGACTCAACCCTTGCTATTGCCTTCAGCAAAACCGAAGGAACAGCTCTTTCCCTCGCAACCTCATCTATCATTGATTCCAGTTCAGCCCTGGACGGGTTGCTTCCAGCAAAAGCCAGTGTGTTAAATGCAAATACAAAAACGAAAATTAATAGAATTATTTTTCGGGTTGTGGTTTTAAATATTTTCATATTTACAGCCTCCCTAATTTTATTTTTTAACCTCACCAGTTGTTTAGTTGTTTATCTGTATGCGGTCAATTGCGCTTAATATTTCTTTCTTGGTATTTTCTAAAACCTGCGTGGATTTGCTTTCATTTTCCTCATTTATGGAAAAATAAATTTTCAGCTTGGGCTCTGTACCGGATGGTCTTAGCACCAGCCACGATCCGTCTTCAAAACAGAATTTCAGCACATCAGACTTTGGATAGTCCAGATGCTCCGTCTTACCGTTTAAGAGATTTAATGAAGTCCCCATCTTGTAGTCGTAAACATGCAGTATGCTTTTGCCAGCAAAGGAGCTTGGCTTGTTTTCCCTGAAGTTTTCCATTATGGCCTTCATCTTGTTCTGACCTGTTGAGCCTGCAAAGGTCAGAGAAACAGTTTCCTCTATATAGTATCCGTGTTCCCTGTAAATATCCTTAAGCGCATCCAGGAGAGTGCTGCCCTTTTTCTTATAATATGCAGCCATTTCACAAATGAGCATACTGGCTATAACCGCATCCTTGTCCCTGACAAATGTCCCTGCCAGATACCCGTAGCTTTCCTCGTAGCCGAAGATGAAGCTGTGTTCCTCTGTGTCTTCAAACTGCTGCATCATTTCAGCAATATATTTGAATCCTGTCAGAGTGTCAAAGTTTGCCACATTGTACTTGGATGCGATTGCCCTTCCTATTTCACTGGTTACTATTGTCTTAATAACAGCTCCGTCGGCAGGAATTTTTCCCTTTTCATACATGGAGCTCAGCACATAATTCAAAAGGAGAGCCCCTGTCTGGTTTCCGTTCAGCGGAACGTAACTTCCGTCTCCGTCCTTCACAACCAGACCTACCCTGTCGCAGTCGGGGTCGGTTCCAATGATTATTTCGCCTCCGCCTTGTTCAGCTCTTTTTATTGCTATCTCAAAAGCGCTTATTTCTTCCGGGTTCGGAGACTTTACCGTGGAAAACATGGGATCCGGTTCTTCCTGTTCCTTTACCACAGTCACATTTTTGTAACCCAGCTCCTGGAGCACCCTTCTTACAGGCATGTTTCCTGTTCCATGAAGCGGAGTGTATACGATGTTAATATTCTTATCCACATCATCCCTGATGCTCAGGCTCTTAACCTTGTTTATGTAGACAGTATCCAGCTCGTTTCCCACCATAACTATTTTGCTGCTATCTTCGGATGTTTTTATGTCCTTAAGCTTAACACTGTTTATTTTCATGATTATTTCATCCGCATCTCCAACAACCTGGCCGCCAAACTGGTCATAAACCTTGTAGCCGTTGTATTCGGGCGGATTATGGCTTGCAGTAATCACAACGCCGGCCTTGCAGCCGAAATGTCTCACTGCGAATGAAAGTTCAGGAGTCGGCCTGAGGCTTTCAAACAAGTACACCTTTATGTTGTTTGCGGCAAAAACTGCTGCTGCCTTTGACGCAAATTCCCTTGACATGTTTCTTGAATCGTACGCAATTGCAGTGCTTATGTTTCCATCCGTGTATTTTTCATTTAAAAAATCTGCAATGCCTTGTGTTGCCTTTGCTACAGTAACGAAATTCATACGGTTTGTACCTGCCCCTATTTTCCCCCGCATGCCTCCGGTGCCAAATTCCAGCTCCCTGTAGAACCTGTCCTCAACTTCACTCTCAATTTTTTCGATTTTTTTCAATTCTTCTTTTAAGGATTCGTCTACAAACGGACTGTCCAGCCATACTTCCAACTTTTCTCTGTACATGACAACACCCCTTAATCCAAATTTATAGTTCGCAGATAAGCTTTGAAGCTGTCCCTCAAATCATCTCTCTTCAGTGCAAAGTCAACGGTTGCTTCAAGAAATCCTATTTTGCTTCCCACGTCGTATCTTCTGCCTTCAAAAATATATGCAAAAACATCCTCAATATTACAAAGATCCTTCAGTCCATCCGTAAGCTGAATCTCACCGCCCACTCCCTTTTTAGTATTTTCAAGGATTTCGAATATCTTTGGTGTTATTATGTACCTTCCCAAAATTGCTATGTTTGTGGGTGCCTTTTCCATTGCCGGCTTCTCTACCAAATCCTTAACAGTGTATATTTTGTCGTTTAATTTTTCGCCGGATACTATGCCGTACTTGTTAACATTTTCCCACGCTACCGGCTGCACGCCCAGAATTGTGGAGTTATATTCTTCAAACATTTCAATCATCTGCTTCAGGCACGGTTTTTTTGAATCAACCACATCGTCCCCCAGCAGCACGGCAAATGGTTCGTTTCCGACGAAAGATTTTGCGCAGTAAACAGCATGACCCAGACCCAGCGGATCTTTTTGCCTCACTGTGTGTATGTTTATCATTTTTGATATTTTTCTTACTTCTTCCAATAACTCTTCTTTGTGAGTTTTCTCAAGATTGTCTTCAAGTTCCACAGCCCTGTCGAAATGTTCTTCTATGGAGCCCTTGTTCCTGCCTGTGATTATCAGGACGTCTTCTATGCCAGAAGCAATTACTTCCTCGACTATGTACTGTATTGTAGGTTTATCGACTAAGGGGAGCATTTCTTTCGGAATTGCCTTTGTAGCCGGCAAAAACCTGGTTCCCAGACCTGCTGCAGGTATAACTGCTTTTTTAATTTTCATACTCAACCTCTGTATTTATTTTCCCAAATTGGTCAAATGCAATAAGGGACCCGGCAACCAGGCCGGAATCCCACATGTTCATTAAGATGCGCTGTAGTTAGTTTTTATGTTTTCGGTTATCAGTGAGTCTTTAAGCACATCCATATGCTCCAATGACTGTCCTGTTCCTTTTGCAACGCATGAAATGGCGTCGTCTGCAATCATAACATTCAATCCGGTCCTCTTGCTGATCAATTTGTCCAGACCTTGAATCAGGCAGCCGCCTCCGGTCATGATGATACCCTTTTCGCTGATGTCAGCAGCCAGTTCAGGCGGGGTTTTCTCAAGAACAGAGTGAACAGCATCAGCTATGGAGGTTATGGTTTCCTCAAGAGCCTCAAGCATGTCGGATGATGATATGGTCAGGTTTACAGGAAGACCTGTAACAAGGTTTCTTCCTCTTACTTCCATGTACTTTTCCTCTTCTGCGGGGAAGGCGGCCCCGATGTTGATTTTCAGCTCTTCAGCACTTCTAAGACCTATCATCACATTGTATTTCTTTCTTACATATCTTACTATGGCGTCGTCGCACTTGTCTCCTGCTACCTTTATGGATCTGCTGACAACAATTCCTCCCAGGGAAATGACTGCTATGTCGGTAGTTCCGCCGCCCATGTCTATTATCATGTGTCCTGAAGGCTTTGTTATGTCAAGACCTGCTCCTATTGCCGCAGCCACAGGCTCCTCTATGAGGTAAGTCTTCTTGGCGCCGGCATTGTTGCTTGCCTCAAGCACAGCTCTCTTTTCAACTTCTGTAACTCCGCTTGGAACACATATGATAACCCTTGGTTTTATAATGGAATTTCCAACTGCCTTCTTTATGAAATACTTCAGCATTTTCTCAGTAATGTCAAAGTCTGAGATTACTCCGTCCCTCAGAGGTCTGATGGCAACTATGTTTCCCGGCGTACGTCCAAGCATTTTTCTCGCTTCTTCACCGACCTCCAGGATCTTGTTTGTGTTTATGTCTATTGCTACAACAGAAGGTTCGTTAATTACAATTCCTTTGCCCTTGATGTAAACTAATACGCTGGCAGTACCAAGGTCTATACCAATGTCCATTCTGAAACTCATTTTTATCCTCCTGAATTTCCTTTTCATATATTTTACTGATTTTCGTTCAAATTATGCAAAATGTACCATTAAGATACAATGATAAAAATTATACCACATAATTCTTTATATTTCAATTTTTTTGTTTTTGTCTTTCACAACCTGTCAATGAAATACTTGTGCTATTTCGTCCATAGTAAGGCACAGCTGCCAGTACTTTCATAATGAAATGAATGATATCGGACAGAGGACGAAATAAAAATGTCTGCCCGTGGACAGACATTTTAATCTCATGCAAATTTGCTTAATTCTTATTTGAGCAGTTTCTTTATTTTTTGAACAGGGTCCAAAAGTTCGCTCAGCGATCTGTCGTAGTTCAACGTATCGATGATGTTTGCAATGTATTTGGACATGTCAACTTCTTCATACCACGGTTTACCCATAAGTTCAGGCTTTCTGTAAATCATGTTCGTAGTGAATATTTTTGTGATTATGCCTTCTTTAAAAGCATTGTCAAATTTGTCGAATCCTTCCGTGAACAGTCCGAAAGCAGAGAAAATATACACGTTTCTTGCTCTTCTTTCCTTGAGCTTCTTTGCAACGTCAATCATGGAATCTCCTGAAGCAATCATGTCGTCAACGACAATCACATCCTTGCCTTCCACGTTGTCTCCCAAAAACTCATGGCTTATAACCGGATTCTTTCCGTTTACGATTACCGAGTAGTCCCTTCTCTTGTAGAACATTCCCAGATCCAGTTCCATAACAGACGAGTAGTAGATGCATCTGGACATTCCGCCTTCATCGGGAGAAATGATCATCATGTGGTTTCTGTCAATATCGGCATCAGGAACGGCTCTAACAAATGCCTTTATCATCTGGTAGTGTGGATGGAAATCCTCAAAACCGTGAAGAGGAATTGCATTTTGAACTCTCGGATCGTGAATATCAAAGGAAATGATATTTTCAACTCCCATGTTTGTGAGTTCCTGCAATGCAAGGGCGCAGTCCAGCGATTCCCTTGTGGCTCTCTTGTGCTGTCTTCCTTCATAAAGCATAGGCATTATAACATTGATTCTCTTTGCCTTGCCGTTCATGGCAGCGATGATTCTCTTAAGGTCCTGGTAGTGGTCGTCAGGACTCATGGGCACTTCCATGCCGTACATCTTGAACTTCACGCCATAATTAAAAACATCGGATATTATGAATATGTCATGGCCCCTTACAGTCTCATTGATCACACCTTTTGCTTCACCTGATCCAAACCTTGGACAAACAGCATCCAGCAAAAATGTCCTTACAGGATTTGATCCTTCCTGGTAAATTACCCCGTTGTTATCCTGTCTCCACTCTTTCAGATAGTAGTCAATTTTTGCCGCAATTTCTTCGCAGCCCTTCATTGCTATTATTGACAAGTCTCCAAACGGCTTGGGCTCACTGTACACATAATCATTTATATTCATTTTTTCCTCCAGTTTAAACAATGCATTCATTTCTTCTGTTCTTCTATTTCTTTTTACATTCTATCAAATATTTATCAATTGTCAAAAGAAAGTGCCTGGAATTTTGTTAAGTTATCTTAACAAACGCAGCCTGTTTATTGTTCATTCTTTTGGAGAGCTTGAACTGCAGCGTCCGGAACAATCTTAATCAGTTGCAAGCAAAAAGGCGCCAGTATCAGCGCCTTTTTACACAATCTACACCTACATGTAAATTTTGGCTATCTGAGCAGACAGTTCCTCGTAAGTAAATGGTTTTTCCATGATAATCTGCCCTCTCCTGGCCAGCTCCTCGTAATCATTCTGTCTGGCATAACCTGTTATAAAAATAACAGAAGCATCTTTTCTGGCCTCCTGCATGTGCTCAAACAGCTGTCTTCCCGTCATTACAGGCATTGATATGTCCAAAACGGAAAAGGCAATTTTAGAGCTGTTCTTCTTGAAAAACTTCAATGCAGATACGGGTTCGTTGAACTTAACCACATCGTAACCCAGATCCTCAAGTATTTCTGCCTCCACATCCAGCACGTTCACATCGTCATCAACCAGCATTATGAGATTGCTGTTTATTTCCTTGTGTGCATCTTCTGAAATTTTTTCCTTCTTCTTATACACTGGCAGGAAAACTTCAAACATTGTTCCGACGTTTGAATTGCTTATGACATTGATGTAACCCGAGTGTGATTTCACCGTTCCGAACACCACAGAAAGGCCAAGGCCTGTCCCCTTGCTCTTGCTTTTGGTTGTGTAGTAAGGCTCGAATATTCTGTTCAGGACTTTTCTTTCTATTCCCTTGCCGTTGTCCTCCACATAGATCTTGATGTACTGCCCGGGCCTTATGATGTCACCGTGGCTCAAAACCGTGTCTGAGAATATGACTGTGTCTTCAGAACCGATTC
Source organism: Sedimentibacter sp. (assembly GCF_038562225.1). NCBI lineage: Bacteria > Bacillati > Bacillota > Tissierellia > Sedimentibacter > Sedimentibacter sp. Next base: position 26,150 of record NZ_JBCFAS010000004.1, read on the forward strand.
TTACCTTTCCCACATTGTCCTCCAAGGCGTCCCTGGAGTTTAAAATGAGGTTCACGATAAGGCTCTCAATCTGTGCTTCGTCTCCCTGCACAACCTTGTTTGCTGCACCATACTCATAGGTAAGTTCGATTTTCTTGGTGAGGATTGAATCAACCATTACGTAGGTGTTATCCATGACGTTTTTCAAATTAATTGGCTTGTTGATGCTGCTTTCTCTTTTTGAAAACATCAGGATTTTTTTTGTTAAACTTGCTGTGCTTTGAGAAATATGTATTATTCTCTCCGCATATTCCTTTATTCTGTCAAGATCATCCGTCTTTTGTATCATTGTTGCATTGCCGATGATGCTCATGAGCTGATTGTTGAAGTCATGAGCTATGCCGCCGGCAAGCTGCCCCAAGGCAGCCATCTTTTCGCTCTGGCTGTTTTCTGCCTGCGAGTTTTCCCTGGATGCTGTTTTAATGTCGTCGGGTTCCTTGATTCTCTTCTCTTTTGTTTGTAACATACGTTCCCCTTCACTTCGCTAAAAAATATTAATTTTTTTTGTCACCCATAAGAATATACAATCATCAAAAAGCAAATTTTGTTGAAAATTGTTGAAAGCAAAAATAAAATATAAGAAAAGGTTGTCCCGGCTCCTCCAGGAGATTTAATTAATAACGGATCGCATAAAAAAAGCAACATCCAACGTCGCTAAGATCGTCAGATGTTGTTTGTAATGGTGATCCATCGGCGATTCGAACGCCGGACACCTTGATTAAAAGTCAAGTGCTCTGCCTGCTGAGCTAATGGATCTCTTTTTAAGAACTTTTATATAATAACAAGCCTGTCTAATCTTGTCAATGATTTTTTATTAATTTAAACAAAATTAATAAAAACCCATATGTACTTAATATTGTTCTAATATATTGCAATTCAGCTTTTTTAAAGTGTTGACTTATATTTGGTACAATGATAAAATTATCAAAATAATAATTACGAGGTGATGTTATGTCATTTAAAATGGTTGCTGATCATGCTGTATGGCCCCTGGAAAATGATGCCATCTTTGGGCTTGCTGCAAAGGCTAAAGAGGCTATAGAAAAATACGGCAAAGATAATGTTATTGATTCCACTCTTGGCGCTTTGGCAGACGACGATGGAAATCTCATATGTCTTGAAACTGTTTATACAGAATTGAAATCCTTACCCAATGCCGACATAGCTGCATATGCACAGGTTGCAGGACAGCCTGATTTCCTGGAAGCTGTACAGGATGCGTGCTTCAAAGGTTACAAACCAGATGCGTACATAAAGGCAGTTGCTACTCCGGGCGGAACCGGTTCAGTAAGACATGCAATCTTCAACTACACGAATCCTGGAGACTCAATCCTGGTTTGTGACTGGTTCTGGGCACCATACGTTACAATTTCCGAAGAATTCGGAAGAACAGTAACAAATTATGAACTTTTCAATGAAAAGGGCGAATTCAACATAATATCATTCAAGGAAAAGTTTGAAGATCTTTTGAACAAGCAAAAAAGACTAGTTACAATAATAAACACTCCGGCAAACAACCCTACCGGATACAGCCTCTCCGACGAGGAATGGGATCAGGTTCTTCAAATCGCAAAGGAAAACGCCAAAGATCCTCAGAACAAAATAATCATCGTAGTTGACTCCGCTTACATAGACTATGCAGGAGTAGGCAACGAAAGAAGAGAATTCTTCACAAAATTCGGAAACCTTCCTGAAAACATCCTTGTAATAGTTGCATACAGCATGTCAAAAGGATATACAATGTATGGTTTAAGATCCGGAGCTGCAATCGGAATTTCCTCAAGCGAAGAAATAGCAAACGAGTTTTACTATTCCTCTATGCATGCCAACAGAGCAAACTGGTCAAACGGAACAAGAGCTGCAATGTCAGTAATGACAAACATAGCAAAGGATCCTGAAAAGACAAAGGCCTACGAGGAAGAGGTCAACGCCACAAAGACAATGCTGAGAAAACGCGCCGACGCTTTTGTTGAGGCTGCTAAAGAAGCAAATCTTGAAATACTTCCTTACAGAGACGGCTTCTTCGTAAGCATACCATGCAGCAACTCAAAGAAAGCATCCGAAGAACTGATTAAGGAAAACCTGTTTGTGGTTGCACTTAAAAAAGGACTCAGATTTGCAGTTTGTGCCGTATCTGAAGAAAAATGCAGAATTGCTCCTGCTAAAATCAAAAGGGTTATAGACAATTTAAAATAGATAATAAACAAAACGGCCGGTATCAACCAGCCGTTTTTTTATTGTCTTATGAGCTTTTGAGATTTTGTCTTCCACTTTCCGGACAGATAGTACGGTCCGGTTATCATGAGCCAGAAGAACCATCCTATGCCGTAGCTGTAAAACATGTATTCCTTGCCGAAGTTGTATGCAATGTAGTAAGCAGACGGTATTCTGCCAAGCCACAAAGTCACTATGGCTCCTATCATGGGAACAACGGACTCCCCCGCTCCCCTGACGACCGCATTTATTACGAACACAATGGCCAGCAGCACGTATAACGGCATTACGTTTTTCAGATAGATCATTCCCGATTCAATAACCGCCGAATCCGAGTTGAAAAGTCCCAAAAGAGGCGGCCCCAGAGGAATTATAACCAGTGCAAGCAGGCATACAATCACTGACATGGTTACCGCTGCAACCGTTCCGCTGTGAACTCTGTCCATCCTTCCGGCTCCTATGTTCTGACCCGTGTAGGTTGTAACTGCATTGCTGAAGCTTTGAATCGGCATGAAAGCAAACATGTCAATCTTGTTGGCTGCATTGAAGCCTGCGATGAAGTCGGAACCGTAGCTGTTTACAAGAGACTGAATGCTCATTATTCCTATTGAAAAAAGCATCTGCTGTATTCCCGTCGGAAGGCCAAGTTTAAGTATTTTAACAAATATATCCCTGTTGAAGTAAAATTTCAATATCTGAAAATTAAGCACTTCATATTTCTTGCGCATGTAAACCAATCCAAAAATCCAGGAAAAAGCCTGCGCTATTATGGTGGCTATGGCAACTCCTGCCACTCCCCAGCCGAAGACCACTACAAACAGCAGGTCCAAAGCAATGTTAATGCCTGTGGCAATGACCAGAAACAAAAGCGATGACTTGCTGTCACCGAATCCCTGCAGTATTCCTGTGTTCATGTTGTAACCTATGGCACCAAGAAGCCCCGCAAAAATTATCATCATGTACTGCTTAGCCATGGGCAGCGTATCTGCAGGCGTGTTGATAAGATTAAGAATAGGTTCGCACAGGAAAAGACCCAATATTGATATGGGAATTGCACCCAATATCATGGCCGTGTAAATTGTCTGACAGGTTTTTTTCACATTTTCTATATCACCGGCTCCTACGTACTGAGCTATGAGTATTGTTGCCCCTATGCCCAGTCCTATGAACAAGGATGCCATCATGAATATTAACGGAAATCCTGTTCCTACTGCAGCCAGAGCAATTTTTCCCACATAATTGCCGACCACAATGCTGTCAACCATGTTGTAAAGCTGCTGAAACACGTTGCCGACCAGCATCGGAAAGGCAAATACAAGTATGAGTCTGACCGGATTCCCTTCGGTCATGGCATTTATCTGCTTGTTGCCGCTGTTGCTGTTATTGTCCTTATTTTTTAATTCCACCCAATCACCTCCGTTAAAGCCAGTATAGTATACCATACATTAATATAAATACAAAATGTAATTTTTTATTTTCTCTTAGATGAAAAAAAGAGAGGTATCTTCCGGCAGGGCTAAGTGGGCTAGACTTTCCAAGCCGAAAGAAGATCTCTCTATTGCAATGGCTTATTTAATTTCCTGAACTTTTAGTTCAGATAAAGGTTGTACCGTCTACAGCATAGCTTCGTAAACTAATTGTTCGAGACTATTCTTTGAATGTGTAAACAACTTCTGTTGATGATTTCTTGTTGTTCATTTCATTCAGAGCCTGAATCTTGTACGGCAGGCTGTACAAGTGAATGAATCCTGTTGCATCCTTCTGGTCGTAAAGATCTCCCGTGCTGAAAGATGAAATTGATTCGTTGTACAAAGCATACTTGGAAGTCATTCCTGCAAACTTGATGGTTCCTTTGTACAGTTTCAGCTTAACTGTTCCTGTAACATTTTTCTGAGTTGAGTCAACGAATGCATCAAATGCGTCCTTAAGTCCGCTGAACCACATTGCATTGTACACAAGCTCTGCATACTTGCTGCTTATCATTTCCTTGAAATGAGCAGTTTCCTTTTCCAGAACGAAGCTTTCAAGGTACTTGTGAGCTTCTAATAGAAGGGTTCCTCCCGGTGTTTCATATATTCCTCTTGACTTCATACCAACAAGTCTGTTTTCAAGAAGGTCTATGACTCCTATGCCGTGTTTGCCTCCTATTTTGTTGAGTGCTCCTAGCATTTCCTCGCCGCTGAGCTTTTCGCCGTTGAGCTTCACAGGAATTCCTTTTTTGAATTCTATTTCAATGTACTCAGCCTCATCCGGAGCCTTTTCCACGGTGTTTGTCATTATGAGCAGCTCGTCAAAATCAGGTTCGTTAGCTGGATTTTCAAGCATTCCGCCTTCATGGCTGATGTGGAGAATATTCTGGTCACGTGAATAAATTCTTTTCTTAGATATACCGTTAAGGTCTATGTTTTTAGATTCAGCATAGTCAATTGCATCTTCTCTTGAAGATATATCCCATATACGCCATGGAGCAATTATCTTGATGAACGGATCCAAAGAAGCTATGGCAGTTTCAATACGAACCTGGTCGTTTCCTTTTCCTGTGCAGCCGTGAGCTATATACTTGGCTCCTTCCTTGTGTGCAACTTCAACAAGTTTTTTTGCAATCAATGGTCTTGCGTAAGCCGTACCCAGCAGATACTTGCCTTCATAAACCGCATTTGCCTTCAGTCCCTTGTAAACATACTCTTCAACAAACTCATTTACTACATTTTCAATATAGACCTTGCTTGCCCCCGAAGACAAGGCTTTGTTTTTAACGAACTCCATGTCGTCTTCCTGGCCAACATTCACGCAGCATGCTATGATTTCAAAATTATCGTAATTTTCTTTTAACCATGGGATTATTATTGATGTGTCCAATCCGCCTGAATATGCCAATACTACTTTTTCTTTTTCCATCTCTTCCATCCTCCAGATTTTGATATAAGATTAAAAATTTACTTTCCGTATAATTATTCATTAGTTATATTGATTGATTGGATTAGAAAGGGTAAAAGCTTCTCGGAAAAACAGGGTTAAACCCTGGGCATAGCGCAGTTTCGTTCACCAATTTATCAGCTCCCTACGGTCGCATAAATTGGGAACTCATTGCGTTTGACCTACCGCTGTTTTTCTCTCCCTGCGGTCGGAAAAACAGGGTTAGGGCATAAAAAAAACTGCTGATAAAGAGGCGGTTTGTGTCCGCGGTACCACTCTTTTTTAGGCAGCTGCTTTACTCTTTCATCATAACGGTATTTAACCGGATTCTCATACTGTTATTTCCGAGAATCTTTTCATGGACTCTTTTCAACTAAATTTCACTGCCGGACTCACACTCTGTTCCGACTCGCTGAAGCTCAAGTTTAATCTACTCTTCCAATCATCAAATTATACATAATTAATCATTTTTATACGATTATAGTCTATGCCCTTAACTTTGTCAACTCTTTTTTATAAAATTTTTTCAAATTTTATTATATTTATTCGAAGTTGAACTAAACAAAGGCGGAACTACTCCGTTTTTAACGAAAAGCAACTGTAATATTTATCCCGTTCGATCATAGACACCAAACGCAGCCTGTCACTCTGACCACATCAGGAATCACATTGTTGTTTATGGATTCTTCCTGATTTCCTTCAGATGACATATGCTCGCACTATAAACAACAAGAGGATGCCTTTTCGGCATCCTCCAAATTCCTTGAATTACTGTAACTTCCTTCTCCCTAAAAAAGGGCATAAAAAATGGGAACTATAGGGCTCGAACCTATGACCCCCTGCTTGTAAGGCAGATGCTCTCCCAACTGAGCTAAGCTCCCGTGACTGTTTATTATGTTACCACAACTTCAAACAATTGTCAATTGCGTTTATAAAAATTTCCTCAATATTTTTATCGCTGTCAATAAATCTTCAGCATCGATAATTCTTCATGCACAACCGAAATAATGCTGGGAATTATTTTTAAAAATAGTATAATGTAGTTATGTCATTTTACTTTCAGGAGAAAAAAATGAAATCAGAGTCACCGCAAAAGCCCTCAAGCTTCATAGGAAGCAGTTATATACAGTTTTTCTTGAAAAAATATCTTATAAACTACATACTGGGAATCATGGCACTGCTGGTCGTTGACTACGTGCAGACCAGGGTTCCAATCATAGTAGGAAACATCATAGACCGAATCGAGCTGGGTAAAATGGATACCGTCTATGTACAATCTTCAATCGTTAAGCTCTTTGCCATTGCAGGAACCATTTACGTAGGAAGGATTTTGTGGAGATACTTCATATTCGGAACATCAAGAAGCATCGAACGCGACATGAGAAACGACATGTTCAGCCATCTTGAACAGCTGTCAGCCGTCTTTTACCACCAGCACGGCACAGGCGAAATAATGGCGTACATGACAAACGACCTGGAAGCTGTGCGTATGGCCCTGGGTCCCGGTATTCTGACGCTGTGCGACGTGATTGCCCTGGGATCCATAACCGTATTCAACATGGTTACTGAAATAGATCCTCTGCTGACAGTCGCAGCTGTCATTCCTCTTCTTCTCATTGCCGTGTCAGTACGTTTCATGGGAAGGGAGCTGCAAAGCCGCTTCACCAAAAAGCAGGAAGCCTTTGCGCAGCTTTCAAACTTTGTGCAGGAAAGTCTGTCAGGCATAAAGGTAATCAAATCCTTCGTGCAGGAGGACAAGTCCAACTCATCCTTCGAAAAACAGAACAAAGACGCATTCAAAAAGAACATTGACTTAAGCGTAATTCAGACGCTGATGCATCCGTTCATGCAGATGATTTCAGGTGCTGCGCTGGCTGTAGCCATAGGTTACGGCGGCTACATAACAATAAAGGGTAGAATAACACTGGGAGAGTTCTCGGCATTCATACAATACCTGGGCATGCTGGTTTGGCCAATGATGGCCACGGGCATGACCATCAACCTGTTCAATACGGGAGCCGCTTCACTGGAAAGAGTGGAAAAAATACTGAAAGAGCCAGTGGAAATCAAGGACTCGGAAAACAGGTCCGTTGAAAGCCTTACAGGAAGCATACAGGTGAAAAATTTAAGCTACAGATACCCGGGAACGGACAAATATGTGCTCAGGGACATTGATTTTTCTGTAGAGAAGGGACAAACTCTTGGAATCATAGGAAGGACCGGCAGCGGCAAGACAACGCTGGTAAACCTGATGCTTCGCATTTTCGAACCCGACAAAAACACCATATACATCGGAGGCTTTCGCATCTCAGACATACCCCTTAAGGTTCTCAGGAAAACCATCGGCTACGTGCCCCAGGACAATTTTCTTTTCTCCGACACCATAGCCAACAACATAGATTTCGGCTTACGAAGCGGTCAAATGGACAAAATAGAACAGGCTGCCAGGGATGCTGTGATCCACGACAACATTGCGGAATTTAAAAACGGCTACGATACACTGGTTGGAGAAAAGGGTGTATCTGTTTCCGGAGGCCAGAAACAGCGCATATCCATCGCCCGTGCTCTAATAAAGGATCCGGAAATATTGATACTGGACGATTCTGTATCAGCCGTTGACACCGACACTGAGGAAAAAATACTCAATACACTTGAAGAAAGGCGTAAAGGCAAGACAAACATAATAATCGCCCACAGGATTTCAACCATTCAAAACGCCGACATCATTATCGTGCTTGACGAAGGAAGGATTGTTGAAAAGGGTACACACCAGCAGCTGATCCAACAGGATGGTCTGTACTGCTCCATTTATGAAAAGCAGCTTCTTGAAAAAATGCTGGAGGAACAGGAGTAGCCATGAAATACGATGATGATGGAAAAAAGAAAAAAATAAACAAGAACATTGCAAAGAGGCTTCTGAAATATGCTAAACCGTACATGTGGCAGTTTGCTCTTGCAATACTCATAATTTTCGCCATAGTTGCCGTGGAGCTGTACCAGCCTGTTCTCATAGGAGACGCGGTGGACAAATTCCTGGCCCGCTACACAGCTAAAACCGCACCTGCCGTTGATGCAGGAGTCACGACACAAGCAGACATTAACGGAGTCATAAAAATCAGTCTCGTGTACCTGTCAACAGTGGCGCTGGTTTTTGTGCTAAGTTATGCACAGGCCATGATACTTGCACGAGCAGGTCAAAAAATAATCTACAACATCAGAATGGAAGTATTCAGGCACCTTAATACGCTGTCCATAAGCTTCTTCAACTCAAACCCCCTAGGCAAACTTGTGACAAGGGTTACGAATGACACAGAGGCATTAAATGAAATGTACACCAGCGTCATTGTGAACATACTGAAAAGCTGCTTTGTCCTGGTGGGTGTAATCATCACGATGATCACTTACAACAGCAGACTTTCACTGATGACATTCACGGTCATACCTTTCATTGCCCTGTTCACCTTTGCATTTGAAGGTGCTTCAAAAAAGATTTACAGGGAAATACGAAGCAAAATTTCAGCTCTTAACTCATTCATATCAGAACATGTTTCCGGAATGAAAATAGTACAGATATTCGCAGTTGAAAATGAAATATTCGACAAGTTCAAGACAGAAAATGAAAAGCTGCGAAAAGAAAACATAAAGCAGCTGTTTGCTTTCAGCATATACAACCCCACAAACTACCTCATGAACATCACGGCAGTTTCAATTCTTCTGTGGTTCGGCGGAAGGATGGTACTGGAAGGCACAGTGTCCATAGGAACCATAGTTGTCTTCCAAAGGTACATAAGCAAATTCTTCGAACCCATACAGGAGTTGGCTGAACAGCTTAACATAGTTCAGTCGGCAATGGCAGCTTCAGAAAGGATATTCGGCCTTCTGGACGAGGAGCCCGAAGTCAAGGATGATGAAGATGCGGTTGAAATGGACAGTTTCAAGGGAAGCATTGAGTTTAGGAATGTCTGGTTTTCCTACAAGGAAGACGAATGGATACTCAGGGATGTGTCCTTCAAGGTAAATCCCGGAGAAAGCGTGGCCTTCGTTGGAGCTACCGGAGCAGGAAAAACCACGATCCAAAATCTCATCTGCCGTTACTACGATATTCAAAAGGGAGACATATTCATTGACGGAATAAACATCAAAAAAATCAAGATATCAAGCCTCAGAAGAAACATCGGTCAGATGCTTCAGGACGTGTTCCTGTTCTTCGGAGACATAAAAAGCAACATAAGGCTTCAAAACCCAGACATCACAGACGAAGAAATCACAGAAGCTTCTAAATATGTAAACGCCCACAACTTCATATCAGCCTTGCCCGGAGGATATGACGAGCATGTCATTGAAAACGGCGCTGCATTCTCCGCCGGTCAGAGACAGCTCATCTCATTTGCCAGAACACTGGCTTTCAAGCCGGACATACTGATACTTGACGAAGCCACAGCAAACATAGACACAGAAACAGAAGTACTGATTCAGGATGCACTGAAGAAACTCATGAAAGGAAGGACGACACTTATAGTGGCCCACAGGCTGTCAACTGTACAGAACTCCAGCAAGATAATAGTCCTTCACAAGGGTGAAATCAGGGAGGAAGGAACCCATCAGGAACTTCTGGCTGAAAAGGGCATTTATTACAAGTTATACAAGCTCCAGTACGAGCATGCATAAAATATAAATCAGGAGGTCAACATGATTAAAGTCGTAGCAAAGGGAATTTATTTGGAAGGAAAGGCTGATGAAGCAATCACCATGTATGATGAGCTGGTGAAGAAGACAAGAGAGGAAAAGGGATGCATTTCATACAGTCTGTTCAGAGATGTAAACAATCCGGACATCCTCACTATGATTGAGGAATGGGAAAGCGTCGAAGACCTTGAAGCTCACAAGATATCCGAGCACTTCACAAGAATAGTGCCCAAGATAGGGGCTTTGAGAAAGAGCGCCGAACTGAACGTGTACAAAATGGTGTATTAAAAATACGCATTAAAAAATCGGCATTTGATGCCGATTTTTTTCTGTTTATATGTACAATTTCTTCCTTATCAGCACACATGCTCGGCCAATTCTGCCTGAACCTGGTAAATGTTAAGCGTCCTGTTGAAGTGCTTCTCTATGGGCTGTGAAGAGCCTGAAACCCATATTTTCAACTCTGCATCCAGATCAAAATGGCCGGCAGTCTCCACGCTGAACTGTGTGATTTTGCTGTATGGTATCGAATGATATTCAATCTTTTTTCCCGTCATACCCTGGACATCTATCAAAATCAGCCTTCTGTTCGTAAAAATAAACATGTCTCTGATCAGTTTGTATGCCTTATCAATATTTTCATTGGCCGCCAACAAATGACCATATTCCTTCTGTGCCTCCACAGCGCTGTATTCGGACGCATTGCCCAGCATTCCATCAAAAATTCCCATCTTTCTCCTCCATCTAAACTAGTTGACTTAATTATAAAGGCATACCATTAATTTATCAATCAAAATCAAACCTCTCACAAAATTTTGCCATATAAAATTTTTGCCATATATAAAATTATATATCCATTTTATTGAAACAAGTCACTTAATGTCGGTGAATGAATAATATGAATATAACTATCGAGATTCAGGTAGCACAAATATATGAGAAAGGAATGAAAATTTTGAATAGACAAGATTACGACACCTATGTGCCAATGGTGCCATATATGCCCGAAAATCCCAGAGTAGGGTACGGTTATGTGCCTTACCAGATAAACCCGCGATACTTTAACAACTTAACAGAAGCTTTTGTTCAGGGAACCTTGTATCCTGATTTGGTAACTCCATATTTAGAATATGTTCATGAAGAGGTGTAGATATGATGAGATATGACAGACAAAACCTAATGACCCATCAGCAGCTATCAATGCTGACCGATATTCAAAAGCTGCACTTCGCAGTAACTGACCTGGCTCTTTTCCTGGATACCCATCCCAATGATCCTGTTGCTCTTTACAGACACCACACATATGCTTCGCAGCTCAGGCAGTATCGGGATGCCTATGAAGCACAGTACGGCCCCCTGTGCAACATGAATCCCGAAATGAGTGACACATGGCGTTATATAAACAGCCCCTGGCCATGGGAAATGTAAAAAATTAATCTAGAAAGGATGATAAGTCTATGTTCATGTATGATAAAAAATTACAATACCCTGTAAGGGTTTCCAACAAAGACGTCAGGATGGCCAAGGCTGTTTTAAACCAGTATGGCGGCGCAGACGGTGAAGCAAGCGCCAGCATGAATTACCTGACCCAAAGATTCAGCATGCCCCTGAACGAAACAAAAGGCATTCTAACGGATATAGGAACTGAAGAACTTGGGCACATGGAAATGGTGGCTACATTGTTTAAAAAACTGCTTGAAGGCGCTACAAGAGAGGAACTCATTGCAGCCGGCATGGGTGGATACTTTGCAAACCATGAAACATGCCCATTCCTGCTTGATTCTGACGGCGTTCCATGGGAAGCAAAATACACTCAGGCAAAGGGGGATCCTATAGCTGATTTGTACAACGACATGGCAGCAGAGCAAAAAGCAAGAGCAACATATGAAAACCTGATTCTCTTAACAGACGACCCGCTGGTTAAAGACACGCTGAGGTGGCTGAGAGAACGAGAAATAGTCCACTTCCAGAGATTCGGCGAAGGTCTGAGACTTGTGGAGGAATACACAGCAAGCAAGAGATATTTCTGAAATAAATATTTAATATATCACACAACACCTTACAGGTTGTCAGACTATTGACAGAACACGCTTATGTTACTCTGAGCGCTAGCGAAGGCTCTCATCATGTTCAAGTGATGAGATTCTTCGGACTGCGTCCTCAGAATGACACGTTCAAATGTTACTTTGTCATCAACTGACATCACCTTATCGGTGTTGTGTATTTCTATATCATCATGTAAACTAAAACATCAGAGATTATTGCTCCTATCACAACCAGCATGATAGGCATCCTTAGGAGGCTTAATACTACTGCAACAAAGGCACCCACCAGTCCAATTGCCATGTTTCCTTCATCTGCCGACAACACTCCTGGAAAAATCAGCGCTGCCATTGCCGTATAAGGAATCAGGCTCAGAAATTTTTCCATTTTTTTATTGAATCTTATCTTTTCAACCAACACGGCGGGCAGCATTCGAGGCAAGTATGTTACAATTCCCATTCCAAAAATTAAAATCAATATCCTCACTTTATGCACCCCTTTCCTCTTCCTCATCCTTTACAATGAACATCCCTATGACTGCGCCTGTTAATATGGAAAATATAAGTGCGGTGCTGGACGTAAAAAACATGCCGAAAATACTGTTAATAATTCCTGTAACAATCACGACTGCTAATAACTGCATGTTCTTTCTAATGTTTGGTATCAATATGGCTATAAACGAAGCAAAAAATGCTATTCCAAAGCTTTTAGATATGGTGTCAGGTAAAACACTCATTGCGATGCAGCCGATGGTTGTGGAGACAATCCATGAAATACCCAGAACCACATTGATTCCAAATAAAAATATGTCGTCATCCTCCCCTTCCTCACTCATGGAAAACAAGGCAAAAGATTCATCACACAACACATAAGCTAATGCCATCTTTTTCAGAAGACCTTTTTCCTTTAATCTGTTCATGACATATGTGCTCATTATCAGATGTCTGAGGTTAATTAAAAAAGTTGCAAATATGATTGCAGGAACTGATGCTCCCTGAACAAGCATGCCAATGGACATAATCTGGCTTGCCCCGGCAAACACTATGATTGACATCAATATTGCCTGCCATGATTCCAAGCCTCCCTGCCTTGCTATAATGCCAAAAGAAATTCCAACCGGTATGACTCCCATACATATGGGCAACGCGGTTTTAACTCCGGAAATAAATCGTTTCATTGCAAGTTCCCCTTTATCTTAAATAAATCTATTTTACTATACAAAATTTTTCAATGCAATTTATATTTATCCGTTCTGTGATATAATAAGTACTACCTAGCCCTTTTAAGTTTGATGGCAAAGTATTTTTCAAACGTTTAATTCTGAAGGCGAAGTCTGAACGATAAAATTATCAACAGAAAGTCAATATCATACAAGAGTTGTAAATACAGTTGTGATATTCTGATGTTAAAGAAAGGAGAAAAGTATGATACTTGAAGAACGTACAGTATGCTATGACAGGGACCTGGAAATTGAAGCCTACCGCTTCAAGGGAATCATGCAGAAATTTCCCAACCACTTTCACGAGCATTATGTGATTGGATACATTGAAAGCGGCAGAAGGTTTTTGTCATGCAAAAACAAGACATACAGCATTGAAGCAGGGGATCTGGTGCTGTTTAATCCCATGGACAACCACACCTGCGAGCAACTTGATGATATGGCACTGGATTACAGGTGCATCAATGTAAAAACAGATATCATGAAAAAAGCAGCTTTTGAAGTCACAGGCAACGAATACCTGCCGTGTTTCACGCAGCCTGTGGTTCAGAAAAGCGAACTGACCGGACTGTTGTGTGATCTGCATAAATCTATAATGGAAGAACAGCCAGGTTTTAAGAAAGAAGAAACATTCCTGTTTTTGATTGAACAGATCATTGAGGAGTATACAAAACCTTTTGTTCAGCATGCCAATTCGGAGGTCAGAGAGGAAATCCAATCCGTATGCAGGTATATAGACGATCATTATCCGGAACGCATAACTCTGGATGACTTGAGCTGTCTGAGCAAAATGAACAAGTACTCCCTGCTCAGGTCTTTTACAAGGCACATGGGAATAACTCCTTACCGCTACCTTGAAACAGTAAGAATAAACAAGGCCAAGGAGCTTCTGGAAAGCGGAGTCGAACCGGTTGATACTGCCATGCAGACCGGTTTTGCAGACCAAAGCCACTTCACCAACTTCTTCAAGGAATTCATAGGACTGACTCCAAAACAATATCAAAATATTTTCAACCGTGATGAATGACGTTCATGTTGATTTTAAGACGAAAAGAGGATTTTAGAATTGGAAAATAAAGATTTGAAATGCGTAATGGTTGTGGATGAAGCTTTGCCCATTGGCATAATAACCAACACTGCTGCGATAATGGGCATAACTTTGGGAAAGCACATACCTGATGCTGTTGGCTCAAACGTAACTGACAAGACAGGAAATTCTCATATGGGAATCATAGAGTTCCCTGTGCCCATTTTGAAAGGAAACAACACACTTTTAAAGGAGCTCCGAAAAAAGCTGTACCAGCCTGAATTTTCAGATTTGACAGTGGTGGACTTCTCGGATGTTGCTCAAAGCTGCAATACTTACGATGATTTCATAAACAAGATATCAGGCATACCTGAAGGTGAACTTCAGTATTTCGGCGTGGCAGTATGCGGCAGGAAAAAACTTGTGAACAAGCTTACAGGAAGTATGCCTTTGCTGAGATGAACATGCCAAAATGCAACATGGCAGGCTAATAATAGCCTGCCACGATCTTCCATACTTGGTTTAGGAAAGTTATATCTAATTGCCACATTCATCATGATGCTGATGCTCGTGACAAACAGACCCAGTTGATTTAAGTGTTCCTGACAGATATTGTTCTGCGGAAGCTTTTGCATCTCCTCTTGCACCGGTAACCACTTCTATGCCTTTTTCATTAAATATATCTATAGCTCCGCCGCCCATTCCGCCTGATATTATAACATTTACTCCCATATCATTTAAGAAGTTTGGTAAAAACCCAGGTTTATGTCCGGGATTTGCTACAACATTGCTTTTCACTATCTTATTACAATCACTTTCAAAAATACAGAAACCTTCACAATGCCCAAAATGTTCAGTTACCATTCCTTTTTCACTTGCTACTGCTATTTTCATTTTACATTCTCCTTTATTATTCAAAACTTTTCCCAAACTTTCCTAATCATATAAAATTTTCATGGTTTTTTCAAATACATCCTTTGCGGCATTTCCCGAAGGACAATTCATGTCAGCAATACTTTGACCATTGTTGATAGCTTTTACAGCGCTAGGGTCAAACGGAATTCTTCCCGCAAACGGTATGCTGTTATTTTTGCAAAACGACTCGATTTTTTCTGTATTCTCAATGTTTGTATCATACTTATTCACGCAGACTGCAATTTTTGCGTGAAACTTATTTGCAGTATTTATTATGCGTTCCATATCGCTGATACCTGATATTGACGGTTCTGCAACTATTAAAACCATATTTGCACCGCTTATTGAGGCAATCACAGGACATCCTATTCCGGGAGATCCGTCTATGATTGCAAGCTGAGCATCTTCAGCAGTCCTAAGCTGCTTTTTGACCTCGGTTACAAGCATTCCTGATGTGCCGCTTCCCATTTTAAGCTCTGCTGTTGAGAACGTTTTATCGCCTACATAAAGCATAAGTTTTCCGGCAACATTGGGATTCAAGTTCACTGCATCCACAGGGCAAAATTCTTCACATACACCGCATCCCTCGCATGCATAAGGGTCTATTTCATATTTGTTTTTTAAGCTGTCACATTTGATGGCATCAAATCGGCAATTTTTGAGACATGTACCGCACTGTATGCATAGATCCTGATTTATCTCAGCCTTCGGCAACCCATAGTAATCAGATATCTTTGGCACTGCCTTGTTGTTCATTACTAGGTGCAGGTTTGGAGCATCAACATCACAGTCAGCGTAGGCGCGAACATCTGTTAACTTGATAAAAGCACTGGCAACAGTTGTTTTCCCTGTTCCTCCCTTGCCGCTAAGAATTAACAGTTGTTTCATTGCTAACCTCCTCCATGACAGAACAAAGCAGTGATGCAAAAAGATTTCTGTACTTTTCTGTTGACCACGCGGAAATCAACGCGCTGGAATTGATTTTGCCAAGTTCATTGTCAAATGGTATTTTGCCCAATATTTTAATATTTCTGTCAAGACAGTACTTTACAGCAGGATTTTCTCCGTCAAGACACTTGTTCAGCACAGCACCAAAGGGTTTGTTAAATAGCTTTACCAGATTGTAAACCATGTTGAAATTGTGCACGCCAAACAGTGTGGGTTCTGCCACCAATATGCAGTAATCCGCATCCTTGATGCTTTCCATGACAATGCACGCACTGCCTGGAGGGCAATCAATAAACGTCAACTCATTTTCTTCAGTGCTGCCTAAAAGTTCTTTTATTATGGGTATTCCCGAAGCTTCACCTGTATTTAATATGCCTGTAGCTACCTTGACATGTTGTGAAACACCTTTTTGAACATTACCTATAGTCTTTTCAACTTCGTTTATGGCTTTTTCAGAACACAAAAGTGAACATCCGCCGCATGAATGGCAAACCTCGTCAAAAACGATAACTTTTTTATTAATGTATGCCATAGCGTTAAACTTGCAAAATTCCATGCATTTACGGCATCCGCTGCACTTTTTATCATCAACTTTTGGAATTTTTATTGTTATTTCTTTTGTTTCAATGTCATGAGGTTTAAAAAATAAATGTCCGTTTGGTTCTTCCACATCGCAGTCTAAATATGTTGATTTTTCAGCTGCTGCAGCCAGATTAACCGATACAAGGGTCTTGCCTGTTCCTCCCTTACCGCTTAACACAGCTATTTTCATTTTTCTCCTCCATGACTGTGAAATCCTTCATGGAATTCATCAAGCAAGTTAAGCTTTTCTGCAAAATATTCATTAATATTGTGTTTTAATGTACCTTCCACAGCTTTATATACCAAGACTTCCGCATTTCTCAGCACTTTTTCGGCATTTTCGCCGCAGCGGGGAGTGATAAGAACCTGGGTTCCATTGTCAGCTATGACTTGTGCAGCTCTTATTCCTGCTCCTCCCTGACTTACGACAGCACTGTTATCTAAAAAAGTTGTTTCCTTTGTTATTGAGTTATAGAGAAGAAAATACGGCGCCCTGCCAAATGATTGGTAAACCTGGGCACTCATGTTTTTATCTTCAGCTGGAATAGCTATTCTCATAACTGCCTCCTATTCGTATATTGTTTTCCCGGAATCATCCGTCATGTTGTCCAGTTCCTTGCTGACTGCATCCATCTGAACCTTCAGGTATTCCATCTGTTCTTCAAGAATCTCCCTTCGGTTTCTGAAATTGTATCCATAAGCAGCAAAGCACCTGCCGCGACCTCTGCCAAGTCCTCTTCCTGTACTGGATCCCATACCCATAGGACCTGTTCCGTTTCTTCCTGACATTTTGTTACCTCCTTTTTATTGACATATGTCATTTATATTTTTATTATATATCTTTATTGACATATGTCAATAATTATTTCATTTCTTTTTCTTCAATAAAAAATGCTTAATGAAAACAAATGATTGTCATTAAGCATTTTTAATTATATGGACTGTGGATTAAAGATTCTTTAATTCCCTTACCAAAATATCATCGTATGTGTCAAGCCCTGAAATTTGCGCTGCCAGCTCAGTCATGGGGACTATGTCGCTTCTGTCTATGCATTCCAGTTTGAACTTTCTGTTCAGTGCCATCAGCTGCCTGATTCCGGCAGAAACTCTGTTGATGTAGGAATAAACTCCTACTGCTCCTGCTGATATATGTTCCGCATTTTCATAATAAAGCTTAAGCTCCCTGATATCAGCAAATATTTCCTTCTTGGTGCTTCCAAAGCGCCTGTATTCTTTTGGTATGTTTTCGGAATCGATCAGTTCTTCGACTTTTTTTCCGGCCATTGCCGCTGCCATAGCTGCCCTTCCCACTGCCACAAAGTTTACATGTGGGGCGCCCAGAGCTAATCCCTTGAATATCTGATCCTCCGTTGCAAATCCGCCGGCTATGGCAATCTGCGGAAGACTGCAGCTTTTTTCCTTCAGCTTTTTAAGTATGTCGTGAAGCATGCTTTCCAGATATACAGTCGGGATACCCCATTCATTCATCATCTTTACCGGGCTGTTTCCTGTGCCTCCTCCGGCTCCATCAAATGTTATGAGGTCGACACCTGCCTCGGAAGCAATCTTTATTATGCGAACCAGATCCCTTGGGTCAAACGGACCTGTTTTAAAGCACACATGTTCCGCTCCCAGTTTTCTAAGTTGTGACACACGGTTGATCAGCAGCTCCTCATTCCACACAGGAAGCTTTCCCACTTTTTCAAATACGGGGCCCTTACCGTTTCTGTAGTTTTCGGCAACCTGTGGATCAGTTGGATCAGGAAAAACAAGGTACCCCATATTTTTAAACTTAACAGCGTCATCTATATTTTTGACCCTGCCCATTCCCTGTATACCCTTGGCTGCCTGTCCGAACTTGAGCTCTACAGACTTAAGGCCCAGTTTTGTTATGGCATAATCAAGCACACCAAGGTTCTCATCATCGTAATTGGCTTGAAGGATTATGTCTCCGCATCCTCTGTAGTACTGCCTGAAAGAATCTACCATTTCCTCGATCAAGGGCGACGAAGTTACTTTTCCGTTTTCAAGAACCAAATTCTTATCCTTAGCCACAACGTCTTCACCGATAACGACCAATACTCCGGCTAAGGCTGCACCTGCATAGTAATCCTTCCAGTTAAGTTTTGCCATGGCCGGCAGAATTATGGGTGCATTCATTTTAACCTTGTTTTCAATTCCAAATTCCATATGTATGTCTACATTTGGAAATGATGCAATTTCAGCATCCTCAATACAGCCTGATGATCCGAACACCCTCCCGTTAATGTTGAAGTGCGAAAAGTCAAGCGGATATTTCTTTTCTGAAGCAAATTGATTGACATCTGCTTCAAAGGGATAAATTGCCTCGGAACCCCTGATGGCCGATAAACCTATTTCACATGGACCATAGCAGTTGGATGTGCAGGCAGCGCACATGCCCGAAAACGGGGATGAATCTTCAGGCGTTCTGATTCTGGTATTGGTAACGGAACTTCCCAGCAAAGGACTGTAAGACATAAATACCTCCATTTTATAGACAAAGTCTAAGATATCAGTTGAGTTTATACTCAAAGGACTTATAAAACGTTTTCAGCAACATCATCATGCGACCCAATATTCAGGACCTTTATTATTGACATATGGTGTTAATTTGATTTTATTCCCTTTTGTGTCATATGTCAATAATTAAATGTACAGAATAGCATACAACAAATTTCATGCAGTTTCATTGTTTCTGATACAGGAATTGTCAGCATTTTAATGAAAAATATATTAATGTTTACAAAAATTATGTATTTTATAATATTCCTGTGGTAATATATATTTGTAAATATATGCCAGGAGGGGTCATATGAAATTTAAGGATTATGAATATGTAAGACCGGACGCGGAAGAAGTAAGAGCACAATATAAAGCATTGATAGAAAAATTCAACAATTCCGACAGCGCAGACCAGCAGTATGAAATAATAAATGAAATCAACACATTGTCAAAAAACATCGACACAATGTTCAACCTGGTGGCCATAAGGCATTCCATAAATACACAGGATGAATTCTACGACAAGGAAAACGAGTATATGGATGAGTCTTCCCCAATATTTCAAGGACTTACGGTTGATTACTACAAGGCTCTTGCCGGTTCAAGGTTCGTTGATGAGCTGAAGAAAAGAATACCTCCTCAGTACTTCACAATGGCTGAGCTCTCAGTAAGATCCTTTTCTGATGAGGTTATAGCCGACCTGCAGGAAGAAAACAAGCTTCAGAGCGAATACGACAAACTCATTTCCTCTGCAAAGATTGAACATGACGGCAAGGTTCTTAACCTGTCGCAGATGCAGCCGTACATGCAGTCACAAGACAGAAAGGCAAGAAAGGAAGCATATGAAAAGTACAGCGGATTCTTCAGGGATAACATAGAGAAGTTCGACGACATCTATGACAGAATGGTTAAGGTCAGAAACAAGATTGCCGTGAAGCTGGGATACAAAAACTTTGTGGAACTGGGCTACATAAGACTCCACCGTTCCGAATACAGCTCAAGGGACATTGAAGGCTACAGGAACCAGGTATTGAAGTACATCGTACCTCTGTCTGTTGAGCTTAGAAAACGCCAGGCAAAAAGGCTTGGAATTGAAGATTTCAAATACTATGACAAGGATCTGGATTTTACCACAGGAAATGCAAAACCAAAGGGAGACAAGGACTGGATGATTGAAAAGGCTCAAAAGATGTATTCTGAGCTTTCTGGCGAAACCAAAGAGTTCTTCAACTTCATGGTTGAAAAAGACCTGTTTGACCTGGAGACAAAGCCCAACAAGCAGTCGGGAGGTTACTGCACGTTCATTCAGAACTTCAAGTCTCCGTTTATATTTTCAAACTTCAACGGAACATCAGACGACGTGGACACCCTGACTCACGAGGCAGGTCATGCGTTCCAGGTTTACGAAAGCAGGAACATAGAGTTTCCGGAACTTATATTCCCTACATTGGAGGCCTGCGAAATACACTCCATGAGCATGGAATTCATAACATGGCCATGGATGAACCTGTTCTTTGAAGAAAACGAACTTAAGTACAAGTTCTCACATCTGGCCAGTGCCATGCTTTTCATACCGTACGGCGTGACGGTTGACGAGTTCCAGCACAGGGTTTATGAAAATCCTGACATGACTCCGTCTGAAAGAAGAGCTGTGTGGAGAGAAACCGAGAAAAAGTACCTGCCCTGGATTGACTACGATGACAACAGCTTCTATGAAGAAGGGGGCTACTGGTTCAGACAGGGACACATATTCGGTGATCCGTTTTATTACATTGACTACACTCTGGCTCAGGTTTGCGCGTTTCAGTACTGGATAAAATTCACCCAGGGAGACAGAAAAAAAGCGTGGGAAGATTACCTGCATCTTTGCAGGGTTGGAGGAAGCAAACCGTTTTTAGAGCTTCTCAAGGAAGGAAATCTAAACAGCCCCTTTGAGGACTTAACCATAGAGGCCGTGATTGAACCAATAAGAAACTGGCTGGATTCCGTGGATGACACAAAACTTTAGGATTGATTAACCACCAGCAGACTTGAATAATCTGCCTACATAAAAAATACTCCTTTCTAATTTTTAGTGAGGAGTATTTTCTATTTACATATTGATGTATTCGCCAACCTTCATAGTCTACAGTTCTATTCCGCAACGCAGAATTTTTCCTTATCCCCGATTAAGATTTGACAACTGTGTATATTAAACCTTCCTTTGCCAGTGTCGCCTGGTGTATTGAAAGCAGTAAAGCAAATTTCTTTTATTTCAGAAAAACATTCTGGATTAATTTCAGTGCTATTATTAAGCTTAAATGAATGTATTGCAACATTTTGTGTTACCGTAATCTTTTCGTCAACCAGTTTTGCGCCAGATCTATCTTTTATCTCCAGCTGAATTTCAGGTATGCCGCAATCTCCGGATACCTCTATCTGAAAATCCGATTCCCTTGAAATGTAGCTTGACCAGTCCTGATACGGACTGTTAAAGTCAAGCAGGGCCATGACAAAGTCAGGTTGATTGTTTGTGCTGCCAAAGTCCACGTCTGCCTGCAGCACGCATATCATTCCATCCATTTCGGCACAGCCAAGTTTTATATGTTCTTTATTGATTGGCTTAGCCTTGCTCAAATCAAATGAAACAATATTTCTGCATATCCAGTCATTAAAAATATTGTCTTCCTGCAAAAGCTTATCTATATTCTTAAACTGCTTCCACCTTAATTTTTTATCGGCATCCAAACTGTAAAAGCCTTCTCTTACACTTGAAACAAATATTGTCTCAGGGCTGTATTCCTTAACTATTATGCTGCTTTGACCTGTTTCACTGTCAACATATTCAAACGTGGCATATAGCCTGCAATCTCTTCTTTCTTTCCTCATAGTCCTTAACACATCAAACAGAAAACCACCTTCTATGGGCAAATTTATTTTCCATATTCCGTTTTTTATCAATAACGGATACGTGAATGCCTTGCCCAAATCTCCAACAGGATTTTTTCTTTCATCATAAGCTGTGATTGATAGTTCCAGTTTACAGATATTCTTACCCTTATTTCCTATTAACACAGATGCATAATATTTGCCCTTAGGGTTCTTCCATATCATCATGTTATTGCTGATCAACACATCATCAACGCGCCAGAACAAATTGACTGTTGTATATGCTGAAAGTATACTGATTGTAACTATTCCAAAAACCCCAAATAAATCCTGTACTATCAGGCTGTCATGCATGAGACTGCCATATCCTATAATATAGAGCAAATAATTTAGGGTTGTTTTTAAAATTCCTTCGGAATTGCCGGTTACAGCAGATAAGATTATTGACAGCAAAAAGCAGATTAAAACCATGGCAACGATAAATATAATTATTGTTCTCAAAATTTTTCTTATCTTCATGTTTTGCTCCTACGATTATTCTGATTTAAGTGGTTTCTTACTTCATTGATTATATGGCAATGGTTGTATGTATTTCAAGAAATAGTTTCTAAATTTCCATAAAAAGTTAATTTGCAGCTATGCCCTTGCTGACTTTCTCAGGTAGCCTTTAACCGCATATACCAGTGAAGGTATGAATACAAGCTGTATGATTATGCCCGGAATTCCTGTCAGCACTGCTCCCTTTACAAAAAGGACAGGGTTCATCTGCACTCCGAACAACGCAACCAGCAAAGCTACTACAATGCCTGCTGCTATTCTTCCTGCTGCCATGGCTCCTATCAGTGACAGTATCGGTGACAGGTTCATCTTTCTTGACATAAGAGAAGCTGTCAGAGCATATGTACCAAGTTCAAACATCATGATTACAGCCATGGGAAAAATTACAGGCATTCCCGTCAGTAAGCTGCTTACCAGAGGCGTAATTATTCCAAGGCACAGCGCCAGCACCGGCGACAGTACGAAGCCTCCAAGAAGCACAGGTATGTGCATGGGCAAGGCTATGGGGCCCGTAAGTCCGAAAGAGTGGAATATCATTGGAAGTATCAAGCCTGATGCCAGAAAAAGACCGCTCAATACCAGTTCTTTAGTAGTTGTTCTATTGTTCATGTTTCCTCCTGATTTGTGTGATTTGATTATGCATGTCGTGTGATCTGGAACAAAAAAACCATGAAATTAACTTTTGTTAACCTTCATGGTTTTTTTCGTCCAGTATTTTTTTCAACGATGCGGTAAGCTCATTGAAAATTGTTTTGAATTGCATGTCCTGAAGACCTACCACATCGATGTTGCACTTGCTCACCGGCAGCAAAAGCTTCCTTGCAGGACTGCTTGCTATGGCCTCGGACATTCTCGGGCTTATTTCGCCCATCATGGAATTTGCTGCTATTATGGCCAGAGGCCCGATGATGACATCCACCTTCATGCAGTTCCATGCTATTGCATTTTCTCCGGTTGCACCTTCATGGGCACCGGACCTTATCATGTTGGAGGTTGCCTGGGAGTTCGTTCCCAGAGCAATGATTTCAATATCATTGCTGTTGAAAGACTTCAGTCTTTCCACAACCTGGGCTCCTATTCCACCGCCCATTCCGTCTATTACGGCTACTCTCATTTTAAACCTTCTTTATGCTTTCAAGAAAATTTGATATTCCCTTCATGAGCTCATGTATGTCGTCCGTTTTCACAGCCATTGTTTCAACAGGGCACATGCCTGTGTTGTCGCGGTTTTTAATATACGGAGTACATTCATCATACTCAAGTATTATTTTTGTGTCTTTAATCGCGTTTATGGCGTTTTCTGAAATGAGACGCGTATTTAATGCTTTTACATTTGCATATTTACAAAGCATTGCTGCAGCCTTGCCTGTTACCTTGTCTGCAACGCTTGAACCTTCAAGTTCATCTTTAAGCTGTTCAACAGCCGTGTACAATGGTTTGATTCCTCGTTCAACACTTGAGAATACCAGCTTCTCATCCTTGACTATGGCCAGAGCAAGATTTTCTTTCCTAAGAAAATTCTTGGCTATGTCAATGTCGTTCATCCAATCAGCTCCTTAAAAAAAATAGATCAAATACTTTTGACCTCTCATATTGGGTTAGACCCGTCATATCGCAGTCTCGTTCACAATTTTATCTGCTCGCTGACGCTCGCATAAAATTGGAACTCGTTGCGTTTGACCTACCAGCAATCTGTTCTTCGCTGACGCTCGAACATATTGGGTTAGGTCATAAGCGGAAGCGGTGGGATTCGAACCCACGTGCCCTGACGGACAACCGCATTTCGAGTGCGGCTCGTTATGACCACTTCGATACGCTTCCATTGTTTATTATCATTCTGTGAATTGATGAACATTATAAGTTTATCCAAAACATACTTTATTGTCAACAGTTATTAAAAAAAATAATAAGTTTATCCACAATCAAAATACCATCCCGAAAGCAGTTAAAATCTCATTTCGCGCTTACGGGATGGCTGAATTTCACTCGTTGAATATTTCCTTTTTTAACCTCAAGGCAGTTGGTGTTATTGCAATTCCTCCTGCCGATGTTTCCCTGAGCTCAGGTGGCAAGGATTTACCCACCTTGTACATTGCCCATACTACCTCGTCAAAAGGAATCTTGCTTTTGACTCCGCTCATGGCAAGGTCGGCTGTGGTCAGGGCACTGACTGTTCCTGCTATGTTTCTTTTGGCACAGGGCACTTCCACAAGTCCTGCAACAGGGTCGCAGATAAGCCCCAGTATGTTCTTAAGTACGATGGCCCCAGCGTCCAGAGCCTGTTCCGGGGAGCCGCCCATCATTTCCACCACTGCTGCAGATGCCATGGCTGCAGCCGATCCGCATTCAGCCTGACACCCTCCTTCAGCTCCTGCCATGGTGGCGTTTTTCGCAATTATGATTCCCACTCCGGAGGCTGTGAACAGAGCATTTATTATTTCATCTTCTGTTTTTTCAAGCTTTTCTCCTGCTGAAATAACCACTGCCGGTAAAATTCCGCAGGACCCTGCCGTGGGGCATGCTACAATCCTCCCCATGGCCGCATTGACCTCAGAGGATGATATGGCTCTTGCCATGGCCCTGTTCATGAAATCTCCCGTAAGGGTTTTTTGAGAATCTGCATACTGCTTAATTTTTTTTGCATCTCCACCAATGAGGCCGCTGACTGACTTTATTGGATTTTCCTGAGCGTAGCTTGCCGAATTCATCATGACATGGAGGGTGCTTCTCATCTTTTCGATCACATCTTCCCTGTCCATCTCGCTTCTGGCCATTTCTTCCCTTATGGTGTATTCATAGATGGGTATATTTTCTTCCATACATATGTCTATTAATTCTTTTCCGCTTGAAACAAACATCACAGCACTCCTTCCAGGATGGGGTTAATAAATTTGACGTTCTCCACTTCTTCCATCTCTTTTATACTGTTTATGATTTCCTGAGGAATCATGCTGTCGGTTTCAAGGGCCATGGTGGCAGTCTTGCCTTTTCCCTTCCTGTAAACCCTCATGTTGCCTATGTTCATGTTCTCATCGTAAAAGAGTGCAGAAATTTTCGATATTACTCCAGGCAGGTCTCTGTGCTGAGTCAGAAGGGTCGGCCTTTCGCCTGTAAACTCCACTGCCTGACCGTCAATGTCAAAGACCAGTATGTTGCCTCCTCCTATGGATGAACCTGTAACCTCCGTAACCTTGTCGTCGTCCTTGGTTATGATGAACTTGACGGTGTTTGGATGAACGTCTCCTAAATCAGCCTCTATAAACACGATTTCTATTCCTTTTTCCCCGGCAATTTCAAAAGACCGTTTCAAGTCCTCATCCCAGGGATCCATGTTCAAAATTCCTGCCACCAAGGCCTTGTCAGTGCCGTGTCCCTTGTATGTCTGAGCAAATGAACCGTGAAGCAGAAATTGAACTTTTTTAATGCTGCTTCCGGCAATTGTTCCGGCAACCTTGGCCAGCCTTGCAGCCCCTGCCGTGTGTGAACTTGAGGGGCCTATCATCACGGGTCCTACAATATCAAAAACTCCATAGTCTCGCATAGTTTTCTCCTCATCTTTTTACCTTATTTTATATATTTTTTCATATATTTACAACATGAATTTATTTATTTCTGCAAAGCCAACTCTTATTTGCCGGAATACCGACGTCATTCCTTGCTTACAGTATCTACAATCATTGCAACTGCCTGGTCTCCGGAAACATTGCATGCTGTTCCGAAGCTGTCCTGTGCAATGTAAAGGGCAATCATAAGAGCAATCATTGGCTCAGTGAATCCCAGTATAAGCTCCAGAAGGCCCAGCGATGCCATAACAGCTCCTCCCGGAACGCCGGGTGCCGCAACAATGGTTATACCAAGCATTGCTATGAAGCCTGCAAACAAGTTCAAGGTAATCGGATAACCGTTAAGCATCATTACAGACATGGCGCATGTAGTCAGCGTTATGGTGCTGCCCGACATGTGGGTGGTCGCACAAAGAGGGATTACAAATTCTCTTATTCCCTTTGATATGTTCATCCTTTCAGAGCATTGAAGGTTTACCGGTATTGTTGCTGCAGATGACTGGGTACCCAGCGCCGTAAGATATCCCGGTACCTGAAGCCTCAGGCTCTTGAACAGGTTTTTCCTGCTGATTGTGCAGCCCACTGCAAACTGGAACACTATGATTGTCAGATGCATTGCTATGACTATCAAAAATACCTTCCAGAACACCGAAAATACCGTAGCTACCTGCCCCGTGTGTGTCATGTTCACAAACACGCCTACAATGTATACGGGAAGCAGCGGAATAATGACACCTTCAATAACCTTTGTGATTATTTTTTGAAATCCGTCTGCTGCTTTTCTCAGAGGTTCATTGTTTGTGGCTGAAATTCCAAGACCCAGAATAAACGCAAGTATGAGGGCTGAAACAACCTGCATTATTGCCGGCATGGCCACAGTGAAAAACGGCTCCAGTTCAGCTCTTGATTCAGTGATTCCGCTTGCTGTATCAGGAGTTATAAAATTCGGCAAAATTGTCGAACCCACGAAGTATGCGGCAAATCCGGAAATAAGCGTGAAGCCGTATGCTATGGCCACGGTTATACCCAGGAGCCTTCCTGCCCCCGTTCCAAGCTCGGCTATTCCTGAGGTAACAAATCCCACTATCAAAAGCGGTATTATGAAGCCCAGGAAGTTGCCGAATATTGAACTGAATGTTACAAATATTCTGTTTATCCAGTCCGGAGCAATACTTCCAAGGATCAATCCTACGATTATGCCTATTATGATTCTTGAAATCAAACCTAATTTGAATTTCTTATCTGCCATTTGACTCTCCTTAATCAATTATTTTAAATGAATATATTGTTATGCATAGATTGCAATATGCTTAATATATCCATCATGAAATCTATTATACTTAAAGAGAGTCATGAGCTTTATTTTAAAAAACAAAATCCAGCCTTTGGCTGGACTTTTATTTATTGAACGTTCTTGAACGTTTCAACGGCGTGTTTAAGTTTTTCCACAATCGGAAGCTTATACGGGCATTTGCTTTCGCATTTGCGGCATCTCACACAAGCATCCGCCTTAACAGGAAGCGAGTCATACCTGGTCTTTCCGTATTCCGGCAGGTTGTACCTTGTAGCGTAGCCTTCAAATACAAATACGTTTGGTATATCTATTCCCTCGGGGCACGGCTTGCAGTATCCGCATCTTCTGCAGAATTCATTGCCAAGGGATTGTACTTCCTTTTGGATTTCTTCTATTTCCTCCTGGGTAAGAGGTCCTGCAGATTCTCCTACGGCTGCATTTTCTGCAACCTGGATGATTGAATCCATTCCCGGAATGGCGATCGTAACCAAATTGCTGTTTATGATGTACTTCAGCGATAGTCTTCCATTTGTCAATGCTCCCCCTGCTATTGGCTTCATGGCTATTGTTCCCATCCCCTTATCCAGGGCTTTTCTGAAAAGATCTGTTCCCTGGGACTCTACCGGGTTGAATGGAAACTGCACCGTTTCAAACTCATCGCGCTCTATTGCTTTCATTAGTATTTCTCTTATGTGTCCTGTTATTCCTATGTGTCTTATGAGTCCCTTTTCCTTGGCCTCCACAAGAGCCTTCAACGCCCCGTTTTCTGAAAGAACCGTTTCCAGCTGCTCCATTTTGCTGACATTGTGAACCTGGTACAGGTCTATATAATCCAGCTGCATAGTATTGAGGCTTAATTCAATGGACTTATTCATATTTTCATAGTCATACGCCATTGCCTTAGTGGCAATGTAGAAATTCTCCCGGCCGGCAGCCTTAAGGGCATTACCGATGTATTCCTCACTGACCGTGTATCCTCTGGCTGTGTCAATGAAGTTTATTCCTTTTTCTTTGCACTCCAGAATTATTTTTATAGCTTCTTCCTGATTTACTCTTTGTATGGGGATTCCGCCGAAACCGATGACAGAAACCTCCATTCCCGTATTCCCTAACATTCTTTTCTTCATATCCATACCTCTGTTTTATTTCATCTTATTATATGATTATATATTAGATGCTTTTCGACGTCAAACCTAATGACAAATTTTATGGATAAAACAAAACATCCGGCAGAAGCTGCCGGACATTTTTATGATTTGGAAGAAGATAAAAAAAGTATTATCTGATATGATTATTGACATATTACAGATTATTATTCATTCTTTTCATGACATATTGCGACATTGTTTTCAAAAAAATTCCAAAAATAATTTATGTTGTTTTTTTCCCTCTTTCAACCTAAAATGTGCACATTTGTGGATAAATCTGTTGACAAGTACCAAAAAAAGCATTAAATTTGTGTATAACTTCTTTAAACAAATCTTGTAGCCTGTGTATAACTCATAGAAATGTGCGGTGATTATTATGTGGAACGACAAAAATTATCATACCCTGGACTGGGAACTGAAAAATATTTTTGGAGAAAAAACAATTAAACTGTCCATCGACGGCGGCTTTACATGCCCAAACAGAGATGGAACAAAGGGGAGCAAGGGCTGCATTTTTTGCAGTGAAAGAGGCTCCGGAGATTTCAACTCGGATTGCAGCAAATCCATACGTGAACAAATTGTAGAACAAAAACAAATAATGTCTAAAAAGTGGAATAGCTCCACATGTATCGCCTATTTCCAGAACTACACTAACACATATGACAATGTTGAAAACCTGAGGAAAAAATATCTTGAAGCACTGAGGTGTGAAAATATCAAAGGCCTTGCCATAGCCACCAGACCAGACTGCATTGACGAAGAAACCGCAGAACTCCTTTCTGAACTTAACGAAAAGACATTTCTTTGGGTGGAGCTGGGGCTTCAGACAACCGATGAAAGATCATCAAACTTTATAAGAAGGGGCTACAGCCTCGATACATTCAACAGCTGTGTACAACTTCTAAGAAAGCATGGAATAAGGACAGTTATCCACATCATCCTTGGTCTTCCCACAGAAACCCGGGATCAGATGCTCAGTACGATTTCATACGTTTCCGAGCAAAAACCATGGGGAGTGAAGCTGCATATGCTTCATGTGCTAAAGAACACCGATCTGGCTGAGTATTTTAATAAAACTCAATTCCACCTGCTATCTCTGGATGAATATGTGGAGCTTGTTTGCGATTCCCTGGAAATCCTGGATAAAAACATAGTTATCCACAGAATAACCGGCGACGGGAAGAAATCCAATCTGATTGAACCCAGGTGGACCCTTAACAAGCTGAAGGTACTTTCAGACATAGACAGAGAACTTAAAAACAGGGGCAGCTATCAGGGAAAATACGCCCCATTGTAATGTTACTGTAATACTACCACGTCTGTTTTATAATATAATTGATATAAGAAATACTGTAATTTTTATAGTATTTTTTTATTGTTTAAAAGCAATATATGGCAGAAGATACATACATGTTGATAATTAATAATTTATTCTAAAATGGGTGAAAAAATGAAATGAAAAAAATATTGTTGATAGTATTGGTTATGGTACTGGCCTTCGGTGCAGCTGCATATGCATCTGGCTTTCCTGATATAAATAAGGATGCTCACCTTGAGGAAGCTGTAGGCTTGCTGCAAAGCTACGGTATTGTTCAGGGATATCCTGACGGAACATTTAAGCCTGACAAATCCGTAACCCGTGCTGAGATGGCAAAAATTATGACCGTTGCAGCCGGATACTACGAATATTCAAAAAATATGACCTCCGTCTATGAAGACATGCGCGGACACTGGGCTGAAAGCTATGTTGAACTGGCCAACGTTCTGAATATAGTAAAGGGTATATCTCCAACAACCTATGGTCCCGACAACGTAATCAAATTTGATGAGGCCTACACCATGATAGTAAGGCTTCTGGGATACAGCGACGAAGCCCTTCAGGGCAGCTGGCCCACAAACTACCTTGAAAAATCCAGAGAACTGAATTTGTTTGAAAACGTGGATACTTCAAAGATATATGCATCCAGAAGAGACATAAGCATCATGCTTTACAACGCCATGAAGATGAATCTTGTTGCATCCAAAGACAACAAAAGCGTATATTCAACGGGCAAGACACTCTTGTCGAAGCTTGGTGAAGTGAAAACGAGGGAAATAACACTGACCGACCTTAAAACAGAAAGCTTTGACTATACAGACTATCTTTTCAACAAATGGGATGTGTACTACGATAACACAGGAAAGACAGTGTACGTAACAAATCCTAGACACAATGAATTTTCCGGAACAGTAACCAGTTTGCTGTCCAACAGGGTTATTTTTGTAACCGACAACTACGGAAATGTAAGGGCCTTTCAGCTTCCTGAAGTACCCATCGTCATAAACGGCAAGAAAGGCAGCTTCTCAAATCTTGAGAATAGCCGCATCAAGGTTGTATACGAAGATGATTCCTTCAACGGTGACGTTATAGGCATAATTGCCTACAAGGAAACCGACGTGAAAGTGATCGGAAGGAACGACCTGTACAAGGAAGGCAGCAGATATTTCGCAGGGAAATCACTGCCGGTCACATCATCCTATGACATCAATTACAACAAGCTTCACATAACCGGTGACGCTTCCATGCTTTCAGACATCAGAACAAATGACGTAGTTTATTTTTACGAGACAAATGAATCTGACAGAGCAACGGCTTTGACTCTGAATGTGGTGAGAAATCAGACCACCGGCACAGTCACAGAAGCCTTAACAATGGGCAATGCAACTTACTACACTGTAAACAGCATAAGCTACAAGACAGGCGAAAACTTCATTTTCACCGAAAAGGCCTCCCTGAACGACAGGGTTACCCTGATACTTGACAAAAACAACAACATAATGAAGGTTAACATATTGAGCTACGGAAAATTCCCGTCAACATTCGGAATAGTCCTCAGCTCGTCAGGCAGCACCAACGGCAGCGCAACCGCAAAAATAATGGATGAATCGGGAAACGTAAAAAGCTACCAGCTAGCAGACAACTCAAGCGTAGTCAGCGTATACGAATCAGGTTCAGATCTGGTTAAACAATCTTTGATTAAAACAAACGACTTTGTGAAATTCGACCCTGTTACAAGCGGCACATTGAAAATCATAAGCCTAATGCCTGCAAAGTACGTATCAAGCAGCTACAGCAGCCAGTCACACACATTGTCAAACGGCTACTGGATTTCTCCTGACACATACATTGTGTACGAGAGCAACAACAAGTACCAGCTGCTGGAAGAAAGCCAGCTCGATTCATACCTGGAAGGCAAGGCGGTAATCGGATACAAAGGCCACATAGAAGCACTGTACCTCACAAAGGGAATCAAGCCCACAAGCTATGTGACAGTTACTCCTGAAACACCTCAAAGCTACAACGGAACAATTTACAGCATGATAAAAGGCGTCACCAAAATTGACAGCAGCACCAGCCACGTTCAGTTCTTCAACAACGGCAACGTGTTCTCTGTTTCAAACTCTTCGGCTGCAGGTCTGAAAGTGTCATCGGTAATGAACACATATGTGAAGGCTGTAATCGTGAATGGAGTTATTTCAAGCATTGATAGGTTAACCCCGGAAACGGAAAAAATAAAGATAACCCAGGTTTATTCAAATCAGCTTCTCATAGACGGAATAACCTACATGGAGTACTCCTCCGATGCATCGGTTTACATCTGCACATTTGACAGTTCAGGAAACATAACAAACTTCAAATCAGGCTCCAAAACAGACATCAAATCAGGCTCCACAGCACAGCTTTACGACCTGTACGGAGGCTTTGACGGCATCATAGACGTGGTCCTGATATTCAATTAAGAATGAATAACAAAAAACTAGGCACAGCCTAGTTTTTTCATTTAATTCTTCATTCTTAATTATTAATTCTTAATTGCCCTTACACGATTTTCGTCGTGAAGTCTTCGATGTTCCACACATCTGTTATGAAACTCTCATAGAAGTAAGGTTCGTGGCTTACAAGAAGCACCGTTCCCTTAAACTCCCTTATGGCCTTTTCCAGTTCGTCCTTTGCTTCCGGGTCAAGATGGTTGGTAGGCTCGTCAAGTACCAGGAAATTAAGTTCCTTCAGAAGTATCTTGCACAGCCTTACCTTGGCATTTTCTCCTCCGGACAGAACCTTCATCATGCTTGTTATGTTTTCGGTTGTCAGTCCGCAGCGGGCCAGTTCCAGCCTCACCTCATGGTTGGTCAGGGACGGGTATTCGTTCCATACCTCATCAAGCGCTGTCCTGGAGTTGTTCTTTGAATCCTCCTGCTCGAAGTAGCCGTAAACAACATTTTCGCCAAAGGTCACTGAACCGCTTATGGGAGGAATTATCCCCAGCATTGTTTTCAGAAGCGTTGACTTTCCTAAACCGTTCACTCCCACCAGGGCAATTTTTTTGTTTCTTTCAACCTGGAAGTTCAAGGGCTTTGTCAGCGGATGGTCGTATCCGATAACAAGATCCTTTGCATCGATAAGGAATCTGCTTGGGGCCTTAGTTTCCTTGAACCTGAATGACGGTTTCGGCTTGTCTCTTGGCCTTTCCAGAATATCCATTTTCTCAAGCTGCTTCATTCGGCTGTTTGCCATTCCCCTTGTTGCAACACGGGCCTTGTTTCTTGCTATGAAATCTTCAAGCTTTCCTATTTCCTTCTGCTGCTTCTCGTATTCCCTTTCTTCCTTCTGCTTGTTCAGCTCATATATGCGCGTAAACTCGTCATAGTTGCCCACATATCTTGTGAGCGAACAGTTTTCCACGTGATATATGATGTTGCACACGTTGTTTATGAATGGAATGTCGTGGGATATGAGGATAAATGCATTTTCATAGTTCTGCAGGTAGTTTGTGAGCCAGTAAATATGGTTTTCATCCAGATAGTTTGTAGGCTCATCCAGCAGCAGTATGGTTGGGTTCTGCAAAAGAAGCTTTGTAAGAAGAACCTTGGTTCTCTGTCCTCCGCTGAGCTCGTCTACAACCCTGTCCAGTCCTATGTCTACAAGTCCCAGGCCGTTGGCAACTTCCTCTATCTTGGAATCTATGACGTAAAATCCGCTGCTGTCCAATATTGTCTGAATATCAGCAGCATCCTCCATCATCCTTGCTACCTCTTCGTCGCCTGCATAGGCCATATCCTCGTAGAGCTTCAGCAGTTCCTCCTCCATCCTGAACAAACTGTCAAATGCCAGTCTCAGGTTTTCTCTTATGGTCGTTCCCGGCTTCAGGGCTGAATGCTGGTCAAGATATCCCACAGTGACCCTCTTTGACCACTCCACAGTTCCTTCGTCAGGCATCAGCTTTCCAATTATAATATTTAAAAATGTAGACTTCCCTTCGCCGTTGGCTCCTATCAAAGCAACATGCTCACCCTTTAACAGCCTGAATGAAACATTCTCAAGAATTGATCTTGCTCCGAAGCCATGGCTTACATTTCTTACGTCTAATACGCTCATACTTTCTCCTTAATTTGATTACTTCCCATATAATAATAAAAAATGATGTCGTTGTAAATATTTTTTTCGATAAAATGTTACTTTTAGATACAATTTTGCCGGACTGCATTGATTTAATAACAGCTATTTGATATAATTTAACTGATGAGTAAATTTTAGGAGGAAACTAGTAAATGAACGGAAAATTAAGACCGGCCTGGATAGAAATAAACAGAGAAAAGGCCATTCATAACTTCCTGGAAGTAAGAAGAGCCGTTGGACCGAACGTTAAGGTATGCGCTGTTGTTAAAGCTGACAGCTACGGTTTGGGAGCCATTGAAATGTCTAAAATGTACCTTGAAAACGGCGCTGACATGTTTGCTGTTGCCGTTATGGATGAAGCGCTGGAACTTCGTAGCGAAATAAATGGTAAAGACATTCTGGTTCTGGGATACACCAACGAGGAATATTATGAAGATGCCATCAACAACGACATAACACTTACTATCTATAACCGTGATCATGCTGTGAAACTAAATGAGACAGCAAAAAAACTCAACAAGTCTGCAAAGATTCACATAAAGGTCGAAACCGGAATGAACAGGCTTGGTTTCCTTCCTACCGAAGAAAATGCAGATACAGTGGCTGAAATCTCCAGGATGGAAAATATTCAGCTTCTTGGCGCCTTTTCGCACCAGGCAAAAGCCGACGAAAAAGACAAGACCACAGCACACATGCAGGCAGGAAGGTTCCTTGACTTCATGAACATGCTTGAAAAAAGAAATGTAGACATATCTGTAAAGCACATTGCCAACAGCGCAACCATAATAGAAATGCCGGAGTATTACTTCGACATGGTTCGTCCCGGCATCATCCTTTACGGATTTTATCCGTCAGATGAAGTAAACAAGGATGAATATAAATTCCAGGTATGCGCAACCTTAAAGGCGAGGGTTGCAAATGTAAAGACATTACAAGCCGGTGAAGGAATAGGTTACGGACATCTGTTCAAAACCGACAAACCGACAGTTGTGGGTACGATTCCTTTGGGATACGCAGACGGCTATTCCAGGCTTTTGTCCAACAAGGGCCATGTAGTTGTCAAGGGGGTTAAATGCCAAATCCTGGGAAAGGTATGCATGGACCAATTCATGGTTGACCTGTCACAGGTGGATAATCCACAGATTGGCGATGTGGCCATAGTGTACGGAGACGGCACTGACGGAGCCATGACAGCCGAGGATGTTGCCAGCATGAGAGGCACCATTTCTTATGAGGTTTTGACAAACTTAAGCAGAAGACTCCCAAGAACATATGTATAGGAGGAAATATGGATTTTAACTTAATTGAAAAAAATGACATTGACCTGTTCAGTGCCATGATGGAAGAAAAAGACAGACAAAACAAGAACATCGAGCTCATAGCTTCGGAAAACTTTGTATCAGAAACGGTTTTGCAGGCTATGGGAAGCCACCTTACAAACAAGTATGCGGAAGGATACCCGGGCAAAAGGTATTACGGCGGCTGCGAATTTGTTGACAAGGTTGAAAACCTTGCAAGGGAAAGAGCAAAAAAGATTTTCGGTGCAGACCACGCCAACGTGCAGCCTCACTCCGGTTCCAACGCCAACTTCGGCGTGTACTTTTCCGTGCTTAAGCCCGGAGACAAAATCCTGGGAATGGATTTATCCCATGGCGGACACCTTACGCACGGAAGCCCGGTCAACATGTCAGGAGCATATTTCAACGTTGTTTTCTACGGAGTCAACAAGGAAACAGAAACCATTGATTATGACCAGGTAAGAGAAATAGCAAAGAAAGAACAGCCGAAAATGATTGTTGCCGGAGCAAGCGCTTATTCAAGATTCATTGACTTCAAAGCATTCAGGGAAATAGCCGATGAGGTGGGTGCATACTTTATGGTTGACATGGCTCACATTGCAGGTCTGATTGCAGCAAAGCTTCATCCTAATCCGGTTGAATATGCAGATTTTGTCACTACGACCACCCACAAGACTCTAAGAGGTCCAAGGGGAGGAATGATACTGTGCAAGAGCGAGTTTGCCCAGAAAATTGACAAGGCAATATTCCCGGGAATACAGGGCGGACCGCTGATGCACGTCATAGCAGCCAAGGCTGCATGCTTCAAGGAAGCCATGGAACCAGACTTTGCAGCTTACCAGCAGCAAATTATCAGCAACGCCAAGGTGCTTTCAACTGAGCTCATGAACAAGGGATTCAGGATAGTTTCAGGAGGAACAGACAACCACCTGATGCTTGTGGACCTGAGAAACAAGAACCTCACAGGCAAGGAAGCAGAAAAGATGCTGGATGAAATCCATATCACCACAAACAAGAACACCATTCCTTACGACCCGCAAAGCCCGTTTGTAACCAGCGGCCTGAGAATAGGAACTCCTGCAGTTACAACAAAGGGAATGAAGGAAGCAGAAATGACCGAGCTGGCCGACATCATAGACAGCGCTCTTGAAAGAAAACAATCTGAGGAAAAGCTCAAGGAAAGAGTGTTGGATCTGACATCCAGATTCAATTAGCATAAAGAGGACTAACCTTTAATATATATATAAAAGGAAGTCCTCTTTTAATTTGCAAATTAATAGAAAAATCGCAAGTTTTAATTTTAAAAACAATGTTTGTCCATTGTACGCAAAACAAAGAATATTGTGTCCGTAAAGCGGAAAATTAACTTGCAAAAAAGCTTTTCCGGTGGTATAATCATAAATATTTTATAAATAAAATAAAATAAGAGGAGAAGAGTTATGAAAAGATTATTGTCTTTATTTTTGTGCCTGGCTATGGTGCTTTCACTGTTTACGGGCTGTACAAAGAGTGAACCAAAAACAACCGGCGATGCTGCTTCAGGCGGCTCAGACGTTATTAAAATAGGTGTTTTCGAACCACTGACAGGTGAAAACGGAGGCGGAGGACTTCAGGAACTTGATGGAATCAAGTACGCCAACAAAATGTATCCTGAAGTTTTAGGAAAGAAAATCGAGCTTGTAATCGTTGATAACAAAAGTGATAAGGGCGAAGCAACAACTGCCGTTACAAGACTTATCGAAAAGGACAAGGTTGTAGCAATAATAGGTTCCTACGGTTCAGGTGTTTCAATTGCTGCCGGCGACATCATCAAAAATGCCAAGATTCCTGCAATGGGCGCTTCCTGTACAAACCCGATGGTTACTCAGGGCAATGAATTCTACTTCCGTGCCTGCTTCCTGGATCCATTCCAGGGAAGGGTAATGGCAAACTACGCTTTGCAGCAGGGTGCTAAGACAGCAGCCGTAATCATGCAAAACGGAGACGATTACTCAGTTGGTCTTGGAAACTTCTTCATTGACGCTTTCAAGGAACTGACAGGAGATCCGAACAGTATAGTTGATGTTTCAGAGTTCCAGGTTAACGACACTGACTTCAATGCAATCCTGACAAACATAAAGGCTAAAAACCCTGACGTAATATTCGCACCAAGCTCAGCAACAACAGCTCCGCTGATCATTAAACAAGCAAGAGCACTGGGAATTAAAGGCCTAATCATGGGCGGCGACACCTGGGAAAACCCTGCAGTTATAGACGTTGCCGGAGCAGATGCTGAAGGTATTGTACTGTCAACATTCTTCGATGAAAACGACCCTGCCACTGAAGAAGCTAAATCCTTTGTACAAGGCTACAAGGCAGAGCTTGCAGGTAAAGAGCCTATAATCCCTGCAGTTGCAGCTTTGGGATATGACGCTTATCTGCTGGTAAGAGATGCCATCGAACGCGCAGGTTCAACCGACGGAACCGCAATCCGTGACGCACTGGCAGCAACAAAGGATTTCGAAGGTGTTACAGGTGTTATTAACTTCACTGAAGAAGGCGATGCAGACAAGAACATTGCTGTTATCAAGACAGTAAAAGACGGTCAGTTTGTATACATCGATACAGTAGAAGTAAAATAATTGCTTAATGAAATTACAGGGCGGACTGTTCGTTCGCCCTTTTGCAATTATTCAACAAATATGGAGGAAAAAGTATGACTTTTGAAGTATTCATGCAGCAGCTGGCCAACGGTATATCCATAGGCAGTCTATATGCTTTGCTGGCCATCGGTTACACAATGGTTTACGGAATTTTAAGGCTCATAAATTTCGCCCACGGCGATATATTCATGATGGCAGCATACTTTATGGTATTCAGCATGGTAAACTTCGGTTTACCGTGGTATGCAGCAGCCGTTGTAGTAATAGTAGCGTCAGTGGCACTGGGTGTGCTCATAGAAAGAGCGGCGTACAAGCCGCTGCGCGACGCACCGCGTATGTCAATAATGATATCAGCAATAGGAGTGTCCTTTTTATTGGAAAACCTTGCAACCTACCTGTTCACAGGAGTGCCCAAGGGATTTCCGGACATCAAGCTGCTGACCAGGGCCATAACCATAGGCGACGTGTCCTTGTCCGTTGTTACGTTGGTTACGCCCGTAGTAACCATATTTCTTCTGTTTGTGGTTTTGTTCATCACAAACAAGACTAAAATCGGAATGGCCATGAGAGCAGTATCAAAGGATTTTGAAACCGCACGCCTCATGGGAATAAACATCAACAGGGTAATATCCACAACGTTTATCATAGGATCTTCTCTTGCGGCAGTGGGAGCAATCCTGTGGGGATCAAAGTATCCTTCCGTTATTCCGCTGATGGGCGTAATGCCCGGACTCAAGTGCTTCATAGCAGCTGTCCTCGGCGGTATAGGAAACACTACCGGAGCCGTGCTTGGAGGATTTATATTGGGAATGGCTGAAATTATGCTTGTGTCCTTCCTGCCGTTACTTACGGGATACAGGGATGCCATAGCATTCATAATACTAATAATTATTTTGATTGTTAAGCCTACGGGACTTCTTGGAGAGAAGGTGACTGATAAAGTATGATAGAAAACAAGAAAACCAACAACTTAATGAAGAATCTGATGCTTGCAGTTATTTTTGCAGCATTCATAGTGCTTTTGGACACTGACGTCATCGGTGACGACTATGTGCGCCGTGTGCTTAACCTTGCGGCAATATACGCCATCGTCAGCGTCTCCATGAACCTGGTTAACGGCTTTACCGGTCTTTTTTCTCTTGGGCAGGCAGGCTTCATGGCTATAGGAGCTTACAGCGTGGCAATATTCACTGTTCCCCTGGAAGCCAGAAAGGCAATATTTTACGTCGTACCGCAAAATCCTGTGCTGGCAGCCATTCACCTTCCGTTCCCCGTTGCGTTGATTCTGGGAGGACTTATGGCAGCTCTGGTTGCAGTTCTTATCGGTCTTCCTGTATTAAGGCTCAAGAGCGATTATCTGGCCATAGCAACACTGGGTTTTTCAGAAATTATCCGTATAATTTTCACCAACCTGAAGTCCATAACCAACGGCGCGCTGGGAATAAAAAGCATTCCCAAGATGCCAACCATGTGGGTTTTCTTCGGAGTTATGATCCTGTCAGTGATTTTCATTGTTCTTCTCATTAACTCCAGCTATGGAAGGGCCTTCAAGGCCATAAGGGAAGACGAGATAGCAGCTGAAGCCATGGGCATAAATCTGTTCAAACACAAGGTCATGTCCTTTGCAATCGGAGCCTTCTTCGCAGGCATAGGAGGAGGACTACTGGCATCTTTACTTGGAACGGTTGACCCCAAACAGTTCTACTTCACCATGACGTACAACTTCCTGCTCATCATAGTGCTTGGCGGAATGGGAAGCATCTCCGGAACTGTCATAGCGTCATTCGTTGTTACCGTAGGGCTTGAGCTTCTGAGATTTTTCGATGAGCCGCTGCAGCTGTTCGGATACAATGTTGCAATTTTCAGGGCAGGCTTCCGTATGGTAATATTCTCGGGTCTTCTCATGATACTGGTACTGTTCTTCAGAAACGGCCTGCTGGGGCAGAAAGAACTGTCCTGGAAAATGGTAGGTAATCTGTTTAAGAAAAAACCTCCCACTAATAAGACCAAAGAAGGAGGTGCATCATAATGAGCGTTCTGAAAGTAGAAAATGTCGTAATGCAGTTCGGCGGCGTCGTAGCAGTGAACAACCTGAACATTGAGGTTGAAAAAGGTCACATACAGGCCCTCATTGGACCAAACGGTGCAGGAAAGACCACTGCCTTCAACGTAATAACGGGCGTATACCAGCCCACCAGAGGAAATGTGTACTTCAACGATGAAATAATCACGGGACTGACTCCCGACAAAATAGCTGCAAAGGGTATTGCAAGAACATTCCAGAACATAAGGCTTTTCAAGAACCTTACAGTCTTGGACAACATACTCATTGCAAACCATCTGCATGTGAAGAGCAACTTCATATCAAGCGCCCTGCGACTTCCCTGGTCAAAAGCCGAGGAAAGACGAATGAGAGAAAAATCTGAGATGCTTCTTGACAAGCTGGGCCTTTTGAGGCTGAAAAACGAAGTGGCCAACTCTCTTCCCTACGGCGAACAGAGAAAGCTTGAGATAGCCAGAGCACTGGCGACGGATGCAAATCTTTTGCTGCTGGATGAACCTGCCGCCGGGATGAATCCACATGAGACCATGGAGCTTTCTTCATTCATCCACACCATAAGGGATGAGTTCAACCTTACCATATTCATGATTGAACACCACATGGATCTGGTAATGCAGATATCCGACAAAATATATGTGCTGGACTTTGGACAGCTTATTGCAGCGGGTACTCCCAGCGAGGTAAAGAACAACCCGAGAGTAATAGAAGCTTATCTGGGGGTGGAAGAAGATGCTGAAAATTAACAACCTGCATGTAAACTACGGCGGTATTTCCGCAGTAAAGGGCATTAGCATCAACGTGCCGGAAAAATCAATAGTGACCCTGATAGGAGCTAACGGAGCCGGAAAGAGCACAACTCTAAGGGCTATAGCCGGACTTGTGAAGGCAAGCCAGGGTGAAATAACCTTCCAGGGTGAAAATATCCTTGGAAAGGACACCATCGATATCGTAGCAAAAGGAATCACGCTTGTTCCTGAAGGCAGAAGGGTGTTTGCTAACCTCACGGTTCTTGAAAACCTGAAAATCGGCGCATACCTTCAAAAGGAAGGAATCGAAGAAAACATACAGAGAGTTTACGATTTGTTTCCAAGGCTGAAAGAAAGAGCGTGGCAGTTTGCCGGAACGCTGTCAGGCGGCGAGCAGCAGATGCTGGCTGTTGGAAGGGCCCTCATGGCAAAACCGAAGCTCATTATGATGGATGAACCGTCACTGGGGCTTGCACCACTCATTGTAAACGGAATATTTGACATCATTAAGGAAATAAACAAGCAAGGAACAACCATACTCCTAATAGAGCAAAATGCCAACAAGGCTCTCAAGGTTGCAGATTACGGCTACGTTCTTGAAACAGGCAACATCACAATGGAAGGCAAGGGGCTTACGCTGCTGCAGGACGAGAGGGTCAAGGAAGCTTACCTTGGTTCCTCAAAGGCGAAGTAACAGAAATACTATAATTAGAATAAAAAACGGAGAATCTTCTTAGAATATTCTCCGTTTTTATTTACATGAACAATTGAATAAGCGTTCCTGCCAAAACCGATGCAGCATATATGTATAAAATTATCTTCAGATTGTCATTCATGTCTTCGTTTACCCTGAACAGCACCACCAGTCCGATTCCGGCTCCGGTAGACAGGCCTGCAACCACGGAGCCGAAGCTTAAGCTTCCTTCTATAAACAGCTGCGTGAGAATTACAGAAGCTGCGCAGTTTGGGATAAACCCTATTAAAGCAGCCAGTGCAGGCTGCAGCAGGCTGTCGGTCAGAAGAACCCTCGACAGATTGTCTTGCCCTATGAACGCTATGGCTGCGTTCAATACCAGCGTTGTGACTGTCATGAATGCAAAAATGTTAAGTGTGTGCCTGATTGCAGGCTTTAGAATGCCATGGCTTTCACAACCGCAATGCTCGTGTTCGCACATGTTGTGGAGAGCCTGTGACCTTTCCCAGTCCTTGTTCCTGCTGCCATTGAAAAATCTATTCAATATGAAATCTGCAAACAGCCCTGCCACCAGAGCAACGGCTACCTTCACAGATATTAATTTCAAAATCAGGCTTAAGTTGCCCGGATTGGACAACATCACCGGAATTGCTTCGTCCGATGTTGATATGAACACCGCTATGAGTGTTCCGGTTGTTATGATTTTTCCTGCGTAAAGGTTGGACGCTGCCACGGAAAATCCGCACTGCGGCACGGTTCCAAGCAAGGCTCCTCCGAAAACTCCGAATCTTCGAAGTCCCCTCACAAGCTTCTCGGAAGACTTGTGCTCTATATATTCTATTGCCAGATATGCTGCAAACAAAAAGGGCAGTATTTTAAGTGAATCAACAATTGTTTCCTCTAAAACTTCCCACATACTTCCTCCTGGTATTTGTACTTCCTGTATTTCCAATTATACGTTTATGTTTTGACGTTTGTCAACATATAAAAAGTTGCTGCACTCATAGAAAAAAGCCGTATGAACGGCTTTTAAATATTGTTAATATTAATTTCTAAATTAGTTTACAGCTTCTTTCAATGATTTTCCTGCTTTGAATACTGGAGCCTTTGATGCTGGTATGTCAATTGTTTCGCCAGGATTTCTAGGATTTCTTCCTTGTCTTTCTTTTCTGTCTCTAACTTCAAAAGTTCCAAATCCTACTAATTGAACTTTGCCGCCTGCTACTAGTTCTTCTTTTATTGTCTCCATGAAACCATTTAATGCTTTTTCTGCATCTTTCTTTGTAAATCCAGTTTTCTCTGCAACACTAGCAATTAAATCAGCTTTATTCATAAAAAACCCTCCTTAAAAAAAATGTAGTTTGTTTATTTTATCTAAATTCCTATTGGAACTTTGATTCTTCCCATAGCTCATCCATTTCTTTCAGAGTCATATGTTTTAAGTCTTTTGTAGCGTTTTTCTCAATATATTCAAACCTGTCGATGAACTTGTTAATTGTCCTGTTCAATGCCACATCCGGATTTATTTTTATAAACCGGGAAAGGTTAACCAAGGCAAACAACAAATCCCCAAATTCAGCTTCCATTTTGTTCATATCATTCTTGTCGTATTCTTCAATGAACTCTTCGAGCTCTTCCCTGATCTTAAGGATTGCTCCTTCCTTGTCGGGCCAGTCAAAACCCACTTCTGCAGCTCTTTTTTGTATCTTGTAGCTTCTGCTCAGCGGTGACAACGCCTTGGGAACATTTTTCAGGTTATCGGTATAAGTACTCAGGTTCTTTTCTTTTTTCTTGGATGCTTCCCAGCTTTCAAGAGCCTCTTCGGCATTTGATGCCTTTAGGTCTCCAAACACATGAGGATGTCTGGAATACATTTTCGTGCAAACGTTGGTCAGTATGTCGTTAATGTTGAAATATCCTTCCTCGCTTGCAAGCTCTGCGTGGAAAACCACCTGAAACAGCAAATCGCCCAACTCCTCAACCAAGTTGTCTATATCGTCGTTGTCGATTGCATCCACCACTTCATATGCTTCTTCAATCACATGCTGTCTAATGGAATTATGTG
This sequence comes from Sedimentibacter sp., assembly GCF_038562225.1. NCBI lineage: Bacteria > Bacillati > Bacillota > Tissierellia > Sedimentibacter > Sedimentibacter sp. The sequence continues at coordinate 69,637 of NZ_JBCFAS010000004.1, forward strand.
TCTGTTTTTTATCCCACGGACATCCGTCCGGGCCTCTGAGCACCTTGACTATCCTGCACAGATTATTTATATTATACACTGTGTTTTCAGAAATTTCAATAGGTAGAATGCAAATATATGTTGAAAATCCGTAATTTTTTTCTTGATCGAGCATAAAAAGAGGTATTTTTTTAACATTTTCTTCCAATACATCGATTATGAGCACGCCGGAAGCATCAGGATATGATTCCATTAGTTTCAATTTAAGCTGCGAAGCCATCTCCTCATCATAAACCTGTGTGACCACATTGAACGAATTTATGTCAAAGGAAAACTCATCGGCCTCCAGGCAGTCCAGAACTGCTATAGATTTGTAGTCTGAATACCCGGACAGCTTCATACACTTATCAAGAAAGCTTATTCCATCAATTATTATTGTATTTATTTCGTCTTTATATTCATCAGCGAGTTTTTTTGTTACTATATCGCCGTAGTACGGACTTCCGGCAGTGCAGTAGTTTATCATGCCGTGCTCCTTTGCAAGCTCCGCCACCCTTTCGGTTATCTTTTCGTAAACTTCCTCAAAGGACTGGTACTTTTCAAAATAGTCATCAAAACTCACTATCTCTTTTTCTTTTCTTAACTCGTTTACTATGGGATGCCTGTCGGTACGAACAAATGTGGGTATATTTTCACAGATTGCCTCGTACGCTTTCAGCGTAAGATCTTCCTTGCTTCCGGCTCCCAATCCTATGATTTGAACTGTATTCATGTTACTTCCTCACAAATCTCCTTAGTTTTTCTCCCTTTGGTATTAATTCAAGGTCTTCCTTTGTTATGGCTCCTGTAAGGAACAAACACACCACGTACACTGCCACTGCCGCCGCAATGGACCCCAGCGTCGCAAGGTTTCGGCTTCCGACTACTGCTCTGATAACTCTGAAGGAACCCCACACAACAGCACCCATGGCAGCTGACGAAAGCAGCGGCCTTGCAGTGACCTTCACAAGGTTGATCCTGATGCCGGAATTCAAGTTTATGTCTTTGAGGTTCAGCATGGCAACAGCCAAGTATGACACCGTGGTGCTGAATGCAGCTCCTCTTATATTGATGGAAGGCATTCCTATCAGTATATAGGAAAAGACAACTTTTACAACCAATCCCACGGCCAGGTTCTTGACCGGGTGGAACTGTTTGTTTACAGACTGCAGTATTGCCGTAAAGGACTGAACCAGAGTGAGAAATATCACGCTTATTGCCATTATTTCAAGAAGAGCGCCTGAGCTTGCATGCTTTGCAGGACCGATTGATGGATACAACAATGCTATTATCGGCTCTGCAAGCATGAACAGGCCAATGCCGCAGGGAAGACCGATTATCATTGCTATCTTCACTCCTGCATTAGCAGTATCGTTCAGCTTGTTATACTGTTTTCTTGTGAATGTTTCTGTTATAACAGGCACAAGGCTCATTGCAACTGCAGTTGAGAAAACCTGCGGAAAGTTGATGAGTGTCTGGGCTGTGCCGCTTAACTCTCCGTACATGTCAACAATTTCCAAGCTTGTGTAGCCTATGGCACTGAGTCTGTTTGAAACTATGTATGAATCTATCATTCCCATCAATGGCGCTATTGATGCACCGATTGTAATGGGAACCGCTATGTACAGAAGATTTTTTACTATGTCCCATACAGGTTCCGACTTGTTATGGGATGAAAGCTGAATCTCTTCCTTGATGCTTTTTCTGCTCATAAAAAACATGATGTAAATAAGTATCAGCGCCGCAACTCCTCCGGCTGATGCTCCGAATGTTGCTCCTGCTGCCGCTTCCTCAAGCCCCCTGCCCACCAATGCGTATGCCAGGTACAAACCGACAGCCACCCTGAAAACCTGCTCGATTATCTGAGACAGGGCTATGGGCATCATATTCTGTGTTCCCTGGAAAAATCCCCTGTATGCAGACAGAAGAGGCACGGCAAACAATGCAGGAACCAGTGCTATCATGGAGTAATATGATCCGGGGAAACCAAGAAATGTAACGAGGCTTCTTGCAAACACAAGTACGAGCAACGAAGATACCAGACCTATGAGGAACAGTCCCCAGCGTGATACCTTGTATACCTGGTATGCTCCCTCATAATTTTGAAGAGCTCTTTTTTCAGAAACTATTTTTGCTATTGCTGTGGGGAATCCTGCAAGCGACACCGTCAGCAACAGGTTGTAAATGTTGTAAGCTGGCTGGTAATAGCCTATTCCTTCCGTACCGATAAGGTTGGTGAGCGGAATCCTGTAAATGGCTCCCAGTATTTTTACCAGCAATCCTGCGATGCTTAAAATCGCAGCACCTTTGACGAAATTTTCCTTAGACATAGTAAATCCTTTCTTGCAAATAATATTTATTATATTATCATACGTTCATTTAACCGTAACAGACGGATATATTATCGCACACAAATGTTTATTTTTCCTAAATTTTTGCATTCTACGCTGTCTTAGTTTACCACAGTTCATTTCTATTTTAAAGAAAAATTTGCGGCAACTTTACTTTGCAATGCTGTTTTTGTTTCATATGTTTCCATTATATGATATAATTCTGTAAGTTAAACAAAGGAGCTGAGGATGGAAACACTTAAGGGCACCATTATCGAGACAATTTACCGAAACGACGAGAACGGCTACACCGTAGCGCTTCTGGAATCAGACAGCGACGTGGTCACAGTAACAGGAATTTTCAATTCCGACATAACCAGCGAAACCATAGAGGCATACGGCAAGAAGGTCAAGCATCCAAAGTACGGCGAACAGTTTCAGGTTGACATGTACAGCACGATACTGCCGTCAAGCCTTAACCAGATAGAAAACTACCTTTCCTCAGGCCTGATAAAGGGAATAGGAAAATATACAGCAAAAAAAATAGTCGAAGTCTTCAAGGAAGACACGTTCTCCATAATTCAGAAGAATCCGGAAAGACTCACGGAGGTTGAAGGCATCGGAGAGAAAAAGGCAGAGCTCATTGCCAAAAGCTTTGCAGAACAGTCGGACATCAAGGAAATCATGATGTTTCTGCAGAGCCATGACATCAGCACCAGCTACAGTGTGAAAATCTACAAGCAGTACGGAAAAAGCACCATAGGAGCAATTACCGAAAACCCATACCGGCTTACGGAAGACATATACGGCATAGGATTCAAGCTTGCTGACAAGATAGCATCGTCGCTGGGAGTTGAAAGATCCTCGCCTTACAGAATTACTTCCGGGGTCAGGTATGCACTGTTTGAGCATGCCCAGAGAGGACACACCTACGTTCCTTACACAATGCTACTGAACAGCATTACGGCTCTACTTGGCATTGATACGGACTGCGTTGAAAACGAAATGCGCAACATGGCCTTTACAGGCAAAATTCACATAGAAAAAATATACGACGAACAGGTTGTGTACTACGTTCCTTACCACATGGCCGAGGTTAATGTGTGCAGAGACCTCATAAACCTTGCCTCTGCAGACTTCGGCATGGAAGAGTCCCAAATTGAGCCTCATCTGATATCAGCCCAGGAGGAATCCTCAGTGACGCTGACGGAAATGCAGCGTGAAGCTGTGATTCAGTCTATACTCAACGGCGTAACGGTCATAACAGGAGGGCCGGGTACGGGAAAGACCACCATAATCCTGTCCATAATCAGGATTTTTGAAAAGATGTTCAAGAAAGTACTCTTATGTGCCCCAACGGGAAGAGCAGCCAAAAGAATAACCGAATCCTCCGGAAGGGAGGCAAAGACCATCCACAGAATGCTGGAATATGCCTATGGTGAAGATGACAGCAGCTTAAGCTTCAACAAGAACGAAGAATCGCCTCTTGACTGCGACGCTGTGATAGTCGATGAGGTTTCCATGGTTGACATACTGCTCATGAACAACCTTCTGAAAGCTGTAAGAAGAGGAACGCGACTTATACTTGTAGGCGACGTTGACCAGCTTCCTTCGGTTGGAGCAGGCAACGTACTGGGAGACATCATTGCAAGCAGCACCATCAAGACAATTCGCCTGGACACCATATTCAGGCAGTCAGAAGGAAGCATGATAGTCCAGAACGCCCACCTCATAAACAAGGGGGCTATGCCTGTTTACAACAAAAAGGATACAGACTTTTTCTTCATAAGGGAAATACGAAACGAGGACCTGATCCATCTGATTGTTGAGCTATATGACAGCCGGCTTCCGCAAAAATACGGCTACAACCCCTTAAGGGACATACAGGTTCTCTCTCCCATGAAAAAGGGAGAAGTTGGAGTCATTGAGCTGAACAGACACCTTCAGGCTGCAGTAAACCCTCCTTCAAGGCTCAAGAAGGAAAAAGCCTTCGGAAAGTACATTTTCCGTGTGGGTGACAAGGTGATGCAGGTGAAGAACAACTATCAGGCGGAATGGGTTATTCATGGTGGAGACGGACGTGAAATAACAGGTGAAGGCATTTACAACGGAGACATAGGTTACATCATGTTCATCAACGAAACTGAACAGATGCTCTACGTGCAGTTCGACGATGATAAGGAAGTCGGCTATCCATTCAGCCAGCTTGACGAGCTGATACTGGCCTATGCCACCACCGTGCATAAAAGCCAGGGAAGTGAATTTCCCGTGGTGATCATGCCCATGGTATGGGGCCCGCCCATGCTGCTCACAAGGAACCTTTTTTACACTGCCATAACTCGGGCTAAGAAGATGGTGGTTCTTGTGGGCATAGAAAAATACATGCGCGACATGGTAAACAACAACAAAATTGACAGGCGCTTTTCGGCCCTGGATTACAGACTGAGAAATGCGGTGGAAATGAACGCCATGCTGTCAGGAGGCTTCCTGGAATAAAATGAAATCATATTTCGAGTCACTGCTTGAAATTTTGTATCCCGAAAAGAACACGTGTTTCTTCTGCGGCACTTACGATGAAGAAATACAGGACCGATACATATGTGCTGACTGCGAAAAGAATGTGAGAAGAATCGTTCCGCCCGTGTGCCTCAGGTGCTCGAAGCCGGTGGAACCGGACTCACCGGCAGGACTGTGCACCGACTGCCGCTTGAGCAGCTGGAACTTTGAAATGTGCAGGTCCCCCTTTTGCTATGAAGGTTTGATAAAGAAAGGCATATACATGTTCAAGTACCATAACAAGCCGTACTTCTACAAATTTTTTGGAAAAAGCCTTGCCGGCTACATGAAAAGCATTTGCTACACAGACTTCGACCTGATTGTGCCGGTTCCCCTGCACCGCTCTAAAATGAGAAAGAGAGGCTTCAACCAGTCCAAACTCGTGGCCTCATACATTTCAAGAGATTTTTCAATCCCCATGGCTGAGGTGCTCAGAAGGATCAGAAAAACTCCTAAGCAAAGCGAAATGTCACGGGAAGAAAGAAGAGCAAACATGGAAGACGCCTTTTCTCTTAAAAACGAAAAAATGGCTGATTTGCTCAAAGAGAAGACTGTTCTTCTGGTGGATGACGTATTCACCACAGGCTCCACCGCTGACGAATGTTCAAAGGTTCTGAAACAGGGCGGCGCAGATAAGGTATATGTAATAACCATAGCAAGGTAAAAAATAAAAATCAGGCAAAGCCTGATTTTTACATTTAATTCTTAACTCTTAATTATTAATTGGTGTATATGTTCTTTTCCGTAATTATCATATCCATCTTCACATCATAGTCTTCGCTTGGGACTTCATCAAGAACCTGGAAGTCATAGGCAACGGCCAAAGCCTTTGCAGATTTTTTGAGCTTTGCCAGTATCCTGTCGTAATACCCCTTTCCGAAGCCGATGCGGTTTAACTTCCTGTCAAACACCACGCCGGGCACAACGACCAAATCGAACTCCTCCGGTTCTACCGGCCTTATTTTTTCAAGAACAGGCTCCAGGTAACCGAATTTGCTGAGAACAAGATCATCATCCGTGCTCTTAAGCTCCGACGGAATGATGACAGTGTTCACCGTGTCTGTGTAAGGTATCACAACCTTCTTTTTCTCCGACAGCATCCTTTCAATGAGAGGCATGGTTTTAACTTCGTTGTTGAAGTCCATGTAAACAAAGACAACCCTGCTTTGGTTGTATTCTTCTGTCTGCGTAAGTTTTTCCATGATGATGGAGCTTTTTTCCTCTGCTTCATCCTTGTCCATGGAATTTCTTAACGCAAGTATTTTCTTTCTAAGTTCATTTTTTTCTTCCATAGAAACCTTCCTAGAACACCAGAGTAATCAACATATTGTAAACAACGCTGATGATGGGGCTTATTATCAGGCTCACGCCGTTAAAAACTATCAGAAGAAGCATTGCAAACCTCAGGTGGTCGTAATACCTGTAGTAGAAGTTCCATACCCTTGCTCCTCCCAAGCTTCCCAGAATGTGGTGTCCGTCTAGGGGCGGCAGCGGTATAAGGTTGAATATCATCAAAACCAGATTTATCACAACCGTGTTCTGGAGCACTTCCCAGATTATCTGCCCAAGCTGGGAATATGGAAGAAACATGTCGGCAGCCTTGAGCAGCAGCACAAACAAAAATGCGGTCAAAAAGTTAGCCAGCGGTCCTGCAATAGACACTATGGCATCATCTCTCCGTGGATTTTTGAAGTTTCTTGAGTTTATCATAACCGGCTTGGCCCAGCCGAAGCCGAAAAGAAGCAAACACATGAATCCCATTGGGTCCAGATGCTTCAACGGGTTTAACGTAAGTCTCCCCTGCATTAAGGGAGTGTCATCCCCCATTTTGACTGCCGCATAGCCGTGAGAAAATTCATGTATTGAAATTCCCAGCAGAATGCCGGGCAGCACCAACAATTTATTTATCAAATAGCTCATAATTCCTCCTTGTATTATAATAATACAAGACTTAGCTTAAATTTTTCTGTATTAATCCACATAATCCGCTGTGTCTTGATTCTTGTACACAATGGCAGTTTCAAGCCTTCTGCCCTTTATTTCCGTTATTTTGATGAGAAGACCGTATTCTTCAAGCTCAAGTGTGCTTCCATCCTCCGGTATTATGCCCAGCACTCCGAAAACAAGCCCGCCAAAGGTGTCAAAATCTTCATCGGGAAGACTTATTCCAAGCTCCCTTGATACGTGGTCAAGATATGCAGATCCCTTTATTTTCCAGGTATCCTCATCTATCTTTTCAATGGTTGGCTCTTCCGGCGGCAGGTAGTCGTCGTCAAAGCTGCCCACAATCTGCTCTATCAGATCATCCATGGTTATTATTCCGCTCATTCCGCCGTACTCGTCAAACACAACAGCAAAATGGTTTCTTGTTTTTTTCATGTTCTGAAACATTACGTCGGTTCTCACTGTTTCCGGAACATAGTATGCCGGCTTTATGGCCTTGTCCATGACATTTTGTCTGGATTTGTCCTTAAGCCTGAAATAATCCTTAACGTTCAAAACTCCCAGCACGTTGTCGGCGCTTCCGTCACAGACCGGGTACCTGGAGTGTCTGCTCTCGATTATCTTCTGCTCCCACTCCTCATCGTCTTCATCAAGCCACAGAATATTGACCTCTGTCCTGTGAGTCATTACTTCTTCTGCCGTCTTGTTGTCAAACTCGAATATGTTTTGAATCATTTCCTTTTCACTGATGTTGATGGAGCCCTTTTCGCTTCCCACATCCACCATCATCCTGATGTCTTCCTCTGTAACTTCCTCATCTCCTGCATTGGGATCTATGCCCAACAGCCTCAGCACTCCGTTTGTAGAAGCCGTAAGCAGCCAGACCAGCGGTTTAAACACCTTAGATATGAAGTACAGCAGTCCTGACATGAACAGGGCCATCTTTTCCGCATTGTTCATGGCAACCCTCTTTGGCACCAGTTCTCCGAACACAAGGGTGAAATATGACAATATCAATGTTATTACAATGACCGATATTGTATTCAAGGTAGAAGCAGGAATGCCCACTCCTGTGCCTATCAAAAATCCGGTCAGCCTGCTTGCAAAGTTATCAGCAGCGAAAGCACTTCCAAAGAATCCGGCAAGCGTAATTCCCACCTGAATTATGGACAGAAACTGTGAGGGCTGCAAAGTGAGTATGCTGAGCCTGATGGCTCGTTTATCCCCTTCTGCTGCCATTTTTGCCATTCTGTTGTCATTCATGGAAATAACTGCAATTTCTGCCGAAGCAAAAACAGCATTTACAAAAATCAATATGACCTGTAAAAACAACGGACCCAAAACCGAGCCTTCCTCAAACAAATTGATAACCTCCTATAATGTAACAAATATTAAAAAGTTGCTCCGCAACTCCGCTATGGGGACCTATGTCCCCCTTCGGCGCAAAACTGCTTTCGCATTTTTGCTGAGCACCCCCCTTGACGGCAAGGACGTCCCGTCCTTTGCAATCCTCGTTTTTAATATAATAAGAAAGAGAACTTTCTTATTATATTAAAAAGTTGCTCCGCAACTCCGCTATTATGTAGAATCTGCCTATTATGTGAAAAATAATATCATATATATTATAGCCAGTCAATTCATTTATTATATGCAGTTTCAATACATCCTGCAATTTTGTTCAAATAAAAGTTGATATAATCGGATATATATTGTAGAATTATTGTATACATACCTTGGAGGGAAAAATGTTTTTTGAAGCATTGATTTTAGGTGTTTTGATTGGTATAGCAAGAAGAGGAAGGATATCCCGACTGGCATACGTTAACTTTAGCGGCCGGCCGCTCATTTATGCTTCCGCTTTGTTTTACCTGGGTATAATAATAATGAATCTGGGACTTTACGACTACAGTTCATTTTTGTATGCAGGATTTCTGCTTGCTTCATTTGTTTTGACGCTGGTATTTCTGCTTTTGAACATAAACATGAAATTCATGTTTGTTCCCCTTGCGGGACTTGCACTGAACCTGGTTGTATTTCTTGCAAACGGATTTAAGTTTCCCCTGGCTGCCGATGCTGCAGCAAAAATATACGGAGCGGAGATTTATGAGCTTCTTCTGGGGGGAAAGGTGGTTTTCTTCACAGCTGCCGAAGGTGCGCGTCTTAGTTTTCTGGGAAACATAATTCCCATAGGAAGTCTTTCTCTTGTGAGCATCGGAGACCTGGTTGCAGCTGTCGGTGTAACACTGGCAGTACAGGCCATAATATCGGATAAGTTCATACAAAACAGAAGCAGAATCACATTTTCCAAGAACATACTGCGTTAGGTATAAAATTAACGCGCCCTCGGGCGCGTTTTTTGTTTGTTGTCTATTAATCCTTTATGGTTTCCTTCAGTGCGGATGCAAGTCCTGCCAGGGACTGAACTTCCGAAGGTATAATTATCTTCGTTGCCTGTCCGTTAGCGGCCTTTTCGAAGGATTCGAAGCTTCGAAGAGTCAGTACTTCCTTAGATGGAGCAGCCTCTCTTATCATCTTTATACCTTCCGCTGTTGCCTTTTGAACGTTAAGAATTGCTTCTGCCTCACCTTCGGCTTCTCTGATTGTAGCTTCCTTCTTGGCCTCTGCCCTTAAAATTGCAGACTGCTTCTGGCCCTCTGCTTCAAGAATGGCAGATTCCTTCTTGCCTTCTGCCACAAGAATTGCTGCATTTTTTTCGCCTTCTGCCTTGAGGATTGATTCCCTCTTTTCTCTTTCTGCCTTCATTTGTTTTTCCATGGCATTCTGGATTTCTTTCGGCGGAATTATGTTCTTCAGCTCAACCCTGTTTATTTTTATTCCCCATGGGTCCGTTGCCTCATCCAGCACAACCCTCATCTTGGTGTTTATGATTTCTCTTGAAGTGAGCGTCTGATCCAGCTCCAAGTCACCTATGATGTTACGAAGCGTTGTAGCCGACAGGTTTTCAATTGCCATTATGGGATTTACAACACCATAAGTATACAGCTTGGGGTCAGTAACCTGGAAAAATATTACCGTGTCTATCTGCATTGTTACATTATCCTTTGTTATAACAGGCTGCGGCGGAAAATCAAAAACCTGTTCCTTCAGCGTGATTTTCTTCGCTACCTTGTCTATGAGAGGCATCTTTATGTGAATTCCCACGCCCCATGTTGATTGATATGCTCCCAAGCGCTCTATAACATATGCATTGGCCTGCGGAACTATTCTGATGCTTGTAGCGATAACTACTATCACAACAAACAGTAAAAATATAAAACCTAAATATTCCATCCTTTACCTCCATTTATTTTCTTTTCACTATGAGTTTTACTCCGACGATGTCCTTTACAACAACAATTTCATCCTTTTGGATTATATCTCCGTCCTGGCTTTTTGCAGACCATACCTGACCTCTTGCCTTGACGGTTCCCTCGTTGTTAATGTTGTTTATCTCGGATTCAACCTTCACGTGCTCACCTATGAGGCTCTCTGCATTGGTCTTTATCTTTCCGACCTTAAGGTGTTTCACTGCCACCGGTCTTGTCAGGAACAGGGTTAAAAGGGATACTGCGAGAAAAACAACCACCTGCACTTCTATTCCTACTCCCGTAAAGTGAATCAGCCATGCTGCAAGAGCACCGGCTGCAAACCATATGGTCGTGAGACCAAGCGTTAGGGCTTCTATAATGACACATGCGGCCATTGTCAAAAGCCATGCCCATCCTATATATTCCATAATATCCTCCTTTATGGCACCATATTAATTATATACCACTTTTAGATTCAGGTAAACATTTTTCAGCTCAATTAATCAATTATGCCGCTTAGGGTCTGATAAGGATTTACATAAGTGTTGTAAATGCTCACAGCGTAATGAAGGTGCGGTCCTGTGGAGAATCCCGTTGTTCCCACTGTCCCTATGATATCTCCCTTAACTACTTTCTGTCCTTTCTCTACTTCAATGGTGTCCAGATGGTAGTAGGATGTGAATAATCCCATCCCGTGGTCTATAACCACGGTATTGCCCGGTGAAAGAAGCCCTTCCATGGCAAAAACCACTATGCCGCTGTTAGGAGCAGCAACAGGCGTACCCTTGTCTGCCGCCAGATCCAGACCTGAATGCCTGGAGGATGACATTTCGTTGTTCACATATCTGATTTCGGCAAAGTCAGTTGTAAGCTCACCTGCAACAGGCATCAAAAACGTTCCTTCCCACAGCTTTTCATTTGATGACACGCTTCTGGCAGGCTTCACAAGCTCCGCAAATTCAAGGATGGCTGCATTGTCGTTGTTTGTCTGATTCATCTCTTCCGATACGGTAAGGTACTGTGTCTTGAAGCTCTTGCCTTTTACCGTGAACTTTCCTCCCACCGTGTATTCGTTGTTTTTACCCTTGTTTATTACAGCCGTAATATCATAATCCTGGGCTGATGCATTAATATCGATGGGTAATATGCAGATGGTTCTGTCCTTGTAAACATACGTCTCTGTGCCTGTCTTTACGGCCTTCGTACTGATGTCAACTGTCTCTCCTTCATTCAGGTTGTCTATGTACAAAAGAAGAATATTGCCCGGGTAATTTTCCTTCGTTACCACAGACAATCCCACCGGTCGATCCACCTGAGCAAAAAAACTGACTGTCTGGCTTCCGAAACTTTCCGATCCTGTTTTCATGAGCCACTGGGACTGGCATTCCACATAATATTCGCCGTCAGAAACTGCCTTTGCCAATACGTCATTTATGCTGTTTCCTGCAGCCACCAGGGTTCCGTCCTTATAAATCCTAGTTACCTGACTGTCCGGCTTTTCCTCCAGCCACAGCTCCACCACGTCCCCGTCTGCTAGACTGACTGCTTTTTCTCTTTCATCGGAAGTTTGAAGCAGCCCTTCCTTCTTGACATAGTGACCGTCGATGTCCTTGTATGTCCAGTCATACCTTATTTCCGCAACCTTTTCCTCGCCGTTTACCTTTAGGCCGGCGTCGTAAATGGTATCATCAACATATACATAAGAAAAAATCTGATTCAAAAACAAGGACCTTGCCTCCTTATCCCTTACTTTGTACACCTTTTCGCCCTTTTGAACATAGGCTGCCTTATTTTCGGTATCAAAATAAAGGGTGTAGAAGTCATCTCCCCTTGATGTTACCACATTTATCTGGTAGGGAAACATTTTTGAAGTGTCCCTGTCAACCTTATCTATTTTGTTCAAAGCGTCAATCACTTGCTTTGCATCATCGCTGTCTTTGGATATGACCGTTTTTTCACCATTCATTGTGTTGACGGCTTCGATTTGAGTTATGCTTGATATGGAATATCTGCACCCTGCAGCCAGCAGAACAGATAGCAGCAAAATCAATGTAATCTTTTTCATAATGCCTCCTTTTTCTTAGTTTTTATTTTTAAGGAGCTTTTATACATTATATTTAAGATACCGGTTTTTATTCTATTTGTCACGATATGAGGTGCATGAGCGGAAACATGCTTAAAAGAAGCACTTCAAAAAACAAAAGCCTCATTTCTGACTTGTTGTATCTGAAGTCGAAGTATTCTCCGGTTATGGAGTCCAGTATGTTGGTGCGGTTTGTCAAAACCGAATACCTTTCTCCCAGCTCGAAAAAATTGCTGAACGCATCAAAAATCTGCCTGGATTCCATGGTGACAAACTCTGAAGGCCTATCGAGGATTCTGGCACTTTCAACGGTCATATACTTGTATCTAAGACACTTGGCAATTGTTGAAGCAACCTTTTTCGTGTTTGCCCTGAGCCTGCCCCTGTTAAGAAGGGCGATGAAATTTTCTGCCTCGTCAAGGGCAGCATTAAGCTCGCTTTCTATCATGTAAAGCTCCGTTGACTTTGCCAGTATGCACGCTACGATGTCATCCACCGTCCTGCTGTACCTGAACCATTCCTCTGCATCTTCCCACAAAAGTGCGTACCCGTCCTCGTTCACGGTTATGGTGTGCATTTCATGGTACTGTGCCGGCATTTTTTTATCCAGTTCCACAAAAAGCTTGTTCAGGTAGTCAAGAAACGTGTAGTACTCGTTGAGGTCAAAGTTCAAAAACGTTATAACTCCGTATCTAAACAGGTACACCGCCTTATTTTCGGAAGCGTACTTCAATATCTTTTCTATTTCGTTGCCATCTATTTTTATGAATTCCTTCCATCCGGCATCCTGCCTTATGTTGAAGTGTGCGGCCAGCTGACCCAGCGGAAGCTTCCCTGCAGCCTTATATGTGTAGAAATTTATTCTTTCCATGGCACACCTCTATTTGAACAAATCGAGAATCATGAGCACAACTTCAATAACAATCAGTATCACCACAATCCATTCCATGAACAGACCTCTCATGGAGTGGCTGATGGAGGAAAGTCCATCCACTATGCTTTTCAGAATTTCTGTCTTGCTCTTGATTACCTCATAACGGTCGTTCAGTTCGAAGAACTCGGACATCCGCTCATAAAAATGGGCTGCCTCGCTGTTGACCCAGGTTATGTCCGGCTTGTCGAGAATCATTATATAAGCTATTGTGTTGTATTCGTGTCTTACAATTTTTGAGGTTGTGCTTGCCAGTTCCTTGTTGCCGATGTTAAGCTTCCCTTTCTCAAGGTTATCGATTTTGCTTTCAATGTTGTCAAGAATTTTCCCAAGCTTCTCCTCTATTCTTTCCAGAGCCACTGATTTGGCGATAACAATGGAAATAAGCTCCGGATAAAAAAGCTCCATGTTTGGTATCTGCACAAAGCTGTCTGTAAACTCGATTTCTTCCCCTTCCACCAGGTGCAGGTTGTAATCATCCTTGAACGTGTTGTAGTGCTCGATGTCTATGTCAGGCTTGACATTTTTCAGGTACTTCATGAATATCTCAGTGTGACGGGCATCGGAGTTGATGAACACGATGCTGCCGAATGAAAACACAAGAACCTTTTCGCCTTCCCTGGCCTGCTCTTTGAGAATTGTCTCAAGTATTCCTTCCTGAAGAATAAGCGGCTCCTCCCATGTGTACTTTTTCTTGATGCCGCATTCAACCGCAATCTTGTTAAGATCAATTTCATTAGTTACTGCATAGGTTTTAAATTCTAAATTCATAGACTCACTCACCGCTCTCTTTAAGATAAAAGTGTTTACATTATGTATACCCACATTTGCCGTCAACTATAACAGATTATATTGTTGTTACCTCTATTGTAAATCAATATCCTTAATTTAGCAATATAAAAGACCGGCGAACCGGTCTGTATGCTTTATAATTATTTACCTTTCTTCCCTGAAGTAGTTTACGCCGCAGCTTGCAGGCTGCCTGTTTTCCTTGGATTTTCTTATTGATGTTATTACCAGCACCAGTGCCGTTATGAAGAATGGCAGCATGTCGTAAAATGCACTTGGTATAGTTATCCACGTTTTAGGGAAGTAGTACTTCAGGATGTTGAATGCTCCGAATATATAGGAACCGAAAATGGCTTTAGTGGGGCTCCATGATGCAAATATAACCAAGGCCACCGAAATCCATCCCATTCCGTTGACGCTGTTGCTCATCCACACTCCGCCGCAGATGATCATGGATGCATAGGCACCACCAATACCGCAGATTCCTCCGCCCAGCAGCACGTTAAGATACTTCAGTTTTGCAACCTTTATTCCTGCTGCATCGGCAGCTGCAGGATTTTCTCCTATTGCCCTTAAATTAAGGCCTGCCTTTGTGTGGTTAAGGTAGATGCTGCAGGCTATAGCCACCGCCAGCGCCAGATACACAAAGGGGTTGTACTGGAACAAAAGCTTGCCCAAAACAGGGATGTCGCTTAAGACCGGAATGCTTACGTTGCTTATTTGTGCAGTGATGCCTTCCGGAAGCTTAAGAGAACTTGTGCTGGTATTTACAAGCATGTATTCTCCCACGAAATTAGAGAGACCAGTGCCGAATATGGTCAGTGTGAGACCTGTAACATTCTGGTCAGCCATAAATGTCACAGTGAGAATCGCATATATGAGTGCACCCAGCATTCCGGCAGCAAAGGCTGCAATCAATGCTACAAGAAAATTGTTGCTGAAGTAGCCTGCCATGAAACCTGCACAAGCCCCCATGGCCATCATACCCTCAACGCCAAGGTTCAGGTGTCCGGATTTCTCACTTATTATCTCGCCCACGGTTCCGAAAAGCAGCGGTGTTCCTGCAAATACTGCAGCAATCAGAAAATT
The DNA here is from genome assembly GCF_038562225.1 of Sedimentibacter sp. Taxonomy (NCBI): domain Bacteria; kingdom Bacillati; phylum Bacillota; class Tissierellia; genus Sedimentibacter; species Sedimentibacter sp. The sequence goes on from NZ_JBCFAS010000004.1 coordinate 84,685, forward strand.
TATGAACATGTTCATTGATGGCCACCTCCCTTGCCTCTGAATACAAATTTATATCGGATGTAAAATTCACATCCCAAAATGAAAAACAATATTATTCCCTGCAATACATCTGCCGAATAGGTTGAAATACCGTAGGTTGACTGCATGACGCTGCTTCCCTTTTCTAGAACGCTGAACAGGAACGATACCCACAGAATGCTTATTGGGTTAAGATTTGCAAGCCATGCCACTATGATTGCCGTAAAGCCGACTCCTCCTGCCACAGAAGAAGCAAGAGTCATGTCAGAACCTGCTGACTGTATTACGCCTGTTATGCCGCAGATGCCTCCGCTGAGTATCATTGTACGCAGTATGATCTTTTTGACGTTCATGCCTGCATATCTGGCTGTTGCCTGGCTCTCTCCAACAACACTTATTTCATAGCCGTGTTTTGTGTAGCTGAGGTAGACATATACCACCACAACCAGCAAAAGTCCTACTATCCATCCGAACTGAACGCCAAAAACCTTGTCTATCTGAGAGTTGGCTACAAATCTTGCTATTTTCGGGAAACCTGATGAACCCGGATCCTTCCAAGGGCCGTCACGCAGGAAGGAAATAATATGCAGTGCAATGTAGTTAAGCATCAGCGTGAAAAGAGTTTCATTTGTTTCAAATCTTGATTTGAAATATGCAGGTATCAATCCCCACAGACCTCCTCCTGCAAAGCCTGCCATGAACATTACCAAGAGCAGCAGTGCATGAGGCCAGTCGCTGTGAAACAGCGCGAAGTATGATGAGCAAATGGCCCCTACGATTATCTGTCCCTCGGCTCCTATGTTCCAGAAACGCATCTTGAATGCCAGCGTAACCCCAAGGGATGATATCAAAAGAGGTATCATGAACTTCACCGTAGCCTGGACTGCCATCTTGCTTCTGAAAGCCCCGGATATTATTGTTCCGTACAGCTCCAGCGGACTGTGGCCCAGTATGACTATGAACAGCCCTCCTGCCAGAAGAGCCATGGCAAAGGCAATAATCCTCAGCCTCATTATCTCCCGCTTTGAGCGCTCCTTTGATTTCACTATACGAACCAGGGGTTCTTTTGCTTTATTCAGTTTCTCACTCATCAGAATCAACACCTCCCATGGTTCTTCCTGTCATCATAAGTCCTATATCTTCCTTGGTTGTTTCCTTGGCATCCACTATTCCCTTTACTTCCCCATGGCACAGAACCATTATCCTGTCTGATATCTCCAGCAGCACGTCCAGGTCCTCGCCAATGAACAATATGGCAACTCCCTTTTTCTTCTGCTCATTAAGAAGGTCGTAAATCACGTAGGAAGAGTTTATGTCAAGACCCCTAACAGGGTATGCCGTAATGAGCACATTCGGATTGGAGTCTATCTCCCTTCCCAGAAGAACCTTCTGCACGTTTCCTCCCGACATCATTCTTACAGGAGTTTCAACGCTGGGCGTAACAATTTCCAGCTTCTTTTTCAGTTCTTCAGCAAGTTTTTTTGAAGGCTTCCTGTCCGTGAAGAATCCCTTGTTCTTTCTGTAGGATTTGAGCATCATGTTCTCCACCATTCCCATGGAGCTCACAAGTCCCATGCCGAGACGGTCCTCAGGCACAAAGCTCATGCTAATGCCAAGATTTATTATCTCATCGGGAGATTTCCCGATTATATTTTCCTTGTTGCAGAGCACTGCCCCTTCCTTGACTTTCAAAAGACCTGCTATTGCTTCGCAGAGCTCTTTTTGTCCGCTGCCTGCTATTCCGGCCACACCCAGGATCTCTCCGCTTTTCAGCTTGAAGTTCACTCCCCTTAAGGCATATGTTCCGTCATCATTTACAACCGACAAATCCACGGCCTTGAGAACCGTGTGCTTGTGTTCTACTTCAGGCCTGTCAATTTTCAGGCTCACAGGCCTTCCAACCATTAGTTCGGTAAGCTTGTTTTCATTGGTTTCCTTTGTGTTGACAGTGTCTATGAGCTCTCCCTTTCTCAGTATGGCCACCCTGTCGCTTATTTCCATAACCTCGTTTAGCTTGTGGGTTATTATAATGATTGCACTTCCCTGCTCCTTCATCTTTCTCAGGATTACAAAAAGCTTTTCTATTTCCTGCGGAGTAAGCACGGCGGTAGGCTCGTCCAGTATCAGTATCTTTGCACCCCTGTAAAGCACCTTCAGGATTTCAACGGTCTGCTTTTCACTGACAGACATGTTGTACACCTTTTTTTCCGGGTCGATTTCAAGTCCGAATTTGCTGCAGATGTTTTGTATTTTTTCCTTCAGCAGCTTCGGCTTCATGTACCTTTCCTTTGTTCCCAGCACTATGTTATCCATGGCGCTTAAAACTTCGACCAGTTTGAAATGCTGATGTATCATACCGATTCCAAAATCAATTGCTTCGGTCGGTGAACTTATGGCAACTTCCTGTCCTGCCACGGATATGGTACCGGCATCCGGATAGTAAATGCCGGAAAGCATATTCATCAAAGTTGTCTTTCCTGAGCCGTTTTCACCGAGCAAAGCAAGAATTTCGCCATATTTGATTGTTAGGTTAATGTTGTTGTTTGCAACCACGCTTCCAAAGGTTTTTGAAATTCCCTGAAGCTCAATCGCATATCTTGTTTCGTTTGATTTTGACATACTAGCTCCTATCTTGTTTCTTTTTATTAATGAGAACATGGCAGGTTCCACCTGCCAGTTCCTTGTACTAATAACAATAAGGGGTTTAATAACCCCTTATTGTATATTTCAGACTTTTTGCTATTTTACTGTTACAGTCTTGAAGTACCAGTTGATTCCTCCGGTGATTGCTGCATCATCCAAAGTCTTTCCTTCTTCTCCCACAGTCTTGCCGTCGTTTGTTTCTATAACACCGTCGAATACGTTGAAGCTTCCATCAAGTATGCTTGCTCTTGCAGCTTCGATTGCATCAGCAGTGCCGTCTGCTACTATTGACTCGTTTAAAGGAGATATGTCAACCAGTCCTTCAGCCATTCCGCCGAAGTAGTTTTCGCCTTTCCATGTTCCGTTGATAACCTTCTCAACAGCCCATGTATAGTATGCTGACCAGTTCCAAACTGCAGATGTAAGAGTTGCCTTCGGAGCGTCCTTTGACATGTCTGAGTTGTATCCTATACCGAATGCACCGGCCTTTTCAGCCTCAAGCTGCGGGTTAGGGGTATCGCAGTGCTGTGCTATTACGTCACAGCCTTCAGCAAGAAGTGCCTTTGCTGCATTTGTTTCTTCTTCAGGTGAATACCAGCTGTTTGTTACTTTTACATATACTTTGGCATCCGGGTTAACAGAGTACACGCCCATTGCAAAAGCGTTGATGCCTCCGGTTACCTCTGAGTTTTCCTGTCCCATGGCTGCAACATAACCGATCAGGTTGGATTTTGTCTTAAGACCTGCTGCGATTCCTGAAAGGTATCTTGCTTGATAGATTCTTCCAAAGTAGTTGTTCAGGTTGCTTCCGTTGCTCTTGTACCCTGTTCCGTGTGAGAATATTACGTCAGGATATTCTTCTGCCAAAGCTTCCATTGTGTCCATGTATCCCCAGCTGGTTCCGAATATTATGTTTGCGCCTTCCTCGATGCATTCGAGAATTGCTGTTTCAGTTGCTGTAGGGTCTGTGTCATTTACGTTGTTCTTGCGGATTATCTGGCTGTCGCTTAATCCCAGGGACTTCTGCATTCCTACTATTCCCTGGTCATGAGCAAATGTGTAGCCTGAACCGTCTGCAGGATTTCCGATGTGGATAACTCCTATTTTTATGTCTTCCTTAGCAATTGCAGGAAACAATCCTTCTGTCTTTGGTTCTTCCTTAGCAGGCTGTTCAGCTGCAGGTTTTTCTGCTGCCGGTTGTTCAGCTGCAGGCTGCTTGGATGTACATGCAGTGAAAAGAGATAATGTCATTAAAAGTGTTAAAATGATGCTGATAAATTTTTTCATTAGTATCCTCCATTAAATTTTTTAAACCTTTTTTATATGAGAAAAAGCTTCGCTTTTCGCATAATTCGTTAAATTTCGCCAAAGGTGTCGCTAATGTAGAATTCAGCATCATTAAACAAAAATGCGAATAGGTAATCTATCCGCATCGTTATAATAAAATAAACCACTCAATAGTCAAACAATTTACGGCTGTTTGGTAGAAACTAGGATCCATATCATCCATATTATATTGATGCTGTATTCAATTCAATTGACTACTGTATTATACCTTATAAAACAGGAATAAGCAATAGCATATTTGTAAATAATTTTCGTATTATTGGTTAATATTTACTTAAATTTATTGATATATTTCGTATTTAATCCCTGATGGCAAGTCCAACCGGGCAGTGGTCGCTGCCGAAGATTTCCGACCAGATGAATGCATCCTCCAGTTCTTCTTCAAATGACTCAGAGACAATGAAGTAATCTATTCTCCATCCGATGTTTCTTTCCCTTGAATTTGCAAAGTTTGACCACCAGGAATAGGCTTCCTCCCTGTCAGGATAGAAATATCTGAATGAATCCGTAAATCCGGCCTGAGTGAGTTCGGTCATCTTTTGCCTTTCCTCGTCCGTAAATCCTGCATTCTTTCTGTTTGTCTTTGGATTTTTAAGGTCAATTTCCTTGTGGGCAACATTCAAATCTCCGCACATTATTACTGTCTTGGTTTCATTCAGCTTCTTGAGGTAGCTTCTGAAATCATCCTCCCACTTCATTCTGTAGTCAAGCCTCTCAAGCTGCCTTTTGGAATTTGGTGTGTATACATTAACAAGATAAAACCTGTCAAACTCCAGTGTTATGACTCTTCCTTCCTTATCGTGCTCCTCTATGCCTAATCCGTAAGAAACACTAAGGGGTTCTATTTTTGAAAATACAGCTGTCCCGGAATATCCTTTCTTTTCGGCATAGTTCCAGTAACCCAGGTAACCTTCCGTATCAAGTTCGATTTGTCCGGCCTGAAGTTTCGTCTCCTGGATGCAGAAAATATCGGCATCCAACTGCCTAAACGCATCCATGAACCCTTTATTCACACAGGCCCTCAGCCCGTTCACATTCCATGACACTAATTTCATACGTTCTCCTTTTTGTAATTGAATCACTTTATTTTTTTATGTTTTTATTATAATATAACACGAATATACATATTTTCAACCGTCTATTTAAAATAAATGGTATAAAACGTCAAAGCATGTTATAATAAATACTGCTAATGAAACAAAGGCTAATGCCATAGTCTCCATGTATCGTACCGTTTGAAGCGATGCTTCACTAATCATATTATCTCAAAAATGAAAGGGGTTGTTGTTTTATTGCACCGTGAATCAGGAAAAAAAGATTCGAAACCGGCTTTTCAGCAGACGGATCTCATGAAGATATTGTTGTTTTTCCCAACAGTTTTAATTGTTTTTGCTTTTATTTTTGATGCGCCCTCAAGCATTGCAAAAGGTTTGTACAGTATTGTAATTTCAAAGGACATACTGCTTACGGACTACCTTGCAGTGGGCGGAATAGGCGCAGCATTTCTTAATGCTGCTGTTCTGGCTTATGCCAACATTTACATCATTCATAGACTGAAGGTTAAAATAACAGGCCCTGTTTTGGCCGGTCTCTTGACCATAACGGGTTTCTCCTTCTTCGGCAAAAATGTATTCAATGTCTGGCCCATATACCTGGGTGGCCTTCTGTACGCAAAGTACCAGAAAACAGAATTCAAAAACGTCCTCATAGTCATGATGTTTTCCACTGCATTGGCACCTATTGTGACTGAAGTGACCTTCGGTCTCAGCCTTTCTTACGACATCAGTGTTCCTTTAGGGATTTCAATTGGCATGTTCTGCGGTTTTGTGGCAGTTCCGCTGGCAGCCAACATGAATAAGCTTCACGACGGCTACAATCTCTATAACATAGGTTTTACCGCAGGCCTCATAGGGACCATCATAAACTCCCTGTTGAGAAGCTTTGATATAAACATATCCCAGCAGCAGATTTTATCTTCTGACTATGAAGCAGAGCTTCAGGCTGTCCTTGTGATATTTTTCCTTTTTTTAATTGTTTTGGGATTTGTCAAGAACGGAAAAAGCTTTAAGGGATACTCGGGCATACTTAAGCATTCAGGCAGGCTGGTAACTGATTTTACACAGCTGGACGGCTACTCGCTTACATTTGTGAACATGGGAATCATGGGTTTCATATCCATGATGTTCGTTGTAATCCTGGGCGGAACATTCAACGGACCTGTGTTTGGAAGCGTCCTGACGGTTGCTGGATTTGCTGCATTTGGAAAACATCCGAAAAACACAATTCCCATTTTGACAGGGATTTTTGTAGCCGGTATGCTAAAAATATGGGACCTTAGCTCAACCTCTGTGATAATCGCGGGGCTTTTCGGAACAACCCTGGCACCCATTGCAGGAAGATATGGATTTTTTGCAGGAGCAGCCGCAGGCTTCCTGCACCTTTCAGTGGTAATGAATGTAGGAATAATTCACGGCGGCATAAATTTGTACAACAACGGATTTTCAGGAGGCATCGTGGCTTCCCTCATGTTTCCGGTACTGGAAGCATTGAAGAAAGGAGACTGACATGAAGTACGAAATACAGAAAGTCACAAGAATAGCAGACGTGATTATTGATTTTTACCTGAGCCACTCGGCAAAAAAACTGGACATGAGCATAGAAGACCTGCCCGACAAATATATAATGACCTTTGAGGCAGCGGAAATAAAGTGTTCAAACAAGACCGCCAACGACCTGAACAAGCTGCTGAGCTCCGAAAGGCAGAAAGAGGTTGAGGAAGTTTACTGGCAGCTTGGAAGCAACGATGTGCAGGGTGAGGAAATCAACCTGATCGGCATGATGGTGGACGAGGTGAAGATTGAATACAACTGTCCCTCGCTTAAGATAAAAATGGTCAGAAAAAAATAAGCACTCCTATAAATATCAAAACCGGCAGATTTTCTGCCGGTTTTCATCTTTATTTATCGTCGCACTTCAAAACTCCGCCCTGAGCGTAGTTTTCAAACTCCATTTCCCTTATGATGATCTTAACGGCTTCCCTTGGGCAGTTTGCTGTTTCAACAACAGCCTGGGTAACTTTTTCTGCCAGAGCTCTTTTTTGCTCCACAGTTCTTCCTTTTAACATTTCTACCTGAATTATTGGCATGGTTGCCTCCTTATGACATTATAATTTTATTGTTGATCGTTGATTATTTTCTTATGTACATAACCTGACAGCGATGTGAACAGCATGGCCTGATATAAAACGTTGAATTCAACGGTATCTCCAAGCTTGTATTCCACGCTGCTGTCCTGAATATCCAGAATCGTGTGATCGCTGCTGGCTCCGAGCACCTTTATTCCCTTGTCCTTTGGAATCAGCTTGGAGGAATCGCCAACATCCTGGTTCCCCAGGGCAACTATTGCCCTTCTTCTGATTCCCCTGTCCTCGTAGTGAGCGTGTTCTCCAAAGGCGTTGACCATAAGCTCCCCTATGGGGTGAGTTGGTTTTTGGTTTAACTCAATTATCTGCGCCTTCAGCACAAACGTGTCAGCATCAAGGCCTTTTATGTCAGTGTTCCAGTAAAGGGGCAGATCCTGGGTGTTTACTATACCTTCACCGATTCTCAGATGGTTTATTTTTTTCGGAACCTGTCCTTTGACCAACAGCGGAAGGGTGGTTGTTGCCCCTCCTGAAATGATGTTCAGACTTCTGCCCAGCATTTCCTCAACTTCAGCTGCTGCCTGAGACAATTCGGTAAGGTTTTTGTTGGTGGGAGCAACAGAACCGTAGCAGCTGAGGTTTGTTCCTATGCCCTCCAAAACCAGGCCGTGAAGTTCGTGCTCAACAAACCCGCAGAGCTCATTAAGCTCCCCCCTTGTGAACACTCCTTCCCGAAGGTCCCCAAGATCGTACATGATAACCACCCCGTACTTTTTGTCCTGCTTTCTTGCTTCCTTATCAAGAGCAATCAGGGTGGCTTTTTCGGAAACCAGTGTCATGTCGCTGTACCTTACAACCTCCTGAATTTCACTGGCCATGGGTATCCTAACCAGCATCATGGGAACTTCAATCCCATATTCCTTCAGGGATTTAAGCTGCTCAATCCTTGAGCTTCCAAGCTGCACGCATCCTCCCCGAACCATTTCGCGGGAAGCTTCCGCAATTCCTCCGAAGCCTTTGACTACTCCGGCAACCTTAATGCCGTATTGGCTGCACAGGCTTGTAACGATTTCAGTATTCGATCGAAGTTTTTTCAAATCAACTTCTAGCACCGGGTATCTTTCCATAATTCCCCCATTTTATTTTTTATATTTCCTAAGATTAAGAAAAAAATCCTTTATCAGTGAGGTGCATTCTTCCTCCAAAACTCCGAATTCCACTTCCACCTGATGGTTTAGATTATCCATCTGGACTATGTTCATCACGGAGCCGCAGGCACCTGTTTTCAGATCCCTTGTTCCTATGACCAGCCTTTCTACCCTGGCGTTTACCAGGGCACCTGCACACATGGCACAGGGCTCCAGGGTAACGTACATGGTGCATCCGGGCAGTCGCCATCCTCCCAGATTCCTGCAGGCATCCCTGATTGCCGTCACTTCAGCATGAAGAGTTGCATCCTTCAATGTTTCCTTTTGGTTGAATCCTCTGCCTACGACTTCACCGTTTCTCACTATGACGGCCCCTATGGGTACCTCGTTGATCTCGTAAGCCTTTAAAGCCTCCTTAAGGGCTTCCCTCATAAATGTTTCGTCCATTATCATTCCTGTATTTTATTATAATTAATTATAGTTTACCTTATAACCATAAGTCAATACATAACTAATTATTGCCTGTTTACTTTTACCTTTAAAAAAACTATAATGAACTAAGAAAAAGGATGGTTTATGGAACAATTTTCTTTTTTCCTGAGTCTAATTAAAAAAGACATTCAAGGAGGACGCTTTGAAAAACATAATAAAGAAAATATCAGTCTTCGGACTTTGCATGACTATAGCAATAAATATGAAGGCTCCCGCATGGGCAGGAGTTCTTGATGCCATAACGGATACCGGTATTCCAACAGAGGCCGTTACCACTGAAGGTACCGGTGCGGAGTCTTCAGCAGAAACTGCAGCAGGTGAAGTAAAAACCGCTGCAGTGACCACAAGTACCTCTTCATTTTCTGATATCGACGGTCACTGGGCTAAAAATTGGATAACATCAGCAGTAAAGCTTGGTTTTGTATCAGGCTATGAAGATGGGACCTTCAAGCCGGACAGGACAATTACCAGGGCCGAGTTCTCGAAGCTGTTAAACAGTGCCCTGCACATTGAGAACAAATCAGACATAGGTTTTTCAGATGTCAAGAGCAGCGACTGGTTCTACAATGAAATACAAAAATCAGTGGCTTCAGGCTTCTTTTCAGGCTATGAGAACAACACCTTCAGACCCAACAACCCCATAAAGCGCGAGGAAGTGGCAAAGGTTGTGGCCAGCGCCATGACAACGGGTGACATAGACGGAGAAGGTGCAACGCTTCTGAAGGACTACAGCACGATTCAGGACTGGGCCAAATCAAGCGTCAACGCCGTGTACAACAAGGGCTACATCCTTGGTTACCCTACAGGAGTGTACATGCCTTCCAAGGCTCTTACAAGGGCTGAAGCCGTGAAGATAATTTATGAAATAGTTGAGAATGAAAACATTGAAAGAGGTTTCAACATAACCAACTACAACGAATCCTACTATGGGGCTGTTGTTGTTGGAAACCTGAACATCCTGGATTCGGTGGGAACAGGAAATGTGTACATCAAGAACGTGGTGGTGCTGGGAGATATCGTCATAACGGCAAGCAAGGTTAATTCCGTGCAGCTTACAGATGTTAAGGCGAGAAACATAATAGTCAAGGACCAGAACAATCCCGTGAAAATCGTCCTGAACGACAACATATCCATTGCCAAAACAAATCTTCCCTCCGTTGTGCTCATACAGAAGCTGGGAAGCAACATAAATATATAGCAATTAATAATTAATAGTTAAGAATTTAAGAAGAAATTACAGTTTACGACTTATTTCCTTTAAAAAAGAAGCAGCTAAGGCATGTTTACGGCATGCTTCTTTTTTTGTCAATGAAAATATAAGGGTTTTAAAAAATTTATCTTACAACTTTTACATTTATTGGGTTAAGGTATATAATATAAGTAACAATAGTAGAAGAGAATGGGGGATATCTTTTATGAGGGAAAAACAAAAGCTGTTCTGTATTATTCTATTGATTATTACTTTAGGGATTTCGCTAAAGTTCTATTTCGAAAATAGTGACTTAAAAGCCAAAATCGCAGATTCAGAAAGCAAGTACCAGGACCTAAGGGCAAAGAAAATTAACGATAATTTCTCAGAAGCTACGCTATCAGAAATATCATTGGTACAGGATACCTTTGACTGGATGCATTCTGAAGATGCAGACAGTATTATTTTGGAAAATTACAGCGGCAGATCAATAAATTTAAAAGAAAAATCCAAATTGAACGTACTGATATTGAATGGCATATATTTGGAGAAGAATGTAATTATACCTAAAAACATCATCAGCACCAAAATACATAACGATTACAGGTTTTATTATACCCTCCGCTATAATTTCAAGGAAACCGACAATGAAATTTTAATTTATGACGATGGAACCATAAAGTACAAAGATGCATATTACGAATCTCCTTTTTTATTAAGCTCGGCACAGTCACTGTTGCCTGTCACAGATGAATTGTCAATAGAATTCAATAATGCCATGGATGTAATGCTGAATACAGCTTTAGCCACAAACACGGATTACATGTTTACAAATACGGATGAAAAAAGTTCTGAAGCTGCTCTGTTCTATTTGTGGGATAATGCAGTGAGGCTCAGGGCAACAGCACATTTTATAAATAAAAACATGGTTAAAACAAGTAAGAAGATTATTGAATCCAGTGACATGATGGTTCTAAAATCAACCGGATATTGTGAAGGAAAGCAGGCAGATATGTATATTTACACCGTGAACGGCGGAGAAGTTAGTCATGTACGGTTGATATATAATGATATTGAAGAAGTATATAAACTGAAACCGGAATTGAAAACAAATCCAAAATATATATACCTAAACAACATATGGACTGCTGATTAAGTCATCTGCAGTGTAGTAAAATGGAGTCTATAATGAAAAATAAAAAAACACTAATTTTCATGACCTTAATTATTATAGTATTTTTTATTAATGTACTAGAAATAGATTATTATAAAAATGATAAAACAATAACATTAGATGATTTGTTAATAAACAATAAACTTATTTTGTTTGATAGGAAATTTGAAATAGTTAAAATGTTCACAGACTTTAATGACTATAAGTATGAAAATATAGGGACAAATTCGCCTGACAGCAAAAGAATGCATGAAACTTATACATATGATGATATTAGAATTTCTTATATTACTCATGAAGAAAATTCAGAAAGTGGACTTGCAATATCATATGATATTACAAGCAATAAATATCCAATTAAAGATATTATGGTTGGTGATGATTTAAAATCTATAACTGATAGATATCCTGACTTTGAGGTTATAGATTTAACTGATAACTCTGAAATTACCAATAACATATTAAATATAACCAGCAGATACACCGGTCTCAATAGTTCAAATTCTATGTTCACAAAAGCTATCTTTATTCCAATAAATTATACTAATCTTGACCTGATAAAGTACAAAGATAGTTTGCCTCCATCTATTGCTATAACACTATTATTTTCTAATGATAAGCTTGATATTATTAGTGTTACATGCCCATCGGCAGAATAGATATTATAAATTAATAAAAAAGTAACCCGAATTTCCGGTTGCGATTAACACATCAAAATCGAGTTACTATATATGTTTAAATATAATGGACAAAACTATTGGTCCATATAAAAACTATTATATTAATTTTATGCATATTAAGTGTATTAAACAATTTTAAAGGATTTACTGGTTATTCTAATCCCAGGTAGTTCAATGTGTTTTTAAATCCCGCCAGATTCAGGTTGTCTATGCTGTTGTTCACATTTTCCCCGGTTATTCTGGTGTCTGTAATCTGAAGATAGTATTCGCCTGAATATTCCTTCTCATAAGCGAAGTCGTAGTAGTAAATTCCCAGGTTTTCAAAGGCCCTGTCTTTTTCGAGAACAGACCTGTGCCTGTTTTCAATATCCTTTATCAGGTAAGGTCTCACTTCATCGAAGTTTACATTATTAACAATGGTTCCGTCATTTCCGTATCGGTTTACAAAGCAGCTCACAGTTGATGAGTTGTAGTTTTCCTCGTCAAAGAGGTAGTAGTACTTGTTCCTGATCATTTCGGAAGAGCTCAGGATTTCATAAGCAAGCTCGTTTTTGTTGTCATTCTGGGGCTGTTCACCTTCGGAGCTGACTTTGTAGTCCCTCACTATTATGCTGCCGTCATCCATCATGTAGGAAATTACCATGTTGCTCAGGTAATAGTACTCATACTTGTAGTATCTGTTGGATATTAGCTCCCTGTGAAGCTGGGTGATGTCTTCTATGGTTTCTTTCTCCGTAAATAACACCAGTCCTCGTTCCTTCTGCCACTTCAGAAATTCGTCCCTGGAATTAAAGGTGTCATCATCAAGTTCGTCCATGAAGTCGAAAACCCATGAATTGTTTCCCACATAAGCCATCTTAACGTGAGCAGGATCCGGAACAAAGTCCTTGTACTGACCGGCAAAGGCAACAGTGGCGCCTGTCAGGACCACAAACGCCGCCATGCTGGCTGCAGCCACCTTGAGAGACAGTCTTGATATCCTGAATGATTTCTCCATGACTGCGACTATGATGTAGTAGGAAAGCATAGCCATGAGAACCGAAACCAGAATCTTGCCGGCAATGTTGCTGTTAGAGGATGAAACCACATAGAATGCCGGTAATATAAGGCTTGCAAGCACTGACACAAAGTATTTGTACCCGTCAAACACTATGAAATTTCCGGTATTTTCATTTTTTCTTCTTTTCAGGAACCTGAATATCAGAAGCGTTATGCCTATCAATATGACTCCGAGAAGCAGGAAGTACACGTAGTCCATAGGATTATCCGTGTAGGTAACGAAATAGATGTAATCAATCCTGTAGAACCTGTTCACAAAGTATTCCATCAGCACTTTGGCGCTGAATCCGGCGACCATTCCCTCCAGAATGGTGAATACGAAATTTATTATAAGGTAAATTATCAGAGGCAGGCAGAAGTTGAATATTGTCATGGCACCTGCCATCATGGTGTTGCCGGCAAGTATGGATGAAAGCGATGCAAGCAGTATTCCTGCGGCCAGCCACGGCACTATAATCTTGAAAATGTCCAGTATTTCTATCTCCAGCCCCTGGAACACCACGGACAGAAGTATCAGCACCAGCAAAAATACTGTGAATATAGCGTTGGTTGCTATGTTTACAGTCATCTGTTCCCCGATTGACACAGGCTTTGACTTGTAATATGCCAGTTTAGACTCATTGTGAAGAAAATTGTTATCAATGAGGCAGTTTAAGAATACTAAAATGAAAAGCTCAACAATTCCGAATATTATGAAAAACTCCTGATCCACCTTCAAAATATACGGTATAAGCAGGGTAGTCACGAAAATTATCACCGTTGAAAGAAGGAACCAGCCTTTCTTTGATTTGAGCAAATTCATTAGCAACGGCACAAATGTCTTATTTTTCTTCTGATCCATATCCGGCACCTCCTAATTCTGTTATGAATATTTCTTCCAGACTCATGGACAGCCTGTCAAAAAGAAGCAGTCTGTAGTCTCTTCCAAGCTTCTTTTCAAATTCTGCTGCATCTCCTGTCATAATGCATATGTTGATGCTTCCGATTTTAACATGTTTGATGATATTGAAATCCTTGTATGCGGAAGGATCAAAATTCCCTTCGACCGCAAACTGTACTCTCTTTATATCTTCCTTCATCTTTTCAAGGTTTTCTTCCTTCAGGATTTTTCCTTCATGCATGATGCCCACCCTGTCACAGATGTTGTCAAGTTCCTTAAGGTCGTGGGATGAAATTATTACAGTCATTTCATTGTCCATGACCTCCTGTATGAGAATGTCCCAAAACTTCCTTTTGATGACTGCATCTAAGCCGTCAACTATTTCATCAAGCAGAAGAACCTTAGGCTGTGCTGCAATTGCCATTACAAAGGCTGCCTGCTTTTTCTGGCCTTTAGACATCTTGTTCAGGTTTTTGTCCGCATCTATGTTGAAATATTTCACCAGCTTCTCGAACTTTTCCCGGGAAATGCTGGTGTACATGAGATTTTCATAGGCAAACATCTTATTGAGAGTGAACTGATACGGAAAAAACAAGCTGTCCTGCACGAAGTAAAAATCCTTGATCCTTTCGGAATCTTCCGTAACCCTTTCGTCGTCGTAGTAAATATTCCCTTCATCCTGGCTGAAGATGGCCATTATATGCTTCAGCAGCGTAGTCTTGCCGCAGCCGTTTGATCCCACGAGCCCGTAAATCTGCCCGGCTGCCGCATTTATGCTGATATTCTTAAGTACTTGAAAATCTCCGAATTTCTTGCTTAAATCTTCTACCCTAAGCATAATTCCCTCCCTGTGTGTATTCATTCAATATGCTTCTGACCATAGCCAGCACTTCATTATCCTCCAGCCCAAGCTTCTTCAATGATTTAATGGTGTTGTTCAGCTTCTCTTCCATGTCTTTTATGTGCACACTCCTTAGCTCTTCCGCATCTTTTACAAAGTTTCCCTTTCCTTTTACCGTATAAATATAATTGTCTTCCTCCAGGCTTTTATACGCCTTTTGGATGGTATTCGGATTGATTTTTATCATTGCTGCAAGCTCCCTTACGGATGGCAGCTTGTCGTCAGGCTTCAGCGCCCTTGACAGTATGAGTCTTTTCATTTCGTCATAAATTTGTTCATATATGGCTTTTGAACTGTTGTTGTCTATTTTTATCATCGCACACCTCCCTTTCATACCAACTGTATTAGTACACATGGTACAGTAACTGTATTATATATGCTAGTACAGTATGTGTCAACTGGTAAATTTAATGAAATTAAAAATTACGAGTTAAGAATGAAGAATTAAAAGAAGGACTTGTGCCTCGCACAAGTCCCACATCAATTCTTAATTATTCATTCTTCATTCTTTATTAAATCACGGTGTACAGCCAGAAGAACAGCGGTATAGTTACCAGTGACAACAAATGCGTTATAACCACTACCTTGGATGCCAGCACATCATCTGAACCGTACCTTTGTGCCAGAATTGGCATCAGGGTTGCAACCGGCAGAGCTGCGTATATGACAAATATCTGTTCAATCATGGGTTCAAAATCAAAAAACTTGAATACTGCAATCATGATAATCGGTGAAACGGCCAGCCTGAAAAATGTTGCGTAGTAGGCTTGTACATTTATGAGTGAATTCTTCACTCCGATTATCTTTATCTTGCTTCCTATTATGATCATCGCCAGCACCGTGGTCACATTGTTGAGCAGATCCATAAGTTTCGTTGCAAACATGGGCAGCTTTAGCTGAGTTACATACAAAAATAGTCCCACGTATATTCCAATCATGCCCGGATTAAGCAGTATTTCCTTCATGTTTTTCCTGCCGCCTCCCTTTCCCTTGCCCATCAGTATGGACATTCCGTACGTCCACATGAGGATTATGTTAGGAGTCTGAAACATGGTGGCGTAAAACATGGCCTCGTTGCCGTAAAGCTGGCTTACCAGCGGAAATCCCATGAACCCGCAGTTCATCATGGGCACTGTAAATCTGAAAATCTTTCTCTTTTCCTCGTCTTTTGTGGCCAGTGCTCCCGTATTGCCCAAAAATACCAGTATAATGTGGAACATTACCGCAATCCCAAGGAGGGACAGTCCTGTCTTCACCTGCTCAAAAGAAAACTGTATATACATTCCTTTGATTACCATTGCAGGAATCGTAATGTTTACTAGGATAAAACTCAATGAGTTCTCTGCATCATCAGTCAAAATCTTTTTGCTTCTCATGTAGTAACCTACTGCCATAAGTATGGCCATAAGTATCAAGCTGTTTATTAATGTCACAAATATCATAGTATAGCTCCTTCTCATAGCGTCCAATTCTCAACAGCATAACATGAACCAATAAAATTTTCAAGATAATGATTAGAACGTTTTCTGTTTTTATGTCCGGCAAGGATGTCGGTTATATCCATGTCTGCATAACAATTAAACTATTTCTTCAAATCACTTCAAAATGCCCGGAAGCCACATTGTCAATGATGGCACATAAGTTGTAAGAAGAAGTACAACAATGCCTATGGCAAAGAACGGAAGCATTGAAACTACAGCCTTTTCAAATCTTGACTCCGCTATGTTGGAACCCAGCAGCAAGCAGGCACCAACGGGAGGCGTCAGCAGCCCCAAACACAGGTTGACAGTCATGATTACACCGAACGTAACCGGCGACATTCCAAGCTTGGTTACAATTGGAACCAAGACAGGTATCAGAATGATTATGGCAGCGTTGCATTCCATCAGGCATCCCACTATGAGCAAAATGACGTTTATAAGCAGCAGTATCAACACAGGACTGTCTGTGAGTCCCAAAATGGCTGACGCTACGATTGTCGGCAGGTTGATCACTGTTATGACCCAAGCCAGTATCTTTGATGTTGCAAGTATAAGCATTATTGTAGCAGTGGAAATGGCAGCTTCGCTAAGCAGCCTTGGCAGGTCCTTAATCTTAAATCCCTTGTAAACAAACAACCCTATTATGAAAGCATAAACAACTGCAACAACAGACGCTTCTGTTGGAGTGAACAAGCCTGAGAATATGCCTCCCAATATTATGACCGGCATCATTAAAGCCCAAAATCCTTCCTTTACGGCCTCAATCCTTTCCTTCCAGTCTGATTTTCCTTCCTTGGGGAAATTGTATTTTTTGGCCTGATAAATGGCAACCAGAATAAACGACATGCTTATAAGAATCCCTGGAACTGCTGCTGCAAGAAAAAGTTCACTTATCGAGAGCTGCAGGGATGAACCGTACACTATCAGAGCTATGCTTGGCGGAATGATAGGCCCCACAATTGATGCGGAAGAGGCAACTCCTGCGGCGTAATTGTTCGGATAACCCTGTTTAATCATGGCAGGGATCGTAATACCGCCTATGGCGGCCACCGTGGCAACGGCAGATCCCGAAATAGCTGCAAAAAAAGCTGAAGCAACGATTGTAATGATGGGAAGGCTGCCTGGAAGGTCTCCCAAAAAGGCATTTGCAACCCTTATTATTCTTTTGTTTATTCCTCCACCATTCATCAGGTCTCCTGAAAGCATGAAAAACGGTATAGCCAAAAGCGGGAAGGAGTCCATTCCGTTAAACAGCTTCTGTGGAATCACTATTAGCGGCAGACCTTTGTAGAATATGGTAATGAGCGAGGAGATTCCCAACGAATATGCTATTGGAATTCCTACGGCAGCAAAAACTAATATTAATATAATCAATAAAGCAGCCATTTTATACCTCCCTGACCTTTTTGTTCCTGATGTCATTGATTATTGTTTCAATGGTAAATATCAGCATCAAAACACCACCGGTTGGTACGGCTGCATACATGTAGGACATAGGCAGTCTTAAACCTGCGGATAATTGCTTGTGTGTAATTCCGACCAGATTTATTCCGTAAAATATTATTACAAATATAAATGCAATTATCAATCCCTTTGTAACAATGGTATTAATCTTTCTCAGAGTCTTGGGCATCAAATTTACAAAGAAGTCAACTTCCATGTTCCTGCTCCTTCTGGTTGCTATGGAGGAACCCAGCATCGACATCCATATGAAGGAATATCTTGTCAATTCTTCCGACCATGCGTTTGCGCTTTTGAATATAAACCTCATCACTATCTGATAAAACAGAGCGAGCACCATAACCGCAAACAAAACTGCCAAAATTACCAGAATAATCTTTTCAACCTTATTAAGAATTGATTTCATATTGAATCTCTTCCTCCTTAATACATGAATTTTATAACTGGAAAGCTTATTCACAGCCTTATGCTCAGGCTATGAATAAGCTTCTTGTTTTACTATTTTACTGCATGTATCTTGTCTACCAATTCAGTCAAATTCGGGAACTCTTTTGAAAAGTCTGCCAACTTGGCTTGGAAGCTTGCTACATCCGGATATATTACTTCCATGCCCTTCTCTTCCATCAGCTTGACTGTTGCGGCTTCCTTGTCAAGTACAAGCTGTGTTCTGAAGTTTCCTGCTTCCTTGGCAGCTTCTTTGAAAACCTTCTGAACATCTTCCGGCAGACCGTTGAAATAATCATCGTTGAATATGAATACGTCAGTACTCATTACGTGATTTGTCATAATCAGATAATCGCAAACATCGTAGAAGGCGCTTCCGTAGTTGTACATAACCGGATTTTCCTGAGCGTCAACTGTACCCTGCTGCAATCCGGTATATATTTCAGATGGATCCATTGGAACCGGTGATGCCCCGAAGTATTCCCAGGTCTTAATGTACATTTGTATTCCAGGTGCTCTTATTTTTAATCCCTTAAGCTGATCTGCAGACTCAAATTTCTTGTTTGATGTTACAACCCTGGCACCTCTGTATGAAGGTCCCATGATTACAAATCCGCCTTCCTGGCCGACAGTGGCCAGCAGCTGCTCTCCTATTTCACTTTCCATAACTTTTTTGTAATGATCATAATCTCTGTACAGGTAAGGATATGCATCTATGCTGGCTGTAGGGCTGTATGCTTCCAATGTTCCGATGCTTTCACATACTATCTGAACAATTCCGGGCTCCAGGCCTTCTATTGTATCTCTCCATGTTCCCAGTGAACCGCCTGAAAATACTTCGACCTTCATGGTTCCGCCGGATTTTTCATCTACAAGTCGCGCAAATTCTTGCAGGGACTGGTCTCTTTCATCTCCTATAGCACTACCGTTAGCCAGCTTGAATACCATTGTTTCTTTTTTAGCTTCAGGCTTTTGTTCTGATGTTCCCGAAGGCGCAGGAGCGCTGCTTTGACTGCTTGCACATCCTGCCAATGAACCAACCGCCATAATCAATGCTAAACACAAACTTAACAATCTGAATTTTCTCATTATATCCTCCTTGTATTTTTAAATGTATTTAGTGGAAAGAGAATCCACCATCAACCGTGTAGAGTGCTGCTGTAATAAATTGGGCGTCGTCTGATGCCAAAAATACCACAAGTTCAGCAAGCTTGCCTGGGTCCCCTGCCGTCTTCAAGAGGAAGTTCTTCTTAAGCTCTTCTATTTCAGCCGGGTTCATGTTTGCTTCAATGAGAGGTGTAACATGAAGTGCAGGTGCAACTGTGTTAGCATAGATGCCGTACTGTGCGAATTCCTTTGCAATGGCTTTCGTCAAGCCGATAATGCCTGCTTTTGCTGATGCGTAAGCTGCCTTGCCCAGCAGCCCACCGCCTCTTAACCCTGCTACTGAAGAAAAGTTCACTATTTTTCCGTAATGGTTCTCAATCATGTTTTCTATTACGGCCTTTGTGCAGTTGAATGCGCTGGTCAGGTTAAGGTCAATCAATTTGTCCCATTGGCTTTTATCAAGGTCTCTCAGCCCCAGGGCAATGTCTCTTCCTCCGCCTGCACAATTTATGAGAATGTCTATTCTGCCAAAATCCTGGATGACCTGCTGTCCAATCTGCTGAACCTCGTCAAAGTCTGTTACGTTCGCTTTGTACCCCTTGGCTATTACGCCGTACTTCTGGAGCTTTGTCTGCATTTCTTCAAGCCCTTTTTCATTCATGTCCCACAGCGCAACGTTTGCACCGTTCTGGGCAAATTTCTCTGCCACAGCTGCTCCCAGCCCGCCGGCTGAACCGGTAATAACTGCATTTTTGTTCTCTAGTCTCATTTTTTTCTCCTTTACATTCATATTGTATAATTAAATGTCAGTCAATCAGCAAATAGGGGTTTTCAATCATCTCCTTTATTTCGTTAAGAAATTTCGCCGACATGGCACCATCCACCAGACTGTGGTCAGTAGTAAGACTCAGGTTCATCATGGGCCTTATTGCTACCTGCTTGTTTATGGCTACAGGTTTTTCTGCTATTCTGTTTATTCCCAGTATTGCAACCTCAGGCTTGTTGATGATGGGAGTGAAAGAATCCATTCCATACATACCTATGTTCGTTATGGTAAACGTTCCGCCGCTTAAGCTGTCAGGGCTCAGTTTGTTTGATCTTGCCTCCTCGATTATGTTTTCGGTTTCCTGGGCAATTTCTCTCAGGCTCATCCTTTCAACGCACTTTACATTGGGAACCATTAGCCCTTTTTCAACATCCACCGCTATGCCGATATTCACATGGCTATGGTACGTTATAGTATCGTTTTCAAAGCTGGCATTAAGATACCTGTACTTAAGCAAAAGCTTCGAGAGTATCTTCATCAGAATGTGGTTGTACGTGAGTTTGATTCCTGCATTAGAATATACAGGCTTTAGCTTTTCTCTCAAGGCCATCATCTCAGTCATGTCAGCCTCCAGATTGAATGTTACCATCGGAGTGCCTGCCCAGGTGGTCTGCATTCTTTGGGCTGTTATCCTTCTGATGCCGCTTGCTCTTTCGGTCAGCATGTCCTCCTGTGGCTGATGCTCTACCTTTCTGCTTTCTGCTGCGAGAATGTCGCTGGACCTTATTCTTGTTCCTGAATATATTTCTTCTATGTCTATCCCTTTTTCATCTGCCATCTTTCTTGCTGTCGGTGTAATCTTAACCTTAATTTCCTGCGGCACTGAGTTTAAGATGTCCCTTGCAACTATGACTCCGTTGTATCCTGTTGCTGTAATTTTTGCCAAATCTATCTTTCTTTCAACAGCTATTTTTTTTGCATAGGGAGTTGCAGCCACATATGCTTTTTCAGCCTTTATTAAAATTTCATGTTCCTGCTTGGCATCATCCTGCCTATTCGTTGCTTCTGCCCCCGGGCTTTGCTCTGATTGCGTCAATAATGAAGATATATCTTCATCTTCTTCTGCTATTATGCCTATGAGCGTTTTAACCTCTGCTTTTTCGCCCTCGCCTGCAAGTATTTTTTTCAATGTTCCTTCCGTGTCTGCCGTAATTTCGTTTGTAAGCTTATCAGTTTCAACTTCAAAAAGCTTGTCTCCAACCCTCACATAATCGCCTTCCTTAACGAACCACCTGGTTATGGTTCCTTCGACCATTGTCAGTCCCAGCTTAGGCATCAATATTTCTCTGGCCATCTTCACCCTCCTTTGCAATATTAAAACTTGCCTGCAATTTCTTTTGCTATCTTTTCAGAATCAAGTCTGTATGATTTTTCAAGAGGCGGTGAAAACGGTACCGGTGTAAACGGGGCTCCAAATCTCATTATTGGCGCATCCAGATATTCAATTGCATTTTCTGAAACAAATGCTGCTATTTCTGAACCTACTCCTCCCTGCTTCACTGCTTCATGTATGATGGCCAACCTGTGTGTCTTCTTTACAGACTCCAGTATGGTTTCCTTGTCGTATGGAACCAATGTTCTTAAATCAATGACTTCTGCGCGTATTCCCTGCTTTTCCAGAATTGATGCCACCTCATAGGCCTTCTTCATGGCTATGGAGTAAGATATTATTGTGATGTCAGTTCCTTCCGTAACAACATTTGCCTTGCCTATAGGAACTAGGTATTCTCCGTCAGGTACATCCCCCTTTTCTCTGTAGAGTATTTTGTTTTCAAAATATATTACAGGATTGTCGTCCCTGATGGCGGATTTCAAAAGGCCCTTTGCATCAGCGGCATTTGAAGGAGTAACAACTATGACTCCGGGTATATTCATAAACCACGCTTCTATGCTTTGAGAGTGCTGAGCTGCAGCACACGATGACAATCCGTCAGGGGCTCTGACCACCATGGGAACTGTTGTCTGCCCTCCAAACATGTATCGTATCTTCGCCATCTGGTTGAAGAGTTCATCCATTGCAACACCCATAAAGTCTGCATAATGCATGTCTGCCACAGGTCTCATGCCTGCCAGGGCTGCTCCGATGCTTGTACCGATTATGGCGGTTTCCGATATTGGAGTATCCATTATCCTGTCATAACCGAATTCTGCGGGAAGCCCTTTGAATTGTCCGAAAATTCCTCCTTGGCGAGCTATATCTTCTCCCATTACAAATATGCTTTCATCTCTTCTCATTTCTTCAGCCATTGCTTCAAGAGTGGCTTGCGAAAATGTAATCTGTCTCATTTTTTCCTCCTATACATACAAATCTTCGAACAACTCTGACGGGTCCGGATACTCGCTGTTCAATGCAAAGTCAAGTGCTTCCTTTATTTCTGCTTCAACCTGAGCCTTTATTTCATCCAGTTCTTCCTGCATCATGGTTTTTTCACCCAGAACCCTTTCTTCAAACCTGGTTATGGGGTTGTTGCTGTCATATATTTTCTGGACTTCTTCCTTCAACCTGTAAAGTTCCGGATCTCCCACAAAATGTCCTTTGATCCTGTATGTCTTGGCTTCCAGCAAAAACGGACCGTTTCCTGCCTTTACGTACTCCATTGCATTCCTGAAGCTTTCGTATACGGCAAATACGTCATTTCCGTCAACTATGCTGCTTGCCATGCTGTAACCTGCAGCCCTTGCTGCTATGTCTTCAACTGCAGTGGTCGTCCTATATGGAGTGGTGGAAGCCCACTGATTGTTTTCACATACATATATGGCCGGCAGCTTCCAGGCTGATGCAAGATTCAGCGCTTCATGAAATGTTCCTCTGTTGGATGAGCCGTCTCCGAAAAATGTTACTGCCACGTTGTCTCTTTTCTGTTTCTTTATTGCAAGGGCAGCACCTGTGGCAAGGTTAAAGCCTCCTCCCACAACTCCGTTTGCTCCCAGCATTCCCACCGAGAAATCCGCAATGTGCATGGATCCTCCCTTTCCTTTGCAGGAGCCTGTTTTTTTGCCGAATATTTCAGCCATTACCCTGTTTATGTCCGCTCCCTTTGCGATTGTGTGACCATGCCCCCTGTGGGTGCTTGCTATGTAATCCTGATTTGTGAGACTGGCGCATACTCCTGTTGCGATTGCCTCTTCGCCGATGTACAGATGAACAAAGCCCGGAATTTCTCCGTCCAGAAAGTACCTTTCAACAGTTTCTTCAAATCTTCTGATCTTGTTCATTTTGTAATAAAACGATTTCAAAAGTTCCTTGCTGTAAACTTCCATGATTCCTCCTAATATGTAAATCCTAAATTATTCGAATTCCTTAAACAGTTTTTCAAACTCCGAAATGTCATCGCTGATATGGTAAACGTGCTTATCTTCGGGGAATTTTAAATTCCTCACATCATCACAGTATTCTTTTATGGCATTTACAGTCACTTCTGCAATATTTGCATATTTCTTTACAAACTTAGGTGTAAAGGCCTGGAACATTCCCAGCATATCACCGCATATGATCAGCTGACCGTCGCAGGGGGTTCCTGCACCGATGGAATATACCGGTATGGACAATTTGCTTACTATGAATTCCGTAACTTCCGGAGGAACTGCCTCTAACAGTAAAAATTGTGCTCCTGCTTCCTCAATGGCTATGGCGTCAAGTATTAGCTCCCTGGCACTTTCAACCGTCCTTCCCTGTGCCTTGAAACCGCCAAGAACTCCTGAGCTTTGAGGAGTCAGTCCTATATGGCCGCATACCAGAATTCCTGCTTCTGCGATTGCCTTGATTCTTGAGCACATTCTTCTGCCCCCTTCAAGTTTCACCGCATCCACACCCGATTCCTTCAGAAATCTGCCTGCATTTATTACAGCTGATTCATCTGATACCTGGTATGACATGAAAGGCATATCTCCTACAATAAGTGTATTCTTTGCACCTCTTCTGACTGCCTGGCAGTGAGAAATGCAGTCATCCATTGTTACTGGAATCGTATCTTCATATCCCATTACCACCATGCCCATGGAGTCGCCCACGAGTATCATGTCAATGCCTGCCTGTTCGGCAAATGATGCCATAGGAAAGTCATATGCCGTCATCCACGTCAATTTTTCTCCCTTTGATTTCATAGCCCTCAGGTCTAAAATCGTTTTCTTCTTCATAGCTTCTCCCTAAATATATAAATTTTGTATATTTCCTTTAGCCTCATATATGCAAAATGCATGCCAACCGTCAAACCTGATGATATTTGTTTAAAAACCGGCATTTTGTAAACGTTGTCAAAATTTGAACAAAAAAATATGTTCAACGATTTAACAGTCTTGTTACTATGTTGAACATATATGAATATTGTTGAACATATTTAATTGGTTATAGCCTCAACATCAATGCTGTACTTGTTAATCCTGCTGTACACCGTGTTCCTGCTGAGTCTCAGGATTCCGGCCGTTTTTGATATATTTCCCCTTGCTGCTGTCAATGCTTCATGCAGCATTTTGTATTCTGCCTCCTCTACGGGCGAGAGAGCTTTTCCAGTCACTGCGCAAGTGAGTTCTTTTGCTATGGTATTAATAGACTTATATTTTTGATTTGTAATGTTTTCTGAAAGATCCTCCACATCGATTACTTCCCTGTCGCATATGTTTACAGCTCTTTCCATCATGTTTTCAAGTTCTCTCACATTTCCGGGCCAATCGTAGTTTTCCAGCAGCCTGAGGGCATTGTCCGATACGGTCTTTATATTCTTTCCGAGCTTCCTGTTCATAATTTCTATGAAATGATTAAGCAAAAGTCTTATATCACCTTTTCTCTCCCTCAATGGTGGAATCACTATACTTAAGACATTCAGCCTGTAATACAGATCCTCCCTGAAGTTTCCGTTTTTGCACTCATCCATGAGATTTTTGTTGGTAGCGCAGATAATTCTTACATCCAAATCGATTATGTTGCTTGAACCGATCCTGGTTATCTGATTGCTTTGTATGCACCTGAGCATTTTAACCTGCATGTGCAGAGGCATGTCCCCGATTTCATCAAGGAACAGTGTTCCGCCGTTAGCCATCTCGAATTTTCCCAGGTGCCCGTCCTTCGAGGCTCCTGTAAAGGAACCGGATTCGTATCCGAAAAGCTCGCTTTCAATGAGCTCATTGGGTATGGCTGAGCAGTTCATGGCTATGAAGCTTTCGTCACTTCTGTTGCTGGCATTGTGGATAGACTGCACAAAAAGCTCCTTTCCCGTACCGCTCTCACCGTAGACAATGACCTTTGATTCACTGTTTGCTGCGATTTTCGCCAGCTTTATAGCCTTTTTCATGGCAGAATCATCGGTTATAATTTCGTCAAATGTAAATTTGCCGTAGTTTCCCACAAAATTTCTTATCATATTGTTTATTGTTTTAATTTTACTGAATTTTTCGATAACTCCGATTATTTTCCCATTGCAATCAATAATGGGATTGGCAGTCTTTATGAGATGCAGCGTTATTTTTCTGTTCCTGTCATATTTCTTATACTCCCTGTTTTCATAGCCCTTCCGTGTCTTTAAAACCTCCAGTATATCTGTAGTTTCACCAAACAAGGATTCTATGTGTTTTCCAACTATGTCTTCTGAATTGACGTTCAGAATCTCAGCCCCGGCATTGTTTAAAAATGTGACGATGCCTTGATGGTCTATGGCAATGAAGCCGGAATCAATGAATTCTGATACAGCCTGCTGATACCTCATATTGTTATTGAGCTTGACATTTTTTTCAATGATCACAAGCTGATTTTCGATGGCTTTCGTCGCCGCAACCACCATGCCTAACGTGTGCAGATGAGTATGCTTTGAATATCCTTTCATGCTTATTGCTCCTATAAGCTGCCCGTTCACCATTATAGGAGAAGATGAGCATGTCCAGTCACCGTAATTGTACAGATAATGCTCATTGCCTACAAGCTGTATTGGCTTCTTATATTTAATTGAAGTATAGATGGCCGTATTTCCCAGGCAATCAGGTGTCCAGTATGAACCTATTACAAAATTCACCTTGTTTACGGAATTTTCAATTATATCCTTGTCTCCGACGAAATCTAATAGACAAGCGTTTTCATCTGTCAGAGTAACCGAGAACCCCGAGTTGTTCACAATATCATAAAGCTCACGCATAAAAGGCTTTGCAACCTCGATCAATGTCTTTTTTTCCTTCAGCAGCCTCTTTACGCCTTCTTTATCCAGTATCCTGCTTTTGGGAAGCTGTTCTCTCTTTACGCCTAACCGGACGCTTTCCTCCCATTCGTTCCTGACGTAATCCTTTTCAAATCTCTTTATTTCACGCTTAATATCAGAGTTACCCATTATGTCCTCCTGCCTGCGTACAATATTGATTTAATAAAGTTTGATGGAAAATATATATTGTATTATATTATAACACAGTTGTTCATAAATTCAACACAATTTTAATTAAGAATTAAGAGTTAGGAATTAAACGAAAGGATTTGCTTTTGGCAAATCCTCGGAAGTTTTTGTCACATCATGCGTCTGTACTCTTCTATTTCCCTTTCATTTCCCAGCACGAAGTGTTCTTCTTCGATTTCCGTCCATGAGGGAGGACTTGTTTCATAATCATAATGGAAGCTTGCCGGATTGTAAGTTTCCACCTGCTTGTTTCGTTCAACCCTGGGGTTTGGTGTCGGTATTGCCGAAAGAAGCGAACGGGTGTATGGATGCAGCGGATTGGCAAAAAGTTTTTCCGTTTCAGCCATCTCCACTATTCTTCCCTTGTGTATTACGGCTATCCTGTCCGATATGAATCTGACTACAGACAGATCATGAGCTATGAACAGGTACGTGAGGCCTTTTTTCTTCTGCAGCTCAGACAGCAGGTTTATGACCTGAGCACGTATTGAAACGTCCAGTGCAGAAATGGGCTCATCTGCTATGACCAGCTCAGGCTCCATTACCAGCGCCCTGGCTATGCCTATTCTCTGCCTCTGTCCTCCTGAAAATTCATGAGGAAACCGGCTTGCAAATTCCGGAAGCAGACCAACGTCCAGCAGCGCCTGTTCTACAATCTTCTTCCTGTTTTCCTCAGTACCGTAGTTTTTAAGGTTGTACAGCCCTTCAGACACTATGTAGTCAACCTTTGCCCTTTCATTGAGTGAAGCCATAGGGTCCTGAAAGATCATCTGTATTTCCCGTGTCAGCTCCCTGTCCTCTTGAGAGTCTATCTTGCCGCTGATTTTTCTTCCCTTGAAGATTATTTCTCCGCCGGAAACAGGATTGATCCTTATGATTGCTCTTCCGATTGTGGTCTTTCCTGAACCCGACTCTCCTACGAGACCGAAGGTCTCACCCTTGTATATGTTGAAGCTTACATCGCTGACTGCCGTGAACCTTTTTTTCCTGTTCCCGAACTCAACCCTGAGGTTTTTCACCTCCAGCAGCTTTTCCTTATGGCTGGACATTGACTTCACCCCACTTTTCCCTCATTTTTTGAATCATAAGAGGCGGTTCAACTTTAGGGGCCCTGGGATCAAGAAGCCACGTCTTGGCCTTGTGGGTGGGGCTTACCTGGAAGTACGGAGGCCTTATTACGAAGTCTACCTTAAGAGCCCTGGGGTTTCTTGGGGCAAATGCATCTCCTGTGATTTCCTTGAACAGGTTGGGAGGCGTTCCCTTTATGGAATACAGCGGCTCACCCTTTATGCCCAGCTGCGGCAGCGAGGACAACAGAGCCCATGTGTACGGATGTCTGGGGTCGAAAAACACTTCTTCGGCTGTTCCTATTTCCACAATGTCCCCTGCATACATGACTGCAATGCGGTCTGCAACATTGGCAACAACCCCCAGGTCGTGGGTTATGTATATTATGGTAAGGCCGTATTTTTCCTGCAGATTTTTTAGAAGCTGCAGTATCTGAGCCTGAATTGTAACATCAAGAGCCGTTGTGGGTTCGTCACAGATGAGAATGTTTGGGTTGCATGCCACAGCTATGGCTATTACTACCCTCTGCCTCATGCCGCCTGAAAATTCATGAGGAAACTGACTGTACCTTTTTTCGGGATCTGATATACCCACATCATTTAAAATTTCAACAGCCAGTTTTTTGGCTTCCTCACCCTTCATATTCCGGTGAAGCTCTATGGACTCCTGGACCTGTCTGCCGATGGTCTTCAAAGGGTTCAGTGATGTCATGGGGTCCTGAAACACCATTGCAATTTCCCTGCCCCTTATTTGTATCCATTGCTCCTCACTCTTAAACCTTGCGAGGTCCTGACCGTTGTACATTATGGTGCCTTCCTCTATTCTTCCGTTGGAATCCAAAAGTCCCATGAAAGACTTTGTGAGAACGGACTTTCCTGAACCGGACTCCCCTACAATGGCAAGGCTCTCTCCTTTATGAAGGTCAAGAGATGCTCCGCGTATGGCCGTAAGCTCCTGGCCTCTTAAGCTGAACTTTATTACCACATCCTCAGCGGACAGTATGATTTCGCCTTTTATAATTTCTTCAATTGTAAGTGCCATACTTCCCTCCTAAACATGATTTCTGGGGTCAGCCGAATCGGCAAACACATTGCCTATGACATAGAAAGAAACTGTCACTACAGATATGACGACAGCCGGGAAAAACAGCTGATATCTTGAACTTGGAACCATCATGAGAGCCCTTCCCTCGTTAATAAGGTTTCCCAGTGACGGAACATCAAGTGGAAGACCCATTCCTATGTATGAAAGGAAAACTTCGTTGCCTATGGCTGCAGGTATTGCCAGAGCCATTCGAAGCATAATGACGGAAACCAGGTACGGAAGCAGGTTTCTGGTGATTATCCTGCTTGTGGGAGTGCCCAGGCACCTGGATGCCAGGTTGTACTCCCGATCCCTGATGATTATTATGAGGTTTCGTACAAACCTTGCCATCTGCAGCCATCCGGTCATGCACATGGCAAATATTATTGTCTGTATGCTCGGCTTCATGATGTACGTGAGTATTATAAGTACAACCGTGGTTGGTATGTTGTCCCAAACGTTGTAGATTTCTGTTATGACGGCATCCAGCTTCCTCACGTAGCCCCACAGTGCTCCGATGGTGATACCCACTATGGCTTCAAACAACCCCACCGCAAATCCAATAAAAATCGATGTCCTCGTTCCGCTCCATACGCGGGCCCACAAGTCCTGACCGATGGAATTCGAACCGAACCAGAATTCCTCACCTGGCGGAACATTTCTGTACTGCAGCCCCGTAGCCGGATCGTTGTAAATGGTGGTGGGACTCTTCTGATTGGGCAGGTACGGCTGCACCGCGGTGAACACAAGGATTAAAGCCACAACTATCAAAAAAGCAACGGCTGCTCTGTTTTTCATGAACACCTGGAAGGTTGACCTCCAGAAAGAATAGTTGGAATATCCCGTAAGCTCTGACTTGGACTGGTCGTATTCCGCAAATTCAAACAAGGATGGTTCTATGTCATCCATGTATTTTTTCATAACCATGCTGCTCATTATCTGGATCCTCCTTCGCTGCTCAATTTGATTCTCGGGTCAAAGGATGCCATGAGTATGTCCCCCAGCATCAGGCCGATTATTCCTATGGATGAATAAAGTAGTACGAGCGCCTGAACCAGCGTGTTGTCCTGCCTTTGAATTGCAGTAACCAGAAGCCCGCCGGTTCCGGGAATGGAAAACAGGGACTCCACGTATATGGAGCCTGCAACTGTGTACAGTATTGATGCAGGCAGGTACTGGGCCATGGGCACGAATGCGTTGCGCATCACATGTCTGACCATTATTTCCTTGTTCCTTAATCCCTTTGCCCTTGCAAGCCTCACATAGTCCTTGTTCAGTTCGTCAACCATGTATCGTCGTATCCACATAGCATAGTATGCGATGTTGACCAGTGACAGGCACAACACCGGAAGTATCCAGCTTCTTGCATCATTCTTTGCAAAAAGGAGCGGTAGCTTGAACCAATCTGTAAAAAATACCTGTATGAGGAGGTAGTATATGACTGCAGGAACTGCATTGGCTCCCACCACATAGCCGGTTCCCAGCTTATCCCATATCTTACCCTTGAATCTAGCCATTAAAACCCCAAGGCTTAACCCCAGAACAAGCGACACGCACAGCGATGCCAGTCCGAATTTAAGCGAAATAAATATCTTGTCACTCATGATATCAGAAATCTGAGCCTTTGGCCTGTATGTTATGGATTGTCCCAGGTCGCCCCTTAACAGATCGGTATAAAAATTCTTAAGCTGAATGTACCATGGGTCCAGCAGACCAAGGTTCTCAAGCTTTGCAACCTTCTGCGCTTCATCAAGCTTATCATAGCTGGAACCGAAATACCCTTCCACAGGCATAAGGCGCATCAGCAGAAAAACCACAGTCACTACGATTATAAGCGTGACAAATGACCTGAACAGCCTGCCTAAATAATATTTCATAAATTAGCCTCTCTTTCCGAATTTATTGACTTTGAAACATAATAAGCCAGGCAGCCGATACAAATAAATAATTAAGGGGCTGTCAGCCCCTTAATTACAGTTATTTAGCTGCTTCCTTTAAAGCTGCATCGCGTGCTGCCTGCCATTCAACCTGAGCTGCATTGAATTCTTCTGTGCTTAGCGGTTTTGCCAGCAATTTTTGTCCCTTCCATCTTTCTGTTGAAATTCCAAATGTCGCATACTGGGATTCAAAGGGATGAACAAGGGATGCAACGTATCCGTTACGTGCACTTACGCTGTAAGGAATTACAAACGCATTTTCTATAAGCATGGCTTCAGCATCAGCAAACAGCTCATATCGTTTTGTCAAATCTGTAAACTCGGACTTGGCTTCTTTTACAATAGATTCATACACTTCGTAAATGTTCTTGCCCTGTGCATCCACATCTGTGGTATATTCGGGGAAGTTGTAGTTTCCGTCTCTTTCGAACGGGTCCGTATATGTCTGCGGATCTGCATAGTCAGGTCCCCAGTTGCATTTCATAATAGCGTAGTTTCCTGCGCGCCTTGTTCCGTCCAAAAATCCGGTAGGAGCGTGCGGAAGCAGCGTGATTTCTATGAAATCCTTTCCAAGCAGTGTTTCAAGCTGCTGTTTAACAACCTGCGCCTCATTGGCCCAGAATGTTGAGTTTGTATTGTATGGCATGAGTATTTTAACAGGGAATGTTGCTCCTGCCGCAGCCAGTTCCTCCTTAGCCTTGTCCCTGAATGCTATTGCTTCCTGCTCATTGAAGAATTCCTTTTCAGTAACGGCTGCAAGATTTCCTGTCTGCGTGAAATCATGACCGCTTTGTGAAGCAAAGTTCGGAGGTGTTATTGTGTTTATTATCCTGTATTCAGGATTGTACGGGTCTTCTGTCTTCATTGCAGCAAGCCTGTTGAAGCCCGCCATTATTGCCTTTCTGAAACTGGAGTTGTTAACTGCTATCTTCCAGTTTTCCGGCTGATATTCAGCATCAAATTTCGGATTGAAGTTAAATGCGTAGAAATATGTATATGTTCCCAGCCTATCTGGTCTTACCTGATCCTTGAGAACAGGATCGTTCATCCATTCATCCAGACTTGCCGGCGGAATTATGACATCCGATACTTCTCCTCGTTTGTACATTTCTCCTGACAGTGATGCTGCTTCTTTGTTGTACTTGTAGTTAAGCTCTGTGATGAAAATATTTTCGGCATCCCAATAGGATGGATTCTTTGTAAGAATTCTCTGCATCTGAGGCTCAAAATCCGAAAGCAGGTACGCTCCGTTGTAAAGAAGGGCAGAGTTCGATGTTCCGAACATGTCTCCCATTTCATCCAGGAATGGCCCGTATGCCGGGAAAAAGCACACATATGTAAGCATTGATTCAAAATATGGAACAGGTTCCTTCAATGTATAAACCAGTGTGTAATCGTCCTGGGCCTGTATGCCTACCTGGGCAAAATCAGTTATCTCACCGTTAAAATATGCTTCAGCATTTTTTATTACTCCGTAGAATATGTTGGCTGTTTCCGATTCGTTGTCAGGATTCAACAGGTACTGTGCCGCGCTGACGAAATCGTTTGCCGTTGTTTCAGCTACCTCATTTCCCTCGAAGTCAACCCACTTCACGCCCTTTCTCAAATGGAAAGTCCATGTGAGACCGTCTTGTGATGATTCCCATGATTCTGCCAGAGCAGGCTGAATTATGCCGTACTTGTCGTAATCAATCAGTGTGTCCACCAGATTTGCAGTCAGGGCAAAGTCTACAGTTGTGGCTGTAGTAAGGTAGTTTATGGTTGTCGCTTCCTCCGCATAAACTGTCCTGTACACCTGCTCGGCTGCATATTTTCCCCCTTCAGTAACATCTTCCGAAGCAGAATTTTCTGTCCCGGAAGGTTCCTGTGCAGGCTCAGAAGCAGTCTTGCTTGTACATGCCGTCAGTATCATTAATAATACCAACAATAAAGATAATACTTTTTTCATATTCCCCTCCTATATATTAATTAGTTTGCACTAAACAAACCCTTTGCGAATCGTTTTCATACAAAATAAAAAATGGTGCACCTGAGAGGAATCGAACCCCCGGCACATGCCTTAGGAGGGCACTGCTCTATCCTACTGAGCTACAGATGCACTACATTTGACTCATACTGAATATTACACTAATTTTTCCTTTTTGTCAATACGCTTATTGCGGTTATTCTTCGTCAAATTTCATAATTATTCCTTTATGGAATTGTGCTGTCATCTCACAAACATGCATTGTTCGAAATTTTCTTTTATATTTCAACGCTGATTTCCTATTTTTCACTATGATAGAAATAAAAGTTTCAAGTATTTATGCAAACGTTAAATTGAAATTTAATGAAAAAAATTCATGATGATGAAATTATCTTCATCATCATGAATGAACGTTAACTGAAAAGATTTACAAAAAACCTGTAGATTCTTACAAATATGTTTGCCTTCTCCACATCGGTGCTGACAATTGCATCAACTTGTCCGACTTCCTCGCCATTGACATAAATACTGATAGTTCCGACCTTGTCCCCTTTTGAAAGAGGCGCCTTAACCGTCTGATTGTAAGTTATGCTTGTCCTGACTGCATCTTCTTTGTTAACCAGCTTTTTGTAATCAATGGCTGGATAGACATCAACCTTTCCGCTTTTTGAATTTGAAATGTATACCTGATCTGCATATTGAGAAACATCAGTAAGCTTTTCCATGGTGAAGCTGTTTTTTCCGTAATCCAGGAGAGTCTTTGTTTTTTCAAGCCTTTCCTCATGTATCTGAGACCCCATGATTATTGCAATTAGTCTGTAGTCCTCCCCGTTTCCTGTTACGGGCACAGTTGATACCAGGCAAAGCCCTGCCTTGTCGGTGTATCCTGTTTTGAGGCCATCTGCCCCCTCCACAACTCCGATTATGGGATTTGTGGCAGCCTTTCTGAAGTTTCTTTCCGGCACAACAAGCTCAGGCAGCTTGGTCACTTCCAGTATTTCAGGATAAGCGAGGAGAATGTGTCTTGCCAGCTTGTAAATATCCGACACAGACATGTGATTTTGACCTGTTTCATTGTCATCTATGGGCAGTCCATGTGGATTCACAAAGCTTGCAGACAAAAGCCCCAGCTCTGAGGCCTTGGAATTCATCATGGTGACAAAATTGTCCTCCGTTTTTCCTACATGCTCAGCAATGGCAGTTGCACAGTCATTGCCTGAAACCACCAGCATGCCTTTTATGAGAAGGCTGAGTTTTACGGTTTCCCCAGACTTCAGTCCGAAATTACTTCCTTCTGTAGCAGCAGCATGTCCGCTTATTAAAACATCATCATCCAGAGATATCTTCCCTTCCGACACAGCATCCATCATCACCAGGTAAGTCATGAGCTTCGTAACACTGGCCATAGCCACCTGCTCATTGATGTTATATTCATAGAGTATTTCGCCGGTTTCCACATCACCCAGAAGCGCACCCTTTATGTTATCATTTATATTGATTTCACCAAATGCCACCGTATTCGTAAGCATTATTATGACAAGGCACAGTGACAGCAACTTACTGAATTTTTTCATTTGTTTCCTCCATTCTGTGATATTACAATTATATATTAAATTCGACACAAATGCATTATTAAAATCAAAAAACCTGCTGTAAATAATTTACTGCAGGCTTAAGTAATTACTTGATTAAACTAAGGTTCTATGAAAATCCCTTGTTTTAACATTTAAAAAACATATATTATTGTGTAAATCATTCACTTATTCTGTGTTCAATCCATTTTGCAATGTGACGGTGCACCTCTTCCCTGTCAGTTTCGTTGATTATTTCGTGTCTGTCATTTTCATACAGCCTAAAGTCTACGTCCTTAACACCCAGGGCCTTGAATTGATTGCACAGCTTCGGAACATCCTTTCCGAAGTTTCCTACGGGATCCCCGGCACCGGACAGGAAAATCACAGGCAGGTCCTTGGGAATTTTCTCGAGCTTCTTCCTATCATAAAGATATGTCATACCCTTAAACATGTTGTAATAAGCATTTAAGGTGAATATGAAATTTATCTTGTCATCAGCTAAATACTCATCGACAATACTGTCTTCCTTTGTGAGCCAGTCAACACTGGTCCTGGACGGTTCAAAAGACTTATTGTAGCTTCCTATGGCCAGGTTGTTCACGAATAAGCTTCGGTGACGCCATCCCTTTACGGTGGCTATGGCACGTGAAACAGCCATCCCTGCCTTGACCAGGACATAGGGCTGATGTCCAGTTCCCACTATTATGGCTCCGCTTAATCTGTCATGCGTGGTGATGTACTGTCTTAACAGGAATGAACCCATGCTGTGTCCAAGCATGAAGTACGGTACTCCCTTGAACTTTTCCTCCGTTAATTTTCTCAGCTTGTGCATGTCTTCAACAACTGCCGTGTTGCCATCCTTAGCGCTGAAATATCCGCGGTCTTCCTCTGTGTGAACCGATAGTCCGTGACCCAGATGGTCGTTTCCTGTTACAAGTATTCCACTGGATGCAAGACTTGTCGCGAAATCATCATACCGTTCCATATGCTCCAGCATTCCGTGGGCAATCTGAAGTACGGCTTTCACATTGCCCTTTGGTATCCACCTGATTGCATGAATTTTTGTTTTATTGTCCGATGAGTCGTAGTAAAATTCTTCCTTTCCGGTCATGGCTGCCTCTCATGTTTTTGTTTTTATGATATTGTGTTCATTTGCATAAGTCAATATATTTTGCACTTTGGCAGTCAAAAAAAGACAAGATTTACTTGTCTTTTTTTGTTTCTCGGTTTATTTGCACGCTTCTCTGATTTTTTTTATTTCTTCTCTGTGACCGTCCAGGTCGTTTGGTGTTTCCAGCAAAAACGGCAGGCCCCGAAGTGCAGGATGCATAACTATCCTTGAGATTGCATCCATCCCGATGTATCCTTCGCCTATGGTTTCATGGCGGTCCTTACGGCTGTTGTACGGATTCTTGCTGTCATTCAGGTGGACTGCATAAAGCTTGTCAAGGCCGATTATTCTGTCAAAACTGTCAAGCACTCCGTCAAGGTCATTGACAATGTCGTAGCCTGCATCATATACATGGCATGTATCCAGACACACCCCAACCTTTTCCTTAAAGTTAACCCTGTCGATAATACCCCGAAGCTCTTGAAAGGTACTTCCTATTTCAGTTCCCTTTCCGGACATTGTTTCCAGGAGCACTATGGTTGTCTGGTCTTCTTTCAGAAGTTTGTTCAATGCATACGCTATGATTGTTGAGCCTTCCTCCACCCCCTGCTTCAAGTGGCTTCCGGGATGGAAGTTGTAGTAATTTCCAGGCAGCAGCTCCATCCTTCTCAAATCGTCCTCCATGACCTCAAGGGCAAATTCCCTGGTCCTTTCAGCATTGGAGCATATGTTCAATGTGTAAGGCGCATGGCCCACCAGCTTGCCGAAGCTGTTTTCATCCATTATCCTTTGCAGCTTTTTAACATCCTCAGAATCAACTTCCCTGGCCTTGCTGCCCCTGGGATTTCGTGTAAAAAATTGAAATGTGTTGGCCCCTATGTTCAGGGCATCTCTGCCCATTGCTTCATATCCGTTGGAAACGGACAAATGGCATCCTATGTTCAGCATTTATCCTCCGCAGTAAAATCGCCCCGGATGTGGCTTAAGTTTATGTTGTGTGGCTGAACTGCCACGGTATTCCGAATTTGTCTGTAACAGAACCGTAAAGCTTGCTCCAGAATGTTTCCTGCAAATCCATGTCCACAGTTCCGCCTTCCTTCATTTTATTGAAGTATGACCTAATTTTATCCATGTCGTTTTCCACTACGGCAATGCTTACATTGTTGCCGGTGCTAAACGGCGTTCCCGGGAACGTGTCTGAAAACATGAACTTCATGCCGCTTATTTCAAGGTATGTGTGCATGACACGATTTTTGGCATCCTCCGGAAGTTCTTCGCCCGGTCTTTGAGGAGCGTCCTTGAAAAACATGACCTCCTTTTTTTCCGCATTGAAAACATCCGCGTAGAAATCCACCGCTTCCCTGCAGTTTCCGTCAAATATTAAATATACGCTTACTGACA
Source organism: Sedimentibacter sp. (assembly GCF_038562225.1). Classification (NCBI taxonomy): domain Bacteria; kingdom Bacillati; phylum Bacillota; class Tissierellia; genus Sedimentibacter; species Sedimentibacter sp. The sequence goes on from NZ_JBCFAS010000004.1 coordinate 121,188, forward strand.
TGTTTTTCTCCTTTCGGTTATTGTAATAGTATAATTATCATATACCTCAAAATTATTACATTAACCAGAAATTTTCATCATGTGATTAAACTATCTTTTCACCCTTGTACGTTTCTCCTCCAGCATCAATCATGTAGCCGTACTTTTCGGACCACAGCGTCTTGTACTTTATTGCCTGGGCATGAATCTTGTCCGTCTCTTCGGAAATCGCCCTTACTATTTTTGCAGGAACTCCCGCAACCAATGAAAATGGAGGCACAACCTGATTTTCCTTAACAACTGCACCAGCTGCTACGATGCTTCCTCTTCCTATTACGGCATTGTTCATTACAACTGCCCCCATGCCTATGAGGCAGTGATCTTCAATGGTGCAGCCATGAATTATGGCTCTGTGACCCACTGTCACATAATCCCCTATTACTGTGGGGCATTCGTCAGCAACGTGAACCACGCTGCCATCCTGAATGTTTGTGTATTTTCCTATGCGTATGCTGTTTACGTCTCCTCTTGCAACGCAGTTGTACCACAGACTGCTGTATTCCTCCATAATCACATCACCAATCACAAAGCATCCGTCCGCTATGTATGTTTTCTCGCTGATCACAGGCATTCTGCCTTGAAAATCCTTTATCATATATACACCTTTCACCTTATTTTTCTTTTGTCATGTTGATTTCACATTTTACAACAATACATTACCATATTGAAGGAATTTCTTCAACCGTATGTTAATATTATAAAGTTTAAATAAATGCACATAATAAATAAAAAGAGAGGGTTGTTATGCACAAAAATAACACTAAGATTGCAGCTTCAGCCGCACTGATATATGAAGCCGTACTGATTTACACATTTGCATCAGGAGCCATGAACAGGGACTTCAGAGTTTTAAAGCTTGCCGCAGCAGCATCCTTGCTGGTAGTATTGCCATTTTTGCTTTTGTTTGCAGCACACAAAAAAAATATTTTGCTTCCTCCTGGGTTTTTGATTGTTTCATCGACCTTTTCATTTGCTGCCCTTTACATAGGCGAAATCAATTATTTCTACAACAGGTTCTGGTGGTATGACCTTCTGCTTCACCTTGTATTCGGCTGCTATGCTTCTCTGGTCTTCCTCTACGGGTCTTTAACCATAATACAAAGACGGCAAAACACATCCTCTCGGAGATTTGCCTTGTTCAAATCCGTTTCTTCCTTTTGTTTTGCCCTGAGCATGGGAACGCTGTGGGAGCTTTTTGAATTCACCGGTGATTATCTGTTCAATACCGGCATGGTAAAAGGAGGAATTGAGGATTCCTCCACAGATCTTCTGATTCTTGTTTTTTCCGCACTCGTAACCTGTGTTTACATTTACCGCAAAAATAAAAACAGTCCAATTCCATGATTAACAGGGCTGAAATGGTGGATAAAACTGATTTAAGCTGTGCTCTGAGTTACCCACGTACAATTTTCTTGTCAAATTTCATTTGTATGATAGAATAGATACCCTAAGAAAAAAATTTAAAATAAAATTATTTTACATGCAATAAAATAGAGTTCATGTGCGTTAATAAAAAGATGGGGTGAGATGATGGTTCTGAGTATGGTAAAGCAGCAAAACCCATATTCCAAGCATAACAACAAACTGACTATAGATGAATCTTTATTTGAAAGAATTGCCGAAAATGACATGGCCGCATTCGAGCAGCTTTACAGGATAACCGAAAAAAGCGTATATGCATTCGTACTTTCAATTCTTAAAAACCATGACGATGCACTCGATGTGGTTCAGGATACATACCTGAAAATCCGCGGAGCAGCACACCTGTACAAGCCAATGGGTAAACCCATGGCTTGGATTTTCACCATAGCGCGAAATTTGTCGATAAGCAGACTAAGATTAATAAAGCGTTCAGATAACGTGAATATGGTTGACATGGAAAACAGCATATCATTTTCTTACATGACCAACTACGACGACAAGCTGGTTATGCAGGCAACCTTTAATATATTGAATGATCAGGAAAGACAAATAATCATGCTTCATGCAGTTTCAGGGCTAGCCCACCACGAAATCGCAGACAGCCTTGGTATCCCCCTTTCCACCGAACTTTCAAAGTACCACCGGGGATTGAAAAAACTCAAAAAACATCTTTCAGGACAGGAGATGAGCTGATGAAGAAATCGGAAATTGAAAAATCAATTATGAGGGCTGTTAACGAAGCACCGTCTTTGGATTTTGAGAAATTGGCAAGCATGCCTGTGGAAAGAATGTGTGAGCATGATTACATAACAAGACAGCAGGAAGTCGCCCGTCCGCACCTGCGGAAACTGACAGCAGCTGCCTGTTCATTGGTAGTATTGATTTGTATTTCATTCTGGATTTTCATGTGCAGAATGCCTAACAGCATCATTTCCGTCGATGCGCAGCACAGCATTGAAATAGTAACAAACAGACAGAATAAGGTAATAGGTGTCAGGACATTCAGCAAGGAGTCGGAAGAAATGATTGAAGGGCTCGATCTCATGAACAAGGATTTCATCCTTGCAGTGGATGATATTTTGAGCTCAATGGTTAAACTTGGGTTCCTGAAAAACGGAAACATCTCACTAATGCTGTCTGTCGAAAGCGAAAACATTCAAAAGGCCGGATACATGCTTCACACCTTAAGCGGAACAGCATTGGAGGGCTTGTACAGCCAGGGCCTTAGACCGGAGATTTTTACCCAGTTGTTTGAAAAAAACACTGACAACTCTGAAGCGGCAAAGAAGTACAGCATATCTGTGGGAAAAATGAATCTCATAAACAACATCCTGCGTACTGATTTGAAACATTCCTACAGCGCTGAAACACTGTCAAGGATGTCTATGGAAGAGCTTATGAAAATTTACTTCAGGGATCCGGTCTCAGAGATCAGCAAACAATCCGGAAGTACAGATGCCGGCAGCACGGCTGACCCGGTGAAGGCTAAGGAAAACAGCCAGTCTGAACCAATCAGCTTCTCAGAGAATCCTGTTTCAAAAAATATTGAGGAGTCAAAAGATCACGAGACCTATATACCTGTGAAAAAAGATGACCTTACACCGCCTCAGAAAGATGACAAACCAGAAACTGGTTATGAAGCAGAAGAAGAAGAATCAACCGGAACTGAAGCTGAAGTTGTTCCTTCAGATGAAACTTCTAACGACAACAGCTACGAATACGTCGCAGAAGAAAACACGCAAACAGATTATGCCAACAATCCGGATGACGGTGAACCCTCAGGAAGCATTGTTCCTGAAGAAGACTCTGATGAAAAATCTGCAAGCAAATCAAATAAGGCTGACAAGGAAAATCCTTCAGCCGATAAAAAAAACAACGGGAATTCAGGAAGCAGCAATTCCGGCAACAACTCCGGGAGCAAAAGCAGCAGCAACGGGAACAACGGCGGCAAAAACACAGACAAAAGCAATGTCAAATCAAACAACAAGAAGGTTGAGACCATATAGTCAATGTTACTATCACAGTGCATTACTACAAATGCACTGTGTAATATATAAAAGAAAGGATTTAAGATGTTAAGAAGATTTTGCGAAAGATTTGCAGACGACTATGAATTAATTGAATTCAAGTTGCTTGGAGTTTCAATCTTGATGATTATGGGGTGCAAAATACTATGAGAAGCATAAAAAAAATACAGCCCCTTTTGGGACTATACTTTGCATAATAGCATGAAGTCTGGCCTGGTAAGCAGTGACTTCGGCTACTACCTTATATTATAATCATTTTTTTATTGAATTTCAACTAAAATGAAAGCTCAATTCATATAAATCTGATGACAGACATGTTTTAAACGTTTGTCAATAGTTTACGGCAGTTCAACTGCCTTTTTTTTATTACTCGATTCTTTCAAGTCCTCTCATGTACGGCCTCAGAACCTCAGGCACCGTCACGCTGCCGTCTTCATTCTGGTAGTTTTCCAGAATTGCTGCAAATGTTCTTCCAACCGCAAGGCCTGATCCATTTAGTGTATGAATGAATTCAGGCTTTTTGCCTGATTCAGGCTTGAACCTGATGTTTGCCCTTCTTGATTGATAATCCTCGAAGTTTGAACATGATGATATTTCAACGTAGCGGTTGTAACTGGGCATCCAGACCTCCAGGTCATAAGTCTTTGCTGAGCTGAAGCCCAAGTCCCCTGTGCATAGTTCTACTACCCTGTATGGAAGATTAAGCTCCTTCAAAATTTCTTCTGCAAATCCGGTTAACTCCTCCAGCTGTTTGTAGGAATCATCCGGTAAGGCATAGACTACCATTTCAACCTTGTCAAACTGATGGTTTCTGATAAGCCCCCTGGTATCTCTGCCTGAAGAACCAGCCTCAGCTCTGAAACAAGGAGTGTATGCTGTCATGTACATGGGAAGCTGCGAAGCGTCTAAAATTTCATCTCTGTAGATGTTGGTTACAGGAACCTCTGCCGTAGGTATAAGATAATAATTCTTTTGGTCAAGCTTGAACATGTCATCCTCAAATTTAGGAAGCTGCCCCGTTCCTACCATGCTGTTTCTGTTAACCATGAGAGGCGGTATAATTTCTGTAAATCCATGATCGATAGTGTGTTTGTCAAGCATGAATGATATCAGGGATCTTTCCAGCCTGGCTCCATGCGCTTTGAACATAGCAAAACGCGGGCCTGTAATTTTGCCAGCTCTTTCAAAATCTAAAATTTCCAGCCTTGCTCCTATGTCCCAGTGAGCCTGCGGCTCAAAGTCTAATGTCCTGGGCTCTCCCCATCGTCTTACTTCCCGATTGCCCTTATCGTTTTCACCGACTGGAATATCTTGATTCGGAATATTTGGAAGATTTAAGAGTTCTTCATTTATCTTAATGTCAATTTTCTTTATTTCATCTTCGGTTTCTTTGATTTTTTCAGACAGTGTTTTCATTTCCCCCAATATCTGTGAAACATCCTCTCCTCTCACCTTTAAATGCGGAACCTGTCTGGAGACCCTGTTATGTTCAGACTTCATGGTTTCTGCATCCATTAATTTCGCTCTTCTTAGCTTGTCAAGCTCTGCAACACCATCAAGACATAAATCCGGGTTTCTTCTTTTAAGCAGTTCTTCAACTTCTTTTGCGTTATATCTTATTCGTTTGATATCTAACATGTTGCCTCCTATAGCTGTTCAGCTCTGACAGGGTAATGTCCGACCGTAAACGTTCCGCTGTGACTACCCCTGGTATATTAAAAGCTCCCTGCTAGGCCGGGAGCTTTGTCAGCGCGTTATGCAGACGCATTGCCCACCTGACCATTGTGGTATCATTCATTAGAGGTTAATGAACTGCAGGTGATAATATGCAAAGCGCTTCTGTTTCTTCGTCATAGCTGTTGAAAATCATGTGTCCGTTGTTTTCAGGAACACATATGCTGTCCCCCTTTGAAACGGTATACACCTTATCGCCCACATGACAGTCGAGCTTTCCCTTGATTACATAGATGCATTCTTTTGCATTGTGCACTACAGTGCTTTTGCTGACCCATGTTTTAGGATTGACTTTAAACAGGAATGCCTCAAGCCCCAGGTTCCTGTCTGACTTTTCTAAAACCGGAGTGATAAACTCAAATTCTACGTTGGCATTGCCTGGTTTCACCTTTGTTCTTTCACCCTCCTGAATTCTTACAACCTTTTCGTCAGCTTCCTCAAGAAACAAGGCTGATAAAGGAACCTCCAGGGCTTCAGAAAGTCTCTTCAATACTGAAAGCGAAGGTGATATCAGGTCTCTTTCTATCTGAGAAATATACCCCGAGGTTACATCTATTTGCTCAGACAGCTCAACAATTGTTAAATTTTTGCTTTTCCTTATGCTTCTAATCTTTTCTCCTATCAATTTAGTACCCTCATTATAATATTAGTGCTACAAATATTATACACTAAATACAAATTGTGTCACGTAAATATTTAAAAATTATGTAAAAAATTACTATTACAAGAACTTAAGAATTATAGAAACTGTTGAAAACGAAGCATGCACTTTTTTATTTATAATTAATTAGCATTTTATAATAAACAATGCAATTTTAATTAATCCTTTTCATATAATGCATAATATGATATAATAGACTATTAAATATTTTTATGATTTTTTAATATTTGTGCATGTTCAAAGGGGATATAGAATGATCGAATATAAAGACAAATATTTGGAAGAAGCAGAATACCTAGAGGAAATCATCAACCTGTTAAAATATAAACTTGCTGTGGAAAACGACAAACTCGAGGAGCAGAAGGCTGATTTGATTGCATCCAGGAAGGAAATGTGGGAAAATACTACGCATTCATCAGCGGATTTCGACAAGCTGTCTGACCTGAACCAGTATTTAAGCGCCTTGCACAATCAAACCTTCAGCTATACTGAGCTTGCAAAGCGTATTGTAAAGTATGAAAAAATGCTTGACAGCCCTTACTTTGCAAGGATTGATTTCACCGAGGAAGGTTATGATGACACAGAAAAGATTTATATAGGGCTTTTCAATCTCATGGATGAGGAAACTCATGATATAAAAATCTACGATTGGCGTGCTCCCATATCAAGCGTGTACTACAGAAACGAACCCGGTCCCGTGGAATACAAGGCCCCGGCCGGAACCATAAAAGGGGTTGTTACCCTTAAGAGGCAGTACAAAATTACAAAGGGAGAAATGGAATACTTTTTTGACAGCAACATCAACATTCTTGATGAAATGCTTATGGAAGCCCTTTCAAAGAACATGACTTCCAAGATGAAGACAATTGTTGAAACTATTCAGAAGCAGCAGGACCTCATAATAAGAGACCTGGAAAATGACCTTCTGGTGGTCCAGGGAGTTGCCGGAAGCGGCAAGTCATCGGTAGCGCTTCACAGAATTGCCTATCTCATGTACCAGGGCCTCAATGTTAAGCTTTCAGCAAACAATATAATTGTAATTTCTCCGAACCCGCTGTTTTCAAAGTACATTTCCAACGTTCTTCCGGAACTTGGAGAAGACAACATAAACGAATACACCTTTGAAAACATATTTTTTAAGCTTTATGACAACAGTCTTTCGGTTAAGACAAAAAGCGAGAACTTTGAAAATATCATATGTGCCGAAACAGAGGATGAGCGAGACTTTTTAAGGTCTTACAACGAATTCAAGGGCTCCAATACATTCAGGGAAATACTGGACCGTTTTGTACATTACTTTGAGCACAGGATGATACCTTTTGAAGATGTCTACTTCAACGGGGAAATAATTGAAAACAAGCAGCTTCTCAAGGCATTCTTATTAAACGGCAGGTTGAACATGCCTACTGCAAAGAAACTGAAAATAATCGAAAACAGGCTGATTGAAAAGCTTCATGAAAGAAAGACTGTACGCCGCAGCAAAATCGAAAAAGCCGTTGTTAAACTCAACCAGCATGAATTCGAATCCAAGTCCTTCACCAGAGTGCTTGCTGCAAGGGAAACCTCTTCAATCATGGAAAGGATAAGGAAGTTCACGGAATTCGACTGCTACCAGCTGTACAAAACCCTTTTCAGCAACAGAAAAATATTCGATGCTGTTTCAAGAGGCTTAGTGCTGCCTGAAAATATAGATAAAATAATAGAATTCACAAACAAGACGATAAATGACCGATTCAATATTCCATACGCTGATGGAATCGGGCTAATGTATCTGAAAGTAAGGGCAGAAGGATGCGACTCCTTCGGCAGCATTAAGCAGGTCATCGTCGATGAAGCTCAGGATTACTTCCAGCTTCACTACTATTTGCTGAAAAACCTGTTCAGAGAAGCCCGCTTTACGGTAGTGGGCGATGTGAACCAGTCAGTGGAGAAAAAAAGCAATGTTTCCATTTATGATGATATCATATCAATTTTTGATTTTGAGAAAAGCAACAAAATTTTTCTAAACAAAAGCTACAGAAGCTCGTACGAAATAAGCCGGTTCAGCTCAAGGCTGCTGGACGAGGGAACATACACAGAGTTTTTCAGACGAAATGAAGATGAACCTGAGGTAATCAAATGTTCCGATTCAGAAGATATGGATGACAAAATTGTAAGGGACATTGAAAAATACAAATCGCAGGATTTAAACACAATTGCTGTTATATGCAAGAACAGGAAGGAAGCTTCCGAGCTTTACTTCAGGATTGCTGGCAAAACAGATGCGAAGCTTGTGGACTATTTAAGCGAGCAGAGTCTCACAGGAACAATAATAGTGCCCGTATACATGGCTAAAGGGCTGGAATTTGACGCTGTAATGATTTATGAGACCAACAGCAGAAACTACAAAACCGATTATGACAAGAAGCTTTTGTACATTGCCTGCACCAGGGCTCTTCACAGACTGTCGCTGTATCATACCGGAAAAATCACAAGATATCTTGCATAATCAAATATGTTAAAACAAATGCAGCCGCCTTTAAGGCGGCTTGTACTTTTCCAGTAACAAATTTGACAATTATTGCTTTTAATGTCTTGATTTTTTGCCCGCAAAGTCATATAATTATGACTAGCGTATGCGGGTGTAGCTTAGTGGCAGAGTTCCGGCTTCCCAAGCCGGCTGTGTGGGTTCGATTCCCATCACCCGCTTTTATTGTGTCTTGAATGTATCAAAGTGAATAAATGTCGGAAAATTCAATGTTGATCATCTCAATTTTACTGTGCTGCAAATTGTTGCTTACATGTTCTGCCTGCTTACCAATCACCCTTGGCGGAAGTTTTATTCTGAACGTACTGCCTTCCCCCACCTTGCTTTCAACGCTTATTTCTCCGTGGTGTTTTTCAACTATTGACTTGACAAGGGACAATCCCACTCCACTTCCTTCAGCATTCCTTGAGAGGGTCTTGTCTACCTGGTGAAATCTTTCAAAAATCATGTCCAGCTGATTCTTATCTATTCCCACGCCGTTGTCCCTGACTATAATTTCAACGGTTTCTTCATTGTTAATCACTGATACTTCAATCTTGCTTCCCTTGTCTGAAAACTTAATTGCATTTGAAATAAGATTGAGGATAACCCTTTCGATTTTATAAGGATCAACAGCAATAATCCTTTCCTCTGCTTCGGAACAGAATTCAACAGTTAATCCCTTTCCCTCCACGTATTCCGAAACTGACTTCACAATGTTTTTTACAAGTCCAACAACATTTACATCTTCAAGGTTCATGGTCATGTGTCCGGATTGAAGCTTTGATAGGTCAACGATGTTGTTGACCAGCTTTGTAAGGCGATAGCAGTTTTGTTTTATGATGTCCATATTTCTCCTGAAGGACTCCATGTTATCTTCAGACAGCCCACGTCCAAACTGTATGTTCATGAGCTGATTTGCGCTGAATATGACGTTCAACGGAGTTTTTAGCTCATGGGTGATGTTAATGAAAAATTCTTCTTCTGTCTTCAACGTTTCCTCAGCTTGTTCCTTTGCTGCTATCTCGTTTGTGATATCAACACATAGCATCACTATCTCGGCAATTTCATTGTTGAGTTTGAAAAGCGGTTCAAAAACCAATTTAAAGTGCTTCTCTTCCCCCTTAACGTTGAACCTGACTATAAGTGTATGTGTGCTGTTTTGCTTTGTTTTGAGTATAACTTTGATGAGCTGCTCGTATTCAGGGTTACCTTCCTGCAGGTTCAGGCATTGGAATATGTTTTTCCCGTGCATTTCTGAAATAGTAAACATGCCGTTGTGTTTATCCCGAAGCAAGTCGTAGAACATAGTGTTGATGTCAACAATGTTAAATTCAGGATATGATATCCTTAGTATTCCAAGGTTCATGCTGGTGATTATCCTGTTGAGCATGTAATACTGGGTCTGGATGTACAGATTTTCCTCATACTTCAATCTGTCTGAGTCATCCTTCAAAAGCAAAATTCCCTTATTGATGTTTCCATATTCGTCATATATGGGTGAACCGTTTGCGCAGTAATGGAAAACCCCGTCAGGGCTGACCCTGGTAAAGTAGAAGTTGTTTACAGTCTCACCTCGTATGATTCTCGGAATTGGCATATCCTCCAGCTTTATGTTTTTACCGGACAAGTCAGCATAGCGCGTATGTGCCAGCGTATCTCCCACCTTTCTGAAGGTTTCAGGGTTGTATACGAATTCCCTGGCTTTCTTGTTCATTCTTATGTAAGTACCTTCTTTGTCAAATATGAACAACCCGTCTGACATATTTTCGAATATGGCTTCAAGCTCCTTGTTCTTCTGTACAATGGCGTTTCTTTCCAGTACCCTTCTAGTCACATCCAGTATGGACATAATTATGTACTTGACCTTGTTGTGCTCATGAAGCGGAACCATGGAAAGATTCCAGTATGTAACGCCGCGCTGATAGTGAAATTGTTCGTATTCCTCCTGGAAATAAGCATTGCCTGTACTGATGACCCTGCAAAACATTTCCTGGAGGTTGCTTTGCCCGTAGCCTGTAATAATTTCATTTAATTTCATTCCCATAGCCGCTGCTTTCCGGTTGAACGGCTCATCAAGCATATTCAGGTACTCTCTGTTTGTTTTCAGTATGATCATTTCTGGGCATCCTAAAACCACAACTCCTGTATTCTTGTCTGTGTACATTTTGCTTATAATACTGAAGGTCTTGTTGTACCTGTTGTTCACCCTGCTGTCGAAAAATATTGCCTTTAGTGCTGTATCAATCTGAACACACTCCACCGTTACCTCTATTGATTCAAGATATCTGTCGAATATGTAGCATCTCTGCCTTCCCTTGAGTTGCTCCAGGCTAAGCTGGTAATTAACCCTGAGCAGCCCCCCTATATATTCAAGTTTCTGCCCTACCACCTCTTTGGATGAATAGCCGGTAATACTCAGGAACATGTCATTTGTTTCTGTTACAACACCTTCACTGACCAGCAGAAACGGTCTGTCACCGAATTCCTTCAATATTCTTTCCATCGCAGCCCTCCAATATAGTATCCACTATGCCACAACATCAGTGCACAGCAATCGGCTTGTTTTCACCGATTCTATAAATACATCGAGGCAAAGGCGGAAGTCTTTGCTTCATTTATTATTTATTATAGCATAAATTTTCCCACATTTAAACCAGTGATATTCATTCAAAATCTGCGCATGAAAAAAGGGACTTTTGCATTAGTGATGATTATTATCGTGTCATTCTGAGGGCTATAGACCGAAAGATGACAGAAACACACTTAATGCAACAGTTCCCTCATTATTTTTCTTCGCATACCTGGAAGATATAGAATTTCAGGTAGTAGGACTCATCGGCAGCCCAAAGTATAGGATGGTCAGAGGACTGCGTCCTGTATTCCACCTGTCTCAGCCTTTTCTTTGCATCCTTTGCAGCCAGGCCTATGGTATTCGCAAACAGCTCCGGTGTCATGAAGTGTGAACAGGAGCATGTTACCAGGTAACCTCCGTCTTCTACGAGCTTCATTCCGCGAAGATTTATTTCCTTGTATCCCTTAATTGCCTTCTTAAGGGATTCCCTCGATTTGGTGAATGCAGGAGGATCAAGTACAACCACATCAAACTTCTCGCCCTTTTGCTCAAGCTGCGGCAAAAGATCGAACACATCTGCAACCATGAACCTAACCCTGTCCTCAAGACCGTTCAGCTTTGCATTTTCTTCTGCTTCATTTATTCCAAGCTCTGAGGCATCAACGCCTAAAACATTCTTTGCACCAGCTATGCCTGCATTGAGAGCAAAGGATCCTGTGTGTGTGAAGCAGTCAAGAACTTTTGCATCTTTGCAAAGTGGATGAATGGCAGCCCTGTTCATTTTCTGGTCAAGGAAAAACCCTGTCTTCTGCCCTTTTTCCACATCAACAAAGTATTTCACTCCGTTTTCCACAATCTGAACCTTTGTGTCAAAAGGATCCCCTATGAATCCGGTCGCAAGGTCCATACCTTCCTTAAGACGCACTTTTGCGTCGCTTCTTTCATAGACGCCCCTTATGTTCATACCCTCTTCAGCCAGCACCTTCTTAAGCATGTCAATAATCTTAAGCTTAAGCCTGTCGATTCCCAGAGCAAGAGACTGTACCACCAGGATATCAGAATACTTGTCAACCACGATTCCAGGAAGAAAGTCTGCCTCACCGAAGATCAGGCGGCAGCTTGACATATCAATTGTGTGCTTTCTGTAGCTGATGCAGTCTCTTACACGCTGTTCAATGAAATCATCATCTACTTCCTGGTTCTTATTTCTGCTCATTATCCTGATGGTGATTTTAGAATTGGTGTTTATGAAGCCGCTTCCAAGAAAATAGCCGTTGAAGGCTTCAACCTTTACAATGTCTCCGTTTTCAAAGCTTCCTTCTATTTTGTCTATTTCGTTGTCAAAGACCCATGCGCCTCCGGCATTCAGGGTCCTTCCTTCACCTTTTTTCAATGTTACTGTTGCCATATGTTCTCCTTATAATAAAAAATACTGTGATTAGCTATAATACCATGATCCTAATGCAAATCCAGTATTTCCGTTTTCATAAATTCAGTATTATTGTAGAATAAATGTTAGTAAATGTAAAGCTTTAAATTAAACTGTTTAAAGACATCTACTTCTTGCTTATTATCCGCCGGCAAGAGGAGGAAAAATTGTCAATATATCTCCATCCTTTATCCTCTCATCCAGTTCCTTGCAGCATCCGTTAACTGTAACAAATTCAACTTCTTCTTTTTTTACTCCGACTTTATCTAAAACATCAACAATTTCAACTTCATTATCCAGGATCATCCGCATGCTTTTGAACATTCCTGTGTACAGTCTAATTTCTATCTCCATAATACCTCTCTTCCATGCTTCAACAAATTGAACAACATTACCCAAGCTGTTTCGTATAATATAATCCTTCTTTCTTCTTATAGATATCTTTCATTATTTTTCCATTAAGTTTATAAAAATACATCGGAATGACGCTTATGGCCGTTAACGCAGCTGATCCCAAAAAAGTTAACGCTGAAATTCCATATGCCACGTCTTGTGGCTGCACAGGCAGAGACTGATTGTAGCCAATCGCTGAAAGTCCGAATGATGCGATTGAGGCTCCCAGTACAGAAGCAAAATGCATACAGGAAGACCCTATCGAATATGAAAAGGCTCTGCCACTGATATTGCGGTCAATTTCATTGTAATCTGCGATATCGGTGATAAACGGCATATATAGTGCTGCTCCAAAACTATAAACAAAACTGTAAACGGACAAAAGAAGCATAAAAACCAAAATTCTCTCTGAAAACAGAAATATCAACACTGTCAAAGCAGATGCAATAAGAGTGGAAACATTGTATATAGCAAGCTTGTCAAACCTTTTTACAAAGAATTTCACTGCAAAGAATCCAATGAACTGAAAAACCGTGTATATCAAAATATATGAACTCATAATTGTTTCATTTCCTATAAAATACTTGAAATGATATACTATCAAGGTGAAAAGCAATGTAGAGGAAGCGTATCTGAATATCTGCGAAACAATAAATGGAATAATTGGTCCATTTATTGTTTTAAGAATCTCTTTGAAAGACAATTTTGAATTATTCTTATTAACTGAAAAATTTTCAACCTTGTCGTATGGTTTTGCCACTCTTGCGACGATTAACATAGAAATTAACATGATAAATCCATATACCGCAGCTGATGCAGTATAACCGGTTGCTGAATCAGAAAAATCACCAAGCAATTTGACTCCCAAATAGCTAAAGATTATTCCTGCTATTGTCCCAAGTTGTGAAGCTCCGACAGAAAGTGAAACTGTTTCAACAGAATCCTTACCTATCACTCCTAGAAGGGACCTGTAGGCTACCCACATAAAATCATACCCGAAATATGCGAGGAGATAGAAAACCAGGAATAGCACAACAGACAGATCTTTACCAACGTCAAACTTGGAAAAAAACAACACGGTGCTGACAGAACAGATGGAACTGCCTATTATCAACCAGGGCCAATACTTTCCGGTTTTAAAATTAACCCTGTCTACTAATATTCCGCAACACAACGCTGCAATGGCTTCAAACCACTGAACCGTCGAATATATGGCTGCTGCCTGTGTTACAGGAAACTTTTGAATATTTGTTAGAAATATCAGCAGGTAATATGCTACAAGAAGATTGAAAAAATTGAAACCAAACTCCCCTAATCCATATGAGTATATGGTCTTGTTAGTCAGCTTGTTATTGTTCATTAGAACACCTCAATTTCATAAATATTGTAACAACGCTCTTGTCTTTCTATAGACCTTATTCGTGAGGGTTAGTTATTATAAAGGTCAAAACCAGTGATACTTATTACAATTATAATATACTTTGAACTGTGCAATCAATCAAGTTTAATATTACTTACTTCTTAGGATGGCTATAAACACAATATTGCTTAACAACCCCTTGTCCATTATGGACAAGGGATTATTAAGCAATGACTGCAATAAGTTAAGGTCAGTTATGCATTTTCCTGTAGTGTTTCACTGCCATAGATTATTTCCATTACATCATCAAGAGCTCCTATCTTCTCAAGTATTTCCCTGCTTGGGACACCTGTTTCCACATCACAGCCAAGCCCCTCAAAGAACAAATCTCCCATTAGTTTGTTATCAACCACAACACCTCCGTTTGGTCCGCAGGGAAGCGGAGGTTGACCTAAAAGTCGTGGCGACATGTCAAAATCCTTTCGCAGAAAACCCTCTCTGATGTTGAATCCATGGCGCAGCATAAAGAATCTCAAACCCATATAGAATGATTTTGACGGATAGATTTCAAATCCGGTCACTGCAGAAATAGCCTCATTCATCCAGTTTCCGGGATATACCATATTTGAGAACATACACACACCTGCAGCATTCATCATCTCCTGATAAGCCACCCTTGCAATGTTCGGCATATCAGAAAATTTTTCAATTTTTGATATGTCCATTGTCTTATACTTTAGATCGTCTATTGGTTTAGTTTTTGCACCTCCCTTAACATGGCGCCCCGGTGTAGGATCAAATTGATACATACGTGAATAACCCAGCGCTGTCGGTCTTCTGCCATCATGCATTGCAGGTTCTATTCCTTTGCAAACCGTGAGAAATTCAAACCCCTTACCCAGTTTCTCTGCTGCTCCTTTTTGACCTAATGATAGGAATTTACCGCAGCCATCATTTTTAGCTATTTTTTCCGTAAGCTCAACTATGGCCTCTGCATTGCCCCAGGTTGGCTTTATACCATCCAGTTCTTCAGCTGTAAGAACTCCATGTTCATAGCATTCCATAGCCCAGGCAATTGTTGAACCGGCTGAGATGACATCCATACCGGCTCTGTTGCAAATCTCATTGCACTTGAATATAGCTTCAACATCTGAATTCAGACAATTAATACCAAACGCTGCAAAAGTCTCGTATTCTGGTCTTTCTGTGGCGCCTATAGGCCACTTGCCGCTATTGACCTCGTATATAGCTCCGCAGCCCAAAATACAGCTGTTGCAAGCATATTTTTTAATGTTGTACTTTTCATCAAAAGTACTAATATCAACCTTATTGGCATTTTCTTCTCCAAAATCCGTTATGCCAACTCCGCTCCAATTTTTTACGGGAGAATCTCCTCCCAATGCGCTTTGCCTGTTATCACATCCTGTACCGTATGCTCTGAAGTTCTTGATGTATGGACCAAGTGGTGTCTTTTCAGAACCTTTGAGTGCAAATAGCAATTCCTTATTTAATGACTTCAGTTTTTCTTTATCAGCCACTTCTATTTTTCCTGTGCCTTTGACAGCTATAGCCTTTAATTTTTTTGAACCCATTACCGTTCCACAGCCACCTCTTCCTGCTGCTCGAAAGCCATCATTGATAATGCATGCATACATGCTGAGATTTTCACCTGCAGGTCCGATTGCTGCGATTTTCACTTTGGACTCGCCTGTTTCTTCTTTTATGGAATCCCATATTTCTTTACAGTCCTGTCCCCATAAATGCGTTGCATCTTTTAACTCAGCCTTACCATCATTAATATATAAATATGTTGGTTTTTGCGATATGCCTGTAAAGAAAACTGCATCGAAGCCAGCCTTTTTCAACTCGGCTCCAAAGTCTCCTCCGGAATTTGCATCATTGAAAGTATTTGACACCGGAGATTTACATACGACTGTATATCTACCCCCTATGGCTGCAGATGTGCCATTGAGGACACCCGTTGTAAATCCAAGAATATTATCCGGACCCAGCGGATCTGCATTAGCTTTCATGCGGTCCAGCATAATTTTAGCGCCTATACCGTAGCCGCTAAGGTAATTCTTTGCCATTTCAATAGTCAAAGGCTCTTCGGTCAATATGCCTGTACCTAAGTCAACAAAAAGCATCTTACCTGCATATCCATACATGATTTTATTTTCTTGCATATGTTAATCTCCTTTTTGACTTGAATTATTCTTATACTGATATTATTGAAAAGATCAGCACTGAATTTGCAAAATCTATTTATATTTCAAAATATAAAGACTATGCGTTTTCTGCTGCAGCTTCGGCTTTTTTTGCTTTGTCTTCCCTGAATTTATCGAGTTCATTTTCATCTACTTTATAAAACAGGAATATTACACAGGCAATCAGGCATACGACTGCCGGGCCTATGGCCATAAGTCTTGTCATGCCGCTCAGCACTTCTGCCGTAGGTACTGTTTTTGCTGAAAATCCAATAGCCGCAAGCCCGAAGGAAGCAACTGCTGTTGAGATCATCGAACCAAACTTAACTGTAGTTCCTGCAATGGACTGGATAAACCCTCTGGCCGGTTTTTCGCCGTTCATTTCATTGTAATCAGCGATATCGTTTGCAAAAGCTGGGAGAAGAGCTCCCGAAAATACTCCCATGAACGAAACTGCTGTTCTGAGGATAAGGAAAGGAACTGTTGTATTGCCTAGATATGCGATTAAAACATACAGTATGGCACTCAAGAATGTTGATATAATGTAGGTCTTTTTTTGTCCAATTTTATTGCATAGAGGCCGAACTGCAAACGTTCCTGCTACACTGAAAATTCCGCCTAGCGTAAGTGACATTCCCAATGCTGCAGGATTGTTGAGGACATATTTTGTATAATAAGCAAGGAGTGCAAAGAAAAATCCCGATTGCGCAGAACCGAATACCATAGCGATAAAGTAAGGAATCATTGGGCCTTTAAGTGATTTAAACATTTCTATAAATCCGACTCTCTCTGTTTTTTTAAATTTTGAATTTTTGGAATCTGTCTCTGAAACATCATAGTCCTTGGTGGTGAGATACATGTAGATGTTTCCACCCAGAATAAGCAAACAGTAAACAATGGCTGTCAGTGCGTATTCCTGACCATTTTTAGCAAAGAATCCAAGAATGGCAGTTCCTGCAAGGCCGTATAAGACACTGCCCAGAGATGTGCCGAACTGAGCTGCGGTTGTAAGTGAAATAACATCAGCAGAATTTTTGCTCATGGGACCCACAATGCTTCTCTGTGCTGTCCATAACAAGCTATAAGCTATTATATGAATTATGTAAAAAACAACAAATACTGCGGAAGCGGCATTCTGATTGAGACCGAAGTTTGTATACATAAGCGGAAGTGATATCAGCAAAACCGATGAACCAATAAGCATCCATGGACGGTATTTACCAGATTTTAAAGATACTGCATCTACTATAACACCGGCAAATATCATCATTACAACTTTTGCCCACTGGGTGATGGTGTAAATTGTGGCAGCCAGCAATGTACTTACACCCAGGACATTAGTAAGAAAGTACATAAGGAAGTACGCTACAAGCATCAAATAGAAAGTATTTACAAACTGAGTACTCATACCGTAGCCAATAATAGTTCCATTGTTTAAAGTTGGTTTCAATTTCTTTTTCATGTGATTCCTCCTGAAACAGCAATTTTATTTATTTCAGTTAAAATGCGCATTTTTACTGATTTCAATTACGTATATCATATATTGACAAATGCAAATGTACAATGTATTATTGTTTAAATATTATTTTTCTGTTTGTGCAAAAAGCATAAAAGGGGTGTTTCAAATGAATTTAAAAGCTATGGAAATTTTTTATAAGCTGATTACATCAAATTGCAGCATCGAAGAGTTCATATGGACCAGCTGCAATATGTTGGATAATCCTATAATGCTGACAAATGAATCCTTTAAAATTATCTCACTGGCTAGCGACAAAAAAGTCGATGATCCTCTTTGGAAGGAAGCAGAGACCCATGGGTGCTGCAACGCCAATTCAATAGATAGCTTTTATCGTGAAACTGCAGATATTGTCAATAATTTGGACAAAGCTCATATATTCAGCAAAAGCTTTGGAACACATATTCCACGTATCATTAGGAGAGTGACTAAGAGCAACCGGTGTCTCGGTTTTGTAATTATTTTAGAATGCAATCACAAATTGACAATGGAAGACGCTGAATTAACTGATATGTTTGCTGATAGCCTAGGTGTATTGCTTGAACTTGATAAAGTTAAAAATAATATTGTGACAGAAACAATCTCCGAAAACTTACTTTTTGATCTGCTAACACAAAAGGAACTGAAAAAGACATATCTCAATGATAGAATTAAATCTGCCAATTGGCTCTTAAAAGATGAACTGTATGTTTTATATGTGGAAGTTCCCAAAAAGAACAATGGAAAATTTTTTCATCCATTATTCATGCAGAAGCTTTCCATTTCATCACCGTTTATTATCCAAGCAATAGAATATGACGGCGATATAGTTATGTTATTTAACAGCACAAACAGGGAGAACAAAAGAAAACAGCTTGGTTATATTCGCGATGTGCTTAAGAAGCTTAACTTAAGCGTCGGAGTAAGCCAGATGTTTCGTCATTTGACTGATGTGCCAAAATATTTCATTCAAGCAAAAGAGACGCTTAAAGTTGGAAAAATAGTCGACCCTGAAAGAACAGTTTATGAATTTAACGACTATATGTTGTACCATTTGTTGTCAAAACATGAGGTGTGCGAACTTGAAGGTTATATAAGTCCTACATTCAGAAAATTGAGCGACCATGATGAAAAGACGGGCAGTGAATATTGCATGACCATCATCCAATACTATTTATGCGGATGCAATATTAATTTGTCTGCTCAAATTCTTCATATTCATAGAAACACTATGAATTATCGAATGAAAAACATTTTTGAACTCATAGGCCCTGAAAGAGTTATTGGAGAATATTTTTCTAAGATATATATTTCTTATTGTGTTTCAGATTGGATAAAAAAATCCGGAACATTGATATGATGTTTCGGAAGCAAGTATTACACTGTTTAATTTTTTCTAGTCTCAATCTATACTAATCCCTTATAAACTTATACTGCCATAATAAGAAGAATAATTGGAGCAATCTTTAAAATTTTCCAATAACATGGTAACAGCGTTTTTTTGTGCCTAAAATTGATTAAAGATACTGAGTTTATTGTGTTTAGTAATTAACACTTATTACAAAACACAATAAACTCAGTATCTTATATTTTTTAGATGGAGCTACCGGCCGGAATCGAACCGGCGACCTACGCATTACGAGTGCGTCGCTCTACCTGCTGAGCCACGGCAGCACATATATATAATTTAATACTTTTTGAATCATTTGTAAATACAAAAATATTATTTTAACCAATTTTTTATAGTGGTATTTCCCGGGAAATTATGTCGTAACAACGCGAAATTTGCTTCATATATTATAATATATAATTTTATGTGAAGGAGAGTAATATGGACAAAAATAAAAGCAATAACATTCAAAACAATGATGCAATGCATGACAGCATGCAAAACAACGGCATGTACTATATGGATGATATGAACAACAACATTTACAGCAATCGTTATGACGGAAGATACAATAACGGCAGATACTACGACGATTATTACGACTATGATAGAAGGTATGACCGCGACTACTATGACAGGATGAGATACTACAGATATCCGTACTGCGACAGATACGGCAGATGCGAAAATCCTATCTGGTGGCTGTTCTGGCCTTTGTTTTTCCGCTAATAGTCAGTCTTTTTGAAATAGGATTTTTTGTTGATGCAATAAAAATGTTCCGGGATATGATCCGGAACATTTTTGTACTGTTAAAACTTTCTGCTTCCAGGCTTAACCGGTGCTGAGCCGTCCTTGCAAAGGGGGCAGCTTTCTGAGTCATATGTTTCAAACTCCAGCTCTATTGAACTGTATATGGGAAGGTCTATCTCGCTTGCTTTTCTGTCCACGATACATCCAAGACCTATGACCTTGCCGCCCAGCCCTTCCAAAACTCTGGCAGTTTCCATGGATGACTTGCCTGTAGTCACCACATCTTCCATTATCAGAATTCTTTCACCTGGATTAATTTCAAATCCTCTTCTAAGCGTCATTACATTGTTTTCTCTTTCCGTGAAGATTGCCCTCTTATTAAGCTGTCTTCCCAGTTCGTAAGCTGCGGTGATTCCTCCCATGGCAGGTCCCACAACCACATCTATATCAAGGTCCCTAACCTTTTCAGCAACGATTGATATTACCTTTTCCGTTTTGTCGGGATACTGCATCAGTTTTGCGCACTGGCAGTATCTGTTGCTGTGCCTTCCTGATGACAACAGGAAGTGTCCTTCCAAAAGAGCTTCACATTCCTTCAGTATTTCAACTACATTTACACTCATAATAACCTCCGTCTTTTTTTCAATCTAATTCCTAATTATATTATACCTCTTATTTCATCAAGAGATTTTATTCCTTCCCTGTCCATGAATTCAGAAAGTCCCCTAACTATATCCGGAACAATGTCCGGCTTTATGAAGTTGCCTGTCCCCACCTGCACCAGGGTAGCTCCTGCCATAATAAACTCAATTACATCATCGGAACTCATGATGCCTCCAAGGCCACAGACAGGAATCTTCACAGCCTTTGCCGCATCCCTGACCATTCGAAGAGCAATGGGCTTGACGCAGGGTCCTGACAATCCGGCATATATGTTGTCAAAGACTGCTTTCCTGTTTTTAATGTCAACTGCCAGCGCCTGAATGGTGTTGATTAGTGATATTCCGTCTGCTCCGGCTGCCTCGCAGGCTACTGCCATCTCCGGAATGTTCTCGGCATTTGGAGAAAGCTTAACCATCAATGGTTTTTTGCATATGTGTCTCACTTTGGATACAATCTCATAAGCTACTGCAGACTTTATTCCAAATGCCATACCTCCGCTCTTCACATTGGGGCAGGAAATGTTAAGTTCAATGAGGTCCACATCGGTTTCGTTAAGCATGTAAATGCCCTCAAAGTAGTCCTCATCGCAGTGTCCACCCAGATTGGCAACAACAACCGTATTGTAGCTTTTCATCCTCGGAAGCTCATCATTTATGAAGCATTCAACTCCCGGGTTTTGAAGACCGATGCTGTTCATGAGGCCCATGGGCGTCTCCCACAGCCTAATCCCTGTGTTTCCGTTTCTTTCACGGAGTGTGAGCCCCTTGCTGCAGATTCCTCCAAGCACTGAAACATCATATATTTCTGAAAATTCCTGTCCGAAACCGTAAGTTCCCGATGCGGACAGAACAGGATTTTTAAACTCCAATCCCATGGCGTTAATTTTTAAATTTGTCATCATACACCTCTACAACAGTTCTTCCATGGAAAATACAGGTCCGTCCTTGCAGGCTCGCTTGTTTCCGTTTTTTGTCTGTACTGTGCACCCGAGACATACTCCCATTCCGCAAGCCATTCTTCTTTCAAGAGATACGTAGCATTTTACATTATTTTCCATACAATTTTTCATGATTTTATTCATCATCACTTCAGGACCGCAGGTTACAACGAAATCATAACCGGAATAATCTACGTAATCTGTTACGAAACCCTTTTCACCCATGCTTCCGTCTTCAGTCACAACCAAAGTTTTTTCTGTATGTTTTTGAAATTCATCCAAAGTGTACAAATTGTCCTTATCCCTGAATCCCAAGTATGCATCAGCTCTTTTACCCAGACTTTTGACCAGGTATAAAAGAGGAGCTATTCCTATTCCTCCGCCTACCACAGCAATTTTTCCATTCAACTTTTCAGTGTCAAACCCGTTTCCAAGAGGACCGAAAAGCTGAAGTTCGTCACCTTCCCTTAGGCTGCTTATCTTTGTTGTTCCGGCACCTTCGGTCCTGTACAGAAATGTTACAGTGTTTTCATCTGCATCATTTACGCTTATGGGACGCGGAAGCAAGAACGCATTATCAAGCGTCTTTAGCATGAAGAATTGTCCCGGTTTTATCTGGTCTTCAAAGTCTGTCGTCAGCCTGTAAATTTTGTGGGATATACTAACATTTTCCCTTATTCTGCTCTTTTGTACCTTCATCATGCCTCCTTAATATGTGACAATATGTCGTCCCTCATTCTGATTGCTTCTCTTCTGGCGCACATGGCAAAGTCATTATGACCGTTTTCTTCCTTTGTATAAGCAAGGAGAATTCCTCTTGATGAATTAACAACGGCACCGTTTCCGTTTATAAGGTAGACAGCTATGTCTTCAGCTTTACCACCCTGCGCTCCGTAGCCGGGTATCAGCAGGAAGACTGATTTCATTTTGTTTCGCAAGGATGCTCCCTCTTCATTGTTTGTCGCTCCTACTACGGCTCCGATAGAACTGAATCCGAACTTTCCTGTATTTTCCTGAGCCATGGCTTCCAGTCTCTCACCCACCGTTTCATAGAGAGTGACACCATTCTTATCCTTGATGAACTGAAAATCTCTTGCTCCCTTGTTTGAAGTTCTGACAAGAACAAATATCCCTTTGTCATTTTCCTTAACATATTTCAAGAAGGGCTCTATGCTGTCGTTTATTCCCATATAAGCATTCAAGGTAACAAAATCAGCTTCGAAGTCGCCTGTAAAGTGGGCTGCAGCGTACATCTCTGCAGTCTTGGCTATGTCACCTCTTTTTATGTCAGCTATTGAAACAGATCCTTTTTCTTTGATGTACTTCAATGTGTCTGCATAAGCCTTGAGACCTTCTAGTCCTAAAGCTTCATAGTACGCTATCTGAACCTTGTAGCAGGCTACAACGTCCCATGTTGCATCGATTATTTCTTTGTTGAAATTATATATTGCTTCGCCGGCACTGTCAAATTTTTCAGCAAATCCTGCCGGAAGATAGCTGTAGTCAGTATCAAGACCCAGGCATACATGGCCTTTTTCTTCCACCTGCTTGAATAGTTTATCTGCAATCATCTTAACCTCCGTTAATATATGATTATAGCTGATGATATCTCATCAGCTATATAAATTAATTTCGTTCGCACGCCGTATCGCAGTATACACAGCGGTATACCTTTTTATCTCTGTCTGTGAGCTTGAATTTCTGAACAATCTCCTGCTCGATTGAAGTTATGCATCTAGGGTTTTTGCACTTAACCACATTTTCTATCTTCTCAGGCAATTCAAGCTTAATTTTTTTAATAATTACACCGTTGTCTATGACATTGACGGTTATGTTCGGGTCAATGAAACCAAGCACATCAAGATCTAAATTAATCTTATCTTCTATTTTTATAATGTCCTTCTTACCCATTATCTTGCTTTTTGCATTTTTTATGATTGCAACGCTGCAGTCCATTTTGTCGAGATTCAGATAGTGGTATATCTGCATTGCCTTACCTGCCTGTATATGATCTATTACCAATCCTTTGTTTACGCTGTCTATGTTTAACATTATTTCTCCACCCCCAGTAATTTCATTATTAAAGCCATCCTTACAAACATTCCGTACTTCGCTTGCTTGAAGTAACATGCCCTCGGGTCATTGTCCACTTCCACGGATATTTCATTTACTCTTGGCAGAGGATGCAGAATTATCATATCGCTTTTAGCTTTCTCAAGCTTTTCGGCATTGAGGATATAGCTGTCTTTAAGTCTTATATAGTCTGCTTCGTTGAAAAATCTTTCCTTTTGAACTCTTGTCATGTACAGCACGTCAAGTTCATCCATTACATTTTCCAGTCTTTCAACTTCCTTGAATTCTATGTTGTTTTTAACGAGAACCTCTTCTCTGATGTACTCCGGAATTCTAAGTTCCTCAGGTGATATGAGCACGAATCTTATGTTTTCGTATCTTGATAAGGCTTTGATAAGCGAGTGTACTGTTCTACCAAATTTGAGGTCTCCGCACAGTCCAACTGTGAAATTGTTCAGCCTTCCCTTCAATGACCTTATAGTGAGCAGATCAGTCAATGTCTGAGTAGGATGCTGATGTCCGCCGTCTCCTGCGTTGATTACAGGCATATCAGTGCTCATGGCAGCGACCATTGGTGCACCTTCCTTTGGATGCCTCATAGCAGCTATATCTGCATAGCATGCTATGGTTCTTATGGTATCCGCAACACTTTCTCCCTTAGCTGCAGAACTTGAATCTGCCGAAGAAAACCCCATAACGCTTCCGCCAAGTCTCAGCATGGCAGCTTCGAAGCTGAGTCTGGTTCTTGTGCTTGGTTCATAAAACAATGTTGCCAGGACCTTTCCCTTGCATACATCTGCATATGATGCCGGTTCTCCAATGATGCTGTCTGCCAAATCCAGCAGCTCATCCAGCTCCTCAAGTGATAAATCCATTGGTTCAATTAAACTTCTGCCTTTTAACATATTTCCTCCTTATTAGCCTCTCTGGACTATTTTAAAGTTGTAACCGGCCATGCCGACTTTCCTGAACTGACTTATAATATAAAAAAGTCTTCCGCGCACAGCAAAGGAAGACTTACCTATCTAAAATCTGATTTTTCCTTTCTAGCCTCACTGTGCCAGATTAAAGGTATTAACTTTTGTATTATCTTATTACATTTCATCCTGCATGTCAATAGTTTTTTTATTATTATTCTTCTTTTGGAGAATTATCCGAAGGAACCTGAACCTGGCTGACAATTTTGGTTATTCTTCTTTCAACCTCCCGGCGAGGCAGCCAAACCTGCCGGCTGCATGTTGTGCATCTTATTCTGAAATCTGCTCCTACACGCAATATCTCCCAGTCATATCCTCCGCAGGGGTGTTTCTTTTTTAGTTTGACAACATCTCCTACATTTAATTGCATTGGCATATAATTACTCCTTTATATCATTACTGCATTGTCCGATTCAGATATGAGATCAACTATATCGTACATATTCGAAACAGAACCAACCGCTAATTTGCTTTTAATTTCAAAGAAATCCAGACATGTTCCACATGAAACAATTTTAACATTGCCTTCTTCAAGCTTCTTAAGGTCATCCAAAGACTCGGAACCTTCCGTCGTTAGTCTTACTCCTGAGTTTAAAAATATCATAAAATCCGGATATGGTTTTTTTTCTGAAACGGTGTACAGAAAACTTTTCATGAGTACCCTGCCAAGATTATCATCACCTTTGCCGAGTTTATCCCCTCCTATAACATAACCCTTGTTTTGTTTCTTATTCCTTATTTCAGATTCTTCGCCTGCTTCTGCAATTATCACTTCGCATTCTACACACTCTTCCTTGTTGAGATGCACGTATATACCATCTTCTCTTTCTTCGCTGTTTGTTTTGAAGTTCAGCTTGTTTCCGAATTTAAGAACATTGGACTTAGCAGTATCATTATCAACTATAACCGTAATTTCTTTTTCACCTGAATCCGCTTCCTTTTTTGTCATAATTACAGGTTGTGGGCATAACATACCTCTTGCGTCGACTGTTTTCATCTTTTCCTCCTAATTGTTATAAAATCCTTTGTATGATAAATAATTCAGTAATATGTTGTTGTCATAAAATATTTTGCTTGATTCTGAGTTTAGTACTCCCTGAGATATAAAGCCGTCCTCCATGAAACTGATGACAGGCGAACTTAGCGCAAATACCAAGTATAGTATTATTACACTCTTCAGGGCACCTGTGGCAGCTCCGAAAACCCTGTTTGTCAGATTAAGAAGCGGGAGTTTAAAGATCACATTTATGAAGTTGGACAACAGCACCAAGGCAACGTATATAATCAGAAATGTCAGCACAAAGCTTATGGACCTTATTACTATTAAGCTGATATTATCAACAAAAAGCGAGAAAGTATCCAGCTGTGCCGAACTTTCAGAATTTAATATGGTGCTTACAACATTCTGAAGTTCCGCCGGAAGATGAGCAGGATTATTGAAACTTTCCACTATACCGTGTGACATTTTGCTTTCAAAGAAATCATGCACCTTCACAAATAGCTTTGTATTGTCCAGCAAAAAATTTTCTATTATGTAGTAGAACTCCTTGCTGGCAAAAAATGCAACTATAACTCCAAGAGTATCAAATAGTGTTTTAATGAATCCTCTCCTGTATCCCTGTAAACATGACAATATTACAAAAATAATAATAAGAATATCTACATAGTTCATAAGTGCCTCCCCTTTTATTTGATTTGACCGGTAACCAGCTTGTCCTTGGATATAATTCTGATGAGATTCCCATCAAGCTCAAAGTCAGTAATCAGACCTTCCGAATCCTCGTATATTTTGTCCGTCTTTCTTCCGTGAAGCAAAAATATACCGTTGGTTCCGGCTACAAATGTCTTGCTTCCATAAAGCTTAAGGTTGTCCATACCTGCCGGAGCTTCCTGAATCTCAGCTACCTTGCCCTCAAAGCTGTAGGTAATCAGTTCAGTTTTCACATCCTTATCATAGAGAATATATATTTTCTGGTTTTCCTTATCAATTTCAATATCTGCTACTTTGTTGTATATGCTGTTTTTCCACATCAGTTTTCCGTTTGTGTTGAAGTAATATATATTTTTAGAACCTATGGCTATGACATTGTTGTTAACGATCTGTGTCCTTATCAATATTTCATTTTCAATTGGTACACTCCACAGCTCAACATCATCCAGAAGGTTGAAGTAAAGAGTATTCCCGGGAACACCCTTCTCAAAGTTCAAAGTAGTCAGGGCGTATGCTTCCGACTTGTCGCTTATGGCCACTCCCGTAATAATATCGTCAAAAACCTTGTTATCTACAACAACTTCGTTGTTATCATTCATAACATAAAGTGAATTTTGTCCTGTACCCAGTCTGACTATAATGAAAACTTCATTGTTTTCACGTGAAACATTCAGTATATCCCCTGAAATTTCAGCTATTACATACTTCTGATTATTTTTGTCCAGCACTTCTACCTTGCTGTCTGTCTGGCTGAATATATAGTTGTCAGTGACGAATACCCTGTTTGCGAAATAATTATTTTCCCTTTCCCAGGCAACACTGCTGTCGTAGTTTATGAATTGAAGCTTTTGATTGTTGTATGTAACTATTCCTCCGTTGTAAAATTTGAATTCATCAAGAAGATTAAGACTTGTTGTCTTTGCATCTGACATGCTGTAAACCCGCTTTTCATCCAATTTGCTTAAGAGTTCTCTTCCATAGGTTGAATACAATATTCCAGCCACAATAATAAGGATTATTGATATAAATATAATTATTTTCTTCATATTCTATCCTTGTTAAATTATGTTAAATTCATTATATCAAATGCATGACAACTTTTCATTAAAAAAATATTAAATTGGAAGACAAGAAAACTGCAAAGCAATTTTCTTGTCTCTTTTAATTTTCTTTTTTTTCGGATATTTCATTCAAAGCTTTTACGGCAGCCATCACATCTGCTTTTGTTGTAAAAGGCCCCACACCAAATCTTACAGCACCAATTTTATCTGTTCCGATTGTCTTGTGTGCCAGAGGAGCGCAATGCAAACCCGGTCTTACTGCAATGTTGTACTCCGTATCCAGGATGTATGCCACTTCTGATGAATCCTTCCCTTCAATGTTCACCGGAACAACACCGCATCGAAGGTCGATGTCTTCCGGACCGTATATTTTGATTTTAGGGTTCTTTTTCATTTCATTGATGAATAGCTCTAAAATACTTTTTTCGTGCTTTAAAATCGATTTTGTGCCCTTGTTTAAAATGTACTTCAAGCTGGCGTTCAGACCTGCTATACCCGGAAGGTTATGCGTTCCCGCTTCCAATTTGTCCGGATAGAAATTCGGCTGGTACATGCTGCTGGACTCGCTGCCTGTACCCCCTTCCTTAAGCTGTCTTATTTCTGCATCTGTGTTGATCAGGAGTGCACCGGTTCCCTGAGGTCCAAGAAGTCCCTTATGTCCCGGAACAGCAAGCAAATCTATTTTCTGCCTTTGCATGTCTATTTCCATGACTCCTGCACTCTGAGATCCGTCTACCAGGTAAAGCACACTCCTTCGTCTGCACATTTCTCCTATTTTTTCTATCGGGAAAATTGTTCCTGTAAGATTTGACACATGTGTAGTAACAACAAGCCTCGTATTGCTCTTAATGGCATTTTCGATATCATTAACATTAACGGTTCCGTCAGGAGCACATTGTACTATTGTATGTTCGACTCCGTACTTTTCAAGCTCAGATATGGGCCTCAATACGGAATTATGCTCCATAGAGGTAGTCACAACGTGATCACCTTGTCTTAGTATACCCTTGATAGCCATATTTAATCCATCTGTTGCGTTAAATGTAAATATCACCCGCATGGGGTCCTCTAGGTTAAAAAGCTGGCAGAGAAGCTCCCTTGTTTCATAAATTACTCTTGCACCTTCAATGGCCATTGCATGGCTGCCTCTTCCCGGGTTTGCTCCATACTTCGTCATAGCATCCATGACGCTTTGGTAAACCTGCTTGGGCTTTGGGTATGTTGTTGCTGCATTGTCCAGATAAATCATTCTATCACCTGCTATTATTGTATTTGATATATTATATGACACTAACCATTAATGGATATAACTAAAACCATTGATTTGTTTTGTCCTCATAGACCACCATGCCTCTGCAGATGGTGTATTTAACCTTTCCAGTCAGCTCAGTCCCTACGAGCGGAGAATTTGATGACTTTGAACTGAAACCACTTACTGTCCACTTTTCTTCCGGTCCAAATATAACCATGTCAGCTGGGTGCCCTTCCTGAAGCCGTCCAGTTCTTAGATTGTATAACTTTGCAGGATTTACGGTCATCTTCTCCAAAAGCTTTAACAGACTCAGGTGTCCCTTGTCAACCAATTGTGTAATCCCCACAGCCAGAGCAGTTTCAAGCCCTATTATGCCGCTGGGTGATTTAGTAAACTCCTGCATTTTTTCCTCGCTGCTGTGAGGTGCGTGGTCCGTTGCAATTATTTGAATTGTATCATCAGCAAGACCCTCTATTATTTTAATCCTGTCCTGCTCCGTTCTGAGAGGAGGATTCATCTTGGCATTAGTACCGTATTTCAAAATATCAACCTCTGTCATTGAAAAATGGTGCGGTGATGACTCAGCTGTTATATTTGTTCCGTTTCTTCTGGCGCATCTGATGATCTCCACCGAAATACCGGAACTGAGATGCTGTATGTTCACTTTTGCTCCAATTGCTGAAGCAATGGCACAGTCCCTGGCCACCATCACATCCTCAGCCAGATGTGATGCTCCTCCCAGGCCCATTGCTTCTGATATTTTTCCTTGATTGATTCCCGCACTTTCTATTAAACTCGGGTCTTCCTCATGAAAGCTCACAGGCACATTGAGCCTTTCTGCTTCCTTCATGGCTTTCATTACCAGTAGCGAATTCATTATGGGATAACCATCATCGCTGAATCCAACAGCTCCCTTATCCTTCAGAAGCTCCATGTCTACAAGCTCCGTTCCTCTCATTCCCTTTGTTATGCACGCAGTCTGCAGGACATGTATGGGAGAATCCTTTGCTTTATTTAAAATATATTCAAGAGTTTCAGCATTGTCCACAGGAGGTTTTGTATTAGCCATACATACAACCGTTGTATATCCTCCGCGTGCTGCAGCCATCGAACCGGTGCTGATATCTTCCTTGTACGTGAATCCCGGATCCCTGAAATGAACGTGAACATCAATAAATCCAGGAGAAACAACAAAGCCTTCCGCATCTATAACCATGCAGTCTCCCTGGGGACTCAGATTTTTTCCAATCTTTATTATTGTTTCACTATCTGTAAGAATATCGGCAACCTCATCCATTCCTGTTTCAGGATCAATGACTCTTCCGTTTTTAATAAGCAACATATTATCACCTGCCAGACTATTTATAATTTATGATGAAAAGTTATTTGCGGCTTAATAACCGAAAAACGAATACATCGTTAAGCATCTTCATTTCAAGAGAAAGACGTTAGCCTTTGCTTCATCTTTTGTATTTATTTTATCATCAGGCAAGCCGCAAATCGGCTTGCTTCACAACGATACAATAAATACATCGGGCAAAGGCCTAGCCTTTGCTTCATCTTTTGTATTTATTATATCATATCCTCAGGATGTCTTAAAGAATAAATATCTTCATTTAATCTATTAATTGTGTTAATATAAAAATAGATTATATTCGGAGGAAATTATGTTTAAAGCTGCAATTTTTGATATGGACGGCACACTGCTCGACTCTCAGACCGATCTTGAGACGGCATGCAACTACGCGTTGGAGAAGTTTAACCTGCCTAAGGTCGATTCACAGAAGTACAGGCTTCTCCTTGGAAAGGGCAGGCAAAAGGTGATTGAAAGCATAGTCGGAGATTTTTTTGGAAAGGACGAGCCTGGAGTTGTCGAACAGTTCCTAAACTACTACAATGAATACTATGAAGTTCACATGTACGATAACACAAGACCGTTTAATGGAATACCTGAAATGCTTGACTACCTAAATGATAACGGGGTTATAACAGCAGTGTTATCCAATAAGCCTCATGATTACACGGTTAACATGTCAAGAAAGTATTTTGGCAGCAAAATAAAGACAGTGTATGGCCTTAAGGAAGGATATGAAGCAAAACCGGACCCCATGACACTTCTGGAAATAATCAGCAGCCTCGGTCTTGAAAAAAATCAGTGCATATACATAGGCGATACAGAAATAGACATACAGCTTGCCAAAAACGCCAACGTAAAATCCCTTGGAGTATTGTGGGGTTTCCGCCCGGCATCAGTGCTTGAAAATGAAGGCGCGGATTACATAGCATCCACAGTTGATGATTTAAAAAAAATAATTATCAACAATTGAGAATAAGTTGTTCATACCTAAATACGAAAAGAGATTCCCGGTTGGAAATCTCTTTTTCTATTGTCTGGCTGCTGCTTAAACCTTGTTACTTGTTCAGTTTTTCAAGCATTTGTTCAAATTCTTCCTCTTGCTCAACCACGTATGCTTCTCTTTTTACATAGTGAGTGTGAAGGAGTTTGTGCGACAAGTGACCGTTTGGCTCTTTCAGATATTCATCATAAAGCTTCACAACTTCCGGATTCTTATGAGATTTTCTCTGAGGAAGCGATCTGTCCAGCTCATAAAGAGCATTTGCTCTGCTAACCTTAGGATTAACCTCAAGCCTTGCCTTTGCTGAAACGTGAGACTGTCCGCCCCCATGAACGCATCCGCCCGGGCATGCCATAACTTCAATGAATGTGTACTGCTTTTCTCCCGCTTTTACTGCTTCAAGCACTTTAGCGGCATTAGCAGTTCCGTGAGCAACCGCTATGGTCACAGGTGTGTCTTTTCCTTCTATAGGAAGAACCAGCGTTGCTTCCTTTACGCCTTCAATACCTCTTACAGCCTGGTACTCAATTTGTTCAAGGTCCTTTCCTGTCAGGATGTCAGCAACCGTACGAAGAGCTGCTTCCATAACTCCTCCGGTAGCTCCGAATATTGCGCCTGCTCCAGTATAGTCACCCATGATTCTGTCAGGCTGCTCATCGGACAGTTTCTTGAAGTTTATTCTTGCACGCTTGATCATGTCTCCCAGTTCTCTTGTAGTCAATGAATAATCTACGTCTCTTAAGCCATCCACTTCCATTTCAGGTCTGTTTGCTTCTGTTTTCTTTGATGTACAAGGCATAACAGAAACAGAAACTATATTTTTAGGATCAATTCCAGCTTTTTCAGCGTAGTATGTCTTAACGATTGCTCCAAACATCTGCTGCGGAGATTTGCATGTGGAAAGATTTTCAAGGAAATCCGGATAGTTTAGCTCGCAGTATCTGATCCATCCAGGAGAACATGATGTTATCATTGGCAGTGTTCCGCCATTTTTGATTCTGCTGAGAAGTTCTGTTCCTTCCTCCATGATTGTAAGGTCAGCTGAGAAGTTAGTATCAAATACTTTATCAAATCCCAATCTCTTTAATGCTGCAACCATCTTTCCGGTAACATCAGTTCCTACAGGATAGCCGAACTCCTCACCCAGAGATGCTCTTACTGCAGGAGCTGTCTGAACTACAACAAATTTTTCTGGATCATCTATTGCATCCCATACATCATCGATGTATGTTCTTTCCCTCAAAGCTGCAACCGGACATGCCTGGATGCACTGACCGCAGTATACGCACGGAACATCCTTCATGCTGTAATCGAATGCCGGAGCAACCTCGGTGTTAAATCCTCTCTTCGTGAAATCCAGAATTCCTATGCCCTGAACATCACGGCATGCTGAAACGCATCTTCCGCAAAGAACGCACTTGCTGGAATCCCTTACGATTGAATATGAAAGGTTGTCTATTTTCGCTTCTCTTTTAGCTCCTTGAAACTCTATATCATCTATTCCCATTTCATCACAGAGCTTTTGAAGTTCGCATGTTCCGTTTCTAAGACAGGTCAGACATTCTCTGTTGTGGTTTGCAAGAATCAGCTCAAGGTTCATCCTTACTGCATTTCTTACCTTGGGAGTGTTGGTTTTAACATTCATTCCATCCTGAACCTGCAGTACGCATGATGCAGGAAGGTTACGCATTGGCGCTCCCTTTATGTCAACTTCAACAACACAAAGTCTGCATGCTGCTATTTCATTAATATCCTTCAGGTAACAAAGCGTCGGTATATCTATACCTGCTTCTCTTGCTGCCATCAGGACCGTATAATCTTTTGGGACACTTACTGTTATTCCATTTATAGTTACATTTACTTTATCCAATTTTAGCACCTGCCTTCCTTACTTTTTAATGATAGCATGGAACGTACAAGAATCCATACAAGCGCCGCACTTAATGCATTTTTCCTGATTGATGACATGCATTTCCTTGACTTTTCCGTCAATAGCACCTACAGGACAAACTCTGGCACATTTTGTACATCCCTTGCAATCCATAGTAATTATATACTTCAGCAATGACTGGCAAACACCAGCTGGACATCTCTTTTCAACTACATGAGCTTCATATTCATCCCTGAAATACTTCAGTGTCGACAATACCGGATTTGGAGCTGTCTGTCCCAAACCGCACAGAGCTGTTTCTTTTATGGTTACAGCAAGCTTTTCAAGCTTATCCAGGTCTTCCATGGTGCCCTTGCCTTCTGTAATCTTGTCAAGAATTTCAAGCATACGCTTTGTACCTTCACGGCACGGAGTACACTTTCCGCATGATTCGTCTACTGTAAAGTCAAGGAAGAATCTTGCTATGTCAACCATGCAGTTGTCTTCATCCATGACTATCATCCCGCCGGAGCCCATCATTGAACCCACTGCAGTAAGGTTATCGTAATCTATGGGAATATCCAGGTGATCCTTTGTCAGACATCCGCCAGAAGGACCTCCTGTCTGAACTGCCTTAAATGCTTTTCCGTTTGGACATCCTCCGCCTACATCATATATTACTTCTCTGAGCGAAGTACCCATGGGAACCTCAACAAGACCTGTGTTGTTTATTTTTCCGCCCAAGGCGAAAACCTTCGTTCCCGGTGATTTCTCAGTACCGAAGCTTCTGAACCATTCAGGACCGTTTATTATAATTTGTGGAACGTTGGCCAGAGTCTCAACGTTGTTTATAATTGTAGGCTTGCCCCACAATCCCTTGTTTGCCGGGAACGGAGGTTTATTTCTTGACATACCTCTCTTGCCTTCTATAGACTGCATCAGCGCCGTTTCTTCTCCACACACGAACGCTCCTGCTCCAAGCCTTATTTCTACATCAAAGTCAAAATCTGTTCCGAAAAGATTCTTTCCTAACAGTCCGATCTCTCTTGCCTGCCTTATTGCTATTTCAAGCCTGTGAACAGCTATGGGATACTCTGCTCTCACATATATGAATCCTTTTGTTGCTCCAATTGCATAGCCTGCAATTGCCATTGCTTCGAGAACAGCATGCGGGTCTCCTTCAAGAACGCTTCTGTCCATGAACGCACCGGGGTCTCCCTCGTCAGCGTTACATATTACATACTTCTGGTCGGCCTTGTTCGGTGCCGCAAAACTCCATTTCATGCCTGTGGAGAATCCAGCTCCTCCTCTTCCCTTAAGACCGGATTCCTTTACCAGCTGAACAACCTGTTCCGGAGTCATTTCTGTCAGGACCTTACCCAGAGCCATATAACCGTCACGTGCTATATATTCATTAATATCTTCTGGATTTATCACTCCGCAGTTTCTCAATGCAACTCTTTTTTGTTTTTTATAGAATTCAACGTCAGCCAGAGGTTTAATCTTTTCCTCCTTGGCGCTTTCGTCAAACAGGTATTTTCTTACGATTCTGCCCTTCAGCAGGTGCTCTTCGCATATTTCGTCAACTCTTTCAACTGTCATTCTTGCATAAAATGATCCTTCAGGATATATTATTACGATAGGTCCTTCCTCGCAAAGACCGAAACATCCTGTTTGAACAACCTGTATTTCATCTTGCAGATTCAACTCTTTTATCTTTTCTTCAAATCGGTTTTTGATTAAGCCTGAATTTGAAGAACTGCACCCAGTTCCGCCACAAACCAATACATGAGATCTGAAAATCTTCATCGCTTCTCCTCCACTTCTACTGTTTTTCAGCTGAACCTATAGTATATTCAACGACAACATTGTTGTTGGCCAAGTGTTCGGACACAATTCTCTTAGCCTTTTCAGGGTCTACATGAACGTATGTCACTTTTTCCCTGTCTGCTGAATAAACCTCTACAATAGGTTCCAGGGTGCACATTCCGATGCATCCTGTCTGAACAACCTGAACATTTTTTAAGTTTCTTTTAGCAACCTCTTCAACCAAAGTTGTCAGTACAGGTCTCGCTCCTGCTGATATCCCGCATGTTGCCATGCCTACAACCACTCTAATGTCCTTGTCGGTATTGCGCATTTCTATATTTTTGATTGACTCTTCTCTTAATTTTTTCAATTCTTCCAAAGATTTCATGTGCGTGCCCCCTTAATCCTTATACTTAGCCAGAATTTCCGGTACCTTTTTAGCTTCAAGCTTTCCGTAAACATCACCGTCTATCATCATAACAGG
This sequence comes from Sedimentibacter sp., assembly GCF_038562225.1. Classification (NCBI taxonomy): domain Bacteria; kingdom Bacillati; phylum Bacillota; class Tissierellia; genus Sedimentibacter; species Sedimentibacter sp. The sequence continues at coordinate 156,370 of NZ_JBCFAS010000004.1, forward strand.
AGCCAAACCGCAGCATCCCAGGCATCGTGTAGCTTCCAGAGTAAACATGTTGTCTTCTGTGGTACCTCCAACCTTTATGTTAAGTTCTTTTGACAACTTGTCCAATACAAGCTGAGAACCTTTTACGTAGCAGGCAGTTCCAAGGCATACACCTATCTTATGTTTTCCTTTCGGCTCAATAGAAAACTGAGTGTAGAATGTTGCTACTCCATAGACCTCAGCCAGCGGAACATCGATTTCCTCGGAAATAAATCTTTGAACTTCAATTGGAAGATAACCAAAGATTTCCTGAGCTTTGTGCAGTGTCTGCATTAAGATGCCCTGTGATTGTCTGATTGAGTCAATGTATTCTTTGAGTTCAACAAACTGCTTTTCATTAGCTCTTACATCAAGTCCTTTAATCAAAATAATAACCTCCCTAGTATATTTTGAAAGATATTTTGTTCACATTATATAATTATGTTAATATAATGTCAATTATAAAAAACAATTAAATAGAATAGATTGTTTGTCTATACTTCTATTTACTAATATTAATCACAAGATGTAATTTAGTTAATAATATTTACTATTATTAAGACAGGCTCTTCATTAAGTAAAGTAATTTAAACGTTTAAGATATTGAAGTTTGTTCAAATATTATTAATCTTAAAGTTGTAAACGTTTGTAATTTAAGGACAAATTCAAAGCAGAAAAAAATCATTGCGTACACAATGATCAATCTTCTATTTTCAACAAGTCCAAAATTCTATTCAAATCTTCGTTGTTAATATATTCTATTTCAATTTTTCCACGGTTTTTATTTCTTTTTATGTTTACTTTTGACGAAAATCTATCTGTGAGCATTTCTTCCACGTAGGCAATGTATTTGTCCTTTTCCGGCTGTACTCTTCTTTTTGGTTTCTTCTCATTCCTTACAAGCTTTTCCACATCCCTTACGCTCAGGTCTTCCTTTATTATAAGGTTTGTCATTAAAATCTGCTTTTCAGGAGAGAGGCTCAGCATGGCCCTTCCGTGTCCGGCGGTAATTTCATTTGAAACAATTTTTTCCTTTACGTAGCTGTCAAGGTTTGAAAGCCTCATGATGTTTGTAACATACACCCTTGATTTCCCAACAATGTTTGATACTTCTTCCTGTGTTATTCCGTATCTATCCATTATATAATCATAAGCATTTGCCTCATCTATGGGATTTAAGTCTTCCCTTTGGATATTTTCGATAAGGGCTATCTCAGAAGCATTCCTGTTTTCGATGTCCCTTACTATGCAGGGGATGCTTTTAATATTTGCGTTTTTGCATGCCCTCCATCTTCTTTCTCCTGCTATTATGGTATATATGTCGTTATCCTTTCTGACAATTATAGGCTGGATAACTCCATACTTCCTAATTGACTCCGTCAGCTCTTCAAGTTTGTCCTGCTCAAATGCCTTGCGGGGCTGATTTGGATTCGGGCATATTAAATTTGTGTCAATATCTTCAATTCTCTTGTTGTCTTCCTTTTCCAGATCCTCCGGTATCAAAGCTGACAAACCCCTGCCCAGGGCTTTTCTCTTTACAGCCATGTTATCCTCCTCAATTGTTTTTTATTATTTCCTCGGATAGTTTCATATATGCCGTGCTTCCCTTTGATTTTTCATCATACATCATTATAGGCTGTCCGAAGCTTGGAGCCTCGGCCAATCTTATGCTTCTGGGAATAACAGTCCTGTATACCTTATCCTTGAAGTATTTTTTCACCTCTTCAACCACTTGCACGGAAAGATTCGTTCTTCCGTCAAACATGTTGAGGAGAACTCCTTCGATATCCAGCTTGGGATTCAGATTTTTTCTCACAAGCTTCACAGTGTCTATGAGCTGACCTACCCCTTCCAATGAATAATATTCACATTGTATGGGAATTAGAACAGTATTTGAAGCAGTCAGTGCATTCAATGATAAAAGCCCCAGCGACGGCGGACAATCTATGATGATGAAATCATATTTCTCATCCAGCATATTCATTTTTTCCTTCAAGGTCTTTTCCCTGAATTTTGTGTTCGTAAGTTCTATTTCAGCTCCTGCAAGCTGTATGTTGGCAGGAACGAGGTCCAGGTTGTCAATGCTCGTCTTTTGAATCACCTTATTTATATCGTAATCTTCAATCAACACATCGTAAATCGTATATTCAAGCTCATTCTTATTGACACCGAAGCCGCTTGTGGAATTGCCCTGGGGGTCTATGTCAATGCTTAGTACTTTTTTGCCCTTTAAAGCCAGAGCGGCGCACAGATTGACATTTGTAGTTGTTTTTCCAACTCCGCCTTTTTGATTGAATATGCTTATGACCTTTGCCATCTTTTCACCTTCTACATGCTTTTTTTAGGGATCTTTACCTTTATTTCTATGAATTCTTCCGACTCATCCTGTTCGAACCTGGCATCAATACCTGTTTTTACTATTTCGTTGTACGCATTCTTTATTGTGTTAATATATATTTTATAATTGATGAAATTCCTTACATAGCGCTTGTCCTTCAACTTTTTGAGATTGACATCCTCTGCGATTGAATTGACAAGCTTTTCTGTTTCGCTTACATTAAGGTCCTTTTTTATTACCTTTTCTACAATCGTAAGAAGAAGCTCTTCATCCTCTATTTTCAAAAGAGCCCTTGCATGACGCTCGCTTAATTTTCCTTCCCTCAGCTTCTGCTTTACGGCTTCGGGAAGCTTCAGTATTCTCATTTTATTTGCAATTGTGGACTGAGATTTCCCAAGTTTTTCTGCAAGCTGGGTCTGATTCAGTTCAAAATCCTCAATGAGCCTTTCATATGCGTAAGCTTCCTCTATGAAGTCCAGGTCCTCTCTCTGAAGGTTTTCAATGAGCGCCATGGCTGCGGATTCTTCTTCCTTTACTTCAATCACAACCGCAGGTATGGTTTCGTGTCCTAAAAGCCTTATTGCCTTAAAACGTCTTTCCCCTGCAACGATCTCAAAAATGTCGTCATAAATCTTTCTTACGGTTATGGGCTGGATAATACCGTAGTTTTTAATGGACTGGCTCAGTTCCTCCAGTGCCTTGTCATCAAATATTTTTCTGGGCTGGTTTTTATTAGGAATTATTTTGTTTACATCCAAATTCACTATATTGCTTATCAATAGCTTCTCCCCCTTACACCAACGGATCCTTGGCAGGTTTTCCTGCCTTTCGCGGATATTTCGCATCGGTTTTTTCAGTTTTTTCTATTATAACAATCTTCCTTACAATATCCGAGCCCGGCAGGCTGACTTCTTTCACTTCACTTATTCTTCCGCCCAGCTTAGCAATGGCTTTTTCCGAATCTGATATTTCCTTGGAAATATTTTCGCTTTTGTATGCTGCAAAATACCCACCCACCTTCACAAATGGAAGGCAGTATTCGCTTAATACGTTAAGAGGTGCCACAGCCCTGGAAACACATATGTCGTACTTTTCCCTGTAGCCTGGATTCTGCCCGAAATCCTCTGCCCTTCCGTGGATGAATTCAACATTCTTAAGATTTAAGCTCCTAGAAACCTCTTCAAGAAAGTCAATTCTTTTTCTCAAACTGTCCAGCAAGGTGACTGAGTAGTTATCATTGGCTATCTTCAGCGGATAACCCGGAAAACCTCCACCGGTGCCCACATCGATGATGCTCTTTTTCTCCAGAGCGGTTTCAGGGCAAAGAAGCAATATGCTGTCAAGGAAATGCTTCACATAAATTTCCTCATCGTCATCAATTGAAGTAATGTTTATTTTCTTGTTCCATTCCTTCAAAAGATCCCGGTACTTGATAAACTTGTTTTCAATTTCAGTGCTGTAGGGCAATTTCAGCTGTTTGAAACCCTCTTCCAATGTCTTAATCAAGATTTTCTCCTTTATCCTGTGATTTTGAGCTGTAAGTCATAAGATAAACCAGCAGTACATTAATGTCGGACGGTGACACGCCGGAAATCCTTGAAGCCTGACCTATTGAATCCGGCCGTACCCGGCTGAGTTTCTGCCTTGCTTCCAGCCTGAGGCTTCCAACGTTGTTGTAGTCTATATCTTTAGGTATCTTTTTATTCTCAAGTTTCTTAAACTGTTCAACCTGTTTTATCTGCTTTGAGATATATCCGTCATACTTGATTACAGTTTCCACATAGTCCTTTGTCTCCTTGAAAAGAGGCGGTCTTTCCATATCAAGATCAGCCGTATTGTCGTAGTTAAGCTCTGTTCTTCTCAGCAAATCGTAAAAGCTGATCGGCATTTTCAAAGGAACGCTGTCCAGTTTCTCCAGTATTTCATTTACTTCATTTTTGGGAGTAAGCTTTATACTTTTAAGTCTTTCTATTTCTTCTTCTATTTTCTTTTTCTTGGCCTGGAACCTGTTGTATCTTTCCTCTGTTACCAGACCTGCACTGTACCCCTTTTCAGTCAGTCTTTCATCAGCGTTATCCTGACGGAGCAGCAGTCTGTATTCCGCCCTTGATGTCATCATTCGGTACGGTTCATTCGTTCCCTTCGTTACCAGGTCATCTATAAGAACTCCGATGTATGCTTCTGAACGATCCAGCACAAGCGGTTCTCTGCCCTTGAGGCTCATTGCCGCATTTATGCCGGCAATCAAACCCTGTGCAGCAGCCTCTTCATAACCGGAACTACCGTTTACCTGTCCTGCAAAAAACAAATTTTTAATGCTTATGGCTTCAAGGCTGGTCTTAAGCTGTGTTGGATCGATGCAGTCATATTCTATGGCATACGCAGGCCTCATGATTTTTGCATTTTCAAGCCCTATCATGGACCTGTACATGGGGATCTGCACCTCGTAGGGTAAAGATGAAGACATTCCCTGAATGTACATTTCCTTTGTGTCCAAACCCTCAGGCTCCACAAAAAGCTGGTGCCTGTCTTTGTCTGAAAACTTAACAACCTTGTCTTCAATTGAAGGGCAGTATCTAGGACCTATGCTCTTTATTACTCCTTCATAAAGAGGAGACCTGTCCAGATTGTTTCTTATGATGTCATGAGTCTGTTCAGTTGTATACGTTATATAGCATGGAACCTGTTGTATTTCTATTTTGTCTGTCATGAATGAAAAAGGAATTATCTCCTCATCTCCGGACTGAATATCCATCTTGCTGTAATCCATGGAGTCCGAGTGAATCCTTGCAGGTGTTCCTGTCTTGAACTTCCGAAGCTCTATTCCCAAATCCATGAGAGAATCAGACAGCTCATTTGCCGGTGCCAGGCCATTGGGACCTGAAGCATAGTTAAGCTCGCCAATGTAAACCCTTCCCTTAAGGTAGGTACCTGTTGTCAAAATAACCGCCTTAGCTCTGTAATATGCTCCGACCTTTGTGTACAGGTTGAAGCTCTTGTCATCATTGACCGTCAGTTTCGTTACCTCTGCCTGTACAACCTCAAGGTTCTCCTGATTTTCAATAACCTTTTTCATTTCAGTGTGATATCTGTTTTTATCCGCCTGGGCTCTTAGCGAGTGAACAGCCGGGCCCTTGGAGCGGTTTAACATCTTACATTGTATCATAGTCTTGTCTATATTTAAAGCCATTTCTCCGCCAAGAGCATCAATTTCCCTGACCAGATGCCCTTTTGCAGTTCCTCCTATGTTAGGGTTGCACGGCATCATGGCAATGGAATCCAATGTCATGGTCAGCATTGCTGTCTTCATTCCCAGCCTTGCTGATGCCAGGGCTGCTTCACAGCCTGCGTGTCCTGCCCCAACGACAGCCACATCTACTTCTTCTGCAAGAAAATCTCTCACTTTGTCATCCATTTTGTTTCTCTCTTTCTATTTTCCGATACAAAATTCGTTGAATATTTTGTCTACAAGATCATCGCTTACAGACTTGCCCACAATAAGCCCCAGGTTTTCCATAGCTTCCTTAAGGTCAATTTCAACGAAATCAATTGTCATATCATTATCTATTGATTTTAATACCTCTTCAAGGTTTCTCTTCGCGTTGACAAGAAGGCTTTTATGCCTTGCGTTGTTTATAATCAGCTGGCTGTCAAGATTTATGGTTCCCTGGAAAAACATGCTGCTGATTTTTTCCATTATTTCATCCAGCCCCTGGTTTCTGGCAACTGAAATGTTTATAACTTCACTTTCAATTTCTTTTTGTCCGCTTAAATCCAGCCTTGTTTCCAAATCTGTCTTGTTTTTGATAAAAATTGTTTTCTTTTCCCTGATGTAATCAAGAATCTTTTCGTCTTCTTCCTCCAGCTCCCGGGATGAATCAAAAATCATCATTACAAGGTCAGCCTCACCTACTTTTGAAAGAGCCTTTTCAACTCCGATCTTCTCCACCGCATCATCTGTATCCCTGATACCGGCAGTGTCAATTATTCTGAGCGGAACGCCTTTGATGTTCACGTACTCTTCGATGGTGTCTCTGGTGGTTCCGGGAATTTCAGTAACAATAGCCCTGTTTTCATTGAGTAGGAAATTCATAAGAGAAGATTTGCCCACATTGGGTTTTCCGAGTATTACGGTTTTTATTCCTTCCTTGAAAATCTTGCCGGTATCTGCAGTTTCTATGAGCTTGTTAATTTTGACCAGCACTTCGCTGCAGAATTCCCTTGCCATAGAAATTGTAATCTGGTCCTCATCATATTCCGGAAAGTCTATGTTTACCTCTATGTTGGCAAGAATCTGCATGATTTTTTCTATTATTTCGTTTATTTCCCTGGACAGCCTTCCTTCCAGATGGTTTACGGATATGGCATGGCTTGAATCTGTCTTGGAATTGATTATGTCTATGACTGCCTCTGCCTGGGTCAGGTCAATTCTTCCGTTAAGAAAGGCTCTTTTGGTGAACTCTCCTCTTTCAGCCGGTCTGCAGCCATGAAAAAGGACAGTCTCCAGTATTTTTTTTGCCGAAATTATACCTCCGTGGCAGTTTATTTCTACCACATCTTCCCTTGTGTACGTACCCGGACCTTTCATGTATGACAAAAGAACCTCATCTATTACCTTGTTGTCCTGGTCTGTTATGTGACCGTAGTGAAGGTATCTGGGTTTTAATTTACTGCCTTCTGTTTTGCTTCCATTTTTAACAAAAATTTTTTCTGCTATTTCAAGGGCGCCATCACCGCTTATTCTGATGATATTGATGCCTGCATTGCCTGGAAATGTAGCAATTGCAGCAATTGTGTCAGAGTTCATCCTTTCACTATCCTTTGTAAGAAATTTACACATATATTCTACATTAATTTTTCACAAATGTACATAAATATTTAATTTGTTCTGTTTTGCTCTATTATTGCCTATCCATCAAGAATTAATCCTGTAAAAGCAATACTCGCTATTGTAGCCTTTACAATAAAATATAACCCGGTTGTCCGGGTTATATGAAATGCTAATTACTTCAAATCAATTACAACTTTTCTGTAAGGCTCATCTCCCTCAGAATAAGTTATTATGTCCTTCTCATCCTGCAAAGTAGAATGTATTATTCTTCTTTCGTATGGATTCATGGGCTCCAGGCGAACCTTATGCTTATAGTATCTGCATTTTTCAGCCATCTTTACCGCAAGCCTCTTCAGAGTTTCTTCTCTTTTTGCCCTGTAATCTTCAACATTGAATATTACTCTTACGTAATTTTCCCTGCCCTTGTTTACAATCAAATTCAGAAGAAATTGAATTTCATCCAGGTTCTTTCCTCTTTTTCCTATTATTATACCTTTGTCGTCTTCTCCGATTTTAACTATATCAACTTTTAAAACATTGTCGGAAAAATCCACTTCATAATCTGCCGCTATATCCATTTTTTTAAGAAGGATGTCGAAAAATTTTCTTGTTCTTTCTTCCGGACCATTTGTAACGGTAACTTTAACTTTTGCATCCTTGCTTCCAATCAAACCGAAAAAGCCTTTTGAAGGTTCTTTTATGACTTCTATTTCAACTTCGTCTTTTTCAGCGTGAAGCTCTTCTAAGGCTGCGGCAACAGCTTCTTCTACGGTAGATCTTTCAATAGTTACATTTTTCATTTATTTTAATTCCTCCTTCGGATTTTTGGACGAATGCATAATGACATATTGCTGTACTAACTGAAAAACGTTGGACACCACCCAGTACAATCCTAATCCTGCAGGGAACTGCAAAGCAAAAACAAATATCATGACAGGCATCATCATGTTCATTGACTTCTGAGTAGCCATTGCCTGTTCATTTCCTGCCGGCTGTCCTGCCATGGTCATCTTGCTTGTAAGGTAAGTTGTAAGAGCTGAAATTGTAGCAAGAATAGGCACTGCCGCTCCTATGAAAGGAAGAACCATTCCTCCCATGGACAAACCGTTTATCAATCCTCCGTCAAACACATGGTTTTCAGCAAAACTGAGGTCGTTCACCCACAAAAATGCCTTGTTAATCAGATTGTAAGCTTCCTGATTCTGAAATACATAAACTTCCGGCGATCTTATAACATAAAAGAACGCAATGAGAATCGGAAACTGTATAAGCATAGGCAGGCATCCAGCAAAAGGACTGTAGTTTGCTTCCTTGTAAAGCTCCATCTGCTTTCTCTGAAGAGTCTGTGGATCCTTGCCGTATTTTTCCTGAAGTTCCTGAATTTTTGGATTCAGATCCTGCATCTTTTTCATTGATTTTGTCTGTTTTATTGTCAGCGGCAATATTACAAGCTTAAATATTATCGTTGACAATATGATTGATATCGCATAAGCAGAAAGATATTCGGTATCCAGTACAGACACCATGTCGTATAACAATTTAACAAGCATGCCCATTGGCTTTGCTATAAAATTTAAATTCATGTTTATCCTCCGTATTATTTCAAAGGATCATACCCTCCGGGGTGGAAGGGATGACATCTTAGTATTCTTCTTATTCCTAAATATGAACCTTTAAAAAAGCCGTATTTTTGCAACGCTTCAACAAAATATTGCGAACATGTGGGGTAAAATCTGCAGTGTCTTACTCCCGAACTTGAAGAAAACTTCTGATATATTCGTATAATAAAAATCAACAGATTGCTTATTTCAAATCACCCTTCAACAGTTTCTTTCTCTTCATGAGTTTAAAAAATGATTTTTCCAGACTTTTGTAATCCGATTCGGCAGCATTAACCCTGGCCATCAACACAAAGTCGTAGCCTTCCTTCAAATTATACTCGTTTAATCTGACTATTTCCTTAAGCCGTCTTCTTATAATATTCCTTAAAACTGCTTTCTTGATTTTTTTTGCAGCAGTGAAACCAAATCTGTTATAACCGAAATCGTTTTTTTTTACAAACAGCACCAGATTATAATCGGAAATAGAATTGTTGCAGTTGTAAACAGACTTGTATTCCTTGTTGTTTTTAATAATAATCATATTTTTTCCCTGTGAGAATGGAATAAAAGGCCACAAAATGCGGCCTTATGCTGACAATTTCTTTCTACCTTTTGCCCTTCTTCTCTTCAAAACATTTCTTCCGGATTTTGTGCTCATTCTTTTGATAAATCCATGCTCGCTGCTTCTCTGTCTTCTCTTTGGCTGATAAGTTCTTTTCACAAAAAACACCTCCTTGTACACAGATATCTATATAAATATCTTAAATTTTCATGTTTTTAAATTATAATATTTTTGAAATTCCCTGTCAACGCAAAAATATTTATAGCTACTGTAATATACTACATTTTTTCGAAGAATGCAATTATTTTTTAAAATAAATAAAATTAAAATTGAAATTGTGGATAAAAAATGATAGTATGATATGTGTCTGTGGATAACTTTTTAATTTGCGGTTTATTTATGGACAAACTGTTATTAACTTTTTAAAAATATTGAATATTCAATTTTGAAAATTGTTGACAGCTATTATTAACAATTGTTAATACAATGATTTTTGACATATATTTTCAGCTACTGATTAACACCATGTTAATTTTTTTATCAACAACCGGAGGAATTATATGAACTTTGAAGAATTATGGAACGAAGTCCTGGAAATTGTAAAGGAAGATACCAATCAAGTCAGTTTTAATACTTGGTTCAAGCCCCTTAAGATAGTTGCCTATAAAAATAATACAATTTATTTGGAAACAGCCGATGATTTCTTAAAAAACACCCTGAAAAAAAGACATTACAACTTTCTAAAAAATGCATTCACATATGTTCTAAAAAAAGAAACGGAGCTGATTTTTACTGTACCTGGAGAGAGCGTAGACAAGGAAGAAACCAAAAAAAGTTTTTCCTCAGGCTCTGCTGAGGAAACAGACTCCATAAACAATGAGAGAAAATTAAACCCTAAGTACCGCTTTGATAACTTCATAATAGGCAACAGCAACAGATTTGCTCACGCTGCATCGCTGGCTGTGGCAGAGGCTCCTTCAACTGCTTACAACCCTTTATTTTTATATGGAGGTGTTGGTCTCGGAAAGACTCACCTCATGCACGCCATCGGTCACTACATTCTGGACAGCAATCCTGATGCCTATGTTTTGTATGTAACCAGTGAAAAATTTACTAATGACCTCATCAACTCCATCAAAGACGGCACAAACGAGGAATTCCGAAACACATACAGAAAAGCTGATGTCCTTCTGGTGGACGACATTCAGTTTATAGCCGGAAAGGAAAGTACACAGGAGGAATTTTTTCACACATTCAATGCTCTTCACGAGGCAAACAAGCAGATAATTGTGTCCAGCGACAATCCACCCAGCGAAATTCCAACGCTTGAGGACAGACTGCGCTCCCGTTTCGAGTGGGGACTCATTGCAGACATACAGCCGCCGGATTATGAAACAAGAATAGCTATTCTTAGAAAAAAAGCTGAGGCTGAAAATTACAATGTACCGGACGACGTGATCACTTACATCGCCCAGCACATACAGTCAAACATTCGTAAGCTGGAGGGAGCTCTCATAAGGATTTATGCCTACGCTTCACTGACTAATAAAAAGGAAGTTAACCTTGAGCTTGCCCAAGAAGCGTTGAAGCACCTTATATCAAACAACAAGAAAATTACTCTTGGCGATATAAAGGAAGTTGTTGCAAACTACTACAACATATCCATGGAAGACCTTGTTTCCAAGAAAAAGACCAAGAACATAGCTTACCCCAGACAAATAGCCATGTATATAGCCAGAAAGCTAACAGACTACTCTCTTCCAAAGCTTGGAGACGAGTTCGGCGGAAGGGACCACTCAACAGTTCTTCATGCCTGCAATAAGGTTGAGGAAGACATGGAAAACAGCCAGGAAATAAAAAAGAACGTTGATGACCTGATTTCCATGCTGAATAATTAAATTAACTTGTTGATAAACTGTTAAAGTCTGTTTACAAAATTATTTTTTATATTTTTTGTTTTTCTGAAAAAATAAAACCATCAACAGCCACAGATTTTCATATTCTTTGAAATATTAAAGCATGTACAGGTTTTCAACAAATTAACAGGGCCTACTATTATTACTAATAAGTATTTTATATATTTCTATTAAATGATTTTTCAGTTTCACCTGTGAACAACAAAAAATAAAAGGAGCAAAAGATGAAAATACGAATAAACCAAAATGAACTTAATAAATCCATAAACATTGTACAAAAAGCTGTTTCTTCGAGAACACCTCTTCCAATACTTTCAGGCATACTGATAGAAGCTAAGAACAATATGCTCATATTGACGGCTACAGATTTGGATCTAGGCATAAAGACGTATTCTCCCTGTGTGATAGAAGAAGAAGGTTCTATAGTTGTACAGGCGAGGTTAATTGGAGATTTCGTAAGAAAACTTCCTTCAAATTCCTACGTGAACATAGAAACCATGGAAAACAACAACATAGAAATAAAATGCCTTAATTCTGAAATTAACATACTTGGCAATTCAGCTGCCGAGTATCCGGACAATACATTTGACAATGAAGGAAGTTCATTTCCCATTAAGTCTGAATCATTGAAAAATCTCATTAAGTACACAAACTTTGCAGCTGCACAGGAAAATATAAAGCCTATTTTTACAGGCTGCCTCATAGAAATAAAAAACAACATCTGTACTTTTGTTGCCCTTGACGGTTACAGAATGGCTGTGAAGAAGGAAGTAATAGAGTATGGCGGAGAAGTATCGGTTGTTGTTCCATCAAAGACTCTGCTGGAAATACTCAGAATCATAGAGGAGAACAAAGGAAACACGGATATAGTTGTATCGGAAAGCCATATTTCATTCAAGGTTGACAATACCATCATTATATCAAACCTGCTGGATGGAAAATTCATCGATTACGAAGGTATAATAAAGGACAACTATGTGACAGTAGTCACCGCAAGCACCACAGACATAAGGGAAAGTGTCGAAAGAGCTTCTCTTTTGGCTAAGGATGACAAGAACAACCTCATCATACTGGACATCAAGAATGACAATATGCAGATAAACTCTGCTTCAGAGTACGGCAACGTTGAAGAAAATTTAAGCATAAAAAAGAACGGTGAAGACATAAAAATTGGATTCAATTCCAAATATATACTGGATTTCCTTAAAGTTATTGAAGATGAAAACATAACTTTGAATTTAATAGGCAAAAATAATCCATGCTTCATCAATGAAGACAACAAGCAGGACTACATCTACATGGTTCTTCCGGTTAGAATAAGCTAAAGGCGTCGATGGAAAGAAATATGTATTTGTTCAAAATACTTTAAAAATGAGGTGCAATATGGAAAGCATATATATAAGCACAGAATTCATAAAGCTGGATCAGCTTCTTAAATATGCAAATGCAGTTGAAGGCGGCGGAATGGCCAAAAATGTTATACAGGACGGACTTGTAAAGGTCAACGGACAGGTGGAACTTCAAAGGGGAAAGAAGTTGAGAGAAGGAGACATTGTTGAATTCAACAATGAGCAGTATATCATTTCAAAAGAGGAAAAATGATAATCAATAAGCTGAAAATAAAAAATTACAGAAACTTCAAGGATGCGGAAATTAATCTCAACAGCTCACTGAATATTTTTATAGGCGACAACGGCCAGGGAAAAACAAACCTGATGGAGTCCATATATCTTTCTTCCATAGGAAGAACGTTCAGGCTGAACAGTGAAAACGAGCTGATCAATTTCAACGAAAGTAAAAGTTCTGTAGAAATTTCTCTTGTAAAAAACAATTACAATACAAAAATAGAGCTTCTTTTGGAAAAGAACAAAAGAAAACAGGTTTTCATAAACGGTGTGAAGCTTGATAAAACATCTGAAATGATTGGAATTTTGAACAATGTAATATTCACTCCGGATGATATGAAAATAATCAAGGGAAGCCCCGTTGAAAGAAGAAAGTTTATCAACATAGACATTTCTCAGATAAAACCCAAGTACAAGTACCTGCTCAACAGGTACAAGAAAATTGTTTCGGAAAGAAATGTAATTTTAAAAAATTATTTTACAAATTCTCAAAATAAGGATATTATAAATATTTGGAATGATTATCTGGCTGGTACAGGAGCTGAGATAATTCATTACAGGAATGATTATATAGAGAAGCTTAAAAAATATGCTGTGGATATTTATGCAGATATTTCAGGCAACAGGGAAAACTTCAGCCTTGAGTACCAGAGCAATGTTTTACATGACATGAATCTGGACAAGGACAGCATAAAAAAGATTTTTCAAGATAAAATAAATTCAAACCTGAAACATGAGATTCAGAGGGTATACACATTGTACGGTCCTCACAAGGACGATCTTATTATCAGAATAAACGGCAAGGAATGCAAGTACTTTGGTTCTCAGGGACAGCAGCGTTCCGCCATTTTAGCAATCAAGCTTGCTGAAATAGAAATAATTAGGGAAGAAATAGGTGAATACCCCATACTCCTGCTGGATGATGTTCTTTCAGAACTCGACAACAAGAGGAAGGGTTATCTGATGAACTACATCAGGGATATTCAGGCTGTCATAACAACTACTGACGACCATGACCTTAGAGAACTGGCTAAGAATTTCAATAAAAAATTTTTTTATATAAACGAAGGAAATATTGGCAATATTACAAATTAGAGGAGTTTAAATAAATGGCAGACAATAATAACATTCATTACGGGGCCGAGCAGATTCAAGTGCTCGAAGGATTGGAACCTGTAAGAAAAAGACCAGGCATGTACATCGGGTCCACCGGTGAAAGAGGATTGCACCAGCTCGTATATGAAGTTGTAGATAACAGCATAGACGAAGCTTTGGCCGGATTCTGTGATACCATACATGTAACCATAAATGAAGACAATTCAATTGTAGTAGTGGACAACGGAAGAGGAATTCCTATAGAAAAAAACAAGAAGACCGGCAAATCCACGTTAGAAACAGTTTTAACAGTACTGCATGCCGGAGGAAAGTTTGACAATGACGCATACAAGGTTTCAGGCGGTCTTCACGGAGTTGGTGTTTCATGCGTAAATGCCCTTTCTGACTACCTGGTTGCAGAAGTAAACTGGAATGGCAAAAGATACAGCCAGAAGTTCGAAAGAGGAATCGCAAAGTCCGAGGTTGAATTTATGTATGATACCGAGGACAGGGGAACAACCATAAAATTTCTGCCTGATGCAACAATATTTGAAACAATTCAATTTAACTACACAATACTGAAGCACCGCATGAGGGAACTTGCTTTCCTCAACAAGGGAATAAGAATAAGCCTTGAGGACAAAAGAGACAACATAATGGACGAATTCCACTATGAAGGAGGAATAAAGCAGTTTGTTCATTACCTGAACACCAAGAAGGAACCCCTTCATGAGGACATAATATACACCGAAGGCAAAAAAGACAAGGTTATGGTTGAAATATCCCTGCAGTATACGGATTCCTACAACGAAAACATATTTTCCTTCGTAAATAACATCAATACAATAGAAGGAGGAAGCCATCTTGTAGGCTTCAAGACAGCTCTCACGAGAGTTATAAATGATTATGCAAAAAAATACAACATTCTGAAAGAAAATGACATTCCTCTCACAGGTGAAGATATAAGAGAAGGTATAACTGCAATATTATCCATAAAGATCCCAAATCCTCAGTTTGAAGGACAGACGAAGACAAAACTGGGCAACAGCGAGGTAAGAGGAGTTGTAGACAACATAACCGGAGAAGCTTTGAGCGCATACTGCGAGGAAAATCCCAAGACAGCCAAGCTCATAGTGGAAAAATCTCTCAGATCTGCCAGGGCAAGGGACGCTGCAAGAAAGGCAAGAGACCTGGCAAGAAGAAAGGGAGCGCTTGACAGCATGGCTCTGCCCGGAAAGCTGGCTGACTGCTCCGAAAAAGATCCAAGACTCTGTGAAATATGCATAGTTGAGGGTAATTCCGCCGGAGGTTCCGCCAAGGAAGGCAGAGACAGAAGATTTCAGGCAATTCTGCCGCTTCGAGGAAAAATACTGAACGTAGAAAAATCCAGAATTGACAAGATACTCAATTCTGAAGAAATAAAGAACATGATTACAGCATTCGGAACGGGAATAGGCGAAGATTTCGACATATCCAAGCTGAGATACCACAAAATAATTATCATGACAGATGCCGACGTTGACGGAGCACACATACGCACGCTTCTTCTGACATTCTTCTACAGATATATGAGAGACCTCATAAGGGAAGGTCATGTTTATGCTGCCCAGCCTCCTCTGTACAGAATCAGGAAGGGCAAATTTGAAAGGTATGTATACAGTGATGCGGAGCTCAACAAGGTGCTTGAAGAGATAGGCAGAGACAACAAGGTTGAAATTCAAAGGTACAAAGGTCTCGGAGAGATGGATCCTGAGCAGCTTTGGGAGACTACCATGAACCCGGCAGACAGAATTCTGCTGAAGGTCAATGAAGACGATGCAATTCTTGCTGATGAAACTTTCAGCATGCTCATGGGTGACAAAGTTGCCCCCAGAAGGGAATTCATCGAAGAAAACGCACGTTACGTGAAGAATTTAGATATATAGTCTGAGAGGTTGCAAATGAGTGAAATAGAAAATAACAGCAAGATTATAGATACCAACATAACCGAGGAAATGAGAAAGTCATATCTGGATTACGCCATGACTGTAATTGTGTCAAGGGCGCTGCCTGATGTGAGAGACGGTTTGAAACCTGTTCACAGAAGAATACTTTATTCTGCCAGCGAACTCGGACTTACCCCTGACAAACCTCATAAGAAAAGTGCCCGTATTGTCGGAGACGTTCTGGGTAAGTACCATCCACACGGAGACACGGCAGTATATGATGCCATGGTAAGGCTGGCACAGAGTTTTTCAATGCGCTATCCGCTCATCGACGGTCACGGAAATTTCGGTTCCATAGACGGCGACGGAGCAGCGGCAATGCGTTATACGGAAGCGCGCATGTCAAAAATGGCCATGGAGCTGTTAAGGGACTTCAACAAGGACACAGTGGATTTCAGGCCCAACTTCGATGAAACACTGAAGGAGCCGGTAGTACTTCCAAGCCGTTTTCCTAATTTACTGGTAAACGGTTCATCAGGAATAGCAGTAGGTATGGCGAGTTCAATTCCTCCGCATAACCTGACGGAGGTCATCGACGGAACCATAGCTTACATCGATGACCCGGAAATAGATATACCAGGTCTTATGAAGTATGTGAAAGGACCGGATTTCCCTACAGGAGCAATCATAGAAGGCAAGGACAACATCAGGGAAGCCTATATGACGGGAAGAGGATTTGTCAAGGTAAAATCCAAAGTTGAAATAGAAGATGCAAAAAACAACAAGAGCCGCATAATAGTGTCTGAAATTCCATACGTGGTAAACAAGGCAAAGCTTATAGAAAAAATAGCGGAACTTGTAAAGGATAAAAGAGTTGACGGCATATCAGACTTAAGGGACGAAAGCGACCGAACTGGAATGCGCATTGTGATTGAAATCAAAAGAGATTACAATCCAAACATAGTGCTGAACAACCTGTACAAGCACACACAGCTGCAGGATAATTTCAGCATCATCATGATAGCGCTGGTCAACAATGAACCGAAGGTTTTAAACCTGAAGGAAATGATTCACCACTACGTTGTGCACCAGAGAGAAATAGTGGTGAGAAGAACAAAATTCGATCTTGACAAGGCAGAAGCAAGAGCTCACATAGTTGAAGGTCTTAGAATTGCCATAGACAACATCGATGAGGTAATCAGAATAATAAGGGCTTCCTATGATGATGCAGAGCAGAAGCTGATGGATGCTTTCAAATTATCGGAAATTCAGGCAAGAGCCATCGTAGATATGAGATTAAGGCGTCTTCAGGGACTGGAAAGAGAAAAACTTGATGCAGAATATGCGGAACTCATGCAAATGATAGCAAGGTTTAAGGAAATACTTGCAAATCAGCACCTGGTTGATGAAATAATAAAGCAGGAAATTACGGAAATCAGGGAGCAGTTCGGTGATGAAAGAAGGACTGAGATAGTTGCCGATGAAGGAGAGATTAACGTTGAAGACCTCATCGAGGAGGAAAAAGTGGCAATCACTCTTACAAACTTCGGGTACATCAAGAGGCTTCCGGAAGACACCTACAAGGCTCAAAACAGAGGCGGCAAGGGAATAACAGCCCTGACCACAAGGGAAGAAGACTTTGTGAAGGATTTATTCATCACTTCAACCCATGATTACCTTCTGTTTTTGACCAACAAGGGAAAAATGTACAGAATCAAGGCTTATGATGTTCCGGAGGCAAAGCGACAAGCTAAGGGAACTGCTGCCATCAACCTCATACACATAGATACGGACGAGCAGATAAAGGCAATCATACCAATAAAAGATTTTGACAATGACGAGGAATTCCTGATTCTTGCAACGAAGAAGGGAATCATTAAAAAGACGAAACTCAAGGAATTTGATACCAACAGAAAGACCGGTCTCATGGCCATTAAGATAGCCGATGACGATGAACTTATCAGCGTAAACCTGACCGACGGAACAAAGGACATATTCATTGTAACCAAGCAAGGCAAGGGAATCAGGTTCAATGAAAATGATGTCAGAGAAACAGGCAGAAACACAATGGGCGTCAAGGCAATAACCACGGATGACGACGATGATCTGGTTTCAATGAGCATCATCAATGAAAGCGATGAGAACAAGTACATTTTGACAGTTACAGAAAACGGCTATGCAAAAATAACGCTGTCTCAGGAATACAGATGCCAGAACAGGGGCGGTAAAGGAATGAAGGCCCACAACATCAATGACAAGACAGGTTTAATAGCAGGTTCTCTGATTGTTGAAAAAGAAGATGACATAATGATACTGAGCACCAGCGGATCAATAATAAGAATGCACTCGTCCGAGATTTCAATAATGGGAAGGGACACTCAGGGTGTAATTGCAATGAGGCTCAGCGCTGATGACAAGGTAGTGTCAATAGCAAAAATTTTCTCCGAAGACGGAGCAAATGAAGATACAGAAGAATATGAAGAATAAGGGGAGGAAGTATTATGTCTTTGGAAATACAATACAGCATCACTGAAGAAAACAAATTGGAAGTTAAGCCAATAGGAGAAGTAGACATCTATACTTCTCCTGAATTGAAGAACAAGGTTTTTAAACTTATCGAAGACAATAAGCTCAATATGGTCATAAACGGGGAAAAACTTGATTATATCGACAGCACCGGCCTTGGCATTCTCATGAGCATTTACAAGAAAATGCAGGAAAACAGCCTCACAATCAAGATTTTGAACCTGAAGCCGAATATCTTCAAGCTTTTTGACATAACGGGATTAAGCAAAGTATTTGATATTCAGGGGTGAAAAATGGACAAGATAAACTTGAGTATTCCTAAAAAATCAGAGTATATGAGTACGGTAAGGCTGGCAACTTCGGCTTTGGCAAACATTAAGAGCTTCAACGTAGATGACATCGAGGACCTTAAGGTAATCGTATCTGAGGTATGCACGTTTTTCATCAGCAGCATAAAGAACAGTGACAGGCCTCTTTGTATAGAATACCGTGTGGAAAAGGACAGGCTCACCGTTGAGGTTGCCGATCTGAACGAAGGGACCATTGATGAAAAGGACAAGGCTAACAGCGAAATGTGCATCATGATCATTGAAAGCCTTTCTGACGACTACAATTTTGATCTGGAAAACAAGAAAATAATCTTTGAAAAGAAATTAAATTTCGAATAGGCGCTGATAATATGAGTGAAACTAGTCAAAATTCCAAAAGCATAAAGAATCAGGAATTGTTTTTGCTGTACGCCGAAACCAATGATGTGGAAGTAAGAAACCAGATATTTGACAAGTACAGGTACATGGCAGAAATAATATCCAGAAAATACAGCAACAAAGGAATAGAACATGATGATATATACCAGATAGCATGCATGGGTTTGATTTATGCCATTGAAAGGTTTGACATCACAAAGGGGTTTGAATTTACCAGCTTTGCTACTCCAACAATACTTGGTGAAATCAAGAAATATTTCAGGGACAAGGGATGGTCCATAAAGGTACCAAGAAAAATTCAGGAGATTTCCAAGAAGGTCAATGATTACAACAACCTGCTGGCCAGCCAGCTGAACAGGGCACCCACAATCAAGGAAATTGCCGAATATGTTCACAGCACGGAGGAAGAAGTGCTTGAGGCTTTTGAAGCAGGAAAGATGTTCAATTCACAGTCGCTGGATGAAAAGTTTGACGCAAGCAACGACGACAATGATATTTCGCTGATGGATGTGGTGGGAACAGACGACAAGTACTTTCAGAAAATAGAAAATGAAGATTTCATCAGGAAATCAATGGATAAACTCAACGACCTTGAAAAAAAAATAATCATAAAAAGATTTTATTCCAATAAAACCCAAAGCGAAATAGCCAGGGAACTTAATATTTCGCAAATGACTGTTTCAAGAATAGAAAAAAAATCTTTGGAAAAATTAAGAATTGAGTTCAATAAATAAAATTTTGGAATAATTTTTCAAAGGAGGAACCATGAAACAAAGAAGCAGATTTTTTATCATTGGCCTTGGCATTGTCTTGTTTTTTGCAATAAACTCTTTTGCGGGAGCCATAAAATTTTCCACGGATTATCTGTGGTTCAGGGAAGTTGGCTTCACGGAAACATTTTTCACCAAGATAAAGGCGCAGCTCACGTTGGGTGTTCCTATTTTTGTCCTGCTGACGCTGCTCATAAACATATACATAAAGAAACTGAAAAAAAAGTATGATGAAGAGTCAGAGGTTGTGGATACCAAGACCAATAAAAGAACATCTTTGTGGATAAAAGTCATTTCCGCAGCCATAAGCTTCATAATAACCTTGAACATAGTATCCGTCATGTGGTTTGAGATACTTCAGTTCATGAAAAGCGGAAGCTTCGGATTTTCAGACCCCATATTCAACAATGACATAAGCTTTTATATTTTCAAGCTGCCCCTCATAAACACGCTGGTGGATTTCGCCATAAACATACTTTTCATGCTCATTGTGGTCACAGTGCTGTTTTACGGCTACCTTGCCATAAGGGACAGCATAAAGAATGTTTCCGAGCAGTTTGAAAACATGACCCAGTTTCCCAGACAGATAGATTTCAGTTCTGTGCTCAACAAAAAATTTGCAACTAAGATCATAAACCAGTTGTCCTTCATAGGCGTGTTTATTTTCGTTTTTTTAGGACTGAGGTTTGTGCTGAAAAGCTATGATCTTTTATATTCACAATTGGGCAGGGTGTTCGGTGCAGGATATACCGACATACATGTTACTCTGAACCTGTTCAGAATACTGGCAGCAGGATGTGTGGTTGCAGCAGTGACGTTCTTTATTGGAGCCAGAAAAAGAAATCTGAAATTTGCTCTTGCTATGCCGGCTTTACTTATTGTGCTTTCAATAGCAGGTTCGCTGGCAGCAGGTGTTGTGGAAAAATTCGTAGTTGAACCTGACCAGCTGTCAAAAGAAACAAGATTTATGAAGTACAGTATAGAAAGCACCCAGAAGGCTTACGGCCTTGATAACGTAAAGACCGTAGTATTTCCTGCAAACAATGATCTGACCATAGATGACATAAAGAACAACCGTGAAGTAATTGAAAACATAAGGATAAATGACCAGGAGCCCCTGATACAGGTTTACAATCAGCTTCAGGGCATCAGACCCTACTATGTTTTCAACGATGTTGACGTGGACAGATACAACATAGACGGAAAGTATATGCAGGTTTTCCTTTCCGCAAGGGAGCTTGATCAAAGCAGGCTTAATGAACAGGCAAAGACATGGGTTAATCAGTATCTGAAATACACTCACGGATACGGCATGACACTGTCGCCCGTAAACAAGGTTACTGCTCAGGGGCAGCCTGAAATGGTTGTAAAAAACATTCCGCCTACAACCAACACAAATTTTGCAATTTCAAGACCTGAAATATATTTTGGTGAAAAAACCAATGAATACATAATAGTGAACACCGATGAAAAGGAGTTTGACTATCCTTCGGGTTCAGACAACATGGAGACTCTGTATGAAGGAAAAGCTGGAATAGAGCTTAACCTCATGAACAGAATACTGTTCAGCATAAGGGAAGGAAGCTCAAGGCTCTTTATCTCCAACAACATAAACAGCGACAGCAGGATCATAATAAACAGAAATATCATACAGAGAGTCAGAGAAATCGCACCTTTCCTGTACTATGACCCGGATGCATACATTGTTGTCAACCAGGATGACGGAAAGATTTACTGGGTTATCGAAGGTTTTACAGCCAGCGACCGCTTTCCGTATTCCCAGCCCACTGATAAGTTTGCTTCAGGCTGGAACGTGAACTACATAAGAAATTCGGTGAAGGTTGTTGTGGATGCATACGACGGTTCAACCAGTTTTTACATAGCAGATGAAAGCGACCCCATTGTAAATACATATTCACAAATATTCACAGACTTGTTTAAGCCAATGAGCCAAATGCCTGAAGGTATAAAAAGCCACATAAGGTATTCACAGGTATACTTTGACGTACAGTCAGACATGTACAGACTTTACCACATTGAGAATCCGACGGTGTTCTTTGGAAGAGAAGACTACTGGGACATTGCAAACGAGAAATACATGAATAATGGTGAGGAATCAGTAGGGTCAGGATATCTGATGTTCAAACTTCCTGATGAGGAAAATGTGGAGTTTCTTCTTACTACACAGTACACCCCTCAGAACAAGGACAACATGATATCGCTTCTTGCCGCCCGGAACGACGGTGAGCACTATGGAGAGCTTGTTCAGTATGAGTTTCCTAAAACGAAGACTATCGCCGGTCCGAACATGATTGAAACAAAAATTGATCAGGACACAGTAATTTCATCACAGCTGACCTTGTGGGGACAGGTGGGGTCAACGGTATTGAGAGGAAACACGCTGGTTGTTCCCATAGAAGATTCGCTTCTTTACGTTGAGCCAATCTACCTTAAGTCTGATACGGAAAGCAACTTCCCTGAAATGAAGATGGTTGTTGTGTCGTTCGGAGAAAAAATAGTGATGGAACCTACTCTGGATGAAGCAATAGAAAGGCTTTTCGGTATCATTGAAAATCAAAAGCCTGAAGAAGACCGGGAATATGATGATACAAACATCAATGATATAATAGAGCAGGCCAACAAGGCGTTCAACGATGCCAACCAGGCATCTCAAAGCGGCGACTGGTCCGCTTACGGGCAAAATCTTGAAAAGCTTGAAAAGCTGTTGAAGCAGCTGAACATGATGGTTAACAACAGCGCCGGAACCCAGGAAAACAACACAACTGAGGGTACGGTTGATATAAACCAGCCCGCAGATGACAGCCAGACACAGGAAAATCAAAATCAACAGTAAGAGAGGTAAATATGGAGTTTAAATTTAACCATTTCAATTTCAATGTTCTTGACTTGAACAAAAGCATGAAATTTTACGAAGAAGCATTGGGACTAAAGGAAGTTAAAAGAAAGGAAGCCGGTGACGGAAGTTTCATTCTTGTGTACATGGGAGACGGAGTTACAGATTTTACGCTGGAGCTAACATGGCTTCGTGACCGTGTGGAATCATACGACCTTGGAGATGAAGAGTTTCACCTGGCTGTGACTGTTGATGATTATCAGGAATCATTCATGAAGCATGAAAAGATGGGATGCATTGAATATGTCAATGAATCCATGGGAATTTACTTCATAACCGATCCTGACGGATACTGGATAGAAATTGTTCCAAAGAGATAAAAGGACTTTCCTAGTATATTAATAGGGCAGATAAGAGCATCTTATCTGCCTTTTGACTGCTTATGGCTGTAGTACACAAGAGAAACTGCAATCACTGATGCGCAGAAAATAAGGTAGTAGAAAAAAAGCGGGTTTTGCATTCCGCCGTACAGAATGAACAGTGACCCTGAAGTTGCAAGAAGCGGTACAACATATCCTCTTAAGGTGCTTTTTATCTCTCCCTGACGCTTAAGTTTTATAACAGCCATGTACATGAGAATGAATCCCAGGTAGTTGATTACAATTGAGATTTCTGAAATGTCGGAATTTGGAAGCATGTTGTATTTCTGGGTAATGTAATGGACCGCCATCCATAACAGGCATATGAAGTACGTCAGTATTCCTGATGAAACAGGAATGTCATATCCTTCTGAAACACGTCCGTACTTTTCGCTTGCAGGAAACATGCTGCGTATGGACAGTGAATAGGGCAGCCTTATTAGTCCGATAATAATGCCATTTACGGTTCCTGTGACGGAAATCACCACAAAGGCAAGAATTATTTTAGCTCCCATAGGACCAAACAGCTTTCCTGCAGCTGCATTTACGTGGTAATCACCCATATTCATGACATCACCAGGACCCAGGTAGGATGATATTCCAACAAAGTACAGAATGTAGACAGCAAGTATGACCACGGGTGAAATGACTAGTGCGATGGGAAGATTTCTTTTGCTGTCTTTTATCTCATGGCCTATGGATGTTGCAATTATCCATCCGTCAAATGAAAATGCAATGGGTCCCACCGCAGCAATCCATCCCAGACCTGCTGATGAAGAAGTTCTTATGCTGTCTTCAAGGACAGGAAGAGGGTCACCAAGTATGATGCCTGACAGGGCAATCAATGCAAGGGGTATAAGCTTGATTACCGTCGAGGCATTCTGAAGGTATCCTCCCAGCCTGTAGGATAAAATGTTCAGCGTATAAAGTATCGTTATAACAGCTGTTCCGATTATTACCTGAAGTTCAAGAGTCGAATTTATTCCAAAAAGCATTGTTCCGTAGATTCCGCAGACCCATGCCACCACGCAGGTTATGGTCGGCATGTATATGAACGTCTGAAACCATCCAAAGGCGCAGGCCGCTGACCTGCTGTAGTATTTTTCAGAATATGCAATGATTCCCCCGGCACGGTCAGTGCGGGAAGCAAGTTCCGAAATAGAAAGACTTCCGAAAATTATGCCAAAGGCTGCAATTATAAAAACCATGACTCCGAGAAATATGTTGCCTCCTGTATACACAAGGACATTGTCGCTCTTGAAGAATATTCCGGATCCTATGACAATTCCCACTATCATGGCAATAGTTGTTGCAAGTGAATATTTTTGCTGATTCATTGTGCCTCCTATAAAATTACAACATTGAAATACTAATGGTAAAACAGTAGTGCCGATAAACATTAAGACAATAAAAAAAGATTTGCATTGCAGCAAACATACGTTATAATGATAAGAAGACCAGGAGGCATCATGATTAAAAAAATTCTTAAAATTTTAGTTCAAATAGCAATAATTTATTTAATTTACACGGCAGGAAATTTCATAAGCAGTGCGGTTAAAAACTACATAGTGATTCCCGGAAACATCATCGGTATGGTTATACTGCTGATTCTATTATCCACAAATGTACTTAAACTATCCGTCATAGAAGAAACAGGAAACTTCATGCTCAAATACATGGGTTTTTTCTTTGTCCCACTGACAGTGGGTCTCATGAATTCATACAGCCTCATCAGGGAAAGCATCCTGCAGGTTGTCGTGATTCTTTTTGTGTCGTGTGTTCTGGTAATGTTTGTTTCCAGCAAGGTTACAGACGTATTGATATCATACAGGGAAAGGAATAAATCAAATGGCTAGAGACATACTCACATCTTTGTTTTTCATAATCATGACGGTTGCTTTTTTTGCACTTGGTTTGAAGCTGAATAAAAAATTCAAAATAGCAGCGCTGAATCCCATAATGATTTCTGCGTTTTTGATAATAATATTGCTGAGCGTTTTTAAAATTCCGTACGAAAAATACAACATGGGAGGAAAGGTAATAGCAGGAGCCCTAGGCCCCATAGTTGTTGTGCTGGCCATTCCCCTTTACAAAAACAGGGAGGAGCTGAAGAAGAACTTCATCCCCATTGTAGGAGGAGTTACCGCAAGCATATTGGCGTCTTTTGCATCGGTGATTGCACTTTGCAGACTTTTCAACATAGACAGAACAATATTTTTGTCTCTTCTTTCAAAATCCATAACAACTCCCATGGCGGTGGAATCCACAAAGCTTCTGGGTGGAAATGAGGCAGTAACCATAGCTTCGGTTGTAATTACAGGCCTCATTGGGTCCGCAGTGGCTCCTATGGTTATGAAAGCAGGAAAAATCAAGAACAATGTGGCGAAGGGTATCGGAATAGGAGCATCCTCCCATGCACTTGGAACTTCAAAGGCTGTTGAGATGGATGAGGAAGTTGGAGCTGCCAGTGGCCTTGCCATAGGCGTGACAGGGCTCATGACAATCATATTCATAATAATTTTTGCTTAGGAGCGCATCATGATAAGCGGAAAAAATCTGATGTTGTCAAAAATTGAAAAACAGGATATGGATGAAATATACCTGTGGTTTGAAGACATGGAATTTTTGAAATTCTATGATTACTATCCTCCTGTTCCTCTGTCCAGGGACCAGGTAGACAAGACGTTTGAGGATTATGAAAAAAATGAGGAATCCATGGTGTTTGCTGTTAGGCTGCAAGAGGATGGAAAAATCATAGGTGTAGCAGGATATGACGATATAGTGAAGGAAAACAAGGTGGCTACGCTTTTCATAGGAATAGGAAACAATGAGCGGCGAGGCAAGGGTTTCGGAAAGGAAGCATTGAATCTGCTGCTTGGGTACGGGTTTGAAGGCTGCGGTTTTCACAGGATTCAGCTTAACGTACTGGATTTTAACAAAGGTGCCATAGCTCTTTATGAAAAAGCAGGTTTTAAAAGAGAAGGAACGTACAGGGAATTTGTTCTCAGAGACGGTAAAAGGTACGACCTTCATCTTTACGGAATGCTTAAGAGAGAATGGTATAAACAAAATATGTAAACAAAAAATGGCTTTGCATTTCAGCTTCTGACAAAATGCAATTTGTCTTAAAGCATGAAGGCTAAGCCATTTTTATATGGGAAATGCTTATTTATGCTGTGTGCTTGTCGAGCATCTTAGTGAAGGATGATAGCGGTTTTACGCCTATTTCCTTTGCTTCAACCTTGCCATCCTTGTAAAGTACAACGGTTGGAATGCTTTGGATACCGTAGCGGATGGATAATTCCTGGTTTTCATCCACGTCAACCTTTGCCACGGTCACTTTTCCTTCATATTTTTCAGCAAGCTGTTCTATTACAGGTGCAATCATTCTGCAGGGAGCGCACCATGTAGCCCAGAAGTCCACCAATACATATTTTTCGTCTGCTAGAAGCTGATCGAATTCACCTGTGCTTTTTACATATTTTATTTTTTCTGACATTTGTTAATTCTCCTTAATTTTATCTATTTCTACAGCTGCATGCTGTGCTGCAATCAGCCCTTCACTGACTGCCTTTGAAAGCTGCAGCGGCTTTCCTGTTATGTCGCCTGCGGCGTAAACACCGTCTATGTTTGTTTCCATATATCGGTCCACCGATATGAAGTTGCCGTCCATTTTTAGTCCGTCAATGAGGGAAGCGGGGGCTACGGCATCTCTCAGCATGAAGACAGCGTCAGTTGGAATTGTTTCCTCTCCTGCCTTGACAGCTTTTACCACATCGTCTCCGATTACCTGTGTCAGCGTACCGAAAACGTACTGGATATCTTTGCTGAGCTCTTCTGAATGGGGATTTCTGGATACAAATGTTACATTGACTCCGATGCTCTGAAGGTAGTTGGCTTCTTCCACGGCATCCTTTGACTGGTCCCACACCACTGCATTTTTTCCCCTGTACAGCATTCCATCGCATGTAGCGCAGTAGCTTACACCGCTGCCCAGAAGATTTGCTTCTCCCGGAATCTCCTTCACTTTGGAAACCCCCATGGACAGTATCACCTTTTTCGCCTCTTCAATTTCACCGTTTATATTGACCATGAAACTTTCGCCCATAGGAAGAATGTTTACAACCTTTCCTTCTTCTACCCTGATGTTCATAGCTTCTGCATGATCCCTGAATTTATCCATGAGCTCTTTGCCGCTCATGTTGTAGAAACCAAGATGGTTGTCAACCCTTTCTGCTTTTGAAAGATAATTATCCCTGTTCGAAAAAACCCTCACGGATTTTCCTCTTGTTACAGCATTCACGGCTGCGGATAAACCAGCCGGACCTGCTCCTATTACAACTATATCTACCACTATTGCTCCACCCCTTTTTCATTATTCGGATTAATAAGTTCTAGCTCCTGTGCAGTTACAAAGCTGCCGCAATCAGGACAGTAGTACCTGTGCTGCACCTGGCCGCCGCAATTCTTGTGAACCACCTGCTTGTAGCATTTGTTCAGATGCTTTTCCCCCCACATCATGAGGCTTGTAAACACGTCAACCAGATCAACCCCCTTTTCCGTCAGCGTGTACTTGTATCTCGGAGGATGTGACTGATAAAGCTCTCTCAGGACAAGTTCATCCGATTCAAGGGATTTAAGCCTCTCAGAAAGAAGGTTTGTAGGAATTCCTTCTAGTCCGTCCTGAAGATCCTTGTAGGTTTCGTTTCCTGTGAAAAGCTGGTGCAGGATTAACAGTGACCACTTGTCGCCGATTATGTTCAGAGTCTGCGCCAGGTTGCAGCGCATATTGTACTGGATTTTCATGTTATCTCCTTAATATGTTCATTCAATGTCTGTTGTTATTTCAATAGGCAAGGTATCTGCTCAATGTAGAAAATGTTCCTGTAAAAGTCATAATGCCTATTATTATCAAAATTATTCCTCCGGCCTTAATGGTGTATTTTACGAGATTTCTTTTTTCTTTGAAGAAATTCAGTGCTTCAGATGTGAAAAGACCAAGCAGCATGAACGGAAGGACAAAACCGAGGGCATATGTTAAAACCAGTATGTTTCCTGTAAATGCATTGCCGGAGTTAGCTGCAAGAATCAAGACTGAAGACAGTGCCGGGCCAACGCATGGAGTCCATGCAAAGCTGAACGTGAAACCCATAACGAATGCAATGAGCGGATTCATTTTTCCGCCAAGCTCGAGGTGGAATCTTTTCTCCATTTTTAGAAAGTCCAGTTTTATGATGTCAAGCTGCACAAGACCCATTGTTGTAATTATGATTCCTCCTATGCGTCCGAACGTATCTCTGTTGCGGCTGAAGAATGTGCCAAGTGCCGAAAATGAAAGTCCCAACAGGAAAAATACGCTGGATATTCCCATTATGAAGAACATCGTGTTCAAAAAAACAGTCTGTCTTTTGTAACGGATGGTACCATCCGGTGTCGCCTTGATTCCGTTGCCTGCCAGGTAGCTTACATAAACCGGTATAAGAGGAAGCACGCAGGGGGAGAAAAATGAAAGGAAACCTTCCACAAACACTAAAGCATGACTCACATTAGCCATCAATTCCTCCGCATTCAATATTTAACATCAAGATAACACAGTAACTTCATTTTGTCAAGTCACTTTAAAAAATAAATTAATTAATTATTGAAATTTTTTTTGAATGTGGTACTATAGTTTAAGTAATAAATATTTATTAAATTACAGATACCGCAAATAATAAGGTATATTGAATAGGAGATGATTTTATTTTAAATTTTAAATGCCTTGGAATAGAAGACAAAGAATTGATTGAAAAATACGTCGATAAAAACAAATTGGAATCCTATGAATATTTGTTTTCATCATTATATATGTGGCGAAAGCTCAACAACGTGAAATATGCCCTTGTGGATGATACGCTCATCATAGAGAAAAACGAGGAAGGAAAGGGAACATTTTATGCCCAGCCATACGGATACAAGAAAGAGAACCTCATAAGCCTTGTTGAGACCTTGATGGAAAGAAATCAGGATTATACGGACAGGGAATATCTTTTCGGAGATGTGGATGAAAACTTTTTAGAGGACCTGAAAAAAAACACAGATTTTAAAATCGAAGCATTTGAGGATGTCAACGACTTTGAGTATGTTTACAGCACAAGTGAGCTCATAGAGCTGAAGGGCAAGAAGTACCACGGCAAGAAGAACCATGTCAATTCATTTGAAAAATCATATTCATACGAAATAAAGACCATCAGCAGCGATAAAGTTATCAACGACTGCCTGGACCTCCTTCACAAGTGGCACGAGGAGGTTGCGGTAACCGTAGACAGGGAAATGCTCATGGAAATAGACGCAATAAAGGATTTGTTTAGAGAGCTTCACCTGTGCGACCTTCAGTCCATTGCCATTTACGTGGAGGGTAATCTTGCAGGATTTGCCGTAGGTGAAAGAGTAAACGATGAGATGGCTGTAATCCACGTGGAAAGGGGAGAAATCTCCTTTAAGGGAGTTTATGCATTTTTGAACAGAAAGTTTCTGACCGAAAGCTTTGCGGACACGGAGCTGGTCAACAGGCAGGAAGACACGGGAAATGAAGGTTTGAGAAAAGCTAAGCAGTCCTACCACCCGATTAAGATGGTAAAGAAGTATCTGGTTAAGGTTTCTAAATAAAAGCATGCTAACAAAATGAGTTTGTCATTGGGAGCAGCAGCGAAAATATCCTGATGTTGAAATTAGGGCTATAATAATTGAAATTTTATTTTTTCTTCCTGCTAACATTTTGGGAATTGTAACTTCAATCCGAAAAACAAAGGCACACAACCGCTACGCTAAGTGTGCCAAGACTGTTTTTCTCCTTTCGTACAATTCCACAAAATAGCGCTAAGTCTTAAAAAATAAAATTTCAATTATATATATTTTAAATATTACTTAAAGGAATCTTGCTAAAACGAGGGTTTCAAAGGAACTTTTTATTATCCCAGGGATACGTCCAGAACCATCATCAGGAGAAAACCGAGCATTGTTCCTATTGTTCCTGCATGAGAGTGCTCAAAGGACTGAGACTCAGGTATGAGTTCCTCCACAACAACGTAAATCATGGCTCCTGCTGCAAAGGCAAGCATCCATGGCATTATTCCCGCCACGGTTGAAACAAGCAGGGCGCCCACCACTCCTGCAGCCGGCTCAACTATCCCTGACAATGCACCATAAATAAAAGACCTGGTTTTAGAGAAACCCTCGTTCCTTAGGGGCAGGGAAATTGCTGCTCCTTCCGGAAAGTTTTGAATGCCCATTCCTAGGGCAAGGGCAAAGGCGCTCATGAGAGCAGCCTGTGAGTTTATTTGTGCTGCAAGTCCAAAGGACAAACCAACGGCCATTCCTTCTGGAATGTTGTGAAGTGTCACTGCCAGAACAAGCATGGTTGTGCGTTTGAACGAACTTTTCATGCCTTCCGGCTTATCCTGGTCAATGTGAAGGTGGGGAAGGATTTTGTCCAGAAAGTACAAAAATATTCCTCCTGCCACGAATCCTCCGGCAGCAGGGATCCATCCGGTCATTCCCTGCTCCTCCGCCATTTCAATGGCAGGTATGAGCAAAGACCACACTGAGGCTGCGATCATTACTCCTGCCGCAAAACCTAAAAACCCGTGCTGAACTTTCGGATTTACATCCTTTTTCATCAGAAAAACCATTGCCGATCCGGCAGCAGTGGCCAGAAATGTGAACGTGGTTCCTATAAGTGCCAGAGTCAGGGGGCTTAATGTCAATATATATTCAACCATAAAACACCTCTTTCCTAAATTTAACTATATCAACATGATGATGATTAGTCAACTGTGTACAGTCGTATTTCATATTTTATTTAAAAAAATGAAAAAGTATTATTGACAATTTATAATTATGGGAATATAATAAATTAAATTTTAGAGGTGTAATATGGATAACAGAACATTATACGCGCTTTGCGCACAATTGCATCATCATAGGTACAGAGTTTGTAAGTGAATTGATCAAGTTCACAGTTACAAGCTCTATTCGTCGTTTTGAAAAGAGACTTGTACCTGTGGTGAATAAATAGAATGCAGACCACCTGATACAAGTCAGGTGGTTTTTTATTTTAGGAGGAATTATGAATTTTTTAAATATTGAAGATGAAATGAAATACTTTCAAAAAATGTTTGTTCTGAGAAGGGACATAGAAAACTTTCTTTATGAAAAAGGCTACATGAACATAGAGCCATCCATATTTGAGGATTACGATGACTTCATAGGCGTAAATTCACGTATTGACAAAAGATCAACTGTGAAGCTTCTGGACAACAACAGTGAGATACTGATTTTGTCTCCGGATATAACAACAGGCATAGTGAATAAATTCATGCCCAGGTGGGAGCCTGGCTCAAGACTGAAGGTGTTCTACTACGGAAAGACATACAAGCACAACGGTATAGGCATAAAGGAAAACAGGGAAATGGGAGTTGAGATAATCGGAGAGAAGAATTCCGACACGGATGAGAACATCCTGTACACTGCTTCAAGAATCATAAGCAAGTACAGCAGCAACTACCTTTTTGAAATAGGAAACAGCAAGTTTCTTAAGGGCATCATGCAGTCATGTTCCTTCAAGAAGGATGACTACGAAAATATTCTTGACATTCTGTACCTTAAAAACAGGCAGGAGCTGAAGGATTATCTTTCAGAGCTCCCTTACAGGGAACCCATGAGCACGCTGGTGAACATATTCGACCTGGAGGGAAGCTTCGATGAAGTCATGGGGCAGCTTGAAGGTCTTTACACAAACGACCTTATGAGGCAGGGCATAGAAGAACTGGGAAAAATAAATGCATACTTCAAGGACAAGACGGATAAAATCACCTATGACCTGTCAATGGTGTCTGAGCTTTCCTACTATGACGGGACCATATTCAGAGGGTATATAGAGGGTTCCAACAAGGAAATAATCAAGGGAGGAAGATATGATTCATTCACGGAGCAGTACGGATACAAGATCCCTGCCATGGGATTTACCGTTGAGCTGGATGAACTCATAAAAGTCCTTTACAAGGAGGAGCAGAAATGAGTCTGACAATAGCAATACCAAAAGGGAGACTGGGAAGCCAGGCCATAGAAATGCTGAAATCCGCAGGCATCGGGGAATGCATAGATGAAAAGTCAAGAAAGCTTGTGTTTGACGATGAGGAAAGAAACCTTCGTTTTATGCTTCTTAAAAATTCTGATGTCATAACCTATGTGGAAAACGGAGTGGCTGACATAGGAATTTCAGGAAAAGACATGATAATGGAAAACAGCGCCGACATTTACGAGCTGTACAAAATGAACATAGGAAAATGCAAGATGTCTGTTGCCGGCATAAAGGGAAGGAAAATCTTCAAGGACGACACAATACTGAAGGTTGCTACGAAGTTTCCCGAGACTGCAAAGAAATACTTCAACAGCAAGGGTCAAAAAATAAAAATAATAAAACTTAACGGGTCCATTGAGCTTGCTCCCATACTTGGCCTTTCTGATGTGATCGTTGACATTGTTGAGACAGGAAACACGCTGAAGGCCAACGGCCTGGAGGTTTTCGAGGACATGTACGGCATCACTGCCGTAATAATTGCCAACAAGATAAGCTATAAGTTCAAACGCAGGGAAATAAAGGATACAATAGAGCTCATAAGAAAAGAGGATGAAATGTATGGTCAGGATAATTAAAAATGATGAAATTCTTAGATTTATAGAAGACCTTCAGCAAAGGAATGCCCAGGACTACGATGACGTGTATGAAACTGTTGACAGGATTCTGGATGATGTCAGAAAAAACAGGGATGAAGCGCTGAAAAGATACACCCTTGAATTTGACGGAGCCGACCTTGACCAAATGGAGGTATCGAGGGAAGAAATTGAGGAAGCCTTTAAAACCATAGACAAAGATCTTCTTGAAACAATAAAAAAAGCTAAACAAAACATAGAAGACTACCACATGAAGCAAAAAAGAACAGGCTATCAGTACAAACCGGAAGGAAAGGACATCCTCATAGGACAGCTTGTAAACCCAGTTGAAAAAGCAGGAATATACGTGCCGGGCGGAAAGGCTGCATACCCTTCCACGGTTCTCATGAACGCGATCCCCGCTAAGATTGCCGGAGTGAAGGAAGTAGTCATGATAACTCCTCCCCAGAAAGACGGAAAAATAAAGGATTCGATTCTTGTGGCTGCTTCCCTGTCAGGCGTGGACAGAATATTCAAGGCAGGCGGAGCCCAGGGAATAGCAGCCTTGGCATACGGAACGCAGACAATACCGAGAGTGTATAAAATAACAGGACCGGGAAACATTTTTGTTGCGGCAGCCAAGAGAAGAGTCTCAGGATTTGTAGGAATAGACATGATTGCAGGTCCCAGTGAAATTCTGATTGTGGCTGACGACAAGGCCAACCCTGCATATATTGCAGCGGACATGATTTCTCAGGCTGAACATGACGAGATGGCAGCCTCAATTCTTATAACCTATTCGCTGTCCTTGGCTCAAAAGGTCGCCGGGGAGCTTGAAAGACAGATAAACCAGCTGGAAAGAAGCGAAATAATAAGGAAGTCCATCAGTGGACAGGGAGCCATTATAATAGCAGACAGCATGATGCAGTGTATCGACCTGGCAAATGAATTTGCTCCGGAACACCTGGAACTCTTAACGGTCAACTGTTTTGACCTTTATAAACGAATTACAAATGCAGGAGCGATTTTCCTGGGAGAATATACTCCGGAACCTGTGGGAGACTATTTTGCAGGACCGAACCACACACTGCCCACAAGCTCAACGGCCAGATTTTCATCAGCATTATCGGTGGATGACTTCATCAAGAAAACTTCCCTTATCTACTACAGCAGGGAGGCTCTGAAGGAAAACAGGGATGACATAGTGCGGTTTGCAGAAAACGAAGGCCTCACGGGACACGCCAATGCCGTTAAAATCAGGAAGCTTTAACAGACAGAAATCAAAGGAGATATTATGATAAAACTAAAACCAAGCGTAGAAAAGCTGCAGGCTTACTTTGTAAATGACATTCCCTACAGGGTGAAGCTTGATGCCAACGAAGGAAGCAACTACCTTCTGAAGGATGGATTCAAAATAGACGATTTTAAGCCAAACCTGTACCCTGACAGCGACTCAAGTATCCTGAGAGAAAAGATGGCTGTCTACTACGGCTGCAAGGACGAAAACATCATGGTGGGAAACGGCTCCAGCGAATTAATAAATATGGTGATAAATGCATTCTGCGACAAGGGTGATAAAGTTTTGAGCTTTGTTCCTTCCTTCAGCATGTACCAGACATACTGCGACCTTTGCGGTGCCGAATACGTGGGCATAGAGTGTGAAAAGGACTTCTCGCAAAACATAGATAAGCTTATTGCTGAAGCAGAAAACATAAATCCTAAAATTGTCATCCTCTGCAGTCCCAACAATCCCACCGGATATGTGACCTCCAGGAATGAGGTTATGAAACTTTTAGACAGCGTGAAAAATTCGCTGATAATTTTGGATGAAGCCTACATTGATTTTTCTGAAAACTCAGCAGCAGATCTCATTGACAGGTACGAGAACCTGGTAGTAATGCGCACACTTTCCAAGGCATTCGGCCTGGCAGGACTTAGGGTTGGAGCCATGATAGCCTGCAGTGAAATGATAAATTATGTGTGGAAGGTCAAGGTGCCGTACAACTTAAACATTTTGTCCCAGTATGCGGCTGAAACGGCGCTGGAAAACATCCACAGGGTTAAGGATTACATCAGACAGGTAAAAGCGTTGAGGCAGGAACTGAGCAATTCATTAAAGGAACTAGACTTCATGGTATATGACTCAGGCTCAAACTTCATTTTTGTAAAGCCTCCTGTGGAAAACTTGTTTGAAAAACTCATGGGCTGTGGAGTACTCATCAGAAAGTTCAGCTATAAAGGTGAAACATACAACCGCATTACCGTGGGAACAAAGGAAGAAAACAGCATATTGATCGAGGAAATCAAAAACATAATGGAGGCGGAAAATGAGAACAGGTAAAGTAAGCCGCAAAACAAAGGAAACCGACATACTTGTGGAGCTGAATGTAGACGGCACCGGAAATCTTGACATTGACACGGGACTGGGATTTTTGGATCACATGCTTACTCTCTTTGGGTTTCACGGAGGTTTTGATCTTAAAATAAAGTGCAGGGGAGACCTGAACGTCGATTCCCATCACACATGTGAAGACATAGGAATCGCACTGGGGGAAGCTTTCAGGGAAGCGTTGGGAGACAAAAATGGAATTGAACGTTACGGATTCATGCTTCTTCCCATGGATGAAACTATGGCAAGGGTGGCATCGGATTTCAGCGGCAGGCCGTACCTG
This sequence comes from Sedimentibacter sp., assembly GCF_038562225.1. Taxonomy (NCBI): domain Bacteria; kingdom Bacillati; phylum Bacillota; class Tissierellia; genus Sedimentibacter; species Sedimentibacter sp. Next base: position 191,922 of record NZ_JBCFAS010000004.1, read on the forward strand.
GTATACCAGGTGGAATTTAACAGGACCATGCTGGGACAAATGGCAACGGAAGATTTCAAGGAATTTTTCAGGGGATTCGTCAACAGCTCACTTACAACGCTCCATATAGGAGTTCTTTACGGTGAAAACGACCACCACAAGATAGAGGCTGTGTTCAAGGGTTTCGGAAGGGCTCTTAAAGCAGCCTGCAAAATCACATCAGACTGCCTGCAGTCCACGAAGGGGGTATTGTGATGCATGTTATAATAGATTATGGAATGGGAAATCTGGCATCAGTCCAAAGAGCCTTTGAAAAGCTCGGGTTGGATGTGAAGATAAGCAGCAGGGAAGAAGATTTAAGGACTGCAAAGTCGCTTATACTGCCGGGGGTTGGAGCCTTCAGGGATGCCATTAGGCTTCTTGATGAAACCGGCCTTTCCAAAGTGATTAAGGAAGAAGCAGCAAAAGGAAAGTACCTCATAGGAATATGTCTGGGAATGCAGCTTTTGTATGACAAGGGTTACGAATACGGCCAGTATGACGGATTGGGACTCATAAGCGGCACCGTTCAGTACCTGGACGTAAAACTCAAGGTGCCTCACATGGGATGGAACAACCTAAAGTTTTACAAGCAGGACCCCATATTAAAATACATCAGGGAAGACGAGTATGTTTACTTTGTGCATTCCTACTATGCTGTATCCGACAACTCCGAGTTGGTGGCATATTCAGAATATGAAAAAAATGTTCCGGCCATAGTCAGGAAGGACAATGTGTACGGCATACAGTTCCATCCGGAGAAAAGCGGAGACACAGGATTGAACATATTGAAGGCTTATAAGGAAATCATTGAAAATTGAGAAGGGAGAAGATGGTACCATGTACCATCGCAAGTTATGATATTATTTCCGGCAATAGACATTAAGGACAACAAGTGCGTGAGACTGACGCAGGGAAGGTTCGACCAGATGAACGTATACTCCGGTGATCCGGTTGAAATGGCCAAGAAATGGGAAAGCCTCGGGGCAGAGTACCTTCACGTGGTGGATCTTGACGGGGCAAAGGACGAAGGGTTCCAGAACAGAAAATCCATAGAAAAAATAGCAAAGGCCATTAAGATACCCATGCAGACAGGCGGAGGCATAAGAAGCGGTGAAAGAGTACAAAACCTTCTGGACATGGGAGTAAAAAGAGCCATAGTAGGGACAATGGCTGTTGAAAACCAGCAGCTTCTTACAGAGCTTGCATCTATGTACAAGGAACATCTGGCGGTGTCAATAGACGCATACAAGGGCAAGGTTGCAACCAGAGGCTGGCAAAACGTGGGCGATGTTGATTCTGTTGAAATATGCAAGTTTTTAGAGAGCATCGGAATCAGGACATTGGTTTATACCGACATTTCAAGGGACGGAATGCTTTCAGGCCCTAATTTCGAAGTGTACCAGGAGCTTTCACAGAAAACGAAGCTTGACATAATTGCTTCCGGAGGGGTAACTACAATTGAGGACCTTAAGAAGTTAAACGAAATGAAAATGTACGGAGCCATAATAGGAAAGGCTCTTTATGACAATAAGCTTGAATTTACACAAGCGTTGCAAGCAATTAAGAATTAAGAGTTAAGAATTATAAGTCAGAAAATCATTAATGATGATAATCAAGAAATTTGTCTAGATATATAAGAATTGATTCTTATTCAAAGGAGGGAGTAAAAATGCTGGCAAGAAGAATAATACCATGCCTGGATGTCAGAAACGGAAGGGTTGTCAAGGGCAAGAATTTCAAAGACATTCAGGATGTGGACGATCCTGCGAGACTTGGCAAATACTACAGTGACTCGGGAGCAGATGAACTTGTGTTTTACGACATAACGGCTTCAAATGAGGAAAGAAAAACATCGCTGGAATTTGTGCGACAGGTTGCACATGAAATAAACATACCTTTTTCAGTGGGAGGAGGAGTATCAACTCTGGATGATTTCAAATTCATCCTGAGGAGCGGTGCAGACAAGGTTTCAGTCAATTCGTCAGCTGTGAGAAATCCCAATCTCATAAAGGAGGCAGCTGAGCGTTTCGGAAACCAGTGTGTGGTGCTGTCAATAGATGCCAAGAAAAATGAACAGGGTTCGTGGAGTGTCTATGTAAAAGGCGGAAGGGAAAAGACGGAACTTGATGCCGTGGAGTGGGCTGTAAGAGGTGTTGAGCTGGGAGCAGGCGAAATTGTGGTCAACAGCATTGACGAAGACGGCATGAAGAACGGCTATGACCTGGAGCTTCTTAAAAAAATCACGGATGCTGTCAATGTTCCGGTCATCGCATCCGGAGGAGCCGGAAAGATGGAACATTTCCTGGAGGCCGTGAAATATGCAGATGCAGACGGAATACTTGCTGCATCAGTGTTTCATTTCGGAGAAATAAACATAATGGATGTGAAGAAGTATCTGAAGGAAAACGGAGTTGAAGTAAGGCTATAATACATGAATATAAGGTTACGAATAGTATAATAGTTGAAATTTTATTTTTTAAGACTTAGCGCTATTTTGTGGAATTGTTCGAAAGGAGAAAAACAGTTTTGGCACACTTAGCGTAGCGGTTGTGTGCCTTTGTTTTTCGGATTGAAGTTACAATTCCCAAAATGTTAGCAGGAAGAAAAAATAAAATTTCGAACTATTATAAACCTACTTATTAATGTAACCTAATTATAAAACTATTTATTATTATAAAACTATTTATTAATATAAAACTATGGAAGAAGGATTGCAAATGGATATTCAAAAAATACTTGACGAAGTGAAATTTGACCAAAACGGGCTGGTGGTTGCAGTTGCCCAGGACTGCAGCACCAATGAGGTCCTTATGGTTGCATATATGAACAGGGAAGCCCTTGAAACAACCTTGAAGGAAAAAAGGGCCTGCTATTATTCCAGAAGCAGGCAGTGTTTGTGGAGAAAGGGTGACACTTCAGGCCATGTTCAGAACCTGAAGGGGCTTTACTATGACTGCGATGGGGATGCCATCCTCATGAAGGTTGAACAGATTGGAAACGCGTGCCACACGGGAGCATATTCATGTTTTTTCAACAAGGTTTACGAGGACAGTGTCACTGACCAGGCAATACTTCAGCGTCTGTACAGCCAGATCATAGAAAGAAGAGACAATCCAAAGGAAGGATCATACACAAACTATCTGTTTGACAAGGGTCTTGACAAGATTTTGAAGAAGGTGGGCGAAGAAACAAGCGAAGTGATAATCGGAGCCAAGAACAAGAACAAGGATGAGCTGGTTTATGAGATGTGTGACCTTGTTTACCATGCAATGGTACTCATGGTAAGCGAGGGTGTTTCCATGGACGACCTGAAAACAGAACTTACCAAAAGGCACAAATAAAATTGAATTTATAAGAGCACAGGGTGCTCTTTTTTTTTCCAATTTTAAGTTTCAATAAAGAAATCGGTGATAATATATGAACAAGACGGAAGAATAAGAAAGTTCATAAAAACTTTACAAAATATTCACATTTCCATCACAATAAAAGGGTAGTATACAAACATAAATAGATTGATCATTGTAGGAGGAAAAATCATGGACGATAATGAAAGAAATTTGATTAATGAGGAAAATGAAAGTAATGAAAGTAATGAAAGTAATGAAAATAATGAAAATAATGAAAGTAACCAGAGCTACGAAAGTTTTGAAAGCCAACATAGAGAAACAAAAGACACGGATATAAATTTTATAATGCCAAGCTATGAACAGCCTAAAAAGGTAAAGAAGAGCAGGAAGAAATCATTCATGGGCTATGTGGCTGTTGCACTTGTATCAGCTCTCATAGGAGGTCTTTCAGGAGGTTACATCGCCACAAGCCAGCTGAACATGGCAGGAAACAGCCAGAACAATAAGACGGGTATAACTGCACAGGACGTGAACATCAACCTGACAGACGACATATATTTTGCTGCAGCAGTTGCAGAAAAGGCACAGAAGACTGTTGTTGGCATCACAACCGAAGTAACGCAGCAGTATAACACATTCTTCGGACCTCAGAGTCAGAAGGCTCAGAGCATGGGTTCAGGATTCATAGTTGATTCAAACGGATACATTGTAACGAACGCCCATGTTATTGGAGACGGAAAATACGACAGCATAACTGTTTCACTCATAGACGGCTCCACAGAAGTAGGTGAGGTTTTATGGTATGACACAACTCTTGACCTTGCCGTGGTAAAAATCAACAGAACAGGTCTTCCGGCAGTTGAAATCGGAGATTCCGATGCTCTTATGGTTGGAGAGCCTGCAGTAGCCATAGGAAATCCAATGACGCTGGACCTGGAAAGAACAGTTACACAAGGTATCATAAGCGGTCTGGACAGGTCAATAGCATTTGATGATGGTACAGTCATAGAACCGCTCATTCAGACAGATGCCTCCATAAATTCAGGCAACAGCGGCGGACCGCTTTTCAATGCAGAAGGAAAGGTAGTAGGAATCAACACTGCAAAAATGAGCACAGCCGAAGGTCTGGGATTTTCAATTCCTATAAACACTGCTAAACCAATAATACAAGAGATAATAGATAAAGGTACTTTTTCAACAGTATATGTGGGCATAACCGGGGTTGACGTTGAGACATACGAAAAGGCATTAGGCGTAGACGTTAAGGCGGAATACGGCGTCGTAGTGGTTGAGACCATGAACGGTTCTCCTGCAACAGCAGCTGGACTTAAGACAGGCGATGTAATCACGGCAATAGAAGGCGACAAGATTGAAAGCATGTCCGACCTGAAGAGAAACCTTTACGAATACAAGGACGGCGATAATGTTAAGCTAACCATAATCAGAAACGGCGAGGAACAGACTATAAGCATGACGCTTAAGACAAAGCCGGCAAACTTATAACAAAAATCAAATTTTCATAAAATTCTCCCTCAAGAAACAGGCTCTGCCTGTTTTTTGTATGACCAAATACAATTTGTGATTGAAATTGAGTTTGCAGAGACTAAAATTATCATAAAAACACGAATTTCAGTAAAAACTTCACTTATTTATCACAATTGTGATATATTATTGTTGTATACTAATGATTTGGAGAACAATATGAAGGTTAAATTCAGTTTAAAGAACAAACTGTTTCTGGTAATACTGTGCGTGTTGGTTTTCAACGTGGTATTGTCCTTTGCGCTGGGCAACACCATGTTCGACAAGCTGTATACCAATGATAAGATAAAAAAACTTAAAAGCGGTGTGGAAAGCATCAAATCAACATCTCTATCCGGAAACAAGGATGAGATGATAAACGAGATAATCAACTATGAATCTCAGAACATGACCATATGTCTGTTTACGCTTGACAAGGATACAGGAGAAGGAGAAATAGAATACTTCTCCAGGCAGAGATACTTTTCCACTAGTCCATTTGACAACGAAATAGTCCGCTTGATTGAGAAGATGTATGCAGAAGATGCTTTTACAAAGCTTGCGGATAACCAGTACTACATCCTGAATGAAGAAGATAGCGGCAGGCCGGATTCAAACATATCAATACTATCAAACATTGAGGGCAGCAGGTACGTCCTCATGCAGACGCCCAAGAAGTTCATAAGGGAAATTGCAGATTCTGCCATAAAGTACTCATTGTACATTTCAGTGTTCACGTTGTTGTCAGGAGCCGCATTCATTTACATCATCGCAGACAAGACTACAAAACCCATAAGGCAGATACAGCAGACTGCAGACAAGATAGCGAATCTTAATTTTTCACAGAGGTGCGACATACTGACCACCGATGAGATAGGCCTTTTATCCTTAAGCATCAACAATATGGCAGACAGGCTGCAGGAATATGTCACCAAGCTGAAGGATGATCTCATAAGGCAGGAAAAGGCCGATAAGATGACCAAGCAGCTCATAGCAAATGTATCACACGACTTTAAAACACCGCTTACGTTGATTATGAGCTACTCTGAAGCCATACTTGACATGGATGACATAGACGAAGAAACGAAAAGGGACTACCTTAATATAATAATAAACGAAGGCAGAAAGATGTCCGAATTCGTTCAGGAGCTGCTGAAGCTGTCGCAGCTTGAAGGAGGAATAATAAAGCTGGAGAAATCCAATTTCAGCATAAATGAAATTATTAATGATACGGTTAACAAGAATTCCATAATAGCCAGAGAAAAAAATGTGACCGTCGAAAAGGACATATCCCAGGACAGCATAGTGTTTGCAGATTACTTCCGTATAGAACAGGTGTTTCAGAATCTTTATGAAAATGCAATCAAGTACTGCAACGGCGGAGGAAAGGTGAGGGTTTCCACCCAAACAACAGGCAGTAAGTGCAGGATCAAGGTGTTTAATACAGGCAACCACATTGCAGAAGAGGATATTGAAAATATATTTATAAGCTTCTACAGGGCTGACAAGTCCAGAAAGAACATGGGGAGCTACGGGCTGGGACTTGCAATAGTGAAGGCTGTCATGGACATGCACAGGGAAAGGTACGGTGTCGCCAATGTGGATGACGGTGTTGAGTTCTGGTTTGAGCTGGAGAACGTGGAAATGAATTTTGAAGTGGAGGAATAAGATGGATACAAAAATACTGCTTGTTGAAGATGAAGACAACATAAGGAAACTTGTTGCAAACTACCTGGTTAAGGAAGGCTTCAATGTTGTGGAAGCCGCCGATGGTCAGGATGCCATAGAAAAATTTGACGGCGACATTGATTTTTCTCTTATCATACTCGATGTGATGATGCCCAGGAAGGACGGATACGAGGTTGCTGCCTACATCAGAAAAACTTCTGACGTGCCAATTCTCATGCTGACGGCCAGAGACACTGAAACCGATGAAATAACAGGGTTCAATGCAGGAGCCGACGAGTATATTTCAAAACCCTTCAGCGCTAAAATTCTCATGGCCAGGGTTAAGAACCTTTTGAGGAGGACATCCCAAAACAGCATGCAGGACATTGAAGCTGGGGGAATCGCCGTAAGGTACAGGGAAAGAATTGTGCTTATTGACGGAGAAAAGGCGGTTCTCACACCCAAGGAGTTTGACCTTCTTTACTACCTTCTTCAGAACAAGAACATAGTTCTTACCAGAAGCCAGATACTGTCCACCGTATGGGACTGGGATTATTTCGGGGATGACCGGACCGTTGACACCCACATAAAGTGTCTGCGGTCAAAGATAGGCGAATACGGTAAAAAAATCGTGACTGTAAGAAAAATAGGATATAAGTTTGAATGCGACAACTAAAAAACTGCCCGAGGGCAGTTTTTTTATGTTAGTTATGCAAAATTGTACTTTTTCACGTTTGGAGATACTGTTACTTTTGCTTCTGTAGCTGCAATTACATCTTCAACAGTTGTATCCGGTCCTAATTCTTCAAGAACAAGTCCGTCTTTTGTAACTTTCAGAAGAGCCATTTCAGTAACGATGTAGTTTACCTGTTCCTTTGCTGTCAAAGGAAGAGTGCAATGTTTCAGTATTTTCGGTTGACCCTTCTGGGTGTGGACCATTGCGATTATAACTGTGTTTGCTCCCACAACCAGGTCCATTGCTCCTCCCATGCCGGGAACCATCTTGCCCGGTATTTTCCAGTTTGCAAGGTTTCCTTTTTCATCTACTTCCATTGCTCCAAGAACTGTTGCGTCAACGTGTCCTCCGCGGATTATTCCAAAGGAAGTTGCACTGTCAAAGAACATTCCTCCAGGAACTATTGAAGAAGGCATTCCTCCTGCATTTACAAGCTCCCAGTCTTCTTCTCCTGCCTTTGGAGCAGGTCCCAATCCTAAAAATCCGTTTTCTGACTGGAACGTTATATCTATGTCATCAGGGATGTAATTTGCCACCATTGTGGGCAGACCTATTCCCAGGTTAACAACATCACCGTCTTTTAAAAGCTGCGCAACTCTTCTTGCTATAATTTCTTTTGCATCCATTATTTGTCCCCTCCTACAATGTAGTCAACGAATATTCCGGAGCACATTACACGGTCCGGATCGATTTCTCCCACTTCAACGATTTCATCTGCTTCTACGATTACAACATCGGCTGCAGCAGCCATAAGAGGATTGAAATTCTTTGTTGTTTTGTTAAAAACCATGTTTCCTTTCTTGTCAACCTTTGAAGCTTTCAACAGTGCAACATTGGCTCTCAATGGAAGTTCAAAAATATATTCCTGGCCGTTGATGACCTTTTTTTCTTTTCCGATTTCAGCTTCGGTTCCTATTCCTGTAGGTGTGTAGAATCCTCCAAGTCCGTTTCCTCCGCATCTTACTTTTTCAGCAAGGGTTCCCTGAGGTGTAAGAACAACTTCAGTTTCTCCTGAGTTCATCTGGTTTGCTGTTTCAGGATTTGTTCCAACGTGTGATGCTATCATTTTCTTGAACTGTTTGTTTACAACCATTTTGCCGACGCCTTTGTCCGGGAATCCGGTATCATTGCATATTAGTGTTAAATTTTTAACATTACTTTCCACAAGAGCATCTATTAAACGTTCCGGGGTTCCGTTGGCTAAAAATCCTCCTACCATTATCGTCATGCCATCCTGAACCTTTTCAGCGGCATCCTTAATTGATATTATTTTGTTAATCAATTCTATCATCCTCTCTATAATTATATATAATGTCAGGGAGAACCGATGGTTCTCCCGAACAATTCGTGTGTGTGAGTGTCTGTTTTATCTCTGAACAAGCAGTGCTGTTCCCATTCCTCCGCCTATGCACAAAGTTGCAAGACCTTTTTTAGCATCTCTCTTCTTCATTTCATAGATAAGTGAAACAAGTATTCTTGCACCTGAAGCTCCAATTGGGTGTCCCAGGGCAATGGCTCCGCCGTTTACGTTTGTGATTGACTCGTCCAGTCCGAGGTCTTTCACAACTGCGGCTGCCTGTGCGGCAAATGCCTCATTTGCTTCTGCAAGTTCGATGTCTTCAATTGTCCATCCTGCTTGTGCCAAAGCTTTCTTTGTTGCAGGAACAGGTCCGATACCCATGATTTTCGGGTCTACTCCGGCTGAGCCGTATCCTGCGATTTCGCACAGATATTCTAATCCTAATTCTTCAGCCTTTTCCTTGCTCATGATCACAATTGCTGCTGCTCCGTCGTTGATGCCTGATGCGTTTCCTGCAGTAACTGTGCCGTCTTTTTTGAAAGCAGGTTTCAGCTTTGCCATCTTATCAACTGTTGAGCCGTGTCTTGGGAATTCATCCGTATCGATTACAACCGGATCTCCCTTTTTCTGAGGAATTACAACAGGTACTATTTCCTCGCTGAATCTTCCGCTCTTCTGAGCTTCTTCGGCTCTGTTCTGACTTTGAACGGCAATTCTGTCCTGTTCTTCTCTAGTGATGCCCCACTGCTCTGCCACATTTTCTGCAGTTATGCCCATGTGATACTGGTTGTATACATCGGTTAGACCGTCATATACCATGTAGTCAATAATTTGTCCGTCGCCCATTCTCTGTCCCCATCTTGCTTTCGGGAGAAGGTACGGGGCATTCGTCATGCTCTCGCATCCTCCGCAGAGAATAACATCGCATTGTCCGCTTTCCACAAACTGAGCTGCCATGCTTACTGCCCTTAAGCCTGAGCCGCACACCATGTTGATGGTCAATGCCGGTACTTCATTTGGAATTCCTGCACCAAGTGTAACCTGTCTTGCTACGTTTTGTCCAAGACCTGCTCCAAGCACATTTCCGAAATATACTTCTTCTACTGACGATGGTTCAATTCCTGCCCTTTTAATTGCTTCCTTTGCTGCAATAACACCAAGATCCACTGCTGATAGAGGTGATAATGATCCTCCGAAGGAACCTATTGGTGTTCTTGCTGCAGAAACGATAACTGCCTTTCTCATAATTTGCCTCCTAAATTTTAATACAAATTTATATTAGCAAAATCCGTGCCAATATGCTGCGATAAGATGGAACCGTTGATATGACTGAAAAGGTTCATATTATGTCCAAGATTTGTGTCTTGTATTATGCAGAAATGCATATTCAGCATATGTATTTGTTGCAAGAATGCATATGAGGTAGTATAATTGAAACAATGGTACTTACAATATATCAAATTGTTTATTAAATATCAATCGTTTTGTGCAAAAATTTACTGAGGAGGCGAAAAATGGACTTCAGAAGCATAGAATTAAACATGGGTTTTGTGATTACAGACGATAAGTTCAACATTTTGCATTCTAATAACTATTTTAAAACAAACATATGCAGGAACAACGAGGATATTCTGAACAAAAAAATTACGGTATTTTTTAAGGATATGAAGGTTGATAAGGATGATGACCTGTATTCTGTAAAATACCTGGACGGCTCCGTGTACTATGTCATTCACAACGATCTGAAGCTGCAGGGCAAGGAATTCTATGTGTTTTTCTTCTATGACTTTTCCCTGGGAAGTGAGCTTGAAAAGCAGATTTTGAGGCTCAGCAGCCAGCAGTATCTTTACAATGAAATGCTGAACAAGCTTAAGGACGGTATTTACATAACTGATGATAAAGGAACAACAACATATGTGAATGATGCTTTTCTGAACTTGTCGGGACTTACAAGGGACCAGATAATAGGGAAGACGGTATACGACCTGAGGAATCAGGATATCCTGCCCAATTCATGCTGTGCCAAGGTAATAGAAACAAACGGTCCGGTATCCACAATCAACAACTACTATAAGGGACAGAGGTGCCTGGTATCTGGCTCTCCCATATATGATGAGAAGGGTGATCTTGCAAAGACCATAGCTGTAATAAGAGATGTGTCAGAGCTTGACGTGCTGATGAAAAACATCACCAAGGAGAAAAACCTTTACGTTAAAAACAGCCAGATAGAGAACAAGTCTTCAAAGGATCCTGTTGTTGTCATAAATAACTCTAAGATGAAGAACATTTACGCCAGGGCCAGGAAGATTGCAGATGTTGAAAGCACAGTTCTCATTCTGGGGGAAACAGGTGTTGGAAAAGACTTTATAGCAACATATATCCACAGCATCAGCAACAGAAGAAGCGGAAAATTTGTCAAGATAAACTGCAGCGCTGTGCCTGAGCATCTATTGGAATCCGAGTTTTTCGGATATGAGGAAGGAGCATTCACGGGAGCACAAAAGGGAGGCAAGAAAGGTCTTTTCGAAGAGGCAAACGGAGGTGTCCTGTTTCTTGACGAGATAGGAGACATGCCTTATACGCTGCAGGTAAAGCTGTTAAGCGCTCTTAACGACAGGATGTTTTACCGCATCGGGGGTACAACAGCCGTGGAATTCAACGCCCGCATAATAGCAGCCACCAACGTGGATTTAAAAAAACTGGTGGAGGAGAAAAAATTCAGGGCAGACCTCTATTACAGGCTCAACGTAGTAACATTCGTCATACCTCCCCTGAGGCACAGGAAGGAGGACATCATTCCTCTTGCTCAGCAGTTCATAGAATATTATAACAACAAGTACGGAAAGAACTGTTATTTCACAACTGGATGTCTGGAGCATTTTCTGGTTTACGAGTGGCCGGGAAACATCAGGGAGCTGAAAAACATTATAGAGCGCCTTGTGTTGATGACCGATGATGCTGCCATTGACACAAATCTGTTCACTGAAAACATGGTGCTGAATGATTCGGGGATAGCCTCAGCCAACAGCCTGTTTATCTCCGACAGCAAGACACTGAAGGAAAAGATAGATGACTATGAAAAGGAAATAATAGAGACAACACTGGCGACCTCAAAAAACATGAAGGAGGCTGCCGCAAGGCTGGGCATCGACTTATCCACACTGGTAAGGAAGAAACAAAAATATGATTTAAAAGAATAATAAAACCGCGCAGGCGGTTTTTTTATTTGTGAAATATTCCTTTTCTATGAATAAAATACCTTCAAAATGCAGATATTACATGAAGGAGGAGAGACATGTTCTTTATAAACGAGCTGAAACACATAATAAACACGGAAATAATAATTATTTTTCTGGCCATCAGCTGCATTTTGATTTTCAAGACCAGCAAGGACCTTAAGCGCAAAAACTACCACAGGGATTACAAAATAGTGCACTTTACGGGAATTGTATATGGAATCCTGGCTATTGCAGCAGCTGCGGCAATATACATATAGGTGATGATATGGATGAAAAAAAACAAAACAAGAATAAACAGGATGAACAGGATCTGAGTCAGGTTAAGGTTGATGCTGACATCAAAAAAAATGAAGCTGTATTGAAGGAATTGTTCAAGAATGCCGACGACATAGTCTTCCGAAAAATTGAAGGGGGACAAAACAGGAAAGTTAAAATGTTGCTCACATATGTTGATGGAATGACAAGCAAGGAAGCCATCAGCGAATATGCCGTTCAGAATCTGATGATGAACATGGATTTGAACAGCCTGGAGAACAGTCCGGAAACGGAGCTTCAAAATGCCGTTGCAAAAACCAACATATCAATACTTGAAGTTCAGGTGCTGATAACTCTAGGGGAATGTGTGGACAAGATGCTTTCCGGAGAAACGGTGCTGTTCATAGACACCTGCAGCAAAGCAGTGATGCTTTCCTCAAGAGGATGGCCCATGAGGGGAATACAGGAGCCTGCTGCCGAAACACTCATCAGGGGAGCCAGGGACGGCTTCGTGGAGACCATGAAGGTCAACATTACTCTCATCAGAAGGAGAATAAGGGATCCAAAGATGAAGGTGAAGTACACTCAGGTGGGAACCCGTTCGAAAACTGACATAGCAATACTGTACATAGACGACATAGTCAACAGGACGGTTTTGGAAACCGTGGAAAAAAGGATAAAAAATATAGATATCGAAGCAATTCTTGAAAGTTCATACATTGAAGAAATGATTGAGGACGACAGTTACTCACTGTTTCCGCAGATTGAAAATACTGAACGTCCGGATGCGGCGGCTTCTGCCCTTCTTGAAGGAAGAGTGGTCATTGCTGTGGACAATACACCAACCGTACTCATAGCACCTGCTATTTTTGTTTCATTCATGCAGTCCTCGGAGGACTACTATGAAAGATGGCTGCCTTCCTGCATCACACGATTGATAAGATACCTTGCTCTTCCAATAGTGATGCTTCTGCCGGCGCTGTACGTGGCTGTAACCCAGTTTCACCCCAACATGCTGCCTACGCAGCTGGCCCTTTATGTGGCGGCTTCCAGGGCAAATGTACCGTTTCCTCCATATTTCGAGGCTTTGTTGATGGAACTTGTAATAGAGCTGGTAAGGGAAGCATCTATGAGGATAACAACTCCGGTAGGCTCCACAATCGGTCTGGTTGGAGGTCTTGTAATAGGTCAGTCCTCGGTGGAGGCAGGTCTCATAACTCCGCTTGCCGTAATAATCGTGGCACTTACAGCCATTGCATCCTTCACAATTCCAAGCTATAACTTCAGCACAACGCTGAGAGTGATAAGATTTGCCTTTATTATACTTGCGTCCGTATTCGGTTTGTTCGGGATATCCATAGGCTTAAGCATCCTCATCATTCACCTTTGCACGCTGAAAAGCTGCGGTATTCCATACATGACTCCTCTTTCAACGTTTGTTGAAAACAGAAGGGATTTAAGGGACACAGTCATAAGGCCTAAAATCAAGAATATGGTGCGCAAGCCCAAGTATCTGCATCCGGAAAAAGAAAAGGGGAATTAAATGTTCAATCAGGATATTACACCTTATCAAAATCTGTCAGTCCTTGTACTGGTTTCATTTGCATTTCAATCGCTGCTTATGCCGGTGATACTGTCTGAAATAGACGGTCCCGTAGGCTGGATTTCCATAGCCCTGGCTGCCCTTATACTGTATCTTGCTGTGAAGCCGATAAACAGGATGATGAAAAGCTACAGCGAAGAAACAATAATAGGAATTTCAAACAGGCTCTTTCCGAAATTCATTTCAAGGGTAATCGGAGTATACTACATCTTTATGTTCCTGATTTCAAACAGCATACTCATGAAGGATTTCGCCGAACAGATAAAGCTGATGATGCTTTTTCGAACTCCCATCAGCACAATAATTGTTGCAATACTTCTTACGGCCATATACGCAGCCAAAAAAGGAATGCAGACCATCGCCAACATAACAAACATTGCAGTGATAACAGCTCTGGCGCCGTACCTGCTCATAATAGTATTTTCAACATACTATGCGGACTACACCAACATATTTCCCATATATCCCGCAGACGTTGCAGGAATTGCCAAGTCCGTTCCCTTAGCCATGCTGGGATTCTTCGGATTTTCCATAATGCTGTTTTCAAACAGCAGGGTGTCCTTAAAGGAAAAGAATGTGCTTCTCAACAGAAGGTTCATCCTTATAAGCGCAGTGATATACATAGCGTGTTATCTGCTGATCATTGTGAAGTTCGGAATGAAGGAGGCAGTGAACATGGTCTGGCCATTCATATCCGTAATGAAGTTTGTGAACATTCCGGGGTTCTTTTTTGAAAGCACTGAAATAGTCGGGCTGTGCTTTCAGATTATAGTCACATTCACCTGCATCTGCGTCCTGGCATATTTCACAAACCTGGCAATGCAGGAAACTTTCCATACGAAAGAAAACGGGTACTTCATATTCATACAGATACCTATTTTGTACCTGATGGCAGCAGCTCTTCCCGGAATGTACATGATGTTTCCATACATACGAATTCCAGTTTATGCACTGAGTGCGCTGAACTTTTTGATACCGCTGCTGGCAGCGCTTACAAACAAAATTCAATTAAGAATGAAGAATGAATAATTAAGAATGATGGTAGAATTTGTGCTTCAGCACAAATTCTTCAATTAATTCTTAACTCTTAATTCTTCATTATTATGGAGGAGTAATATGAAAAATTTAAAGTATGTGAAAATCATGCTGGCTAGTTTGGCAGCATCGCTGATTCTTACCGGCTGTTGGGACAGCGTGGAGATAAACAAGAGGGAATACCTGTTTGCAGTTGGTATCGATAAAATGCCCGATACGCTTAAGTTCACCGCCGAAATCCCCAGGATAAACGAAGGCAGCGAAGAACAAAGAATAGTTTATTCCATGGAGAACAACAATTTTGCGGACTTTTACGACACAAGCTACCTCCATTCCGACAAGGCCATATCAGACAGACTCATGCAGGTAATAGTGCTTGGTGAAGAAACAGCCAGGGATGCAGATACGTTTAAAAAAATATTTGATGAAATACAAAGATCTCCCCAGATGAACAGGAGAGTAAAAATATGCATTGCCAAGGGAACAGCAGAAGACACAATAAACACGGAAATTCCTACAAATCCCATTGTGGGGAGATTTTTAAGCGACATGCTTGTTAAGCTTAAAAGGGAAAGCTACCAGGACGTATACACCTTTGACGAAGCTATTTTGCACCTGGGTCAGACAGGAAACGCCATGATTCCGGTTGTGGAAATAAACGAGAAAAGCCTTATGATAGAAAGGGCGGCAGTTATTAAGGAATACGAGCTGAAAGGATTTCTGGAACCTGAGGAGGTTGAGATAATAATGCTGCTTCTCAACCCCACAAAGGCGAACATAAAAAATATAAATATTGAAGCTGACGGAAGGACACTGGCTCTGGGTGCAGTGGATGTGAGCATGACCGAAGACTTGGACCTTCAGGGCGAAAATCTGAAGGTTGATTATTACATCACATTGTACTGCTACGTGGATTCATTCATCATCGGAGATGACAGCCTGGAAAACCGGGATTTCATGGACAAGGTGAAGGAAGCATCCATCAAAAAAATATCCGAGACAACAAACAGCACCATCGACAAGCTTCAGCATGAATACAGATCAGATCTACTGAGGATAAAGGACGACTTATACAAATTCCACAAGAAGGATTATGAGTCTGTTATGGACAAATACGATGAAGTATTTGAAGCTGCTGACATCAATGTGCATTACAGAATGGAAATCAAGAGCATTGGATTAGTAAGATAGGAGGAAAAATGCAATATTATAAAAAAATACTGGCAGCTGCACTTTTAGTGCTGCTGGCAGCTGGTGTATCATACACAGTGGAAGCATATATGGGAATGGCAAAAATCAATGAAAAGGTCATACGCCTTCACGTGATTGCAAACTCAAACACATTTGAAGATCAGCAGCTTAAGTACAAGGTGAGAAACCAGGTAATAACCGTCTTCAACAAGGAGTTTGAAGGAGTGAGTTCAAAGGAAGACAGCGAAGATATTATCATACAAAAGATTGACAGCATAAGGCAGGAAGCAGAAAGAGTTGTAAATAAGGAAGGCAGCGATTACCAGGTTAATGTGTATTACGGAAATTACAAGTTTCCCAGGAAGCTTTACGAGGACATAGTCCTTCCCGAAGGCTACTACGATTCCGTAAGGATAGAAATAGGAACAGCCCAGGGCAACAACTGGTGGTGCGTAATGTTTCCGCCGCTTTGCTTTGTTGACTTCGGCAAGGATGAGGACAGCCCTCCCGTATTTGAGGTGGATGCTGAAAAAAGACTCAGGGAAGTGCTGACCGATGAAGAAATCGAGACCATAAAGACCAAGCGGGGACTGGAAGGAATAAAGATGAAATCAAAAATATTCGAGCTCATAGAAAGAGGTAAGGTGGAGAACACTGGTCTCTACTCCAACGACCGCTCCAAGACATACGTTGAATCTGTTCATAAATGAAGAATTAAGAGTTAAGAATTAAGAATGAATGAAGGCTTTGTGCAGATGCACAAAGCCTTCATTCATTCTTAATCAAAAAAACGGTATTTCCAGTTTCTTTATTTTATACTGTAGCGTCTGGCGAGGTACGTTTATTAGCTTTGCCGCCTTTGCTATGTTGTAGTCGGTCTGTTCCAGAGCTGATATGATTATTTCTCTTTCAACCTTTTCCACGGCAGTGTTCAGCGGCTGTATGATGCTGGTGTCCAGGGAGTAGGAGTTGGAAGGATGGAAGTTCTTAAACTGGAACGGAAGATGCTCCTCTCTGATGAGGTCTCCGTCGTAAAGGGAAACAGCGCTTTCGATGGCATGCTCCAGTTCCCTCACATTGCCGGGCCAGCTGTATTCAAGAAAAATATCCATAACCTGACGGGATATGCCGCTGAAAAATTTGTTCAATTTCTCGTTGTACTTCTTGATGAAGTGGTCCACCAGAATGGGTATGTCTTCCTTTCGTTTACACAGATCCGGGATAACAAGTGTTATGACATTTAGTCTGAAGAAAAGGTCCTGCCTCAGCTGTTTTGTTTCCACAACCTCGTTCAGATCTGTGTTCACGGCTGAAATTATCCGTACGTCAACATCCACCGTGTTGGTGGAACCCACCCTTCTGACTCTTCCGTCCTGCAGAACTCTCAGCAGCTTTGCCTGTAGCTCCAGGGGCATGGAGTTTATTTCATCCAGAAACAATGTTCCGCCGTCTGCCAGCTCAAAAAGGCCGGGGCGGTTTTCGGCTCCCGTAAAGCTTCCCTTCACGGAACCGAATAAAATGCTCTCCAACAGGTTTGATGGCAGGGCAGCGCAGTTCTGGGCGATGAAGGGTTTGTGCTTTCTGTTGCTGGAGTTGTGTATAGACTGAACGAACAACTCTTTTCCGGTTCCCGTGCTTCCGGCAATCATTACAGGCGAATCCGACATGGCTGCCTTGATTCCCAGGGATTTAAGTTTAAGCATTTCCTTGTTCTGACCGATGATGTCCAGAAAGTTGAACCTGGCCAGCGGCTTTGAATTTTTTTCGGCTCTTTCGCCTGTTTCATAAAGCTCTCTTTGAAGGTTTACTATTTTTTCAGACAGCTCCCTTACTTTCGTAATGTTTCTGGAAACTTCAAGGGCTCCCACAACCTTGTTGTTGTACAGGATGGGCAGGGTGGAGTTCAGCGTGGAAATCTTGTCACCCTTGTAGTTTATGAAGTTCTGTTCAGCGTTGTAAATAGGTTTGCCTGTCCGCAAAACTCTTAGCAGGGTGCTTGTTTCAAAGGTAAGGGACGGATACACCTCAAGCAGGTGCCTTCCTATGGCCTTGTCCATATCTATTTCATCAAGTTGCTTTGCTGCAGTGTTGTAGTAAACTGTTTTTCCGCTGGCATCGACAATGTGTATTCCGTCATTGATGATATTTATTGCTTGAATTAAGGCATCAAAGTATTTTATTTCCATGGTTCCCTCTCGTGTGCCGAAAATATGGCGCTATGCGCCGAAAAACCGGCAAAAATGTTCGTGTTTAATTTTGTATCGAAAGATTGTTTAAATAATATCAATTTTCAGCTTGTTGTAGCTTTCTTCGGCTCCTCCGAAAATTATTCTGTATTCAACGTACACTTCGCCCCTGCCTTGCTCATCCAGTGCATTTTTATAAATGACTGTAGTGAAATCCAGGTCAAAGGTACCGTAGGGAGTTGTGTACAGATTGCTCAGGTTCAGATTTTCCTTAAACTCCATTTTTGACGAATTAGCACCGATCTTTGTCATAATCATTTTGTCCTTGTATATCTTCAGTCTCGTGCGGCTTCCTTTGCTTTCGGTAATATGACTTTCGTCGTAGTTCACTGTTATGCACCCATCTGAGTTTTCAAGAGTGGCATCGGTCACAAGCTCAATTACATCCTCGTTTCCCGCTTCGTCAACCGTCTGCAGTGTGGTTATTTTCAGTCGTACATTGTCCAATTGTCAATCTCCTTTTATAATCTGAAAAAACATAAATGAATTTTTAATAAACTGTGGTTTTTTTCATATTACTGTGTGAAAAATAAATAAATATGATGTATACTTAAATTATATCAGAAGCAGGATGCAAGTCAATACAAAAAGCTGAAAATTCGGCACTTGGCATTAATTTCAAAACTTTGTTAAAGTTAAAACACTGAAATATGCCTGTTTATTAATTTTTTTGAAGTTGGCACGAGATTTGCATCTAATGAATACGAATATGCCCATATTCAACAAACCCAATAATATGCACAAACTTTAGGAGGCTTTATGATTAAGAAAGGAAATCCATACGGAACTCACAGGGTTATTGAACCAAAAGGAGTGCTGCCCCAGCCAGCCTTGAAAGTCGACAATACAATGGAAATATATGACAATGAGATTTTAATAAATGTGCAGACTTTGAATGTCGATTCAGCAAGCTTCACTCAAATCAGCGATCAGGCCGGCGGTGACGTGGAAAAAATCAAAGAAATAATGAAGGGCATTGTTGCCGAAAGAGGAAAGCATCAAAACCCGGTAACAGGATCAGGCGGAATGCTCATAGGTACTGTTGAGCAAGTAGGACCTGCATTGGAAGGAAAGACCGACTTAAAGGTTGGAGACAAAATAGCAACGCTGGTATCTTTGTCTTTGACACCATTGGTGATTGAAGATATAATTACTGTCAGAAAAGAAATAGACCAGGTTGATATCAAAGGAAAGGCAATATTGTTTGAAAGCGGAATCTACGCCAAACTTCCTGCCGACATTCCTGAAAATCTTGCTCTGTCAGTACTGGACGTAGCAGGAGCTCCGGCTCAGACAATCAAACTTGTTAAAGAAGGCGACATAGTGCTTGTTCTTGGAGGAGCAGGTAAGTCAGGACTTCTCTGCTTGTATGAAGCAAAGAAAAAAGCCGGCCCTACCGGTAAGGTTATTTGCTGGGCACACAGACAAAGTTCACTTGACACAGTTAAGGAACTGGGACTGGCCGATGTTTGCATAGCAGGAGATGCAACAGATGCAATTGAAGTGTATGAAAAAGTTATGGAAGCAACAGACGGAAAGCTTTGCGATCTTGTTATAAGCTGTGTTTCCAGACCAAATTGCGAAATGTCAGCTATCCTGGCAACAAAGGATGAAGGAACAGTTTACTACTTCAGCATGGCAACTAGCTTTACAAAGGCAGCTTTGGGAGCAGAAGGTGTTGGCAAGGATGTCAACATGATAATAGGAAACGGATACACAAAGGGACATGCAGATACTGCTCTTCAAATAATGAGAGAAAACAAACAGTTAAGAGACCTGTACACTAAATTATACGCGTAAGAAATATAGAATTTTTCGAAATATGGAATACCATAGGATATACTAATTGGGAAATAGCTCCCGATTAGTATTTCCATGCTTTAAAAAATAATTAAATGGAGGGTATCATGGCTTATTACAATGAAATCGAACTCTGGAAGGATGTCAAGCCTGAAGAGTGGAACGACTGGAAATGGCAGGTTGAAAACAGAATTGACTCTGTCGATAAGATAAAGCAGATAATAAACATCACCGAACAAGAAGAAAAAGACATATCAAAGGTTCTGGAAAAATTCAGACTGGGCATAACACCCTACTACGCAGCCCACATGGATAAGGATGATCCGAGGGACCCTGTAAGGATGCAGGCTGTACCAACAATTGCAGAAACACACATAAGCTCCGCAGACATGGTTGACCCGCTTCATGAAGACACAGACTCACCGGCTCCCGGACTTACACACAGATATCCTGACAGAGTTCTGTTCCTGATTACAGACCAATGTTCAATGTACTGCAGACACTGCACAAGAAGAAGGTTTGCAGGACAGTGCGATGATGAAGTTTCAATGGAAAACATCGATAAATGCATCGAATACATCAGAAAAACTCCGGTTGTAAGAGACGTTCTTTTGTCAGGGGGAGATTGCCTCCTTGTTTCTGACGAAAAGCTTGAATATATAATCAAAAAATTAAGAGAAATTCCTCATGTTGAAATAATCAGACTTGGTTCCAGAACTCCTGTTGTTCTTCCTCAGAGAATCACAGACAATCTTGTGAACATGCTGAAGAAGTACCATCCAATATGGCTGAACACCCACTTCAACCATCCGAAAGAATTTACTCCTGAATCAATGGAAGCTTTAAGAAAGCTTGCAGATGCAGGTATACCTCTGGGAAACCAGTCAGTGCTGTTAAGAGGTGTCAACGACTGTCCTCACATCATGAGAGACCTGGTTCACAAGCTTGTAATGAACAGAGTAAGACCGTACTACATATATCAGTGCGACCTTTCACTGGGAATAGAACATTTCAGAACTCCTGTTGCTAAAGGAATCGAAATAATCGAAAGCTTAAGAGGTCACACTTCAGGATACGCTGTTCCTACATTTGTTGTGGATGCACCGGGAGGCGGCGGAAAGATTCCTGTTATGCCTAACTACGTTTTGTCGCAGTCAGCTGACAAGGTGATTTTGAGAAACTATGAAGGCGTTATTACAACATATACTGAACCTCACCTTCCTGATATGGAATGCCAGTGCGAAGTATGCCAGGGAAGGAAGAAGGATCCTCTTACAGGGGTTGCAGGCTTGCTGCAAGGAAACGACCTTGCCCTTGAACCTACAAAGCTGGCAAGAAGAGAAAGAGTACACCACGACTAAGCAATTCGCAATTAAGAATTAAGAGTGAAGAATGAAAAATTAAATGTAAGGAATTGTGCTATGCACAATTCCTAACCATAATTCTTAATTTTTAATTCTTCATTAGAAAAAGGGGTTTTTTATGGGATTAATTGAGGCTATAAGGCAAAAGGGATATAAAACTGTGTCAATCATCGGTCTTGCCAAGAATGCAGGCAAGACCGTGACTCTCAACTATCTCATAGAAGAATCTGCGGCAGAAAAATTAGTCATAGGAATTACTTCAACAGGCCGGGACGGTGAAAGCACCGACCTTGTTACACAAACTCAGAAGCCTTCCATATATTTATGCGAAGGAATGTACGCAGCCACAGCAAAAAAAACTCTCCTCCTGTCCGATGCAAAGCTGGAGATTTTGGAAACCACCGGAATAAACACTCCCATG
Source organism: Sedimentibacter sp. (assembly GCF_038562225.1). Classification (NCBI taxonomy): domain Bacteria; kingdom Bacillati; phylum Bacillota; class Tissierellia; genus Sedimentibacter; species Sedimentibacter sp. Next base: position 213,669 of record NZ_JBCFAS010000004.1, read on the forward strand.
GGTGAGGTCATAATAGTCAGGGTAAGGCAGGCAGGCAATATTCAGATTGCCGGACCTGTAAGCGTCAAGGATATGAAGCACATATCCGGGCGGCTGAGACATTATGGCGCGGAGCTGGTCATAATCGACGGAGCAATTGACCGCAAAGCCGTATCGTCGCCTGCAGTAACCGATGCCTGTATTATGGCAACAGGCGCAGTCTTAAGCAGGGATATGAAAAAGGTTTTGGAAAAAACAGCCCATGCTGTTGAGTGCTACACACTGAAACAGGCCGATGATCATGTGAAAAAACTTCTTTTGAAGAAAAACCAGACATGCGTCGTTCAAAGCGACGGCACTGTAAACATTCCGGAAATCGAGTCCAGTATCACCGGAGGGAAGAAGATAAGCGAGCTTGTTGATGAGCATACGGAGTATGTCTTTGTGAAGGGGGCGGTGACAACCTCCCTGTTGAAGGATTTATGGGAAAACAAAAATTTAAGAGGCATAAATTTAATTATAGAAGACGGTACGAAAATATTCGCGGATATTAACGTGTGGAATGAAATGAGGAAAAAAGGTCTCAAGGTAGAAACGCTTAACTCCATAAACGTGGTGGCTGTTACCTTGAATCCCGTGGCTCCCGCAGGATATTTTTTCGACAGCGCTTTGTTCAAGGAAAGCATGGAGAAATATATACCCGGGATGAAAGTAATTGATGTGGTGTCAGGCGGTGATTAGGAATGAGTAGTTTTATGACAGAAAAAGCAGCCAAAAATATAAACTTTGACTATATTTTCGGTGAGGTTAAACCAATTACCGAATATGGTATCAGGAGAAAGCAGGAAGCTAAACCTTTTTTCAGAGGTCAGGAGGCAGACCTAAGGAATGAGTTCAATAAGATAAGGGCATTTATTGAAAGCGAAAAAAGGCGTGATATCATTGATGTGCTCAAACATATAAAGAACATACAAGAAACATTGGAGAGGGCGAATAAGAATCAGGTACTGGATGAAGTTGAGCTGTATGAGATAAAAAATTTCCTGATTCAGGTTAAAAAGATGGACGGAGCCTTAAGAGTGCTGCCCATTTATAACAATACGTTAAAGAAATTGACACCCCTGCCGCAGCTTTATGAAATGCTTGACCCCGCTCATGAAAATCTGAACACGTTTTATATTTACGACGAATATACGGATAGATTAAAATCCATAAGAAAAGAAAAAAGGCAGATAGAAAAGGACATCCGCTCCATAAGAGAAAAATTAAAGGCTGAAATAGAAAAAAAACACGGCATCAGGCTGAATCTGAAGGATGAGGCAACTGTAAGCAAGTCGCTTAAGGATAAAATTGAAGATCTTTCAAAGGATAACAGACTGAGGGTTTCGGCAGAAAATTACCTCAATGTGATTTTCAGGATCAAAAACAATGATGATATGGATGCTTTAGAGCACAGATACGAGATGTTGTCCTTTGAGGAAGAGGAAGAGGAATTTTGTATCAGGCAGAATATTTCCTTGGAAATAAAGGAATTCTATCATGTGCTCACCGAAAACACCAGAATTATCGGAGAAACTGATTACATCATTGCAAAGGCAAACTACGCGCAAAAGACCAATTCGGTGGAACCTGAAATTGTTCCGGAGCTTGAACTTGAAGTAAGGGGCGGAAGAAACCTTAAGCTTGAAAAGACGCTGAAGGAAAAGCACAGGGAATATGTGCCCGTGGATATGAGCCTGAAGAAGAAAGTCATCTGCATAACCGGAGCCAATATGGGGGGAAAGACTGTTTCTCTGAGGATGGTGGGGCAGATAGCAGCAATGGCATCATATGGTATGTTTGTGCCGTGCCTGTACGCCAGTCTATGCCTTTTCGACCACATATTCATTTCCGTGGGAGATGATCAGTCCATTGAAAAGGGACTGAGTACCTTCGGAGCAGAGATTGTAAATCTCAAGGAAGCAATCGACAGTTCAGAAGACAGAAGTCTCATACTGGTCGATGAGCTTGCAGGAGGTACTAATCCAAAGGAAGGGTATGCAATCACCAGGGCAGTGGTGAACTACCTTAAGAAGAAGGATTGCATAACGGTGCTCACAACTCATTACGACAACGTAGCAAATGACGAGGAAGTTCAGAATTTGCAGGTTGCGGGGCTGAAGCTTCCTGATGAGGCTGATCTGACAACTAAAAACATCGAACAGATATCCAGGTACATGGATTACAGACTCATAGAAGTGAAGTACAACAGGGATATTCCCAAAGACGCATTAAAAATCGCAAGGATAGCAGGCATCAATTTGGAAATAATTGAAGATGCTGAGAATTATATCAATTAAGAGAGTTAAGAATTAAGAGTTAAGAATTAAGAGTTAAGAATTAAGAATTAAATTAAGAATTAGGCTTCGACTTAATTCGACCGTAATTCTTAATTATTCATTCTTAATTCTTCATTAGAAAAAGGGAGGATTTATGGAAAGCAAATTAAACCTTAATCAGGGATTGATTGACAGCGCACGTTCAGCCGCAAAAAACATTGCAGAAGATGTACAGCAGTTCATAGACAAGAACACCACAGTTACAGTGGAAAGAACGGTTGCAAGGCTTATGGGAGTTGACGGCGTTGACGAAATAGATAAGCCGCTTCCAAACGTATTGATAGACAACATCAAGGAAGGCGGAGGGCTTTCAAGAGGGGCAGCGTTCTGGATTGGAAACGCCATGGTGAACACAGGCCTCACTCCGCAGGAAATTGCACAAAAAGTAAGCGCAGGCGAAATAGACATTACAAAGCTTCCTGTTGCCGACGAAAGCAAAATCATGGACGCTGTATATGAAACTGCAGCTAAGATGGTTGAAAGAATCAAGAACAACAGGGCAAAAAGAGACGAATATCTGAACACTATTGGGGAAGGAAGGAAACCCTACCTGTATGTAATAGTTGCCACCGGCAACATCTACGAGGATGTCCTTCAGGCCCAGGCTGCAGCAAGGCAGGGAGCAGATGTAATAGCTGTTATCCGTACAACTGCACAAAGCTTGCTGGATTATGTTCCTTACGGACCTACAACCGAAGGTTTCGGAGGTACATTTGCCACTCAGGAAAACTTCAGAATAATGAGGAAGGCTCTCGATGAGGTGGGAGAGGAAATCGGAAGGTACATCAGGCTCTGCAACTACTGTTCAGGCCTTTGCATGCCGGAAATAGCAGCCATGGGAGCCATGGAAAGACTTGACGTAATGCTCAATGACGCACTTTACGGGATTCTTTTCAGAGACATCAACATGCAGAGAACGCTTGTTGACCAGTATTTCTCAAGAATTATAAACGGCTTTGCCGGAATAATCATAAACACAGGCGAAGACAATTACCTTACGACTGCAGATGCAGTGGAAGAAGCCCACACGGTGCTTGCTTCACAGATAATCAATGAGCAGTTTGCACTTAAGGCTGGTATACCCGAGGAGCAGATGGGTCTCGGACACGCGTTTGAAATGAACCCGACTCTTGAAAACGGCTTCTTATATGAGCTTGCGCAGGCGCAGATGGCAAGGGAAATATTCCCCAAGGCACCTTTGAAATACATGCCTCCAACAAAATTCATGACAGGAAACATTTTCAAGGGACACCTGCAGGATGCATTGTTCAATTTCGTATCCATATGGACAAATCAAGGAATCCAGCTTCTTGGAATGCCCACTGAAGCTATTCACACTCCTCACCTGCAGGACAGAATGCTTTCAATTGAAAATGCACAGTACATTTTCAACAACGCCAGAAACATAGGCGATGAGGTTGAATTCAAGAAAGACGGCATAATCCAGAAGAGAGCTCAGGAAGTCCTGGCAAAGGCTGAAGAGCTTTTGAAGGATATCGAAAATGAAGGAATTTTCAACACCATTGAACAAGGCAAGTTCGGAGGAGTAAAGAGAAGCTTCACCGGCGGAAAAGGTCTTGCCGGAGTAGTTGAAAAGGATGAAAAATACTTTAACCCGTTTATAGATCTGATGCTGGGAGGTGTGAAGTAATGGACGGAATTCAAAATGTTGATTTGACAAAGGTTAAACCATACGGCGATACAATGAACGACGGAATGGTGCAGATGAGCTTCACGCTGCCTGTTCCCTACGGAGATGAGGCTTCAGAAGCAGCCAGGCAGCTGGCATCAAAAATGGGTTTTGACGATCCTGCAGTTGTTTATTCAAAGGACCTGGGTGTAGGATACACGTACTTCGTAATGTATGGAAAGTGTACCCACACAGTGGATTACACCACCATAGAGGTTCCCAAGGTTGACATGGAGTTCATGGACAGACACCAGGTTGAAGATTACATCAAGGAAAACATCAAAAGAGACGTTGTGATTGTAGGTGCATGCACAGGTACCGACGCCCACACAGTTGGAATAGATGCCATCATGAATATGAAGGGCTTTGACGGAAACTACGGTCTTGAAAGATACCACGGCATAGAAGCCATCAACATGGGCAGCCAGGTTCCAAACGAAGAGCTAATTGCCAAGGCCATAGAGGTAAAGGCAGATGCAATTCTGGTATCGCAGGTTGTTACTCAAAAGGATGTGCACATCGCCAACCTCACTCAGCTGGTGGAAATGATGGAGGCTGAAGGCTTGAGAGATAAGATGGTTCTTGTTTGCGGCGGCCCCCGAATATCCCACGAGCTTGCCCAGGAGCTGGGCTATGACGCAGGCTTCGGTTCCGGAAGCTTTGCAAACCACGTTGCGACATTTGTTGTTAAACAGATAGTTGAAAGAAATCTAATATAAATAATATTACAGGATGCTACATCCTATCAGACTATTGACAAACTACGAACTTGTCATCAAACTGATAGGATAGTCGCATTCTTTTTTTATTTTTTCAATTAACAGCCCGGTCCGAAAATGTGGATAACCTTCACAAAAAAAACAAACTTTGTTGATAACTCTGATAATTTATTTCTCATTCAGTGGAATTAAGAATAATAATGTTGTATAATGTTTTCATCAAACAAACGGAGATTTGTATGGAAAAATATAAAAGGTTGTTGTACATTCTGAAGACGTCTATATTGACACTGCTGTTTGCAGCCGCCGTATACTTTGAAAATGCGCAGCAGCAGAGGCTCATGGTGCTGATTGGCGTTTTTCTTGCCTTTCTCGTTTCAAATCTGGGAAAATACTTCATCAAAAACAGGAATAACCTTTACTTCTTTTCATTTTTACTGGATACGGCCCTCATTTATGTGCTGGAATTCAATTCAAGGCTTCTTATAAACTATTTCTTTCATTCGTTTTACATAGCCGTGCTTCTGGAATCGTCCCTGACACTGGAGCTTAAAAGGGGAACAGTACTGGGAGCAGTCATAGTTCTTGTTTCAATGGTCAAGTATGCCTACCTCATATACTACAAGTTAAATCTTGCTAACGCATCCCAATTGTTGTTTTTTCTCATGATCAATGTTCTTATCCTTGTGATTGCCGCGTTTGCCCAACATAACAGGGAAGAGAGGCAAAAAAAGGACATCCTGTACAGGGAGCTGCTGGATGCTCACAGGAAGCTCAGGGAATACACTGACGAGCTCAGGAGATTGTCCGTCATCGAGGAAAAAAACAAGATAGCAAGAGATATACATGACAATCTGGGACACAACATGACTGCACTCATAATGCAGCTTCAGATGGCTCAGCACTATCTGGATACAGATTCGCAAAAGTGTGGAAAGCTTATGGAGGATTCCCTAAGAACAGCAAAGGACAGTCTGTTTGCCATAAGGGAAGTTGTTGAAACACTCAGGGGAAAGGAAAAAGAAGTATCCGCCGAAACAGCCATAAAAGATTTGGTGCAGGAGTTTTCCAGGAAGACGGGTGCTGAAATAAGCCTTGACATTTCGGGAGAACTTCCCAGAGACAATGGTGCAGGCACTGCCCTGTTTCACATCCTTCAGGAAGGACTGACCAACTCCATAAGGCACGGGAAGGCGTCTAAAATCCAGGCAGGGCTTGAGTGCTCTGATAACAGGGTGAAGTTTTACATCAGGGACAACGGCTGTGGTGCTGAAAACATAAGAGAAGGCTACGGCATGAAGGGTATACGGGAACGTGTGGAATCCTTCAGAGGCAGTGTTGATTTCTGCGGCAAGGACGGATTCAAAATTGAAGGAATCATTTATGTGGAGGGTGAAGATGATAAGATTGCTGCTGGCAGATGACCAGGACATACTGGTGGAAGGACTGAAACTCATTCTTGGAACGGAGGAAGACATTGAGGTTGTAGGAACAGCCAACAACGGCAAAAAGGCTTACGAGCTCTGCAGGTGGAACATGCCGGATGTGGTGCTCATGGACATTCAGATGCCGGATATTAACGGCGTGGAAGCCACAAGGATGATAAAGCGTGATTTTCCTTCAGTTAAGGTCATTGTGCTCACTACGTTCAACGACGATGAATACATTTATGAGGCTCTGAAAAACGGTGCTTCAGGATATCTTCTGAAAGACACTTCCCCCTCTGAAATAGCCGGGGCCGTGCGGACCGTCTACGAGGGCGGCGCTCTCATACAGTCTGAGGTTGCTGTGAAGGTAATAGATAAATTCTCAAAGCTGGCAAGGGAAGAGCATAAAAAGGACTCCGACAAGAGGGTGGAGCTTTTGACGGACAGGGAAAAGGACATACTCCGGCTCATAGGGGAAGGAAAAAACAATAAGGAAATCGCAGAGGAGCTGTACCTGAGTCAGGGTACAGTCAAAAACCACATCACAAGAGTGCTCATAAAGCTGGACCTTCGTGACAGAACGCAGCTGGCTGTGTTTTCCATCAAAAACAACCTCTAATTCCGGGGACAGAATTCCGCATAAAATTCCGGGGACGGACCTTTCAATTCACAAAACGAATTCCGGGGATGGACCTTTCAGTTGGCAGTCTTATTTTGGAGAATAAAATGTGCCAAAAGTCATGTGCAACTATTATAATTTGTGATTTAAGATACTAGATAACCCTGTGAATTATTTATAAAATGGTATCATAAAAACAGGAGGGTTAATATGAAAAGATATATTGCAGCATTTGCGGCACTGTTGCTGGTTTTGTCCCTGGCAGCCTGCAACACCAGCGGCCTTGAAGAATACAAGAAAGCATCGGAAAAAACGGAGCACATAACAAAGGGGAGGACTTCCGGAGAGTTTTCGGTGGTTACCCAGTTCAATACAAAAAACATGACATCGGAAGAGATAAAAAAACTCAACTACTACAAGGACTTGTCAGGAAGCTTTGATGTAACGTACGACGACGATGCTGAAAAAAGCATATTCAGAAACTACCTGAACATGGGAGGAATGGGGTTTGACTTTTCACTGTTCATAGACAAAGACCAGGTGGCCATGAAGCTGCCTGTTGTGGGCAAGTATCTCAAGCTTAATGAGCAGGAAATGATTGCAGCAACAGACGAAGAAAACAGGGAAATAATTTCTCAGGAAACAATTGACAACATAACAGCCAAGTGGGTGAGCCTCATGAAGGAGGAGGACGTGTTCAAGGGAAAGGACATTGTGCTTACAACTCCCGACGGAGAGGTTAAAACGACCGAATACGTCATTACGCTGAACGACGGCCAGATTAAGGAGCTTATGAAGTACAGCGTGCAAGTGATTTTAAAGGATGAAAATCTTAAGTCACTTTACGGCGAAATGGCTGAGAAAAACTCGGGAAATGAAGAGTTCAAGTCATTTGATAGCTTAATAGGCAGCTTTGCTGAAGACATAGACAAATATGAGATAGAAAACTTTATTTTCAAGGCATATGTGGATATTGACGGATACATTGTCAACGAAAAGATTGATTTGAATCTGAAGGTTGTAAATCCCGAGGATAAGGGTCTTGCAGCAGCAAGTTACTCTTTTGAGCTTAAAAACTGGGATATCAACAAGGACCAGGAATTTGAATTTCCAGTGCTGACAGAGGAAAATACCATGAGAAGCGATGAAATGGCTGAAGACATGCCGGATATCATGAAAGACTTGTTCAAGGAAAATTAGAGGGGTACAGCAATGTTGAAGGTAGAAAATCTTTATAAGAATTTTGGCGGCATAAACGCAGTTGACGGCGTCAGCTTCCAGGTGGGAGAAGGGGATGTTTTCGGACTTCTGGGGCCTAACGGAGCAGGAAAATCAACAACCATTTCCATGATATCCACACTTTTTCAGCCTACGGGCGGTGAAATACTGTACAGGGGTGAAAGCATAATTAAGACTCCTGATGTGATCAGGAAAAAACTCGGGGTTGTACCTCAGGAAATAGCACTTTACCCAACCCTGACGGGATACGACAACCTTAAATTCTGGGGAAGCATGTATGGATTGAAGGGGTCCCGGCTTAAAGACAGGATTTCGGACGTATCTGACATAATTCAGCTGAATGGAAGGCTTAAGGACAGGGTTGACAAATATTCCGGAGGAATGAAGAGAAGGCTCAACATCGGAGCGGCTCTTCTCCACGAGCCTGAGATACTAATAATGGATGAACCCACCGTTGGAATCGATCCTCAGTCAAGAAATCATATCCTTGATACTGTTCTGAATCTCAACAAGCAGGGGATGACCATAATCTACACAAGCCATTACATGGAAGAGGTGGAGTATCTATGCAATGAAGTCTGCATAATGGATGAGGGAAAGATAATTGCATCAGGGACCAAGGATGAGCTGGTGGAGATGGTAAGGGAGAGGACTCAGATAAACGTGAAGTTGGACAGGACGGATTATGAGGCAGCTGACATGATCAGAACATTGCACGGAGTGTCTGACGCCGTCGTTGATGAGGACGCCATAGTCGTGTACGGGGAAAATGCAGACACACTGCTGGCGGACATTATGCACAGCGTATCAGAAAGAGGATTGAGGATTCAGTCAATAGACGTAAAAAAACCGAACCTTGAATCAGTGTTCCTGCATCTGACAGGAAAAGCGCTGAGGGACTAGGTGGTACCATGAAAATAATTAGCATTATTATAAAGGATTTAAAGACCGTTCTCAGCGATAAACATGCTCTTGCCATAATGATTCTAATGCCCATGATACTGATGACCATATTAAGCTTTGCGCTGAAAGGGTCTTTCGCCACCGGCGAGTATGACATGGACAGCGTAAACATTGCAGTCGTTAAGCTTTATGACGCTGAAAGTGATACGGAAATGTTTGAGGAATCCTTAAGGGACGGGTTGTTTTCCAAATCAATGGGGCAGGAAACATTGGATGACATGATTTCTTCATCAGACGATGCAAACCCGGAGAAAATATTCTTTGAGGATTTTCTGGGAAGTCCGGAGGTTTCAAAACTGGTGTCTTACACTGTCGTTGATGAGAGCAGGACAATGGAGCTTTTGAAAAGCGGAGAAATATCAGCAGCCGTCATAATGCCTGAAAGGTTCGTTTACAGCATGAAGTACAACCTTCTCACACCCTTTCGAAATAACGTTGACCTGAAGATTCTGGTCAATCCGGACAGGGAAATTGACGGCCAGGTTGTGAATGCTGTGATGAAAGCATACACAGACGTCATTTCCTCCGTAATAATAGGCAAGAATGTTCTCATTGAGGAAGCCATGTCCAACGGCATAAGCGACCTTAAGGACATTGATGATGCCGTGGAACAAATAACATCTGCCATGGATGAAATAGAGGTGAGTATCACTGCTGTTGAGGTTGAAGGAAAAAGAAGCATAAAGAGCGCAGATTACTATGCATCTGCGATGATGACCATGTTCATTCTTTTTGCTGCAGGAAACGGCGGGAGGATGCTCCTCGAGGAAAAGGACAACAGAACGTACCAGCGCATGGCTGTGGCAGGAACTGGCAGATTCGGAATCCTGGCAGGAAAATTTGCTGTCATATTTATAATTGCTTCTGTACAGATAGCGGTGATGATTTTATTTTCCGGTTTTGTGCTGAAGGTATACTGGGGAGATTTGAAGGCAACTGCCCTTGTCAGTGCTGCATCTTCAATGGCAGTGGCAGGTCTTGGGTCCTTTGTTGCAGCTTTTACGTTCAAATCAGGAAACTACAAGATGGCAAATGCATTTGATTCGGTGATCATCCAGGTGATGGCCCTGCTGGGCGGCAGCTTTTTCCCGGTGGATGTTATGCCTGAAGCTATGCAGAAGCTAAGCTTTCTGTCGCTGAACGGCATAGCCCTGAAATCATATCTGAAAATAATGATGGGCTACGGAGTGCAGGACATATATGCAAATGCTGCCATATTGTCTGCTGTGGGAGCAGTGCTTCTGGCAGCGGCTGTGATGCTGCTTTCGGGAAAGGAGGCGGTGAAGTGCTGAGTGTATTAAGATTGAGGATAAAGAGACTCAAAGACGATGTGCTGGTCATTTTGCTTATGACTGCCATGGCTCTCGGACTTACGTCGGTGTTTGGCGTTTCATTCAACACATACCGGCCGGAGGTTGTTGTAGTTGATGAAGACCAGAGCCCATATTCCGCCATGCTCATGAATGAGCTTAAACAGAACAAGTCATACAAATTCGCCGAAAAAGGAATGGATGAAGCAGTCAGGCTTGTGGAAGAAGGAAAGGTGCTGGTTGCCCTGCAGGTTAGGAAAGGATTTAATGAGGATCTGGAAGAAGGACACAAAATATCACTAGGCTTCATTAAAATAAAGGATGACACGATAGTGCTTTCGCTTCAGGAAGAAGTAAGAGGCATTGTAACTAAAATGGCAGGAGCAATCAGAATATCGGAGCTAACAGCAGACTATGTCGGTTCCAGCAAGGGTCTGGCGGATGTGCAGGCACTTGAACTTTCAGCATACAAGAGTACGATGGATTACTGGAAATACAAGAACCCCATGAAAATAACCTCCGTTGTGTACAGCACAGACAAGGAATCAGGCTATGACAGCATGAAGCACACAATGATAGGCTTTACTCTGTTCTTCTCCATGTACACCATGGTGTTTTCCATAGGAACCATACTTGCCGACAAGCAGTATAGAACATGGCAGAGGATGATGATTTCGCCGGTGTCCAAGGGAGCCATACTGGGAGGGAGCATGGCTGCTTCATACCTGGTAGGAGCGGTGCAGATGGGAATATTGATTCTTTGCGGAAGGTACCTTCTGGGGGTGGACTGGGGCAGCAGCATTCTTGGAGTTCTCATGATATGTGCCGCCTTCGTGTTTACCGTGACCTCATTGGGGCTTATGATTTCAGCTTTTGTGAAGACACAGGCTCAGCTGGGTGCAATGGTGCCTGTGATACTGACCAGCACATCCATGCTGGGAGGATGCATGTGGCCTCTTGACATAGTAAACAACAAAATACTTCTGTTCCTTGCAAATCTTACTCCGCAGAAGTGGGCACTGCAGGGAATCGAAAGCATAGCTGCCCACGGGGCAGGCTTTGAGGCAGCAGTGCAGCCAACAGTTGTTTTGCTGGCCATGGGAGCGTTGTTCTTCAGTACAGGTATTAAGGTTCTTAAGACTGAATGAAAAATTAGAAGCATGTGACTATTGATAAATCTGAATTCTGCCATCCTGAGCATCAGCGAAGGATCTCCCTTGTTATTATTGATGGAGGTTCTACGCCGCATAGGTACAGAATCAAAATATCTATAATTTATGAGGTGGAGTACCGCCTCATTTTTTGTTTACAACAAGAAAGTGGATGGATATATGACACTTTCTTATTATAAAGGTTTAATATTCAGGCTGAAGGGTATATGTATTTCAAGGAAATATATAAGGAGGACGTATGGATTACATTGACGAAAAAGTAAACATAGAAAAATACAAGGTACCCACAGACAAACTGAAAAGATCCTGCAGCACGGATGACGAACTGAGCTTCTGCGGATCATCCAGGGAGGTTAAGTTTCCCAAGGGAGTAATCGGTCAGGACAGGGCTGTAAAGGCCATGGAGTTCGGCTTATCCATGAGTGCTACCGGTTACAACATATTCATTCTAGGCCCACAGGGTACGGGAAAGAGCACCTATGCCCAGTCAGTGGTAGGACATTTAGCTGAAAACGGAAGTGTTCCCAACGACTGGTGCTACATCAACAACTTCAGCGACTGGGACAAACCGCTAGCAATTTCACTGCCTGCAGGTCAAGGCAAAAATTTTCAAAAGGACATGGAAAAACTCATCAGCAACCTGGCAGTGTATATTCCAAAGGCATTTGAAGGCAGTGCCTACCAGCAGAAAAAGGACGACATTGTGCAGAAGACCAACGATAAGATGGCTTCAATACTGAGAGACATAGAAAAAATCGCCGTTGATGCAGGATTTGGAATTCAGCAGGCGGGAACGAAGATACTGTTGATACCCTTGAAGGACAACAGGCTCATAACACCTGACGAATACAACCAGCTGCCTGTGGACAAAAAGGAAGAAATAGAAGTAAGAAGAAACAAGCTTGCAAAGGAAATAGACGACCGCATAAGAGATGGACAGGTTCAGCAGAGGATTGCGGAAGAACAGGCAGTGGAGCTTGACAAGCAGACAGCCTATGCAGCAGCTGAGCCCCTCATAAACCAGCTTAAGGAAAAATACAGGGAAATCACGGCAATTGTTGAATACATGGACAAGGTTCTGAAGGATGCAGCAGAAAATCACAGTATTTTCCGAAGTGTGCACCACATGTTCAATGAAGAGCTGGCAACTGAAGCCCAGGAAGATCCGGAAGCTGCCGGAGAAGACGAGGATATGATTTTTGATTCACGTGTTTTTGAGTCTAAGGACACCAGAGACCCGTTTGTTAGATACAAGGTAAACTTGTTCGTAAACAACGAAAAAACAGCGGGCGCGCCGGTTATCATAGAAAGCAATCCCTATTACTACAATCTGTTTGGCAAGATTGAGTACAAGAGCATGATGATGACCACCATGACAGACTTCACCATGATAAAGGCGGGAGCTATTCAAAGGGCAAACGGCGGATATCTTATTCTCCAGGCCAAGGACCTTCTCATGGATCCATACGCGTGGGATGCACTGAAAAAGGCTCTTAAATACAAGCAGGCCGTCGTGGAGAACATAGGTGAACAATCACGCTTCGTTCCCACAGTCACCTTGAAGCCCCAGCCCATACCCCTGGATGTGAAGGTCATACTGGTGGGAAGCTACCTGTACTACTATCTGCTGTCGTCGGATGAGGACTTTAAGAAACTATTCAAGGTCAATGTTGATTTTGATGTTGAAATGGAAAGGACTCCTGAAAACATTCAGCAATACGTGTCGTTCATTGGTTCAGTGTGCGAAAAGCAAAACCTCAGGCACTTCAACAACAGGGCCCTGGCCAGGGTTGTGGAGCTGGGTTCAAGGATGGCGGAAAATCAAAACAAGCTTTCAACGAGGTTCAATGTGGTCAGCGAAATTGTTTACGAGTCGTCAGCACTGGCTCAGGCAGACAACTCTGAATTCGTGGATTCATACCATGTGGATAAGGCTATAAGAAACAAGAAGTACCGATCCAACATGCTGGAAGAAAAAATGCAGGAGCAGATTCTTAGGAAGAAGGTGCTCATAGACACGGAAGGTGCTGTTGTTGGTCAGGTAAACGGGCTGTCTGTCATGGAAACGTCAGGCTACGCTTTTGGAATTCCCTCAAGGATTACAGCCAGAACATATACAGGGCGCCAGGGAATCATAAACATCGAACGGGAAACGGAAATGAGCGGCAACATCCATTCAAAGGGAGTGCTGACGCTGAACGGCTACCTGGGCGGTAAGTTTGCACAGGAAAAACAATTTGGCCTCACGGCTCAGGTAACATTTGAACAGCTTTACGGAGGGGTTGAAGGAGACAGTGCGTCCAGTGCAGAACTGTATGCAATCCTCTCAAGCCTTTCCAACGTGCCAATAAAACAAAACCTGGCTGTTACAGGATCGGTTAACCAGATGGGGGAAATACAGCCCATAGGAGGAGTCAATGAAAAAATTGAAGGATTCTTTGACATATGCTCCATAAAAGGTCTCACCGGAGAACAGGGAGTAATGATCCCTCAAAGCAACGTTGACAACCTGATGCTGAAGGATGAGGTTGTGGAAGCCGTCCAAAGGGGAACATTCCACATATATGCCGTAAAAACCATAGAGGAGGGCCTGGAGCTTCTGACAGGGGTGAAGGCGGGAGAAAAAGAAATTTACGGGGAATATCCTATGGACAGCATTTTTTACCTGGCAGACCAGCGTCTGAGCGAATTCAACAGAATACTTGCCAACGCAGCAGGTAAGGATTGATGAAACAAATAACGAGGCGGATACAATACAGTATCCGCCTTGATTTGTCATTTAGACCATTTACCAGAGTCGAAGGATCTAACTGAATTATTACATTTTTTAACAAAAACTCATAATTCATTCCAAACTTGCAATTCTTAATTCTTAACTCTTAATTGGTTTGAATGGCGCTTCTTACAAGGTCCAGGGCTGAGGTTGAAGCCCTGTCTCTTATTATTTCACGGGAGCCGGTAGCCATTATTTTTTGTGCATTGAATTTACCATTGTAATAAACACAAATGTAAACCAAACCAACCGGTTTTTCCTCTGTGCCTCCGTCTGGACCTGCAACGCCTGTTGTGGAAACACCTATGTCTGTTCCTGCAGCCCGGGCTGCTCCGTAAGCCATTTCTTTGGCAGTCTCTTCGCTCACTGCTCCATACTTTTCAAGAGTTTCCCTTTTAACATTCAGGGTGTTCATCTTGGCATCATTGCTGTACGTTATGAAGCCTTCCATGAATACTTTTGAAATGCCCGGATAGCTGATGAGTCTGGATGCAACCATCCCTCCGGTGCAGGATTCTGCAGTCGCTATGGTCAGATTATTCTCAAGAAGAAGCTCGGCGGTTTTGTCTTCAACCTTTCCGGACTCAGTGACATAAGCATTTTCTTTTCCGAATCTGTTTATAAGTTCCGCCTTCACAGGTTCAATCAATTCAATGCATTTTTCCTTTGTTTCTGCCTTGGCGGTTATTCTGAAGATAACCTTTCCGGCGCTGGCATATGGAGCAATGGTGGGGTTGGTCTGATTTTCGATCATGTCTAGAATCATTTCTTCTGCAGCGGATTCGCCGATGTTTACTACAACAAGCTTTTCTCCGTACACAACCTGATTTGAAAACTGCTTTAGATAAGGTATGACCTCGTTGTCAATTAACGGTTCCATTTCCTTGGGAGGCCCCGGCAGCAGTATTCCTGTCTTTATGTTACCCTGGCTGTCTTCACCCCTGTATATGCACGCATTTGCAGTTCCATTGGGATTGTTTAGTATTATGGACCCCTTCGGGAAGTATGCCTGCCTTTTGTTATTGTTTGGAAGATCTTTCCTGAAGCGGGAGTACATTTCCTTCACATGCTGGTAGCTGCTCTCGTTGTATGTCATCTCTGCATTGAAGTATTCTGCCAGTGCATCCTTGGTTATATCATCCTGTGTGGGCCCAAGACCTCCTGTGGATATAACCAGGTCAGCTCTTGAAAACCCTGTTTCAAATGCCTTTCTTATTCTGTCGGGGTTGTCGCCCACAACAGATTGATAGTGGACATCAATGGCTATCTCAGCCAGTTTTTTCGATATATATTGAGCATTTGTGTTGACGATGTCTCCATGCAAAAGCTCAGTACCTACACAAAGTATTTCAGCATTCATATTTTTTCCTCCGGTGATTTATATAAATTAAATATTGTTCAAAAAATAATGTAATACAACAATAATATAGTATTGCCATTCAATAGTTTGTCATCCTTGAGCACTGCCGAAGGATTCAGCTGATAAATATATCTGTAGTTGGATGATTGTCATTCTGAAGCGCAGCTGAAGAATCTCCACACTTACTCTCCTAACTAGTATATAGCAAAACTAAAGCAATCACTTTGTCATTGCAGCAAACTTCCCGGCATCACTTCTGATGGCAGCATCAATTTCAATGGCTTTTTCTGCGAAAAACAGCCCTGTTGTCCTGGCATGCTTCCACACAAGCTCATCAAACAAAGTGTCAGAATGCTGTCTTCCTCCTTCAACAAAGGGCGAAAGCTCTATGCAGAAAGCAGGCCTCTTCATCCTTGCCCTGAACCAGTTCTCGAAGCCGCAGCCGTAAATCTTTGGGTCCTGGCTTATTTTGGTCTTTCTGTATATGTATCTTTTGTTCAGTTCATCCATTATTTTTTCATCCATGCCACCAAACAGGCTGTGGGTGCCGCTGTCAGCCCAGAAAGTGCAGTTGCCGGAACAGTGGTAAGAAACCATCAGGGTGAAGCTGTTATGGTTGCAGAAATTTACCAGTGCCATGGTTTCAGGTTCGCTGTTTGGAGAGAAACCCTTAAATCGGTCGGAGCAGGGAATTTCCGTACCCGGCACGCATGTTCTTATTTCCCAGTTGCCGTCATCGAAGTTCTTGTTCAGGTCCACACCGTTGGCATTGGCCTTCCAGTAGGTGTGGTCCTCACCCCATATTTGCATGGTTTTAAGCTGCTCATAGTTGGATGAGGTTTCGATGCCGTGGTGGACGATGTTCAAACCGTCTGGATTGGCAACAGGAACAAAGAACAAGTCAACGCCTTCGATTATGCTTCTCACATCAAATCCTTCAAGTTCAGTGGACTCACAGTAATGATGGCAGTAATGGTCGATCATCTTCATGCAAAGCATCACGGAAAAATCCTCACGGGCATGAATGCCACCGGTAAAAAGTACGGATGGCTTAGTTTTGCTCCTTGTCATTCGGAGCGCAGAATCTCCATTTGCACTCCCGTACTCCATACAGCTTAACTTAAGTGCGACAATATTCCTTCCCTCAACAGATTTGCCTATGATTTTGCTGCTCAGAATATTATTGTATTTTTCGCAGAGCTTGTTGATATCTTCATATATTTTATCCAGATAATACGTATCCGAAGTGTCAACAACAAACATTTCAATCTCCTCGTCATTTGTAATACATTTATTATAATATAAATATTTTCAATTATACAATAAATTTGTGCCTGGTTGTTATCCTAAAACGAATTTCGAATTCAGCAGGATTTTGTCATCCTGAACGCAGTGAAGGGTTTCAATTTATATTTTCATAAATATGATACTGTCAACAAATCATAGATTTCAATACCGCTATTGCTAACCAAATCTTTTAATGCTATAATTAATCAAATTGTAAAGGGGTTGAGCATATGCTGTTAGCCAGCTTAAAATTTAAAACAAAGACGTTGAAAATCATAAGCCTTACCCTGACGTTGACGGGAATCATATTTATCCTGGGCTCAAGGCATATAGGAAATTTTGCCATACGGGCAGCTATGCTCATGGTTCTCT
Organism: Sedimentibacter sp.; assembly: GCF_038562225.1. NCBI lineage: Bacteria > Bacillati > Bacillota > Tissierellia > Sedimentibacter > Sedimentibacter sp. The sequence continues at coordinate 230,957 of NZ_JBCFAS010000004.1, forward strand.
CTTTTTGTTTTATCAATGTAAAAATGACTTACAGATACATGAAAACCAGGGAGAAAATAAACTACCTTGCTGCCGTTTCAGCATCAGTGCTGGGATGGTTCAAGCCTGAACTGGTTATGTTCATAATCGGTATACTCCTCATGTTTCTGACAGTACCGGTATATTTCAATGCAATCAGAAACAGGGACTATTCAGATATAGTGATGCTGGTGGCTTCAGGAACAGGAATTTTGTTTGGAGCCTACTGCATATTAAACTCCAGAGCAGCACTAAACACAGTAGTTGTAATTATAGGTATAGTTTTGACTATAGCAGGCTGCCTTGCGCTGTATGAAGTATTGTATGCAGGCAATGAAGTCAACGATGTTGTGCTGGAAGAGGATGCAGACTATAAATTTGAAGACAACAGTGACGTATAGACAGGTTAAGTTTAAAAAAATAAAGGGGTCGGCCGTGAGCCGGCCTGTTTTAGTTTTATCGGACAATCCGGAGGAAAACATGTACATGTAACACTTCTGTAATATTAAACTCAAAAACCTGTGCTATATTATATACATAAGCACGTTGGCACTATACCGCGAATATTACAATAACATTACAGTCAACTCTAAAATGTTGACTTGTCAATATTCCGGTGTTATAATACTCTAGTCATTGTGCTGACACAATGAAGGTACGGGGTGCCTTACACCCTACATAAAACAAATTTCATAGGAGGAAATAAGGAATGAAAAAAGTATTATCACTTGTTTTGGTAATCGCTATGGTATTATCAAGCATGAGCTTTGCATTCGCAAGCACTTCATTCGAAGACGTAGCTGGTAATGATTACGAAGACGCAATCAATACTCTGGTTGCTTTAGGCGTAGTTACTGGTTATGAAGATGGAACTTACAGACCAGAAAAAACTGTTACAAGAGCTGAAATGGCTAAGTTAATGGTTGAGCTTCTTGGTTATGGAGATTTAGTAGCAGGTTCAAAGAGTAACTTTACTGATACTCAAGGACACTGGGCAGATGCTTACATAGCATTGGCTGCTGGTAAAGGTTTAGTTGTTGGAACTGGAGACGGAAAATTCACTCCAGACAGAACAGTATCATATGACGAAGCTATCACTATGGTAGTTAGAGCATTAGGATACACTGACACTTGCAACGAACTGAAAAACATGACTTGGCCTACAAACTTCAAAGTTAAAGCTGCTGAATTAAAATTAACTAAAGACGTAGCTATGAACACTACAGGAGCAGACAGAGGCGGAGTTGCTCAGTTAATGTACAATGCATTGGAAGCTATACTGGTAACAATCAACTCTGACGGAGATGTTGTTAAATCATACACAACAAACTCTAAAAATGAAATAGTTTACACTAAACTGTTGAGCAGATTGGCTACTCTGGAAACTTTAACAGTTGACACAGACGCTTTGGATGAAGATTCCAAAGATTACCGTGGAGCAATTGTTGACTTGGCACCATACATGTATCAAAGCATTGATGCATATGTAAATGACGATGATGAAGTTGTTTACGTAGATGAAGTTAACTCAGTTGTAGTAACTGGTACAGTAGTTGATATTTTAGATGAAGCTGGAAATTCTATCGATGATGGAGATACTCTTGATATAGATTCTACAAATTCAGCTAAAGATACTGTAAAAGTTGTTATTGAAGATGCTAACGCAAAACAATACAAAGTTGCAGTTACTGATGGTGTAGTAGCATTCTATAACAACGATGAAGAAACTATCGTAGTTGAAAACTTTGCAAGCTTGTTATACAGCAACTCAGCAGCTAAAGTTACAGCTATAGTTGATGATGAAAATGGAAATGACAACGGTAAAGTTGACAATGGCGAATTCGCATTGAACCTGGTTGTTACAAAAGCAACTAAAGGTATCCTTGTAAAATCTGACTATGTTGAAGGCAAGACTAAAATAACAGGCGTAAGCGCTAACTTATTGTTACCACAGGATGATGGCGATGTTGATGTTGCAAACATCACTGTAGCAGGCGCTGTTGACTCATTGGAAGATATCAAAGCAGATGACGTAGTTATCGCTTATGAAGCTTTGAACTACTCTTCAGATGATTCTTACCCAGTTAAATTGGTAGTAGTTAGAGACGCTGTAGAAGGTACAGTTACAAAGACTAACTCTTCTTCAAAGACTATCTACATCGATGGAACTTCTTACAAGAAGAGCTCAATCACAGGCGCTGTAGCAGCAAACACAATTCAGGTTAATGATGAAGGCGTATTCTACTTAGATAACGCTGGCAAGATATTTGCAGTTGATACTGAAGCTGAACTTGTTGATTATGCAGTAGTTCTTGGAAAAGAAAACGGAGACGTAACTACAAAATTCGGAACAACTGACGTTGATGATTTGGCACAAATCAAACTTGCAACTTCAGAAGGCGAAACAGTAGTATATGATATCTACACAACTATGGATGACAACATCATAGATGACGTTGCTACATTGAACAAGACTGGTGATCTGGTAACATTGTCAGGATCAACATTAGTAGTTAATGCTGCAATGGTAAGAGGAACATTGGTTAAGTACTCATTGGATGAAGACGGATACATCGATGCAATCGAAGTAGTAGCTACTGACGTTGAAACAATCGACACAGATGACCTTGACGTTATGACAGTTGATTCAACAGTAGTATTCGACGCTACAGATGACTTCAACGTAGTATCTATAGATAACCTTGAAGATGGTAAGTCACATGACGTAGCTTACTTTACTTCTGGATCAAACAAAGGTAAAATAGCTGTTATCATTTCTTCAAACGTAGAATCAGTAAACGACGGAGTATACGGTGTAATCAGCGCATTGAACTATGTACAGAATGCTAGCGGAAGCAAAGTTGTAGAAGTTACAGCTCTTGTAAACGGAGAGAAAGTAACATTCTTAACAGGAAAAGGAAGATTGACTTCTGAATTCGCAGTTACAACTACTGCTGCAGCTTACAGATTTGAATTCAACAGCAGCGACGTATTGTTAAGCGTTGAAAACATAACTGCAAATGCAACAAGCGGAACAGGCGACGATGCAGATGTACGTGCATTCATCAATGCAACAATCACTGACCTTGACAATGATGGAATGAAAGTTAACACAGTTCAGAAATTCTTCTCAAGCGACGTAGCAGTTTACATCTATGATCAGTCAGACGATTCCATAACAATTGGTGATGTTTCAGACTTGCTTGAATCTTCAGACAGCAACCACGTTAGAACATCAGCATACGTAAAAGATATCACTGATTCTTCAAGAATTGGTATAGTTGTTCAAGTTGTAAAATAAGAACAATAAATAAAACCCTTTAGGGTAAGTCATTAAGTGAATAACTGATATGACAATCAAAGACATATGTTTCATGTAAAAGTGATTCATATGTCTTTTTTATTTTTTGTATTATTATTTCGTGTAACCGTTGATATTGTTGTACAGTTTTAGTTTTTGATCAGTAATGCTCAGCATTGATTTCACCTTTCCATCACTTTCTTTTCAGATGCTCATCACAGTTCCAACACATGGAAGCAGCAGTATGTATGTAATAGAAATACATAAGTGCCATAATTAATATGATTCAACATGATGGCATACTTATAGGTAGAAAGGATGTGCAAATTGCTAAGAAGACAATGGGAAAAGGAATGGCGGCAGCGTTGCTTCTGTCACTTTACAGACACTTTCAATGCAGGCTCCGCCGCAAATAAATGGAGGCAAATGAATGATTAATCAAAGATTATTTAGACTGTTTTTATGAGCCAGGCCCTGACAGCTTGAAAAGAAGGCACTGTTTCAATAACATACATGGCATTTGGCGAAGACGGCACTTATGGGTTCGGAACCATAAAGCTGTATATAGAAGAATAAAATATTGTTATATGCTGAATTTAAATGAATATATTTACCCGTTTAAAAACCCCCTGATTGCAGGGGGTTTTGCCTTATTGTTGTCTCGAGACGTTCAATATTGCTGAAATAATTATTGAATACAGCGGAATCACAAAGAAGCTTGTCAAAATTCTTGCCGGAAGAAAAATCATAATGCCCTTTCCGTAAAGTACTGACAGGAAGTAAGTGTTCAATATGATTGATGTCACAAGCTGTGTCGTGCTTACTGCAAAAACTATCCTGTTTATACTCAGACTGGGACTTGCTGATGTCAGTTTCAGCGGTACTATTAAATATATGGCAACCAACATGAAGAATCCTAAAATATAAATAGGATGAAGGGCCTTTCCGTCATAAAGTATTCCGTTGTCAAATGTAAGAATACCGTTGAATATAAAGACAGAAACAAATCCAACTGAAAGCAGGGAGATAAAAACCGTATTCAATAAGTTGTAATTTATATCTCTCTTAATGTATTTGAATATCAATCCAGGTATAAATCCGGTGAGTGCGCTTGCCAGCGTGAATCCGGGAAAGAATGGACCGCCCGGCTTTACAATGAAGTTTATGATATCCGCGGCTGCACCTGACAGGAGTCCAGCTGCAGGACCCAGTACAATTCCAGACAGAATAAGGGGCACCGATGCAAAGTTAATGCGCAGCGCAGGTATTCCTGCCAACGGAACGTAAATTTCAAAAACAACCTTCAGGACTAAGCTCATAGCTATGAAAAGACCTGATCTTACGATGGTTAAAGATGTGAATTTTTGTGAACCAGTATTACTTCTCATTATATCCTCCTTTATTGAGCAATAATACCCCCACAATATAGGAGAACAATATAATACATATATTTCTCAAATACAGCGGAAGCGACAAGACACCGCAGACTTTTGTCTTTCGTTCAAGGGCGACATCCCATCCCTTAACACTTAACGCATCTTGTCTACTCTGAATACATTTTTTCAATAATAGCATTTAGGCTGTTGTTTGTCGATACCTTTTTATTACATCACTGATGATTATAACGCTGAATATGGATATACAATTCCCAGGGTATTGAAAAATTAACATATTAGCGTTCTTCAGAATCATCTTATGAACAACATGTTACAAAATATTAAATATTCAAAAGGGGACCTAGACGTACCATCACTTTATTTTCATAAGCTTATCACAGTTTCAACACATGACGAAAGTAATATATGTGTAAGAAAGTAAGTTCTGCCGCAGAGTGGAAAGCCTGCAGGCTGCAATTGAGACGGAACCAGCTGAGAGCGAGCTAAAAGGAAGAGACATACAACAAAATATTCTTTAAAGCTATAATAGTGACTACTAACTAAATTCAGATAAATATTCAAAACTCCCCCTTGTGTAAAACCCCCTGATATCAGGGGGTTTTGCCTTAGTCATATGTCATTCCTTCTCAATGGATCTAAGTATTTCAGCTGCAGACTCTGACCTTATGCTGCTGAAATCGCGTTGTAAATACTTTAATGCTGTCTTCTCATTGTAAATTTCTGTTGGAGTTCTTACTCCGAGCTTTCTTATGATTGGAAGCGGAGGGCACCACCCCTGAACGGCATGAACAAGCAGGAAAAAACTTATGAAACCTGCCAGCACAAACCAGTAATAGCTGAATGAAAAACCAAGCACAATGCTTAAGAGAGTAAATGCAGCCGCATTTGCTTCCAGAACCCTTTCTGTGTCCCACTCCTTATTAAGTTCCCGGATCCTTTCACTAATTTTACCGCTGCCTGGATAAGAGCCCATTAAGCCCTCAATGTTCTCCAATGTTTTATTTCGTATGATTTCATTTGATTTTTTGTCTGTGTGAAGTTCAACTCTTTTGGTGCTGGGCGGCACAATACTGTTCATCTTGCACTCCTCTTAACAAGATTTACTAACAGTATCTGTCAAATGAAACGGAATATGCAGCTAAAAGGTCTTCATGTTCATAGCTATGCTGTTCCGGATACAACAAGGGAATCAGCCACGTGCTTTATATAATTCATCGTTTTGTCCAGAGCTTTATCCGGACTGATTTTTCCTTTTAAAACCTTTAGAAGTATCCCTTCATATATGAGGGTTGACATTTCATTTAATGCTTCTGCATCATCTTTTTTGATTAGTCCTTCATTGACGCATTCTTGTACCAAGGTCATGCCTCTTTCATAAATATTATACTTTAATAACATTGCTGAAGTACTGTTGGATGTTGTCCCCAGTTCTTCGGGAAACAGTCTGTAATATTCTATTATATAATCCTCCAAATCCTTATCTAAACTGGAAAAGAAAATTGAGTGATATATTTCCGGATCTTTAAAGGAATAAAAGCAAAAGCACTCCCATATCTTTAAGAACCTGTCCATTGCATTGTTTGTGCCTTTTAAGAATTCAGGCAGAGCCAGTACATAATCTTTTAAATACTTCATTGAGGCAAACAAAACTAAGTGGTCCAATTTCTCAAAATAGTTGTATATGGTAGCGCTGTTGTATCCGGCTTTATCTGCTAACTTTCTGATGGTTATGTTCGATATGCCTTCTTGTTTGATAATTTCTGCAGCTGCATCTATAAAAAAGGTCATAGTTCTTTTTTCCCTAATCATATTTTTAGGCATCTGATACCACTCCTTTTGAAATAAATTTAAATTTGTACTTTACCATATTTTAAATTATATGGAGGTAGAATACAACAAAACAATTTACAAATATTTACATTATCGCGATTGAAAAATAATCGCGATAGCGTTATAATATATTAAACTTCATAGCAAAACAAAGCTGAATTAAGTAAGCAAGACTATTTGCATAAAGAAAACGATTTATCAACATTTATATCCGTGCTTCAGTTTAAATCCCAAATGAGAGCCGGCTACAATTGGCATATTAGTTATCTGATAAATTCGAATAAAGGAGAAAAACATGTTATTAAAAAATTGCAGGTTAATACCGGAATTATCAGGGAATATAAAATTCGTTGACAGCGATATCGAAATCGTTGACGGAAGAATCAAAGGGGTGTATGAATCAGGAACTCGTGACGGTTTTTTTGAACAGGTAGTCGATATGGGAGGCAGGACCGTATTGCCAGGTTTTATAGACTTGCATGTTCATCTGGGGCTTTCAGCCGGCAGTGTCTTGGAAGACAATATCAGGACTGTCGGAAAACAGGTTTTGGATGCCATGCGGTATGCCCAATCCTCATTGAAAGCAGGATTCACTACACTGAGAGATGCGGGGGCAGCCTATGGAGCTGCCACATCCTTAAGAAATGAAATAAATTCCGGACGCATACTGGGGCCCAACATTTTAGCCTGCGGAAAAATTTTGACACCTACAGAGACAGGAAATGATTATTTTCATGGTTTGTACTCAGAATTCAACGGCCGAGATGAAGCCATTGCTTTTGCGAGAGAAGAGTTTAAAGCGGGTGCTGATTACATAAAAGTCATGGGGTCCGGTGCGTTTATGAATCCCGGAGGTGAACCCGGCGCAGCAATAGCCCTGGATGAAGAGTTAAAGGCTTTGGTTGAGATAGCTTCCATGAAAAATTCCTATGTGGCAGTCCATGCTCATGGACCAAGCGCAGTAAGACAAGCCATACGCTGCAAAGTACGGACAATAGAGCACGGATCCATGGTCGATGAAGCGGGCATAGAGGAATTGAAAGCCGAAGGGTCGTTCTTGGTTCCTACAGTAATTGGATTGTTCACCTGGGATGAAGCTACAAGAAATAATCCCAGGGAGTGGGAAAAGATAGAGCCTATGCTTTCAGCCATAGAAAGAAGCATCAAAAATGCGTACAAGGCGGGTTTGAAACTGGGGTTTGGAACTGATATGGGCGTACCTGACTGCTTACACGGAGAGAACGGCAAAGAATTCATCATAAGGCATGACTTGCTTGGGATGAGTCCATTGGACATATTGCTTCAGGCCACCAGGTACAGCGCAGAAATAGCTATGATAGATAATAAGGTAGGCACCATTGAAGCAGGAAAGGCTGCTGATCTGGTGGTTGTTGACGGTAATCCGCTTAAGGACATAAGGTGTGTTAAAGATGCAATAACCTGCATATACAAGGATGGAAAGAAAGTGGAATTATAGGAGGTGGAAAGTGGAAGGCTTGCATTCAAAAATCAAGTCATGGATTAAAGCAAATGAGGAATCCATGATATCTGACACTATGAAAATCCTAAAAATCAACTCTGAATCTTATGACAGAGTTGAAGTGACAAGGGCGCTGAAGGAGGTTATGGAAATAGCCCAAGGATTGGGATTTGAAACAGAAGTACGGGCAAACGGTGAAGTTGGTGTAGTGTTCTTCGGGGAAGGAGAAGAAACCCTTGGCATACTTGCGCATGTGGATGTTGTGCCTTTTGGAGACCTGGACTCATGGACATATTCACCCTACGGGGAGCGGCTGGATGACAAAATATACGGCCGAGGAATAGTTGACGATAAGGGCATGGTAATTGCTTCCCTTTACGCATTGGCAGCCGTTAAGTCGCTGAACATGCCCATTTACAAAAGAGCCGAACTGATAGTAGGCACAAGAGAGGAAATAGTTTGGGATGATATAGCACTTTATAAAAGTGAAGGCCATAAGCTGCCGGATTATGGATTTACGCCTGACGGGGAATTTCCCATAATTAACAGGGAAAAAGGGAATTGTGAACTGTTGATAAACTTTGATGAAGAACCTTTTGCGGGAGAATTTCACATCTTGGACATTAACTCGGGAGAAGCGGTAAATTCAATTCCTGACAAGGCACAAGCTACATTTAAGGGCAGCATGGATATGTTGAAAAGTAAGGTTGCTGAATACAATGAATCCCATGAAGATCATAAGCTTACAGTGATGGAGAAGGATGACGGAGTTGTCCGGGTTACCGCTACGGGCAAGGCAGCACACTCAAGCCTTCCAGAACAGGGGGACAATGCATTGGTGACGTTGTGCGGTTTCCTGCTGGAGCTGACCATGAACAATGCTGCAGTCAGCAGTTTTGCCAGATTTGTAAATGACAGTTTTCTCAATAACTTCCATGGTGATTTGCTGGGACTGCCCAATCATAGGGAGGAAATAGACGGAGAAGAAATGGGTAAAACCACAGTTGTTCCTACAATGGCATACATTGACAAAGGAATACACCTTTGTCTGAGTGCCCGCACTGTGTACGGAACAACAAGAGATGAAGTGACGGATGCTTTTCGCATTCTAGGCAAGAAATACGGTTTTTCTTTTAAGATTACGGATTATCTGGAGCCTCTCTATGTACCGAGAAGTCACAAGTTTATAAAAATTTTAGAAGAAGCATATGAAATGTCAACTGATAAAAAGGCTGATTTCATATTGGCAGGAGGGACAACTTACGCTAAGGCCATGCCTAATTCTGTAGCTTTTGGCCCTTTGTTTACAGGGGATGAGGATAGATCACATCAGAAGGATGAATTTATTTGCATAGACAAATTTATAAAGGCTGCAGAAGTATATGCATTGACCGTTGCAAAAACATTGTTGAGCAGGGATTCACTGGTATTATAAATATAAAAAGGAGTTTGCAAAATGGAAGCAAATAAAAGTCAAAAAAAGAGAAAGTTTGAAATGCCTCATGCTTATGTAATTTTACTTATTATTATTGTCTTTTGTACATTACTTACGTGGGTTTTACCTGCAGGTACTTTTGAAAGGGTTGAAAACGCAGAACTAGGCAGAGAACTGGTTGTGCCGGGAAGCTATCAGCAAGTGGATGCGTCTCCGGTAGGAGCATGGGGATTCTTTATGGCACTGTATGAAGGCATGGTCAATGCCGGAGATATAATTTTCTTTGTAATCTTTGCATCAGGCTATGTTTTTCTTCTTATGAAGACAGGAACATTGAATGCAATGGTTGGGTCCATATTAAGAACCTTAGGCAAGAGGGATTATCTGCTGATTCCAATTTTCATGGTGGTTTTCGGCATTGCTGGCAGCACATTCGGAATGTATGAAGAGACATACGGATTAATACCTGCGTTCATTGTCATTGCCATGACTCTGGGGTATGACCGCCTAGTGGGCGGAGGAATAGTATTTGTAAGTGTAGCCACAGGTTTTGCGGCAGCTACAATCAATCCGTTTACCATAGGAATAGCAAGCAGTATTGCAGGTATTCCGCTTATTTCACAAAAGCTTACCCTTTTCAGGATAGCGGCATTTGTTCTGTTTATGGCGCTGTCCATATCCTATGTCATGTGGTATGCAGCAAGGATACGTAAGGACCCTGCAAAAAGCTACGTATATGGTGAAAAGCAACATGAATACAAGGGTGTTTTAAGCCGTGAAGAGGTTATGAAACTGCCGTTCACACTGCAGCAAAAGATTACATTGCTTGGATTTGGGGCTTTAATAGTTATAATTGCCTATACGGTTGGAGTGCTGGGCTTTTATCTTCAGGAACTTTCGGCACTTTTCATAATATGGATGATTGCAACAGGTTTGTTAAATAAAATGAGTTCAAAAGAAATAGCGGAAGCTTTCGTTGAATCTTCATCAACTGCCATTTACGGTGTATTATTGATAGGGCTTTCCCGTTCTATTGAAGTAATTATGTCTCAAGCAAATGTAATAGACACGGCTGTATTGTATCTTTCAAATATAATACAGAATTTGCCACACAGCGTATCCGCAATCGGAATGCTGGTTGTTCAGAACCTGATAAACTTCTTCATACCTTCAGGTTCAGGTCAGGCTGTTGTCATGATGCCGATCATGGCTCCTCTTTCCGACCTGATTGGTGTCAGCCGTGAAGTTGCAGTTACCGCATACCAATTTGGAGACGGATTTTCAAATATGTTCTGGCCTACAGCAGTTGCTGTGGAATGTGGGATAATGGGAGTAGGCATGGACAAGTGGTATAAGTTTATAACGCCTTTGTTTGTTATGATGTTTACTCTTCAAGCTATACTCATAGTAATTGCGGTCATGATGGGTATTTAAAAGACTTTATTGACACATGACAGCATATAAACCCCCGACAGCAAAGCTGAAGGGGGTGTGTGCTGTACATTAATAAGGTTGGTATAGCAATTGATCATGCAGAAATTGCGAAAGCTGTAGTGATTCTGGTGGTTAATTTACTGATTTCATCATATTGTTCAGTTCGTCAGCCAGGCTTACAATTTCCTGTACGGCAGATGATACTTCTTCCATTGCAGCTGTTTGCTGTTCAGTAGTCTGCAGCGTTTCATGTGAGTGATCAGTTGTTGAATTTACTGATTTTTTAATCTGCGCAGTTAATTCTAAAATATTATCTGCTGTTTCCTTTGACTTATCGGACAGGATCTTGATCTCATCTGCGACAACTGCAAAGCCTCTTCCGGCAGTACCTGCATGGGCAGCTTCTATTGAAGCATTGAAACCGAGAAGTTTTGTGTTCATGGCAATTTGAGAAATGAACTTCAATACGTCGTTTATCTCTTCTGTTACCTTTCCAACCTGTGTAATTTCATTGTTGAGCGCTTGCTGCTGCTGGGAGATTATCTGTGCAGATGCAGCCAACTCCTGAAATGCAGACGCAATATCCATAAATTTGCTGGAGAGTTTTTTTGCAACAACTTCCAGCTTGATTCTTGCGTAACCGTTTTCAACAAGCGTGTTGACAACGATAAAAAGCACTTCGGCTGCAGCGTTGATGTTGTCCATGTCTGTGACTGTAATCTGATTTACAGCATTTACAAGTCCTGCCTCATCAACGCCGATTTCCTGTGCAATTTTGCGGTATAATTCTTCTTTTGGAGTGTCAGACAAAATTTGTCCGCCCAGTACGGTGCCCAAAAGTTCATTGTTAATGATGACAGGAGCAGCAAAGTCAATCAACCCTGCGTGACATGGTCCCACAAAGGGTCTGCCTGAGCTGGCGGCTTTCTGTCCCATGCGGTTATGGGAGTTTGCGCATCTGCTGTCTCCGATGGAAGATCCGTGCACGTATCCTTCACAGAATCGTGTGTAGGAACTTGGTTTTGTAATGGGATTTCCATCCCTGTCAACTGTTACGCTTGCACAATTCATGCCTATGGCAAAATTGTCCTGAAATTTCTGCAATAAGCTTATGTCAACTATGTCGCTTATTTCTAATACACTCATGTCAATGCTTCCGTCTTGTTTAACTTTAATCATCAGCTCTATTCCTTTCGAATGATCTAACAAAATTTTAATTAGCCTGAGCATATTTTATATGGTGAGAATATAAAAAATAGCTCTGCCTGGGGTGTATCCAAACAGAGCTTATACATTTCAGTATTCGCAATATTGGTAACCCGGCTGCCCTGGAATTGACTTTAGGCCCGTGGCTTTGCGTCCTCAGCTTTCACTGAGTTTGCCTTTATCACATGCTAATTAATTGTAACTATAATTATATTTAATATTGTAATGTTTGTCAATCTAAATAAATAACTAAATTTTTTATTAAATTTAAAATTTAAGTGGAAGCATTAAGTCTTTATCGGTACTGTTAGCCCATAAGATTTGGAACAGTTAAGCATCTTTGATAGTCTTGTTAAAAGTCTTCGTCACTGATAACTTCGATTCCGTGTTCTCTTAAAAGTTTAGTTGTAATGCCTTGACCTTTTACAAGCTTTCGGCTGAAAGTGCCGTCATAGACGAATTTGCTGCCGCAGGAAGGACTTTTTTCCTTTAGGATCGCTTTTTTTATGTTGTGCTTTTCTGCCAGTTCAAGCACCTTACGAGCACCTTCCATAAAGTTTTCCGTCATGTCCTCGCCGTGGTCGTTTATGATCCTGCTTCTGCTGATTTCACATGGATGTCTTGGAACTGAAAGTTTTCCTTCTATTTCAGGGCAAGCCATTATTGCTCTTCCATCATCAACAAGCTTTTTAACATTTTGGGAAAGGCTTGATTTGCCGTCATAACGGCATTTTTCGCCGCACAGACACGCGCTTACGATGTATTCGATATTATTTTCCATATTTACTCCTCATCTGTTTATTTGATGTTGACGAAATCTATGGCAGCTGCATCGTATGCCATATCTACTATAGTTGTGTTCGTGTACCTGTAATCCCCGAAAAGATCAATGTCTTCTCCCACCGTGTTGTCCTGATTCACGGTTCTGACAATGGGGCGCATGTTGTTATCCGCATAATTTTTTATTACTACACCTATCATTCCGTTACTTAGCTTCACAAAAGTACCAACCGGAAAAGCAACTATGTTTTTTAGAAAAACACGAAGAATGTCATAATTAAAGTGTGAATCAGCACAACCCATCAGGTACTCCATAACCTCATTGGGAAAGCATGTTTTTCTGTAGGACCTGTCTGATGACAGCGCGTGATAAACGTCGCATATAGACAGTATTTTACTGTAAAAAGGGATGTCGTCCTGATATATGCCGTTGGGATAACCGGAACCGTCTTCCTTTTCATGATGGCACATTATTGCCTCAAGTATTTCTTCGGAAACAAGACCTTTCAGCATACGAACACCATTGGAAGGATGCATTTTAATGATGTCAAATTCCTCGGGAGTAAGTTTTCCTGGTTTGTTGATAATTTCCAGTGGAATGAGTGTCTTTCCTATGTCATGGAGGAAACCTGCCATTCCCAAATCATGCAGGCTATTTCGGTCAAGTCCCATGGCAATTCCGGTAGATATGCTTAAGTTGGCAACACTGAGGCAGTGTTGATACGTGTATTCGTCATGGTGTTTGAAATCGATTATGTCAGTTGTCAGTTCCTTTTTATAGGATATGTCTGCTATCAATTCGTCTACAACTTCAGAGATTCCTAGAATTGATGATTGCGAAACATGCCCCTTGTTTCTGTACAATCCTGAAAAAAGCTCCCGCACTTCATTCAGGGCCTTTGCCTCCAGTCTGGCATCTATCTCAGGTTCAAATTCAAGGTCTGAGAAGGCATTATTCTTTATGAATGCACCTTCTATTCCGTAATCATAAATTTTTTTTATGTAATGGTCGTTCAGTATTTGTCCCTTGGCAAGAAGCACCATGTTGAAATCATAGTTGTCGTATATGTTCTTGGATAAAATCATGCCTGGTCTAAGTTTGTTTTTAGTTATAAACATAATTTGCTCCTGAATTTAGTGTTTACATTGTAACATATTCCAGGAAAACATTAAACCGTTTTTTCCAAAATATTCATAAATCATCACAACAGAAAACCCGCTGAAACGTGTCCAGTTCAACGACAAAGCAACTTCTGAACGGGTCATTCTGAGGACGTAGTCCGAAGAATCTCATCATTTCTGCATTAGGAGATCCTTTGCCAGTGCTCAGGATGACATATTCGGGGTTTGTCAATAGTCTGAACCCGCCGGTGACGGGTTTTTGTATTGTTCACATTATAGCTTTGGCCAGTTTTTTAACCAGATCTGTGCCAAATTTATAGTCGTTGACCATGTAGTCTATAGTCTTGTCTTCAAGATTCGCCCTTGATTTGACAATGCTTACTGCAGTCTCAACGGAAATGTCTTTTTGCTTTTCCAGGTATTCATCAATGAATACCATTGGATCGGATGTTCGCATGAAAACATTGCTGTCGCACCTAGCCCGGTCCCAGAAATTATCGTAGGAGCCTATTCTCAGCTCAAAGTGCAGATGGGGTCCTGTGGCTGCACCTGTGCTGCCAGAATAGCCTATGAGGTCTCCGGCAGAGACAAGGTCTCCTTCAGTTACTGACAGGTTTGAAAGGTGGGCGTATAGGGTGCCGAAGTTTCCATGGTCCAGGGCTGCGTAATAACCGTATCCGCCTTCGTTGTATCTGACAGCCTTAACAGTGCCTTCTGCGGCCGCATATACGGGAGTGTTGACTTCTGCGCTGAAATCCACTCCGTTGTGCCACCAGTACGTTGTACCACCTACGGTTACGTTTCTGAGGCCGTAGGGGCTGGTTACGCTTAAGCTGCTCAATGGAAGGTGATCTAATTTAATCATTGCGCTCACCGCTATTTTGCTGTTGGGTTGTTTTTGATTTTTTACCAGCGGTATTTTCCTTGGTTTCCATATATCTGTCCACAGCCTTGTCAATCTGTGTTTTGGCATATGCTTCAATACCATTGAAGGTTGCCTGAACTATCTTTTCAATGCATTTTTTGGTAAAAACTATCTTTAAAGGCGACGGAACCATGTTGTACAGGGTATCCACAACCCAAGAGAATTTCTGGCCTCCTGCCTTGCTGACGTCCTTATACATTTCTTCAGCTTCGGCAATATATTGTATGGATCTGTTCAGGATCTTTTCATTGGTTTTCAAGTATGCCGCCAGGGCTCCGAAAATGACGGTCAATACAGGAACTGCCAACTCAATGAGTTTTTCAAAGTCCATATTATCACTTCCCAAAATGGTTTATAGTATTATATTCATAAACTCATATTTGGTTATTGGTACAGCCATTGATCCATCAGCCAGCAATAAGAGATTCAAGAACAACAAAGGCTGCCTTAGGGCAGCCCTTAAATCAATAAAATATTTAACTTGTTTTTATTTTCATTCCTATTGTAGATTTGAGGACACCTGCAAGCCCGTTTCCGTCATAGTCGTAAGCCATGTCTGTAATTGTTATGTCCATGTAGCTTTTGTCGTACAACAGGTCAATATCATCGCCTACGGTACCGTCCTCGTTTATTATCCTTATTACAGGTCTCATTATATTTTCGGGATTGTTTTTGACTACAACGGCAATATTCTTGTCGCTCAGTCTCACAAATGTTCCTATGGGGTACGCTACTATTACCTTCAGAAAATTTGTTAATATGTCATAATCAAAATGTGTATCGACACAACCCATTACATATTCAACTACCTCGCTGGGAAAGGCTGATATCCTGTAAGACCTGTCTGAAGTAAGCGCATCGTACACATCGCAAACCGCCAGGATTTTGGCATACAGATGAATGTTTTTTCCGCTTAAGCCGTGAGGGTAACCTGTTCCGTCCAGCTTTTCATGGTGGCTTTGAATTCCTGACAGTACGCTGAAAGAAACAATGTTTCTGAGCTGATTAACCGCATTCGTGGGGTGGGACTTCATGAGAGCAAATTCTTCTTCAGTCAGCTTTCCCGGTTTATTTAAGATTTCCAGCGGCACTGTCATTTTTCCTATGTCGTGAAGAAGACCGGCCATTCCAAGCTCATGCAGCATGTGTTCAGTAAGACCCATGGATATTCCCGTTGAAATGCTTAAGATCGCCACATTCAGGCAGTGCTGATAGGTATTGCTGTCAAAGTTTTTGAAATCCATTATGTTGTATGTGAGATCTTCCTTGTAAAACAGCTCGTTAACCAGGTCGCTTACAACAGAAGAAAGCTGCCGTATTTCAGATGTGTTTATTTTGCCTGAGCTCACTTTGAATTCGTTGTAAACATCCTTTATTCTTCTTAAGGACTTGGATTTCAATACTTCGTCGATGCAGGAATCAGGTTTTATGTCCTCAAAAGCATCGCTTTCTATGTATGCACCGTCAATTTCATGGTAGATCATTCTATCGATGAAGGTATTGTTCAAAACCTGTCCTCTTGTAAGGAGCAGGGTATTGAAGTTGCTGTTGTTATATAAAAAAATGTCTTTTGCTAATATCATACCCGGTTTCAGATACTTGCTTGTGATGAATAACATTAGATGCTCCGATAGATTTTATTTTATATCAATTCAGTAGTATATCATAAAGTTCTTAGTATATCTATAGTTTTTTAAATTTTACATACAATAAGGAGAATTGTTGCGGTGAGTTTGTAATTGCAAATCAAGAATCATAACTTTTAAATATTCACAGTGTAATAAATTTAAAAATATTGATCTATAGAACTTTGTTTAAAACTGTCCGAAAGCTTAAATTATTGTCAAAACAGATTAAAATTATTTAATAAAGATTGAAAAACAGAAGATTTGTTCTCCAATATTTCAAGTTATCCACACCTGTGGACAAAATTGTTAACAACTCACCGATATGAAAAATCTAAGCGTAACTTTTGTCAAGTACTATTTCGAAGCTTTTCAAAAAAACTTTTCGTTGAAATTTCAATGTATTTAATTTTGAAACTTTTCACAACTTATCCACTACTGTGGACAAGTTTGTTAGTTTATATGGAAGAATATTTATTAATAGATCAAATTGATTGGAAATTGACATTATTCGACATTCAAAATGTTAAAAATACTATATAATATAAATGTTCCGGTATTGATTTGTTGTAAGCATTAGTAAAAGCATAAATGCACAAGAGCACCGTACAATAAATTGTTGGGGATATTCGGGGGAATATGGTAATTGAAATTTAATTTGTTGAAGACAAAGTTTTTACAAATATAGCCGTTTACAAATCGATACGGATAACTGAAAGAGCCTGTTGACAATAGGTTCTTTTATGTTTAAGAAAGTGATGACGTGCAGAAAGACGCAACCAAGGCTGCGTCTTTCTGTTATAATTCGGAGGTAAGTTATGCTTATCTATAATTCTGGTTCAATCAATCCATAATTTTCATCTTTTCTTTTGTAAACAACATTTACTTCCTCAGTATCTGCGTTTAAGAAAACGAAAAAGTTATGTTTGAGCAGATCCATCTGCAGTATTGCTTCTTCTATGTTCATAGGCTTTATGGCAAAGCGCTTAGTTTTTACGACTTTAAATTCATCTTCCTCCTCATCATCAAGAGGTTCTATATTTTCAAATTTTATTGATTCGTTTAAATGTTTTTTGTCCTGAAGTTTTGTTTTAAATTTTCTGATTTGCTGCTCCAATGATTCAACTGCTTCATCAAGAGCGTTATACATGTCATCCGAGAATTCTTCCACACGGATTATTCTGCCATTGAAAGGAATAGTCACCTCAACTTTTTGGATTTTCTTTTCGATGCTTAATACTACTTTTGCTTCAATATCCTGCTGGAAAAACTTATCCAGGCGGGTTATTTTTTTGATTGCTGCCTCCCTTAATGCATCTGTTAGCTGTATGTTTTTGCCATATATAGATATCTTCATGCGGTCAGCCCCTTTCAAGTTATTTATTATTAATATACTTAGATATTACCCATTTATGAAACAAATAAACACTTTAAGCAAAATATTTAGAAAGTGCAGGAAAACAGAAGCATTGCCTGACAAAGAAAACAAAAAAAAGATGCTCCCGCATCTTGTTTATGTCATATTCTATTCAACGTTATAAGCTGCTTGTTTTGATTTTGCCGAATATACCATTTTTTTGAAGTTTGAGGCATATTCAAAAACTGCAATGTACTTATCCACATAGGTCACTATCCATGCTTCCTTGGACTTTGGAGCTCCGAATGGAAACATGTGGCCCTTGATTATGTTTTCTTCCTTCTTGTTCAGGTCGAAATATCTGCTTGCATTGTCAAAAGCTATTATCGGATGTATTATTGCATGTTTTATAGAATCGGTTATGATTCTGGGGCTGAAAGTCTTTTTAAACTTATACAGAAAGAAATCGTGAAGCAATGCCCCTCTGATGGTGGATTCCCAGTCTAAATTGCGCTTATATGCCATCTGGTAGGCATAGAAGGCAACCTTTACGGAATGTTCAAAAACACTTTCATCATGATGTTTGATGTATCTCATCTGCTGATATTCCTCATGTTCGATGATTGGTCCTGCAACTTCCATAAATCTGTTATCGAAATATATCATTGTCCCATCCTTTATGAAATTAGATTTTCCCGGATGAACTGCCGGCTGTCCCGCGTCATGCTTCCATAACACTTTTTCATAATATTACGGAAGGAGTAAAAATGCAAGCAAAAAAATAATTAAAAATCTGTCATTATTAGCTGAAATTTCTATTAAAGAAAATGTAACATTTAAAAATAAAAAAGCCGCTAAAAAGCGGCTGTGCATTCTTATTAATAAATGTATGAAGCAGGATTTACAACCGAGCCGTACTTCATGATTTCAAAGTGAAGGTGAGGCCCTGTGGATACTCCTGTTGAACCTACCGCTGCGATTATTTGCCCCTGATACACCTTGTCGCCGGCTGATACGTAGATGGCGCTGCAGTGTGCATATCTTGAGGTAAAACCGCCTCCGTGGTTTATAAGTATTGAATAACCGTAGCTTCCGTCCCATCCTGCGGATATTACCGTGCCGCCATCGGCAGCCTTTATGGATGACCCTGGGGATTTAGCCATGTCTATACCTCTGTGGAAGCCTCCGCTTCTCGATCCGAATCTTGAAGATATTGTTGCGCCCGGAAGGGGATTGATGAATGTTCCTGTTCCGATTCTCGGCGGCGGATCCTGTGTACCTGTTGTAACAATTTCTGTTGTGGGTTGTGTAATTACCTTTTCGGATACTACTTCTTTTGCTATCTGAATTCCGTTTTCTTCTGTTACGATTGATTCAATTTCTGAAACCCCGTATTCACCTTTTCTTTCAACAACCTGCTCGTCGTTGTACATGTACGATACGTACTGGTATTCGGTTTCGAATGGAGTTTTTTCTTCCTGAGTTACCTTTCTTTTTACCTGAACGTTGATAAATGGCTTCGGAACTACCAGATTCAGCTCATCGCCTATTTGAATGTGTTCTGAATCCGAATTTGGGTTTGCTGAAATCAGTTCATCCAGAGTCATGTTGAAGTACTGTGCGATAGTCCAATATGTGTCGCCTTGTTCAACCACATATTTCTGTTCTTCCTCGGTTCCCTTTATTATGTAGTTCACCAATTCTTCCACACTCTGAATTTCTGTGCTTGATGCATTCACCTGTTCTATTTTCACAGTTTCTTCGGTTTCCACATCAATTATGGATTCTTCTACGTAACTTTGAGTGAAATAGTTTGTGACTTCAGTGAGTACTGTATTTGCCTCTTGTTCGGAATTTACCAGTCCCACCTGGTTTCCGTTGACACTGATGGCATATGCCATGATTGAGTAATCTGCATTATCTGCCAGTATGTCATAAAGTTGTTCTTCAGTGGCAATTTCCTTGTCCTTGGCTTTAGACGGCTGGATTTCGAAGCTGTTTTCAATAGAAATGTCATGCTGATACTGTGTTTCAAGGTTTTTTTCAAGTTCTTCTAGAGCAGCGTCTACCAGTTCAGGATCTCTGATTTTGCAAAGTTCCTTTCCTTCTGCCAATACTGAAAAACTGTCTGTTGAGAATACATTGTTTTCATGGGTATCCAAGTATTTTAAGGTGTACGTACCGCTTAAAACCAATGTTGTTGCGCATGTGAGAACAATTGCGCCTTTGACTTGCTTATTTAAGGAATTGAATTTTTGGAAGACTTGTCTTTCTTTGATTGAGGGGAGTTGTTTAAAGATTTCTACGGTCTTGTTAATTGTCGGGTTTGTCTTAAACTGCAAATTTAGTTTTTTCATAGTATACTTCCTGGTTAAATTTCGTTGTTACATTACTAAGAAAAAATTTATTTTTCTTTTATTTTAAAAAATGATATAATGAAATATAGTCTATAAACATACTACTTTAATTAATCATTTTCTAATATTATAGTATTAAATATGATAGATTGTCAACAAGATATCCAGACAAATGTTTTCACAAAAACATAATAAAATTATTACAAATATATTACAAACACATTACAGTTTATTACAACATATTATTGCCAAAATAGGAGAAATTTATGTATTTTATTCTTCAGGAAATGAAAATAGATTTGGGGGATACCCCTGTTGAGAATATTTTTATCAATGACTACATGCCCCTGGCTGATGGGACATATGTTAAAATCTATCTCATGGGATACAAATATGCCAGGGACAGACAGAATAACTTCAACAACGAAACAATAGCCAAAGACTTGAAACTTCCACTTTCTGACGTGCTGAACGCATGGTCTTACTGGGAGAAGGAAGGCATTGTAATCAGGCATGAAACTGAAGAAGAGTACAACTATGCAGTTGAATTTGTAAACCTAAAGCAGCTTTATATAGACAATGTTTACAAGCATATAGCAAAAAATATGCCGGAAAAAAACAATGCCGAAAAGGATGAGCTTATTTCCTCGTCAAGAAATGCAGAAAATAAAAAAATGATGGAAGAAATCGAGGAAATGTTTGGACGTCCGTTGAAAATAAGTGAAAAACAAAAAATTGTATCGTGGCTGAACACCTACAAAACAAAACCGGAAATCATGGCTCAGGCTTTCAGCTACTGCATCAACAACAAGAAAGTAAAAAGATTCAGCTACATTGAGTCAGTAGTTTCCGCGTGGCATGACGAAGGAGTAAACGACATTGAGTCCATGGTTGAGTTTTTGGAGAAAAGAAACGACAGATTCTCAATGTACTCCCGCATAAGCAAATCACTTGGCTTCAACAGGACACTGACTGAGGCTGAAATGAAGACAATTGACAAATGGATCGATACGTGGGGATTCTCTATGGAAATGATTTTGAAGTGCCTGGAGAATTCAACAAAAATTAACAATCCAAACATAAACTACTTCGATTCAATCATGAGCAGCTGGTATGAAAAAGGAATCAAGAATGTTGAGGACTTGGCTAAGGACAAAAAACCAGAACCTAAAACCAAGACTGCAGCTAAGGAAACGACAAAACAAAAAAACAAATTCCACAACTTTGAGCAGAAGGACAAGGACTATTCGGAAGAAGAGCTTGAACAGATTGTGAGAAAAAGGTTTGAAAAAAAACTGAACAAACTGGGTCTTCAAATGCCTGAGGAAGGAGAGGACAATGAATAAGCAGATACTAGATAACATAATGACAGAATATAACAAGAAGCGCCTCAAGGCTGCCCGGGATGCAGACTTGAGGAGGGAAAATCTATACAAATCACTGCCGGAGCTTGAAGAGATTGACAGGGAGCTGAAGCTCGCAAGCATAAATCTGTCCAGGCTGTACCTGATGCGGCCCGATAACATCATTGAACAGGTGAACATGCTTAAGGAAAGGCTTGAGGAGCTTAAGATAAGAAGGAGAATAATCTACAAAGAAAACAACATAGACGACAAATATCTTGAACCGAAGTACGAGTGCGAAAGGTGCAGCGACACCGGTTATCTTCCTGACAAGAAAAAATGCAGCTGTCTGAATAAACAGATAATAAATCACCTTTATACCATGTCCAACATGGTTCATATGCTCAGGAAGGAAAATTTCGACACTTTTGACATAGGCATCTTCAGCAACGAAGGATACAAAAATGAAAAGCTGACACCAAAGCAAAACATGTACAACATACTGGAGACCAGCGAGGATTTCTGCATAAATTTTCACAAAGCAAGCATGAATCTTCTTTTTTACGGCGGAACAGGATTGGGGAAGACATTTATGTGCAACTGCATTGCCAAGGCTTTAATAGACAAGGAAGTAAGCGTACTTTACGAAACGGCCTTCTCGCTGTTTGAAATTGTGGAAAACCACAAGTTCAACAAGCAGGCCGAAACTGAAGAAAACAGGATGAACTACAACATGATTTTTGACTGCGACCTTCTGATAATCGACGACCTTGGAACAGAGTTCAACAACTCATTTACAAATGCCGAGCTTTTCAACATCATCAATGAAAGGCTCATAACCGAAAGGAAGACCATTATTTCAACAAACCTTTCTCTGGAACAGCTCAGGGACACTTATACGGACAGAATAATGTCAAGGGTCTTCAATAACTTCGTGCCTCTGAAATTTTATGGCATGGATTTAAGATGGGAAAGCAAATAATACAAGGAGAACACATGAAACACAATTTAATTTTTGGACACAAGACACCGGATACGGACAGCGTGTGCGCGGCAATAGCACTGTCAAGGCTCAAGAACAGCCTTGGTGAGCCTTCAGAGCCATACGTGCTGGGAAGTATAAACACGGAAACAGAATTTGCTTTGAATCACTTCGGTGTTGAGGTACCGAAGCTTCTTCAAAATGTGAAGATACAGATTAAGGACCTGGACTATGAGAGGATAAAGCCTTTCGAGAAGTTTCAGTCTGTTCACTTCGCCTATTTTTACATGAACGAAAATAAATTAAGGACGCTGCCAATTGTGGACAGTGATGGGAATCTGTCAGGCATAATCACCATGAAGGACATTGCCATGAGCTTGATCAACACTGACCAGAAGCATCTTTGCACAACTTACGACAATATTATTGAGACGCTTCTTGGAAAAAGGATTCTAAAGTTTGATGACATAATTGACGGAGAGGTTGTGGTGGCATCCTTTGAGGAAAAAACCTTAAGAAGGTCGGACATACTCGATAAAAATTCAATTGTCATTGTCGGAGACAGGTTTGACGTCATAAGGTACTCCATTGAAATAGGGGTCAAGCTCATAATAGTTACAGGAGACCTGGAAATAACCGACGAAATCATGAATCTGGCATCTGAAAACAAGGTGAGCATCCTCAGCACCGGATATCAGACGTATTATACGGCAAAAAACATAATGCTTTCAAAGTATGTGCAGGACATAATGAAGGACAAGGACATCATGATGTTTTTTGATGAGGACTACCTGAACGACTGCAAGGAAGACATAGAGCAGTCAAGACATTCGAAGTTCCCAGTCGTGTCAAGAGACAGGAAGTATCTGGGACTACTGAGCAGAAACCATCTGATCAATCCTCAGAGGAAGAGGGTTATTCTTGTGGATCACAACGAAATGAACCAGAGCGCCGAAGGAATCGAGGAGGCTGAAATACTGGAGGTTATAGACCACCACAAAATCGGAGACATAAAGACTGCAATACCCATTAGTTTCAGAAACAATCCTGTGGGCAGCTCAAATACCATAATCTTTAACATGTACACGGAGAACGGAGCTGAAATAACCAGGGATGTGGCAGGATTGATGCTGTCCGGCATAATATCCGATACTCTGCTTTTCAAGTCTCCCACGACGACACAAAAGGACAGGCATGCAGTTGAAGAGCTCCTTAAAATCGTGGACATAGATCTGCATAAGTATGCAATGGAAATGTTCAAGGCAGGAACGTCACTGGAGGGAAGAACCACGGAAGAAATAATATACCAGGATTTCAAGAAGTTCAACCTTGAATACAAGAACGTGGGTATATCACAGGTGTTCACGCTGGATATAAACCAGATCATGAGCAGGAAGGATGAATTCGTAAAGCTTATTGACGACATAACGGCAGACAAGGAATACTTCCTCATCATAATGGCCGTAACCGATATAGTGAATGAAGGCTCCTACATGTTTTACACATCGGGAAAGGAACGTCTCGTGAAAGGTATTTTCGAGGGAGAAGACACATTCCAGGGCATGTATGTGGATAAGTGTGTTTCGAGGAAAAAGCAGATTGTTCCAAAAATTATCAATGCACTGAAGCTCATTCGCCAATAATTTTATACAAAAAAAAGCACACAATGCTGTTTCAGTCTGACGACAAAGTGTTTTTCGAACATGTCATTCTGAAGGTAAAGCCTGAAGAATCTCATCATTTCAACACGAGAAGATCGTTCGCTTACGTTCAGGATGACAAATTCGTAGTTTGTCTACATTCTGAAATAGCAGACGATGCTGTTTTTTTGTATGTGCATAATATTTTTAAATCTGCATAGCTTAATGCCATAAAGTTAGCTACAGCTAACCATAAAAAGGTTTAACAGGTGAATTTATGGATATTGAACATAAACTGGCATATCACTGCGCACCCACATTTGCAGGAATCAAGGCTGCCAACCTTCTATCGCTGGAAAAGTTTCTTCTGCCTGACATAAGAGAAAGGTTCGAAGAGTACAACGTGCAGTTTAACTGCAGGGGAATTTATTTTGACATATTGCGTGAATCAAGGGAAAGGGTGCTTTTGTTTGTCTACAGGAGGGTTCAGCTTTGGGAAGAGCTTTGCATTTCCTGCAATGAATCTTTTCTAAAGTCATGTGGCTATGATGACTATAGCTCAATTGATACAGTGCTGGGAAGGCTGAGGGAGAAAATGAGCGAAGGAGGATTTCCTCATGAAATAGGTGTTTTTTTAAGTTATCCCCTTGAAGACGTCATGGGGTTCATAAACTTCAAAGGCAAAAATTACAAATGCAGCGGATACTGGAAGGTATACGGAGACGTACAAGGTACTGTTAAAAAATTTGAAGAGTTTAAAATGTGCAGAGATCACTACATCAGCCTGCTGGAAAGTGGAATGTCACTTGTTCAGCTGCTGGAGGCTGCATAACGAGTAAAGAATAAAAAAAGAGACTGCGTCCCTTTTAATATATTCTCTTGATGTGAAGCTCATTTTCATGGAGCATTTCTATTATCTGGCTTATGTGTTTGTTGCCGTTGGTTTCCACGGTCACTTCAAGCTGCACGTTCATGAATCTGTCAGTGGCTTTGAACTGGTTGTGTTCAAGTTTCACAACATTGGCGCCTGCATTTGCAAGAACCTGGGCAACCTTAAGAAGCTGTCCCGGTATGTCCGGGAGTTCCACCGTGAAACAGAATATTCTTCCCCTTGACACAAGGCCTTTGTTAATCAGTGAGGAAATGGTCAGCACATCTATGTTTCCGCCGCTCACAATGCATGCAACATTCTTGTTTTTGAAGTTAAGCTTCTTCAGTGCTGCAAGGGGCAGTATTCCGGAAGTTTCTGCTATGAGCTTGTGCTTTTCCACCATCAGCAGCAGCGCTTCCATCATATCCTCTTCTGTCACTTCAATAATCCCGTCCACATACCTGTTTACAATGGAGAAGGTTAAATCGCCGGGTCTTTTAACCGCAACTCCTTCAGCCGTAGTTTTGCAGCGTTCCAATGTTGAAACATGTCCCTTATCCAGGGATTTTTTCATGGTCAGCGCTCCCGATGGTTCAACTCCGGTTATTCTTACTGAAGGCTTGAGGGTTTTGGCAATGAGTGCAACTCCGCTGATTAATCCGCCGCCTCCCACGGGCACAAGGATTTCATCCACATTTTCAAGCTCCTCAAGTATTTCAAGCCCTATGGTTCCCTGGCCGCATATGACATCATAATCATCGAATGCGTGGATAAACTTAAGTCCTTTTTCCTTGGAAAGCCTCCTGGCCTCCTCGTAGGACTCGTCATAGACATTGCCGTGGATAACAACCTCGGAGCCGTAGGACTTCGTACCTTCGATTTTTATAAGCGGTGTTACCTTGGGCATTACGATGGTAGCGTGAATCCCTGATTTTTGAGCCGAAAGCGCAACTCCCTGGGCGTGGTTTCCTGCAGAGGAAGTAACAACGCCCTTTAATTTTTCTTCATCGGTAAGATTTGCAATTTTATTGAATGCGCCCCTGACCTTAAACGAGCCTGTAACCTGAAGGTTTTCAGGCTTGATGTACACGTTGTTGTTGTATTCCCTGCTGAAGAAGTCGCTGTAAATCAAATCTGTTCTTTTCAGAACTCCTTTGAGGTTGGCAGCAGCTTTTCTAATGTTTTGTTCATGATTCAAATTCATCAGTTCCTGGATTTCTTTTTCCTTCAATTTCAACACTCCTTATATAATTTAAATATTTAATAAAATAAAAAAGCGGGCTCTCTCCTAAAGGACGAGAAAACCCGCGGTACCACCTTAATTGTGCAAAAAACACCTCTTATCTGTTCTATCAAACATTGGCATTGTAACGGTGCCGGACGCTATATCCTACTGTATTTCAGATAAGTTCTCAGGAGTGATCTGTGCATATTTATACTGCTGCCTCGCACCGCCCGGCAGTTCTCTGTAAATATTTGATATACACCTGTCTCCATCAACGAAACTATAAAATTGAATATGATTGTAAACCAGCGTTTTGGATTTGTCAAGAAATTTATTGAGAAAAATATTAAAAGTTTTTTCAAAAAAGGTGTTGACATTATATTCGGCCCTGTGTATAATCTAAAACAAGTTAAGAAAAAGCGTTGACGGAGACAAAAGTATCTGAACATAACTTCAGAGAGCCGGTGTTTGGTGAAAACCGGTGTTATAAGATATAATGATCACTCCTGAGCTTCTGAGTCGAAACAGAGTAGACGAAGACGTAATTCTGCGTTACAAGAATAGAGTTCAAAAAACATTACAGTTTTTTCGACTTGAAAGAGGCGATATTTTTTTATCGTAAAATAGGGTGGTACCGCGAAAGACCTTTCGTCCCTATATACATCTATCTACATGTATATAGAGACGAGAGGTTTTTTTTATGACCTAACCCCATATGCACGAGCGACAGCGAAGGGCAGATGGTTGGTAGGTCAAACGCAACGAATTCCCAATTTATGCGACCGGAGGGAGCAAATAAATTGGTGAATGAGACTGTGAATGGACTAACTTTCAAAATCAAGTTGAAAACCAAAAATCAGGAGGTCATTATGTGCAGAACAATAAGTTTTAAGGTTTCAAGCGGAATGGATTCAGCGGTTAGAGTGCTGACCACACTGAGAAGAAAGCAATTTGACGTAAAAGGATTCAGCATGGTTTCACTGGATGAGAAAAACTCAGAATTCAGGGTTATGCTGGATGATGAAAAGAAGCTGGGCTTTGACAGAGCCATGCTTCAGATGAAAAAGTTTGTTGATGTTTACGATGTTCAGGAGTATTTGAGCAACTAGGTTCAATAGGCAGTTTAGAGAAGCCAGCCATTCAGGCATAGCTATAATAATTAATTAAAATTCCAGGAGGACAAAGAAATGGGTACAATGTATTACGACAAGGATGCGGATTTAAAAGTATTGGAAGGAAAAACAGTGGCTATCATAGGTTACGGAAGCCAGGGACACGCACATGCCCTAAACCTTAAAGAAAGCGGAGTAAATGTAGTTGTAGGTCTTCAGGATGGAAGCCGTTCAAGAGCAAAGGCAGAATCTCACGGACTTAAGGTGCTGACTGTTGCCGAAGCTTCAAAGGAAGCAGATGTGATCATGGTTCTTGCTCCTGACACAGCTCAAAAGCAAATTTATGAAGAAAGCATAGCTCCGAATCTTGAAGAAGGAAATGCTTTGGCATTTGCTCACGGATTCAACATTCACTTCCATCAGATAATTCCGCCTAAAAATATAGATGTTTTCATGGTAGCACCAAAGGGACCCGGACATCTTGTAAGAAGAACTTACATGGAAGGAAAGGGTGTTCCGGACGTATATGCCGTGTATCAGGATTATACAGGAAGATGCAAGGACATAACTCTTGCATATGCAAAAGGAATAGGCGGAACAAGAGCAGGTGTAATAGAAACAACATTCAAGGAAGAAACTGAGACAGATTTGTTCGGTGAGCAGGCAGTTCTTTGCGGAGGAGTTACAGAGCTTATGAAAGCAGGCTTCGATACCCTTACAGCTGCAGGATACCAACCTGAAATAGCATATTTCGAATGCCTGCATGAAATGAAGCTCATAGTTGACCTTATTTATGAAGGCGGATTTGAAAACATGAGATATTCCATAAGCGATACAGCAGAATACGGAGATTATATAACACAAAGAAAAATCATCACTGATGATACCAGAAAAGCAATGAAACAGGTTCTTTCAGACATACAGGATGGAACATTCGCATATGACTGGATATCTGAAAACAAGGCAGGAAAGCCAAGATTCCTTGCCATGAAAGCAAATAATCTCGAACATCCAATAATAACAACAGGCAAGAAATTGAGATCAATGATGTCCTGGATAGGCAAAAGCGCTGAAGGACAGGAATAACATAAAACGCAGTTGCAAGGAGGAAGTATGAAATATTCAGGCTCGCAGATAATTTTAAAAGTCCTAAGAGAAAAGGGCATAGATACATTGTTTGGATATCCTGGCGGTGCCGTAATACCTTTTTTCGATGCTCTTTATGATGAGCTTGATTATTTCAAGGTATACAGACCTGCTCACGAACAGAACGGAGTGCATGCGGCAGACGGTTATGCCAGGAGCACCGGAAAGCTGGGAGTTTTCATTGCCACATCCGGGCCGGGAGCCACAAATGCAATTACGGGAATCGCCAACGCATATATGGATTCCGTTCCGCTTCTGGTCATAAGCGGGCAGGTTGCCAACCCGCTCATCGGGAAGGATTCTTTCCAGGAGGTGGACATCACCGGTCTGACACTTTCAGTCACAAAGCACAATTACCTTGTGAGAAAGGTTGAAAATCTGGAGGCTGTTGTGAGGGAGGCAGTGGAAGTGGCCATGGAAGGAAGGCCCGGCCCGGTGCTTGTGGATGTTCCAAAGGATGTATTCATGCATATGTGTGAATACAAGGGAGAATCTGATGAAAATGAAAATCTGAACGCTACTGCACCTTTGGATGAACATATGCTGGAATTGGCCGTAGAGCTTATAAACAGCGCACAAAAACCGGTAATATATGCGGGAGGCGGTGTGAGGATATCCAAAAATGACTCGTTGCTGCTGGAGTTTGCTGAGAAAACAGACATACCCGTGTGCAACAGTTTCATGGGTCTCGGGACCATACCCAGAAGCAACAGGCTGTCCCTGGGGTTTGTTGGAATGCACGGCTCACTGGAAACCAACATGGCCGTCACCAACTGCGATCTCTTAATTGCCATAGGCGCACGCTTCAGCGACAGAGTCATAGGAAGTCCTGACAAATTTGCTCCCGGTGCAAAGATCATCCACATTGACATAGACTCCACGGAAGTTGACAAGAACACCTACGAAAGCATTCCTCTCATAGGAGAAATGAAGCACATACTACGGAAGCTGCTTGAAGGGTCAGAGAAAAAAAACAGAAGCAAGTGGCTGGAAGAGATTATGGACAACAAGCAGAAGTATGACCTGGAAGGACAGTTTGTGCCGCAGAACATACTGAATGAAATAAACAACGTGTACAGTAAGAATACAATTGTTGCTACAGAAGTAGGACAGCACCAGATGTGGACGGGACAGTACTGGAGATTCAATAAGTCCAATGAGTTCATCACATCCGGGGGACTAGGGACCATGGGGTTTGGGCTGGGGGCATCTATAGGGGCTCAAATAGGAAATCCCAACAAAAGGACTGTCCTCATCACCGGAGACGGAAGCTTCAGAATGAACTGCCAGGAGCTGGTGACGGTTTCCAAGTACAAACTTCCCATAAGAATTGTCATGTTCAACAACAACACTCTGGGAATGGTAAGACAGTGGCAGAGAATGTTCAGCAACGCCAAGTATTCAGAGACCGACAACTACGATGATGTTGATTACCGCATGCTTGCATCGGCCTACGGCATCAAGTCGTATAAGGCTGAAACTTTGGAAGAGCTTAAAAATGCTCTTGATGAAACGTACAATCTAAATGAGCCGGTGTTCATTGAATGCAAGATCGACCATGACTGCAGCGTGTACCCCATAGTTCCGCCGGGAAGACCCATAGACGAACTGCTGCTGAATGGCTAGCTAAAAAGAATGAAGAATGTTCCGGAAGGGACATTTTTTTATTTAAGATAACCCGTTATAACCTGATCGTATCCATGTGGTACATTCTGCGCATGTTGTAGGAGCCGTCCACAATCAGAATTGAAAGAACAAGAAAAACCGCTGCCGATTTAAACGGACTTCCGACGGATAAGACAGCCACTTCAATTGCAGGGTGAAGAATGTTGGCAAGTATCAGGGCTACGATTCCCCACATGAGCGAAAAATCCAGGCAGATGTACGTATGAAGGTTGAAGGGCAGCTTTCCGTAATCCCACATCTTGTGGTGAAATACCCTGTCAAGCAGTCTTCCGACCGCATATTCCATCAATGTTACTGCTGCAATGCTACCAAAGGTTGCTGTAATCAGCGCTGCAAGGCGACTGTTCATAACTACCTCGCTCAACGTGAATATCTGTATGATAATCAGGGCGCATGCACCGTAAAGGGGACAGAAATAATCAGTCAGAAAGCCTCCGCTTATGACAGCTTTTTTTTCCACGATGCTTCTGAATGCAGTTTCAAGAACAAATCCAAGAAATCCGTAGATGATGAAAAAAAACAATAAGTTAATTATGTCGTACTGCATATATCTCTCCTTGAATGTTACTGTGTGTATTTTTTGGAGAGAAGAGAGAAATATGCTATGGATAATATGGCAATTTGTTCAATAAAGACTATTTGTTACATGGAAGTTTAAGTTCCCTGAAGGATTCAAGATGAATGCTTTTCAGCGCTATGAGTCCCATGAGGTACAAAAGACACAATATAATAATGGAAGAAAAAAGTGAAAATATGTTGTTGGTTGAGTTCAGAACAAAAATTTCAAACAGCTTTCTGGCAGCAGCTCCTGCACCAAAAGCTGCTGCCACAGGTTTGAAAATCCAGTTTGAAATGTCAAACACGATGCAGGAAACCTTCAGAAGCCTTGCGGTGTACAAAAGTGTGTTGAGTATGGTAGTAAGGAACAAGGCAAACAGGTACGCGTTGAAGCCGTAAACCGGTACAAGGAAGTATATTATTGAAATTTTCAGCACAGATTCGACAATGTTGATTTTAAATGATGTCACCTGTTCTCCCAGAGCGTTGAGCATGGAGGAGATGACCATATTCAGGTACATGAACGGGCACACGAAGGATATGAGTTTCAGCATCAGACCAACCTGAGTGTCGTTGTAAACAGCCATGGCTATTTCCGTTGGGAACCACATGAACACCGTAACAACCAGAATGCCTGATATGGCAGTGAAGTGAAGGACCCTTGACAGTGTGGACGAAACTTTTTTTTCATTGGACGCTGCATTATCGCCAGCAACGGATGGTATCAGGATGGATGAAAGTGAAGTCAAAAATGATGACGGAAAAAACAACAGAGGGAGAACCATTCCCTTGACCATTCCATAAAGGCTCATGGCCATTTCCGAGGACACGCCGTAAATTAGAAGTCTTGCAGGAATCATGGCGTTTTCAACTGTTCTAAGGATAGAGTTCAAATAAGAGGTTCCTGACAGCGGAACTATTATCTTCAGCATCTTGAACATCATGTTGTCGGGTTTCTGATGTATTTTTCCCGAGAACGGTTTTTTGTCGAATATGTAGAAAAGCCATGTCAGAAGCAGGGAAAACAGCTCTTCTACGGTCATGCCTATGGATACAGCAGCACAGCCGTATTCGATGCCCTTTGGAAGGTACTGATTCATTATGGAAAAGATAACGGCAATTCGTACAAGCTGCTCTGTTACCTGAATGATTGAAGGCCTTACAACCTTGCCCAGGGCAAAGAAATATCCCTTGTAACAGGAAGAAACGGCTATGAGGGGAAGGCTGGGGGCAAGGTACATGAGAGCCATGACTGTTCTTTGCTCATTCAAAAAGTGAGTACCGATGTCTTCTGCAAAAAAGTAGAGTGCGAAAGCAGAAGCGAAACCGGTTACAAGGGACAATGCCACAGCCTGACTCAGAACCTTTCTGGCATTGGAGTAATGTCTTAAAGAAAGTTCTTCTGATATCAATCTTGATACTGCAATTCTGATGCCGGATGTGGCCAGGGTGACCATCATAAAATATACTGAAAGTATGAGCTGGTAAATGCCCATACCCTGGGCCCCCAGAATGTTGGCAAGATAAATGCGAAATATCATTCCCACGATGCGCACTATTGTGGTGGCAAAGGTCAGAACCAGTGTTCCTACTATGAGATTTTCCTTTTTCATGAGATTCTCCTAATTATTTATTCATATTATGATATGCTTTAAAAAACAATTAAGAATTGAGAATGAACAATTAAGAATTAAATGAAGAAGTTGGAAATACGGTATAACGCACAATGTGCGATTTATTATATTTTGTGTTGCATATTGCTGTACATTAATATATAATTGAAGAAAATAAATCAGGAAGTGATATGTTGAACGATCCGTTAATAAACATAAGCAGCACATTGAAAAGGACTAGAGCTGAAAAGGGGCTTACTCTGGAAGAAACATCAAATCTTACGGGTGTGAGCAAGGCCATGCTCGGTCAGATAGAAAGAGCCGAGTCAACTCCGACCATATCCACCTTGTGGAAAATCGCCACAGGCCTGAAGATTTCATTTTCCGAACTCCTCGCCACCGGACAGGAGGAAAAAAACGCTGTCAGGATATACGACCTGGAACCTGTGCTTGAGTCGGAAGACAAAATGATACTCTACAATGTATTTCCGTTTAATCCCGTTACCGGGTTTGAGTACTTTTATATAAAGCTGCTTCCGGGAGCCAGCCATGAATCCATGCCACACAAGTCATCAACCGTGGAGTATGTGGTGGTGACACAGGGGAAGCTTATTATTGCTGTTGACGGCAGGACATATGAGCTGGAAGCTCCTTCATCGTTCTCGTTCAATGCAGATAAAGTCCATACTTACAGCAACCCGTATCAGGAAGAAGTCATCTTTCAAAACATAGTGAAGTATTAATTCCAGAATGTATATTCTGGTTAATTTTTAATCTGTTGGTGCGTTAAAACGTATCAATTATGTTAAAACATACAAGGAGGCACCATGATAACTGAAAGAATTGAACATGCAAGACAAAACTACATCAGCTCGAAACCTGCCATATCTTATGAAAGAGCCAGAATATGGACACAGTCACACATGAACACGGAAGGTGAACCTGTTCCCATAAGGAGAGCAAAGGCTTTCAGAGATACGTGCCGACAGCTGGAGGTGAAAATATTTGACGGTGAAATTATTGTGGGGTCAGTGGGAGAATTCAGAAAATGCGGCATTCTGACGCCGGAATTTTCATGGACATGGGTTGACAGGGAAATGGATAATTTCGATAAGAGGGTTCAGGACCCGTATGTTATGACGGACGAACAAAGGCAGTTTGTAAGGGAGAACATATTCCCATACTGGAAAGGAAAATCTCTTGAGGAGTCATTTCTAGCAAGGCTGCCTGAAGATACTGCCAGGGTTGCAGTGGATACAGGAATTGTTGACAACGATTCAAAATGGAGGCAGGCTGTTGGAGAAATAACACCCGACTATGAGGATGTGCTGTTCAGGAAGGGTTTTTCAGAAATCATAAGGGAAGCCAGGGCGCACATTGAGGAACTTAAGGAAGTTACCTATGAAAACATGAAGAGGAAGGAATTTTACCAATCCGTCATAATAACTTCCGAGGGCATAATTTCATTTGCCAAAAGATACTCTGACAAGGCAAGAGAAATGGCCGAAATGGAAGAGGACCAAAAAAGGAAAAAGGAACTGGGAAAGATAGCAGAGGTGTGCAGCAAGGTTCCGGAAAATCCTCCTTCAACATTCCATGAAGCTATACAATTTTTGTGGTTCACACAGGTCGGAGGAATACTGTCGGAAAATCCCCTGGCTTTAAATATCGGAAGATTCGACCAGTTCATGTATCCTTACTATAAATCGGACATAGCTAATGGAATCATGACAAAAGATGAAATGCAAGAACTGATTGAAGCACTGTGGCTCAAGCTTTCCGAATGGGTCTGGACAATTTCAGCCAACACTGCGGAGTTTTTTGCCGGATACAACCAGTTTCAGAACCTAACCGTCGGGGGCAGGACAAGAGACGGCAAGGATGCCACTAATGAGCTTTCTTACATGGCGCTGAAAGCAACGGAAAAAGTCAAGACCCATCAGCCGGGTCTAAGTGTCAGGATTCATCAGGACTGCCCAGCTGATTTTCTGCGCGCCGTAACTCATCTTGTGAGCAGGGGAACCGGTTTTCCTGCCATCCACAGCGACCAGGCAGGCTATCAGATGCTCATAAATGCCGGCTATGAACCGGAGGATGCAAGGGACTGGAACAATTGCGGCTGCGTTGTGCCTCATTTTAGAAAAACTGGCGAGTGGACATCTGCCGTAAACATAAATATAACCGCAGCCCTGGAGTTTGCCCTCAATAAAGGCTGCAGCAGGATAACAGGTGAGAAGCTGGGCCTCGATGAGAAAGACCCGGGTGAATTCAAGTCCTATGAAGAAGTTGAAAAAGCTTTCTACAGGCAATTTGACAATTTAATAAAACATTCTGTCGTTTCATCCATTACGGCTCAATCAATTCATAAGGAAATGGTTCCAAGGCCGTTTCTTTCATCATGCATAGAAAACTGCATGGAAGAAGGAAAAGATCTTGTGGACGCAGGTGCAAAATATAACCTGGGTCCTGTTCTTACTGGCATTGGTCTGGCAGTCACGTCAAATTCGCTTGTAGCAATCAGAAAGCTGGTTTTTGAAGAAAAGGCTGCCGACATGAATACGCTTAAGGCTGCTCTGGACGCAAACTGGGAAGGCTACGAGGAACTAAGACAAAAAGCGTTGAAATCACCCAAGTATGGAAATGATGACGACTACGCTGATGATATTGCGGTAAAAATGGCGAACCATTACTACAGGGAGGGCCACAGGTACAAGGACATAAACGGAAGCTGCTTCAACACCGCCTTCATGGGAATTTCAAACTATCTGCCTGCAGGAAAGGTTGTGGGGGCCACTCCATGCGGAAGAAAATCAGGCGAACCTCTTTCGGAAGGAGTGTCTCCCTTTGCAGGTACCGATATATCAACTCCGTTGGCAGCAATGAGGTCTGCGGCAAAGCTGAATCAGGACGTTCATTCAGGGGGAACCCTTCTGAACCTGAGGCTCAGCCAGGAGCTGGTAAGCACCCCCAGGGGCCAAAGCAATCTTGGAAGCATGATACAGACATTTTTTGCCCTTGGTGCATTTCATGTCCAATTTAACACCGTTTCGACACAGATTCTCAGGGAAGCCCAGGAAAATCCTGAAAAGTACAAGGATCTGCTGGTCAGGGTGGCAGGCTACAGCACTCAGTTTGTGAATTTGTCAAGGAGCATGCAGGATGCCATAATAGCCCGCACAGCCCACGACAAGTTTTGATGGGAAGAAGTATGCACGGATATTTTATGGAGCCTCAGAATTATTCCGTCAATGACGGAGACGGAATAAGAACAATCATATTTTTTGCAGGGTGCCCTCTAAACTGCAGGTGGTGTTCCAACCCCGAGTGCAAGGAGGACTTTAACCGGATTTCATTTTTCAGTGATACATGCATAGGATGCAAAAGGTGTTTAGAAATTTGTCCGTCTGGTGTAGGAATTGATTTAAATGAAGGAACTTCAAGGGAAATGTGCACTTCCTGCGGCAGCTGCGCAGGGGTCTGCCCCACAAACAGCCGAAGAAGGCTTGTAAGAAAGTATTCTGCAGGTGAAATGCTTGAGGTTGTGGAAAGGCAGGAAATTTTCTTCAGACATTCCAATGGGGGAGTAACATTTTCCGGAGGTGAGGCAACCATGCAGCAGCCTATGCTGAGGCACCTTGTAAACACACTTTATGACAGGGCTGTGAACATGGCTCTGGAAACGTCAGGATACTTTGAACTACATGAGATGGAAGATATTTTTGAAAAGCTTGACTTGATATTTGTCGACATAAAGCACATGGATAATAAAAAACATGTATACTATACAGGCAAAAGCAATGAGAAGATATTGAACAACATCAGGGAACTGGGCAGGAGGAATGTTCCCCTTGTCATAAGAATACCGGTAATAAACGGAGTGAACTCAGACATTAAAAATATTGCAGCCACTGCCAGGTTCGCAAGGGAGAATGTGAGAAATCCAAAAATTGAAGTTCTGCCGTACCATAATTTCGGCGATGAAAAGTACCGTTGCCTGGGTCTGATGAAACCTTCCGACGAATATAAGAGGCCCGGTGAAGAAGAATTGAAAGAGATAAAAAAAACAATAGAAAATGAAGGAGTAGAAACAGTCAGCTACATGTAGCCGGCTGTTTCTGCTTTAGGCTGGATGCAATACTCATTTTGGCCGCATGGCATAGTCCCGTCTAAAGTTGTTTCTGAATCTGCAGCATCTCCGCATGGATTTTTGCCAGTTCGTCCGGGATGCTTATATGCTGAGGACACTTGGATATGCATTCGCCGCACTTCTGACACTGGTCCGCCCGTTCTTTTTCAGGCGTGAATGTAAAGTAGCTTCTTAATGCGATGGATTTGTTTTCTGATTTTTTATAGTCGTTGTAAATTTCGAAGATTCCAGGTATGTCAACTCCGAAGGGGCATTCCATGCAGTAACGGCATCCTGTGCAGGGAACGGGTTTTATTTTTCGAAGCTCCCCCACAACCTTATCAATAACGTTTATTTCATCGCTTTTCAATACCTCTAGTCCGGTGAATGTTTGGATGTTGTCCTTAAGCTGTTCCATGTTTGACATGCCGCTCAGTGTGATTGCAACATTGGGCAGATCGGCCACCCATCGCAGTGCCCAGGAGGCGGCGGACTTTTCAGGGCTGTGGTCCTTCAGGTGCTTCATGGCTGCAGGCGCAAAAGACGCAAGGAAACCTCCCCTTACAGGTTCCATGACAAAACAGGAAATATTGTTTTTCTCAAGGATTTCATACGCTTTGTCTGCACTGTTTTCACTCCAGTCCCAGTAGTTTATCTGAAGCTGTGCAAAGTCCCACCTGTGTGAGGCTGCAAATTTCTCCAGAACTTCGTTGCTGTCATGGTATGAAAAACCTATGTTTTTAACCTTTCCTTCAGCCTTTTTTTTAAGAAGGAAGTCATAGAGGTTAAATTTTTCAACAGTTTCAATTGTGTTCTTGTTCAATGAATGCAGCAGGTAGAAGTCAAAATATTCTGTTCGGCATTTTTCAAGCTGCTCGTTAAAAAGTTTTTCAGCATCCCCTTCTTCTTTTATCAGCCAGACAGGAAGCTTGTTGGTTAAAAAATAATCCTCTCTTTTGAATTCTGACAGAACCTTACCCAGAAATTCCTGGGATTTCCCCCCGTGGTAGTTGTAAGCCGTGTCAAAATAATTCAGGCCCACTGCCATTGAATGATGTATCATTTCCCTGGCAGCGTCAAAATCAATCTTGTTATCTTTCACAGGAAGACGCATGCATCCAAACCCCAGTTTTGGAAGGGACACATTAAATTTTTCAATAAAATTTCTGTCCATAATAAACCTGCTTTCATTAATATTTTAAATCTATCATAGCATAATAACAATTATACCAGCTATTCAGCCTCATGAAAAGTACAAATGCCGATGAATTGCTCAGAAAAACATTCATATGATTCTACAAATAAAAAAATTAAAAAAACTATTGACATACGATAGGAACAGATGTAATATAAAAACACAGACACCCCCCGGGGGTATGGGGGATTAGGAGGTAATCATGAGAGCCGATAAAGTTAAAATAAACCGTCTTCTTAAGACGGCAGCAGGACAAATAGAAGGAATAAGCAAAATGGTTGAGGAAGACAGATACTGCATGGATATTTCCAATCAGATAATGGCAGTGCAGTCAATACTTCGAAAGGCAAACAACGAAATACTGAAGGCACACATGGAAATGTGCGTTAAGCAGGCTTTTACAGCCGGAAATGAAAAGGAAAAGATCGACGAAATCATTTCCTTATTGAATAAAGTAACAAAGTGAGGAGGAACAGATGAAATCTCAAAAATTTGACGTAACAGGCATGACATGCTCTGCATGCTCTGCCAGAATCGAAAAAAATATAAACAAGACTGAAGGAATTATAGAAGCTAACGTAAATTTGCTGAGCAACAGCATGACTGTAAAGTACGACGAAAGCGTGCTTAGGGAAGCAGATATCATAAAGGTGGTTACAGACACCGGCTACGGAGCTAAGACAGCCGGCACCAAGAAAACTGATGCGGCAGCAGGTGCAAAGACTGATGCTCAGACCGAACTGGAAGAAATGAAGAAAAGGCTCATAACATCCTTCGTGTTTGCAATACCTCTTTTATACCTGGCCATGGGCCACATGTTTGACTGGCCGCTACCATCAGTATTCCACGGGGACAAAAATGCATTGACCTTTGCTTTCACCCAGTTTCTCTTAGCTCTTCCGGTAATGATAGTTAACAGGAAGTACTACATTGTTGGATTCAAGACACTTTTAAAAAGGTCACCCAACATGGATTCCCTCATAGCAATCGGAACGACCGCTGCCATAGGATACGGCGTATTTGCAATATACATGATTGGATATGGTCTGGGGCACATGGACATGGAAATGGTCATGAAGTATTCCATGGACCTGTATTTCGAGTCAGCAGCTGTAATTCTTGCACTGATCACGCTGGGCAAGTACCTTGAAGCCAGAGCCAAGGGCAGGACGTCAGATGCAATCAGAAAACTCATGGACCTGTCGCCTAAGACAGCTCTTGTGGAAAGAGACAATACTGAAATCGAAATTCCTGTGGAAGAGGTTCAAAGAGGCGATATTGTCATTGTTAAACCTGGTCAGTCAGTACCCGTTGACGGAATAATAATTTTCGGAAACTCTTCACTGGATGAATCAATGCTCACCGGGGAGAGCATCCCTGTTGAAAAGAAAGCAGGCGACAAGGTAATAGGAGCAAGTATCAACAAGTCCGGATTCTTCAAGTTTGAAGCTCAAAATGTAGGCGACGATACGACATTGTCACAAATCATAAGGCTTGTTGAGGAAGCCAGCTCATCCAAGGCACCCATATCTAAGCTTGCAGATAAAATAAGCGGGATATTTGTTCCGGTTGTCATAGCAATTGCTGCAATCGCAACAATTGTGTGGCTGCTGCTGGGAGCTACCTTCGAATTTGCCCTTTCCATAGGAATTGCCATACTTGTTATTTCCTGCCCGTGCGCCCTTGGACTTGCAACTCCTACAGCAATAATGGTCGGAACAGGCAAGGGTGCAGAAAACGGAATACTCATTAAATCAGCCGAAGCACTGGAAATAGCTCATCAGATTCAGACGGTGGTAATGGATAAGACCGGTACCATAACTGAAGGAAAGCCAAGGGTTACCAACATGGTCTCAGAAGGAATAAGTGAGACGGAAATGTTGAAAATAGCCGCATCTGCTGAAAAGGGATCGGAGCATCCGCTGGCTGACGCAGTTGTGGAGGAAGCGAAAAACAGAAACCTGGAACTGTACAGCGTGTCTCATTTTGAAGCTTTGCCGGGACAGGGTCTCGAAGCAGAGGTAAATGGCAAGAAGTATTACCTGGGCAATCTGAGGCTTGTGAACGAGCAGAAGATAAACATTGGGAATTTTGAAGAAAAAAGCACAAGATTTGCAGAAGAAGGAAAGACACCTCTTTACTTTGCAGATGAAAAGAATGTGCTTGGAATAATAGCAGTTGCCGATGTGGTTAAGAAAACAAGCCAGAAGGCAATTCAGGAATTTGAGGCCATGGGCATAGAAGTTGTAATGCTGACGGGAGACAACAAAAAAACGGCCGAAGCCATAAGAAAGCAGCTTGGAATTACCAGGGCAATAGCAGAGGTTCTTCCTCAGGACAAGGAAAGAGAAATCAGAAAGATTCAGGAACAGGGAAGAAAGGTTGCTATGATAGGCGACGGCATCAATGATGCTCCGGCTCTTGCAAGAGCCGATGTGGGCATAGCCATAGGGGCAGGCACGGATGTAGCCATAGAATCTGCTGACATAGTATTGATAAGAAGCGATCTTCTGGATGCAGTGACAGCCGTTCAGCTGAGCAAGGCAACAATAAAAAATATAAAGCAAAACCTGTTCTGGGCATTCATATATAATACCATAGGAATACCTCTTGCGGCAGGATTGTTCTACGGTCTGCTGGGATGGAAGCTGAACCCCATGTTTGCTGCCGGAGCCATGAGTTTAAGTTCCGTATCAGTTGTATCAAATGCGTTGAGGCTTAAGTTCTTCAAGCCGGTAAGACTTACAGAGGCCAAAGAAGGTGACTCAGTCATAAATAAAGACTTTGAAAATAAAACAAATAATAATGGAGGAAACATAATGAACAAAGTACTGAAAGTGGAAGGAATGAGCTGCGGACACTGCAAGGCAGCAGTTGAAAAGGCTCTTAAAGCTGTAGAAGGAGTTGAAAATGCAGTTGTTGACCTGAATGCAAAGACTGCAGAAGTAACACTCAGCAAGGATGTTTCGTCAGATGTTCTGTCAAAGGCAGTTACAGACGCAGGATACGATGTAGTTGATGTTAAATAAGCATTGGCAGAAAAGATAAAAGGGTTCGCCCTTTTATCTTTTTCTTTTTTGACATTTTAAAACAAAGAAAACTTAATTGTTAATCAGGATGTCAAATATTAATTCACAAAATTCGGAAATGTGATATAATAGATACTATAGCTGAAACAAAGGCTGGCCTTTGTCTCGATGCATTTATTGTATCGTTGTGAAGCAAGATGGTTTGCGGCTTGAGATGATATAATTATTATACTGACTTAAGGCTGTGCCTAAAAAATGGCAAGCGGCCATCAGTGTATTTATTACCATGGAAGAAAGGAGCATTATGAATACAAGAAAGCTTTCACTGTTATTTTTGGTTCCTGTATCTCTTTTTCTGACGGTGTACGCAAGGTTTTATATGAGCTTTGCGGAGTTTTATGCTGTAAAGGTTTATCCTGCATTTGCATCTACAGTAGGCTATGTTACTTCAAAACCTGCTGTATCTGTAGCTGAGATAACAATTGTCATATTGGTTTTGCTCCTTCTGATTTATACGGTATCCATGATTGCAAATACCGTAAAACACAGGACATCAGATTTTTTCAAGGTTTATTCAGTCAACATCCTGTCTTTTGGAGCGGTTTTGTACTTTATCTTTGTGCTGTTCTGCGGGTTGAACTATTACAGATATGAGTTCACATTCTACAGCGGCCTTGAGATCAGGGAATCTTCAAAGGATGAGCTGGTAATACTCTGCCAAAAACTAATAAATGATGCCAACAGCATGCGCACGAAGCTTGAGACAGGAGAAAATCATACGTCTGAACTTTTTGATCAAAACTATTACGGTACCGCAGAAAGAGCAAGAAGGTCTTTTGACAACATTTCAAAACGTTACGACATATTAAAGGGTGATTACCCCGCACCAAAGCCGGTGAAGCTGTCCAGGCTCATGTCTCATGCAAACATAACAGGAATATTTTTCCCATTTACATTTGAAGCAAATGTAAATGTGGACATACCTCCTTATCAGATTCCGTCAACAATGCTGCATGAACTGGTGCACCTGAGGGGTTTCATGCGGGAGGATGAGGCAAATTTCATCTCATATCTGGCATGCATCAATTCAGGATTTGATGACTTTTCATACAGCGGGACCATGCTTGCACTCACATACAGCATGAATGCCCTGTACAAAGAAGACAAGGACGAATATGCGCGCCTGATGGATACGTATTCGGAGGATGTAAAAAACGATGTAATTTATGCCTCAGATTACTGGAAGAAGTTTGACACCAGGATAGCAAAGATTTCCAATAACATCAATGACGTCTACCTCAAGGCCAACAACCAGACGGACGGAGTCAAAAGTTACGGCAGGATGGTTGATTTGCTCTTGGCTTATTACAGAAATGAGGCATAATATTCCTTCATGCGGATAAACTAAGAAAAACATTGAAAGGGGATTGTCATGGCTCATATAGACTGTACTGTTACAAACTGCTACTACAATAAAAATCATGGATGTTCGGCTTCTTCCATAGAGGTTGACGGAAGAAGCGCCGAAAGAAGCCGCCTCACAAGCTGCGGCACATTCATAGAGCAGAGGCCGGGTATAAGAAGCTCCGTAAGCGAGCCCAAAAGCGATACATACATTAAGTGTGATGCGGTAAAGTGTATTTACAACAGGTCTGAAAGATGCAACGCCGAAGGAATTCTGGTAAACGGGCACAATGCTGAGGTTCCTGAGGAAACATGCTGTAACACTTTCAAAAGCTGAAAAGGATGCAAAGGCATCCTTTTTTGTTTAGAGGGCTCATATGATGGTATAATAATTAGGAACAAATAAACTCCCATTTCGTCTAATAATACATAAATCAAAGGAGGTGCTTTATGAAAACAACGAAATATACTTCGAAAATATTTATAATTTCGCTTGTTCTGATTTTCTGCACCGCATTGGCTGCTTACGGACAGGACGCCGTAACGGTGTATGTGGGCAATGAAAAGGTTGAATTTGACGTTGAACCGTTTATTGAAAACGGAAGGACGATGGTTCCGCTGAGGGGTGTTTTTGAAAAATTCGGTGCTGTGGTGGACTGGAACAAAAGCATACAGGAAGCGGTTATAAAGGATGAATACAATGAAATACAAATGCTACTCGGGAAGAATAAGGTAATGGTAAACGGAGAGATAATGGATATTGACGTTCCTACGAAACTCATTAACAGCAGAGCCTTTGTTCCTTTGAGATTCATTAGCGAAAACCTGGGACACGATGTAAGCTGGGATCAGGCCACAAAAACAGTGCGCATTTCTGCAGACCAGGCAAAGCCAAAGGAAAGGAGCATGTCTTTAACCGTAGGCTCCAAAGAAAATCTCTTAGCCCTTCTGGAATACAATTCAAAGCTTTACAGCTATATATGGTACGGAAGAAGTGCTGTTGCTGAAGATGCAGTGAATTCGGAAAAAACGGAAGAAGCGGCACAGTCTCCTCAACAATCAGGCTCATCGGGATCTGCGGATTATTCCGAAACCAACGTTCAGGTTGAAGGGGTTCAGGAAGGCGACATAATAAAAAATGACGGGAAGCATATTTTTGTCAAGGTAGGAGAAGCCTTGAAAATAATCGATGCAAATCCTTCAGCACCCAAGATTGTGGCAACAGTC
Organism: Sedimentibacter sp.; assembly: GCF_038562225.1. NCBI lineage: Bacteria > Bacillati > Bacillota > Tissierellia > Sedimentibacter > Sedimentibacter sp. The sequence continues at coordinate 274,381 of NZ_JBCFAS010000004.1, forward strand.
AATGTGCCAGAGAACACAAGCATCAGTGAAGTCTTCCTGTGGGAAAGCAAGCTTGTTGTAATAGGACAAAACAACTACTATTATATAATGAAGGAATACGACATGAAGGAGGTTCCCGCAGCTGATTACATCATGCCGCCACGCTACTACGAGGACAGGACAAACGTGCTGGTTTACAGCATAGAAAATCCTGAAAAACCTGTGCTGGAAAGGGAGCTTCTCATTGACGGCAACTATCTGTCCGCAAGGGAAATCGGCGGATACCTGTACCTGGTGAACACAAAGTACATCAATTTGTACTATGAAAATCCTGACGTGCCGGTTCCATACTATACGGATGTACTGAAAAACGAAAAACATGAATTTGATTGGGAAGACATGCGATATTTTCCAAATTACATAGATTCAAGATATATGTATACAGCGGCCATCGACTTGAAAGACAAGACTGCCAAGCCCGATGTGGATGTGTACCTGGGAGGTTCCGATACGCTTTATGTGTCTGATGACAACATGTTTGCAGCAGTGAGCAACTATTCCTATGACTACACCATCAGGCAGGATGAACTCTACAACCCCAAGTATACTTCAAGCACCGTCTTATATAAGTTTGGTCTGGAAGAAGGCTCCATGGATGTAAAGGGACAGGGACAGGTTCCGGGAACCATAATAAATCAGTTTTCCATGGATGAGCATGACGGCATGTTCAGGATTGCAACAACTACCGGGCAAACATGGGGAGGTACATCAGAAAACAATCTGTACATTTTAGATGGAAATCTTAAAGTTAAAGGAAAGCTTGAGGGTCTTGCACCCGGCGAAAGCATTTACAGCACGCGGTTTGTCGGTGACAGAATTTACATGGTTACATTCAGACAGGTTGATCCTCTGTATGTTATTGACGCATCGGACCCTGCAAGTCCAAAGGCGGCAGGAATGCTTAAGATTCCGGGCTACAGCACATACCTCCACATGGTTGATGAAAACCACATCCTGGGTTTCGGGTACAATACCGAAGAAAGCCAGTGGGGAACCGTTACGGCAGGTTTGAAGCTGTCGCTGTTTGATGTAACAAACATAAAGAGTCCGAAGGAAACATATTCAGAGGTTATAGGGCGCCAGGGCACGTACTCGGAAATTCTTTACAACCACAAGGCTCTGATGTTCTCACTCAGCAAGGGTATAATGGCATTTCCTCTGAACCGGACCGCTGACAACTACAAGACGGATTTTAACGGTGCGTATGTGTATAATGTGAAAAATGACGGCATAAGCTTTAAATTAAAAATATCCCACGCAGATGGCGAGCAGTTCTACGGAAATGAAATACAGAGAATCATCTACATAGGTGACTACCTGTACACATTTTCACAGAACAAGATGCAGATTCACAGCATAAACACAAACAAAATGGTCTATGAGTTAAATATTTATTAAACAAAATTCGACAAAATTAACGGGCGCTGACAATTCAGCGCCTTATTTTTGTGCGAAGAAAACATTACATTTTCAACATTGTTAATGTTTGTTAGAATGACTTTTATATGATTTTATCAGTATTTTTCAAGGCTTTTATATACACAAACAAATTGTTATTATAAAGTTAGACAAAAATATTGTCAACGAATATACAATGTGCTATAATTAAATGGTAAATTAACAAATTTTTTCATACTTGGAGGGTATCATGAAAAAGGTAGTATCAATATTGTTAGTATTGCTGATGGTTACATCATTGTTTGGATGTGCAAGCAAGACTGCAGCACCTGCAGCTGAAACTTTAACAGGAAAAGGCGATGGCTTTGGAGGAGAGGTTACAGTTACAGTAACAAAAGAAGGAGATAAGATCACTAAGGTTGAGATTGACGCTCCAAACGAAACTCAGGGAATTGGAACTAAAGCAGTTGACGAACTTCCTGCAAAAATCGTTGAAGCAAATTCTGCAGAAGTAGACGTTGTTGCTGGAGCTACATATACAAGCAATGGTATAATTTATGCTGTAAAGAACGCACTGGATCCTGCAGCTAATCCATATCCTGCACCAAAAGAAGAAAAACCTGCAGCTGAAAAACCTGCAGCTGAAGCACCAAAGGGCGAAGCCGGCTCAATCGTTAAATTTGGTTTAGGCCAGAACATTTCAATTGCTAAGTCAAAAGATGCAACAGCTGATGCTACAGCAGTAGGACAGGCAGACGTAACAATGGCAGCAGTTGGATTTGACGCTGACGGAAAAGTGGCAAGCGTGTACATAGACGTTGCACAGACAAAGGTTGCTTTCGACAAGGATATGAAGGTAACTTCCGACAAAGCTGCTGAAGTTAAATCAAAGAAAGACCTGGGAGCTGATTACGGAATGGTTAAGGCTTCAAGCATAGGCAAGGAATGGTTTGAACAGATTGAAGCTTATGAAAACTGGATGGTTGGCAAGACAATTGAAGAAATCAAATCAATGAAGGTTGTGGCAAGAGATGAATCTCACCCGGCAGTTCCAGATGTTCCAGAACTTACTTCATCTGTTACTATTTCTGTAGATGCTTACATGGAAGCTGTTGAAGAAGCATGGGCTAATGCAGAAGAAGTTGCCGGAGCTGAAAAGGTTGGTCTTGGAGTTGAAACTCATATCGGAAGCTCAAAAGACAAGGCTGCTGATGTTCTTCCTTTAGCACAGGTTGACACATACATGTCAGCAACAGCATTGACTGCTGACGGAAAGGTTGCCGGAACAATAATAGATAATGCACAGGTAAAAATCAAATTTGACGAAAAAGGTGTTGTAACTTCTGACAGAGCAGCTGAATATCAGACTAAGAAAGAAATCAAAGAAGGATACGGAATGGTTAAGGCTTCATCCATAGGAAAAGAATGGTTCGAACAAATGGAAGCATTCGAAGAGTGGATGGTTGGCAAATCTATAGCTGAAATCACAGGATTGACAGTTAAACAAAGAGATGATAACCACAAGGCAGTTCCAGATGTACCTGAATTGACATCATCAGTAACAATCACTGTTGAAGGATATCAGGCAGTTGTTGAAGAAGCAGCAGCAAACGCAAGATAATGTATATAAGGGCTGAAGTATCAGCCCTTTTTAGTTGCCTGCACTACGCAGGCTTTGTATTTTTAATGTTCATTTCAGTTTTAATAATAATGTTTGATATTATTTAAATTTTTTGATATTATAAGCTAGGGTGATAAACATGAAGAAAACAATTCCTATTTTGCTTGCGGGAATTTTAATTTTTGCTTTTTTGACAGGCTGCCAAAACAATCAGACAACGGAACCTGAAAAAGAGCCGGTATACGAAAAATACAGCTACACTTTTTTGGATACATTCGATACAGTTACACAGGTTGTGGGATACGCGCAGTCAGAAGAAGATTTCAACAGGTATGCTGACAAGATACATGGAAGAATGCTTGACCTTCACAAGCTGTTCGACAAGTACAATGACTATGAAGGTATAAACAATATAAAAACAATCAACGATAATGCAGGAATACAGCCTGTCAAGGTTGATCGTGAAATCATAGATTTGCTCCTCATGACGAAGGAAATGTACCAGAGCGTTGGTACTAAAACAAATGTGGCCATGGGTGCGGTTTTGAGAATATGGTCGGAATACAGGGATGAGGCAGAAGCGGATCCTGCAAACGCGAAGATACCTCCAATGGATAAGCTTCTTGAAGCAAACGGACATACAGACATCAGCAAGGTTATAATAGATGAAGAAAACAGCACCGTTTATCTGGAAGACCCTCTCATGAGCCTGGATGTGGGAGCAGTTGCCAAAGGTTTTGCAACGGAACTGGTTGTGAATGAAATAAAAGAAGAAGGTTTCGTTTCAGGAATCATCAGCGCCGGAGGAAACATCAGATCATTCGGCAAACCTATGGACGGCATAAGGGACAAATGGGGAGTAGGAATACAAAATCCTGACGGAGTTCTTGGAACTTCCGATGAAAGCATAATTGAAACTGTGTTTTTAACGGATGCATCTGTCGTAACAAGCGGCGACTATCAGAGATTTTACATGGTGGGAGACAAAAGAGTGCACCATCTTATAGATCCTGTAACGTTGATGCCCGGCGATTACTTTAGGGCGGTTTCCATAGTTACCGAAGATTCGGGAAGGGCTGACTTCCTTTCAACCACAGTCTTCCTGATGCCATATGAGGAAGGAAGATCTCTTGTGGAATCCCTTGACGGTGTGGAAGCTCTGTGGATATTAAAGGACGGAACTGTGCAAACTACCGAAGGCATGGACAAAATTATGAAAAGCAAGGGCGCAACAGCCGCAAAGAGCAATTAAGAATTAAGAGTGAAGAATTAAGAATTATGAGTTTGGGTTGGATGTGATAACGCCTGTGGTGTCATGGCAATATATTCAGATAACTGAGGATAAAATTAATATCATTACACGAGGCTAAAATGAAAAAATCAAATTTTTATGCTTTTATTTCAAGAATGAAATATATAAACAGATGGGGTCTCATGCGCAGCATAAAGGATGAAAATGTGTCAGAGCACAGCCTTGATGTGGCTGTTATAGCCCATGCCCTCAGCATAATACAGAAAAGGCGCCTGAACATGGATGTAAATCCGGAAAAGACGGCGCTTTATGCCATTTATCACGATGCGTCGGAAATATTTACAGGAGATTTGCCTACACCAGTCAAGTACTTCAACACGGTTATAAAGACGGCGTACAAGGATGTTGAACTTGCAGCCAGCAGGAGGCTTCTTAAGCTTCTGCCGGAAGATTTTTATGAAGACTATGAACCGGTTCTAATACCAAGAGAGCAGGAAAAGGAAATCTGGAAGACAATAAAGGCTGCCGATAAAATCAGTGCCTACATCAAGTGTATAGAAGAAGAAAAATCAGGGAACAGGGAATTTCTTCAGGCAAAGCAGACCATATACCACGAAATCAACAGCATGGACAGGGAAGATGTAAAAATATTTATGGATGAATTTCTTCAGGGATATGAACTCACTCTGGACGAAATGGAATAACATAAGACAAAGTTATGGATTTGAATTTATCTATAACTTTATTTTATTAGACTGACAAATAATCTGTGTTATACTGAAAGAAAAAACAAGGATTAAACCATGAATCAATACAATTACATGACCTTTAAATCAGTGTCGTACGCCATGAAGGTTGAGGCGGCTCTGAAAAGCTGCGGCATAAATTACAAGATAATACCGGTTCCAAGGAGCATCAGTTCAAGCTGCGGTCTGTGTTTAAGATTTAAAAATGAAGACATGGAGAGCCTCCGTGAGGCTATTAAAACAAACAGCCTTGTCTATGAGAACATATACCATGAAGTTTAATCACACGGAATATGACAGCCAGCACCCGCAAAGAAAACCTGCCAGCAGCATTATTGAGCTGCTTTTTCCCTTGTGAAGAAGGTTGGCCTCCGGAATAAGCTGGCTTGCCGAAACATAAAGCATGCTGCTTGCAGCTGCTGAAAGACAGAAACCAATGAAGTAATCGGATATTTCTCCGAGACATGCTCCCAGCACGGCGCCAAAGGCTGTGGGAAGACCTGTGAGCATGGTCAGAAGAACAACAAAGACGGGTGAGGCTCCTGCCATTACAAGCGGGACACCTACACTCATGCCTTCGGGAATATTGTGGGCTGCAATCAATATTCCTATTTTTATGCCCAAATTTTCAGAGTAAACGGAGCTTGAACCTACGGCCACGCCTTCAGGGAAATTGTGAAGGCTGAGGCTTATAAAAATTATGAGGCTCATTTTAATGTAATCCAGCTTTCTGCCTGTGTACCTGGAAAGCTTTTTTGCAGGTATCATTTCTTCGGCTAAAAATACCACGATCAGTCCGGTTGCAAGTCCCAGGGTTACAATGAAAAAGCCTCCTATTTCATAGGCTTCAGGCATCAGGTCAAACGAAATTACGGCGAGCATTATGCCGGCTGCAAAGCTTAACAATCCGGAAACGGCCCTGTCGCTGGGGCTCTTAATAAAAACAGACACGATGCCTCCAAGACATGTTCCGATTCCTCCAATAACAAAACCTGCAAAAAAGTAATATAGTATATCCAAGATTTCCTCCCAGCAATTATCTTAGTTAAATATATGCGTCCAGAGTGTTTTAAGAAATTAAATATTTATTAAGAAGTAAATTCTTGTGCCATAACATAATGTAGTATATAATGAACAATAGCGACAGGAAGCAAAAGCGCAGGTTTATATCATTTAACCTGTAAGAAAGGTGTTAAAATGGAAGAAAAGATACATACTAAAATAGTCAGGATGGACTCGGAAAATATAGATCCTGAAATAATAAAGGAAGCAGCCATCATAATCAACAAAGGTGGAATAGTTGTGTTCCCCACGGAAACTGTGTACGGAATAGGAGCAGATGCATTGAATGACGAGGCTGTGGACAAAATATTCAAAGCAAAGGGAAGACCCCAGGACAACCCGCTTATAGTCCACATAGCAGATGTTTCTGAACTGGACGCTCTGGTGAAGGAAGTGCCTGAGAGTGCAGATAAGCTTGCTGATAAGTACTGGCCGGGACCTCTCACAATGATATTGTATAAAAAGGACATATTGTCGGATAAAATAACGGCAGGTCTGGACACTGCTGCCATCAGGCTTCCAAAGAACCAGATTGCCCTGGCACTCATCAGAGAAAGCAAAAAACCAATAGCTGCCCCAAGCGCCAACACATCGGGAAAACCAAGCCCAACGGAAGCTTCGCATGTTATTGAAGACCTTATGGGTAAGGTTGATATGATAATCGACGGCGGGAGCACCAACATAGGCATAGAATCAACAGTAATTGACATGACCGGGGATATGCCCACAATCCTGAGGCCGGGCGGAATAACCAAGGAAGATGTGGAAGAGGTTCTGGGCAGGTGCGAATATGATCCTGCAATAATCAAGAGCAGTGAGAAGATAGTTCCCAAGTCGCCGGGACAGAAGTACAGGCACTATTCGCCAAAGGCAAGGGTAGTACTTTACAAGGGAAAAGCTGAAGATATAGCACAAAGGATCGCAAAGGATTATGAAAAGCTGCAGTCTGAAGGTCTAAGGGTTGGAATAATGTCCACAGTCCAGACTGAAAAATATTATGAAGGAAAGACCACAATCTGCTGCGGAGACAGAACAAAACCGCTGACCATTTCGTCTAACCTGTTTAAGGATTTAAGAAACTTTGACCGGATGGGAATGGATGTAATCCTTTCAGAGGCAGTTGATGAGCAGGGATTGGGCAAGGCAATAATGAACAGATTGGGAAAGGCTTCAAGCGAAACAATAATTGTGTGAGGTGTTTATGAACATTTTGCTTGTTTGCACCGGAAATACCTGCAGAAGCAGCATGGCTGAGGGTATTTTTAAGCATATGCTCAAGATCAACAACATAGACCATATTACTGTGTCATCTGCCGGCTTAAGCGCCTTTGAAGGGGACATTGCCAATGAAAAAGCCATTGAGGTTTTAAAAAGGCAGGGAATAGACATATCTGGACACAAATCAAGGCAGCTGACTGCAAAACTCATAGATGATTCCGATTTGATCCTGACAATGACAGCAGGACACAAGGCTGCCATTCTTAAGTATGCTCCCGGGTCAGGCAATAAGGTATATACACTTAGGGAATATGCAGGAAAAAATGGCAGAACAACAAACAGGAGCCCTGATATCCATGACCCCTACGGAATGGATTACAGCGTGTATGAGTCGGTTATGAATGAAATACGTATCGAGATAGAATCGATTATCAATAAATTAAAAGAACAATAAATACAATGAAGAATGAAGTGTTAAGAATTAAGAATTAAATGAAAAAATCAGGCAGAGCCTGATTTTAACCGCAATTCTTAATTCTTAATTAAGAAAGCGGAGGTATAATGAAAATAGTACTTGCATGTGATCATGGAGGATTTGAATTAAAGGAAGCAGTTAAAGCGCATCTTGAAAAAAAGGGTTATGAAATCAATGACATAGGGGTTCACGACATAAAATCCGTCGATTATCCCGATTACGGAAAAAAGGCAGCCGAAATGGTTGCAGTAGGCATTGCGGAAAAAGGAATAGTAATCTGCGGAACAGGAATTGGAATATCAATCGCAGCAAACAAGGTCAAGGGAGCCAGATGCGCCTTGTGCACAAACGAGTATATGGCAAGAATGTCAATAATGCATAACGATGCAAATATGCTTGCCCTGGGAAACAGGGTCATCGGGCAGGGGGCAGCTCTTGACATAGTTGATGTATGGCTTTCATCCGAGTTTGAAGGCGGAAGACACGCAGACAGGGTGAACAAACTGATGGAAATTGAAAATAATTAAAGAAGAGGAATAACATGACAAGTTATCTTATAGCTTTTTTATCGGCTGTAATAATATCATTTATAATGACGCCCCCGGCAAGGAAACTTGCACTGAAGGTTGGAGCTCTTGACATTCCAAAGGACCCAAGAAAAATACACAAAAAGCCGATGCCTTATTTTGGAGGTTTGGCCATATATATTTCAATAATGGCCTGCATGTTCGTATACCTGCCTCACACCAGAACCAACCTGTTCATTATGGCAGGAGCGACATTGATAGTGATGACGGGAATTGTGGACGATATGTACGGAATGCCTGCCAAGGTGAAGATGCTCATGCAGCTTGTGGCGGCTTTTGTTGCCCTTAAAGGCGGAGTTCAGATTCACTTCATCTCAAACCCTCTTTCTGAAACTGGAATGAGCTACCTGCTTTCATGGCTTTCCTATCCCATAACGCTTTTCTGGATAGTCGGAATAACAAATACCATAAACCTTATTGACGGACTTGATGGTCTTGCATCAGGGGTTGCAAGCATTGCTGCCACAACTCTTCTTTTTACGGCTGCAACCATGGGACATGACTTCATCATGATGCAGTGTGCCATTATTGCAGGTGCATCACTGGGATTTTTGCCTTTCAACTTCAATCCGGCAAAAATATTCATGGGAGATACGGGTTCGCTGCTTCTGGGATACATGCTTGCAGTGACATCAGTTTCAGGTATGGTGAAGAGCGTTGCTGCAGTTGCATTGGCTGTTCCGGTTTTTGCGCTGGGACTTCCCATATTCGACACCACCTTTGCAATCATAAGAAGGTATCTCAACAATAAGCCTATCATGCAGGCAGACAAGGATCACCTGCACCACAAGCTCATGAGGATAGGTCTCAATCAGAGGCAGACAGTTCTCATAATGTACTTCATAAGCATGATGCTCGGAATTGTTGCTGTAATAATAGCGGACGCAGACCCGTTTACTGGTATAATACTGGCAACAATAATGGTTATTGCAGTATTTTACTTTGCCGGAAAAGCCGGGCTGTTTAAGAAAAAAGAACAATAAGTGCAATTAAGAATTAAGAATGAATAATTAATAATTAATGGTTGAATTTGGGCTTTGCCCAAATTCTTCAATCATTTCTTAATTCTTAACTCTTAATTCTTCATTAAATTTACGGAGGTTATGATGGATAAAATAAAGGTGCTTGTCATTTTCGGGACCAGGCCTGAAGCAGTGAAGATGGCTCCCATTGTGAAGGCACTGCAAAATGACCGGGAACATTTCGAATCCAAGATTTGCGTTACGGCCCAGCACAGAGACATGCTGGATCAGGTTCTGAGAATATTCGATATAGAGCCTGATTATGATTTGAACATATTCCAGAGCGGACAGACGCTTACGCAGATAACCTGCAGGGCGCTTTCGGGGCTGGAAGGAGTAATAGAGGAGTTCAAGCCGGATCTGGTTCTTGTTCAGGGGGATACCACAACGGTATTTTCCGGAGCTTTAGCAGCATTTTACCACCAGGTGAAAATAGGCCATGTGGAAGCGGGACTCAGGAGCGGCAATCTGTATTCTCCGTATCCCGAGGAAGCCAACCGTATGCTCACAGGTGTGCTTACGGACTTTCACTTCGCACCTACGCAGACTTCAAAGAATAACCTTTTGAGGGAAGGGTATGATGAAAGCAAAATTTTCATAACAGGAAACACATCCATAGATGCGTTAAACTGGGTGATAGACAAGAATTACAAGTTCAGCGATGAAGTGCTGAACAACATAGATTTTGAGAACAAGAAGGTTATACTACTCACAGCCCACCGCAGGGAAAACATAGGGGAACCTATGGAAAACATCTTTTCAGCTGTTAAGGAAATTGCGGACAAAAACAAAGATGTTGAAGTGATTTATCCCATGCACTTAAATCCCAAGGTAAGGGAAATAGCCGGAAGAATATTTGAGGGAATGAAAAGTGTCCATCTCATAGAGCCTCTTGATTATCTTCCGTTTACAAATCTCATGGCTAAGTGCTACCTTGTTGTTACGGATTCCGGAGGAGTGCAGGAAGAAGCTCCATCTCTGGGCAAGCCCGTGCTGGTTGTGAGAAAGGAAACCGAGAGACCGGAAGGAATCGAAGCAGGTACGGCAAAGCTGGCTGGTACAGAAAGAGAAACAATTTACAAAGAGCTTGACACACTCATAAATAATGAAGATGAACACAGGAAAATGGCCAATGCAGTCAACCCGTACGGTGACGGAAAGGCAGCAATGCACATCATGGATGCAATAAAGAGCAAGATGGTTTAAACTGTCGAGCGTGTCGACAGTTTTTTTGTTTCTGATAAATTTTTTACAAACGTAGACGTATCATCTAAAAAATATATTGACAAGTGGTATGATTTGTATTATACTTCGAATATCAAAATATTTGAAAGTGAAAAACAATATTCAAAGAATAGACATTAAAACATTGAAAATTATGGAGGAAATAATGATTTTAGAAAAAGTAAAAGCGATACTTGTAGAGGAATTGGACGTAGAGGAAGAAAATATAAATCTTGACAGCAAAATAAAGGATGACCTGGGAGCAGATTCACTGGACTTATTCGAATTAATCAGTAAAATTGAAGACGAGCTGGATATCACTATCGATGAAGAAGATTACAGCAAGCTTGTTACAGTTGGAGACATAGTAAACTACATTACAGACAAACAATAAACTTTAAGAAGACGCCTGCGGGCGTTTTCTATTATGCAGAAAATTACGACAAATAAGGAGCAGATATGATAAACACAGTTATATGCAGCTTGCTGAACATAAAATATCCTATTTTTCAGGGAGGCATGGCGCAAATATCAGATGCAGAACTGGCTGCCGCAGTATCGGAAGCCGGCGGCCTGGGAGTCATTGCTTCAGGCAACAATACAGCTGAATCAATACAAAAGGAAATACATAAGATCAAATCACTTACAAACAAACCCTTCGGAGTGAATGTAATGCTGTTAAGCCCTCATGCCAACGAGGTGTGCGAGCTGCTGATCGAGGAAAAGGTACCTGTTGTAATAACAGGAGCAGGAAATCCGGGAAAGTATCTAAAGATTTGGAAAGATGCAGGAATAAAGGTTATACCGGTTGTTCCGTCAGTGACATTTGCAAAGCATTTTGAAAAGCTTGGAGCAGATGCGGTAATCTGCGAAGGAACAGAATCAGGCGGACACGTGGGTGAAATAACTACAATGTGTCTGACGCCTCAGGTTGTTGATGCGGTGAATATTCCTGTAATCGCTGCAGGCGGAATCGGAGACGGCAGAGGCATAGCTGCAGCTCTTTGTCTTGGAGCCCAGGGAGTGCAGGTCGGAACAAGGTTTTTACTTGCTCACGAATGCAACGTTCATCAAAACTACAAGAACAAGGTGCTTAAGGCAAACGACACAGACACAGCTGTCACCGGAAGAAAGACAGGACACCCTGTGAGAGTTCTGAAAAACAAGCTGGTTAATCAGTTTAAGGAACTGGAAAAAGCAAATGCAACAGTTGAAGAGATGGAGCAGCTTGGAAGAGGAAGGCTTTACAAGGCAGCAATCGAAGGAGATGTTGATTACGGCTCGGTAATGTCCGGACAAATCGCAGGTTTGATTGAAAAGGAACAAAGCAGCAAAGAAATTATTACAGAAATGTTTGATGAAGCGGAAAAGATCATGAAAAACTTGAATTCATTTATTTCAGGAGGCAGTAATGAGTAAGACAGCTTTTGTATTCCCAGGACAGGGCGCACAGTATGCCGGCATGGGAAAGGATTTTTATGATAATTTTGAAGAAAGCAGAGAAATATTTGAAAGGGCAAACGAAGCACTGGGTTTTGACCTTGCTAAGCTTTGTTTTGAAGGTCCCGATCAGGATTTAAGCATTACTAAGATAACTCAGCCTGCACTTCTTACAGTGTGCATGGCAATATATGAAGTTCTCAAGAAGTACAACAAAGCTGACTCCGCTATTATGGGAGGACTTTCACTGGGAGAGTATTCAGCCCTTACAGCAGCAGGAGCCATGGATTTCGAAACTGCAGTGAAGCTTGTTTACAACAGAGGAAACTACATGCAAAACGCCGTACCCGTAGGCGAGGGAGGCATGCTTGCCCTTATGGGATGTTCAGACGAAGATGCAAAGGCATTCTGTGAAGCTATAACAGAAAGCTGCGCATTGCTTGAACCTGCAAATTTCAACTGTCCCGGACAGATTGTTGTGGGAGGCAAGGCAGAAGCCATAGAAAACGCCATATCTAAGGCTCCCGAGTTCAATATCAGAAGAGCTGTGAAGCTGCAGGTAAGTGCACCTTTTCACACATCCATGCTGAAACCGGCAGGATACAAGCTTAAGGAAGACCTGAAGAACATTAAGTTCAAGAAACCTTCGTACAATGTAATTTCCAACGTGGACACGGAATATTACGACAGCGGCGCTGTAATTGCCGACAAGCTTGAGAAACAGGTTTACAACCCTGTAAGATGGGAAGAATGCGTAAGAAAAATGATAGCTGACGGTGTAACCACTTTTGTAGAAATAGGACCGGGCAAGACATTGTCAAGCTTCATAAAGAAGATAGATAAAAACGTAAAATCAATAAATATAGATAGCATTGCGTCCCTCCATGAATTTCTTGAATTGTCTTATGCTTAACAGCACAGCTGTTAAGCATGGGTAATTCTTGTGGGGTATATGCAACTATCGGAAAGGATAATCATGAAGACTGCAATTATTACAGGAGCCTCAAAAGGCATAGGGGCTGCTATTGCTTTAAGGTTGAATCAACTTGGCTACAACCTTGTTCTCAACTACAGAAGCAATACTGCTTCCATGGAAGAATTAATAGACAGTTTCCCCAACAAGGAAACCAGAAATGTAATAGTGAAATGCGACATATCAAATTACGATGATGCCAAGAAGCTCATAGACGAAGCCTATGACGCTTTTGGAACAGTGGATGCGCTTATAAACAATGCAGGAATAACCAAGGACAACATTCTTCCGCTCATGACGGAGGATGAGTTTGACCAGGTAATAGACACGAATTTGAAAGGAACGTTCAACTGCTGCAAGCATATTGCCAAAAGAATGATTAAGCAAAAAAACGGCAGGATTGTAAACATATCATCTGTTGTGGGTCTTGCAGGAAACGCTGGACAGGTGAACTACGCCGCTTCAAAGGCAGGCGTCATAGGAATGACCAAGTCCATGGCCAGGGAGCTGGGAAAGAAAAACGTGCTTGTTAATGCAGTGGCACCAGGCTTCATTCAAACTGAAATGACTGACAAGATACCTGAAGAAATAAAAGTTGAAATGATGAAAAACATACCGCTGCAGAAGCTGGGACAACCGGAAGACATTGCTGACGCTGTTGAATTTTTAATATCTGACAAGGCGTCCTACATTACCGGACAGGTGCTTAGTGTCAACGGCGGATACTACATGTAAAGTACAATTAAGAATTAAGAATTAATGAAGAAATCAGGCTGAGCCTGATTTCAACCAGAATTATCAACTATTAACTATTAATTCTTAATTGAAATCTCGGAGGAAAAAGATGAAAAGAAGAGTTGTAATAACAGGACTTGGGGTTGTGAGCCCCATTGGAACCGGTGATGTATTTTGGGAAAATGTTAAGAAGGGAACATGCGGAATAAGCCCTATAGAATCATTTGATACAACAGACTTCAGCGTTAAGCTTGCTGCTGAAGTAAAGGATTTTGATCCTACCGCATACATGGATAAGAAGGAAGCAAAAAGACAGGACAGATACAGCCAGTTTGCCCTTGCGGCAGCCGACATAGCTGTGAAAAGCTCAGGCCTGGACATAGAGAAGGTTGACAGTGACAGATTCGGAGTAATAGTTGGAAGCGCCGTAGGCGGAATTCACACCATTGAAACGGAACATGCAAAACTCCTTGAAAAAGGACCAAGCAAGGTTTCAACATTCTTCATACCGATGATGCTTTCAAACATAGCTTCAGGCCTCATTGCAATCAAGTATCAGGCAAAATCTGTTAACTTCAGCACTGTGACAGCATGTGCTACAGGAGCCAATGCAATCGGCGAATCATACAAGAGAATACAGGATGGAATCTGTGACATAATGCTGGCAGGAGGATCTGAAGCTGCCATCACTCCATGCTCCATCGCAGGTTTCTCAGCGCTTACTACACTATCAACCACTACAGACGTAAACAGGGCATCAATACCTTTTGATAAAGAAAGGCATGGCTTCGTAATGGGAGAAGGAGCAGGCATAATGGTTCTTGAAGATTATGACCATGCAGTACAAAGAGGAGCAAAAATTTATGCTGAACTTGTGGGATACGGTGCTACATGCGACGCATACCACATGACAAGTCCGGATCCAAGCTCTGAAGGAGCTTCAAAGGCCATGAAAAATGCCATTGAAGATGCAGGCATCATCACACATGATATAGGATACATCAATGCTCACGGAACAAGCACTCTTTACAATGATAAGTTTGAGACTCAGGCAATCAAAAACATATTCAAGGAAAATGCAAAAAATGTTCCTATAAGTTCAACAAAGTCAATGACAGGACACCTTCTGGGAGCAGCAGGAGCGGTTGAGGCAATTGTGTGCGCAAAGGCTCTTGAAGATGGCTACATTCCGGCAACAATAAACCATCAGGTTACAGATCCTGAACTTGACCTCAATTTCGTTCCAAACGTGGGAATAGAAAAAGACTTCGACTATGCTTTGTCAAACGCATTCGGCTTCGGAGGCCACAATGCTACGCTGGTCTTGAAGAAATACAGAGGAATTTAACATGGTTTACGATTCAAGTGAAATCCAGAAAATAATACCTCACAGATACCCTATGCTGCTCATCGACAAGATTGTGGAGCTTAAAGAAGGGGAAATGGCTGTGGGCATTAAGAATGTCACTTTCAATGAACAGTTTTTCCAGGGTCATTTCCCTGGAAATCCTGTCATGCCCGGAGTTCTTATAATCGAAGCCCTGGCTCAGACAGGAGCCGTTGCCATATTGTCCATGGAAAAGTTCAAGGGCAAGACGGTATATTTCGGCGGAATCAAAAGCGCAAAGTTTAAGAAAAAGGTGTGTCCTGGAGACACATTGAAACTTGTTACGGAAATTATTAAATTGAAGTCCAGTTTTGGATTGGGAAATGCAACCGCTTATGTAGACGGTGAAATAGCTGCTGAAGCTGAGCTGATATTTGCTGTTGAATAAAAACATGACATAAATTTCACAATAATTTTCGACAAACTGAAGAAAATGTGTTATAATGTAAGATGTGACACATTTTTTTTATATAAGATTCATGGATTATTAAAATATGAGGCTTGAATGAAAAAATGAATGTTAATCGATTAACATTCGGGCAAACGTTACATAGTTTTTTTAGTAAAATTCCTTAAGAAAGGTATTATTTTTATTAAGGGTGTAAACCTATAGTAATTGACTGCACAAATGGATAAACTATTGTAAATTAACAAGGTAACCAGATCACGAAACATAAAATATTAGAAAAATTTTACATTGCCCTATATGAATATTGTGCTATAATAATAGGTACATACATTACAGGGCTATAGTATCCTAAAAGATACTTAGTATAAATTATGAGGTGATAATTTGAGCAGCAAGGACGAGATTACGTTCAGCGACAAGGAGAGACACAGCACCTGCTACATGAGTGATAAGTGCATCAGGTACAAGGTTTGTCCGATGGTATTGGTTCAGCAGCTTTTGGCCGGCAAAAGAAAGATAATGATTTTGTGGTATCTGAGCGGCAAAGTTTTAAGATTTAATGATATTAAGAGAAGACTTCCGGATGTGACTCAGAAGATGCTTACACAGCAGCTTAGGAGCCTGGAGGAAGATCATCTCATATACAGGCATGTCTATCCGGTGGTTCCGCCCAAGGTTGAATACGGATTGACAGAGCTGGGGGAAAAGATTATTCCTATTCTGGAAATGATGCACGGATTCGGTGCGGAATATTTGGAATTAGGGTACAAGAACATCAGTTCAGAAGTCAATTAGCCTTTTACATTAAGTATCTTTTTGGATACTATAGTACAAAAAAGTGCGTACTTGTCAGAAGGGTATTCTCTTTATATACTAGTTGATAGTTGCGATTTAATTGATGGATTGGCAAACATGAACGTTAAAATTTAAACGATTTTTTCTTTATGTAGTTTTCGGCATAAATAACCGTCATGAAGCTCTGCGCTTAAGGTTACGGAAATTAATTTAATATTGAATATTCCAGTCAAGCAAAGAAATGAAAAACATTTTCTGCTCTTTTGATTCCGAACATGAATGACGAATAGTTACAAAACCGAAATTTCCAGCCGTCTCAATTATATTGACAAACATTTTTTTATAAATTATTATTATAAGGAAAATGTTTGGAGTTTTTCAAAATTTCTAGTCAGAGGTGGTGGTATAGTGTCAATTGAAATTATCAAGGTAATAAAGGAGGCAGAGGAAAAGGCTGAATCAATAAAAAAGGAAGCCGCTCAGCAAGCAAAACAAATTATTACTAATGCTAATGCGCAGGCTCTGCAAATAGTTGAGGAGGCCGGGGAACTTGCCGAATCAAAACGTACTGATGTGCTTAAAGCAGCAGAATCCCAAGGACAGCTTCTTTATGACAGCATAATCAGCGACGCTGCTAAAAAATGTGACGACATTTTAAAGTGTGCAGATCAAAACATGGATAAGGCAGCATCAATTATACTGGAAAGGATAGTGAAGGCCGGTGGCAATAGTTAAGATGAACAAATTAAGCACCATAGGCTTAAACAGCACAAAGACGTCTCTCATAAAGGAACTGATGGATTTGGGAGTTGTGGAGATTAGCTCGCAAGATTCAAAACTCACCGATCCGGAATGGATTTCCTATGTTAGGAAAGACGGTAATGAAAATGAAGTGCTTGACTGTGATGCGAAAATATCCAAAGTAAGCGAAGTGCTCAACAGCCTTGAGAAATATGACACAAGCAAGAGGCCGTTGTTCAGTACAAGAAAGTCCATATCTTCTAAAGAATTTGAAAACGCGCTGCAATCCCGCAGCAACATTGAGGAAAACGTAGCAGGTGTTCTGGAATTGAACAGGTCATACAATGAACTCAGCACCGAGGAAAACAAAATTGAAGCTGCCATACTCAGTTTGAAACCTTGGGCAGGCTACGACATACCTCTTGAACTAAACGAAACAAAGTATACAAGCATCTTCACAGGCGTTGTGCCAAACATAGTGGATGTTGAAAAATTAAAATCAGAATTAATTCAAAAAACCGACAGGTGTATAGTAAGCCTTGTAGGAAGCGACAAGGACCAGCACTATTTTTCTGTTGTATGTCTAACCAGGGAAAAGGATGACGTATATGACATTCTAAAGCAATACGGTTTCAATGCCGTTGCTTTTAAAGATCTGGAAGGAACAGCAGCAGAAAATATCGTAAGGTATGAAGAAAAAACGAAGGAAATAAAGCTTAAGAAAGCAGAAGTTGAAAAAAGCATCAAAGAAGCGATTCCGTACAAGCATGACATACAGCTTTTGTATGACTACCTGGTAATTGAAAGAGACAAAAACAGGATTACAAGCAATATGCTCAAGACCGATACAACCTTTTATATCGAAGGGTGGATACCGGAAGAAAGCAGAAGCCAGGTGGAACAGGTGTTGAAAGACTACCAGTGCTGGTATGAGATATCAGAGCCGGAAGAAGGGGAACAAACTCCCATAGCTCTGAAAAACAATTCCTTTGCACAGCCTTTTGAAGCGATTACAGAACTTTACAGCCTTCCTTCCTCAACGAACATAGACCCGACTGCATTAATGGCGCCGTTCTATGCCATATTTTTTGGGCTGATGCTTGCAGATGTGGGATACGGCCTCATTATGACCATAGCAACTTACATGGTTCTTAAGAAGTTCAAGCTTGAAGGGTCAATTCAAAAATTAATGAAAGTATTCTTCTATTGCGGAATATCCACTGCCTTCTGGGGCGTAATGTTTGGAAGCTGGTTCGGAGATGCGGTAAATGCCGGTGCAAGACTTATATTCAACTCCGATTTTACCATAAAACCCATATGGATAAATCCTATGGAAGAGCCTATGACGCTTCTGATATTCTCATTCGTGTTTGGCGTCATTCACCTGTTTACAGGTATGGCCATACAGGCATACATGATGATAAGAGACAAAAGGCCTTTGGATGCCTTGTTTGACATAGGTTTCTGGTACGGCCTCATCATCGGATTGGTGCTTTTGCTGTTCGGCAACTCCATTATACCGGGGTCGGCAGCAGTAGGAAAGTGGATGTCCATTATATTTGCAGCAGGTTTGGTTCTTACTCAGGGCAGAGCCAAGAAAAACATTGCAGGAAAATTAATAGGCGGTGTAATGAGCCTTTACAACATAACCAGCTACTTAAGCGACGTGTTGTCCTACTCAAGACTTTTGGCCCTGGGCCTTGCAACAGGCGTTGTATCTTCCGTTGTCAGCATTCTGGGCTCCATGGGCGGAAGAAACATATTCGGCATATTGCTGTTTATACTGGTGCTTTTAATAGGTCATGTGTTTAACTTTGCAATAAATGCACTGGGTGCATTTGTGCATGCAGCAAGACTTCAGTATGTTGAATTTTTCGGTAAATTCTACGAAGGCGGAGGGGAAGCTTTCAATCCGCTTAAGAAAAAAACAAAATATAACAAGATTATCAAGGAGGAAAATTAAATGAACAACATATTAACTAGTGGAAACTTTTTAGCGATTTTAGGTGCTTCAGTAGCTGCCTTGGCAGGAATAGGAAGTGCAATTGGTGTAGGTATAGCAGGTCAGGCTGCATCCGGAGTAGTGGCAGAAGATCCGAAAAAATTCGGTTCAACATTGATTCTTCAAGCATTGCCAGGTACACAGGGTATATATGGACTTCTTGTAGCATTCATTATTTTGAATAAGATAGGCTTGCTGGGAGGCTCAATGGCTGAACTTACTGCAGCTCAGGGCGGATTCTTCCTGGCAGCATCACTTCCTATAGGTATAGTTGGTATCATTTCTGCAATTCATCAGGGTAAAGTTGCAGCATCAGGTATCATGCTTGTTGGCAAAAGACCGGAAGAAATAGCAAAAGCTATGGTTTACGCCGCAATGGTTGAAACATATGCGGTTTTGGCACTTCTTATCTCTTTCCTTATGATAAATGGAATTGCTATTTAACAAAGTATACAAATTAAAATAAGGATGTGAAAAGATGAGCATTGAAAATATTACTTCAAATATTTTAGCCGATGCAAAGAACGCTGCTGATGTTTCTCTTGCCAATGCAGAGAAAACCATGCAGGATATCATAAATAACGCTAAGAATGAAGCAGAAGCAATAAAGAAAGCTGCTGCCGAGAAGGCTGAAAAAGAGGCTGAGAGCCTGAAAAGCAGAAAAGAGTCTGCAGCCGAGCTTCAAAAAAGAAAAATGATGCTTTCGGCAAAACAGGATGCAATAAAGAAAAGCTTCAATGCGGCTTTGGAAAAGCTCAGGAACATGCCTGAAGACGAGTATATGAATTTGCTGGCAAATGAAATTGTCAGGATTCCAAACTGCGCGGGAACAATAGTTTTGAACCAGCGAGACAAGAATAATATCGGCGAAAAGTTAGTTAAGGCAGTCAATGAAAGACTAAAAGCGGAAAAGATTGCATTAAGCAATAATACAATTGAGTCAAGCGGAGGCTTTGTGCTTAAAAACGGGGCAATTGAAATCAACAGCACCTTTGAGACTATACTGGACTCCATGAAAGACGAACTTACAAACGAAGTTGCAAATGCGCTTTTTGAATAAATCCTGCCTGAAAGGAGGAATGGATTTGGCAAAGATTAAAGACACAGATTATTTGTTTTCCACTGCTAGGGTCCGAAGCGTTGAAAAAAACATGCTGACCCGTGAAAGAGCAGAAAAGATGATCGATGCAAAAACAAATGAAGATGCCTTAAGGGTGTTGGACGACTGCAACTACGGAAACGGAGGAGAAACAACGGACCCCGGCGACTATGAAAAGCTACTGGCACAGGAACACAAAAAGACATACGACTTCATAACTTCTGTGGCACCGGAGCTGGACTACTTCAACATGTTTTTGTACCCCTACGATTACCACAACCTTAAGGTAATCATGAAGGCCGAGTATCTGGGCATCGACGCATCAGACACGCTTGTGGATACGGGAAGCATAGACTTGAAAGTTTTGAAGTATTCCGTAAAGGAAAGAGACTTTTCGGCTCTTACAGAGAAAATGGGAACGGCCTTGAGGGAAATAATAGAGGACTTCCCAAAAACAAATGATCCACAGGTGATAGATTTCATTTTGGATAAGTATTGCTACGACGAAATGCTCAGTTCTGCAGAAAATACCAACAGCAGTTTTATAATTGATTATGTGAAGATGCAGATTGATGCAATCAATATAAAGACATATGTCAGACTGAAAAGGATGAACAAGTCCTGGGATTTCTTCACAAAGGTATACCTGAAGGGTGGTAAGATCAGCGAGCAGGTTTTCATAAAGAATTATGACGAACCTTTTGAAAAGTTTGCTGAACAGCTCTCGGCGTACGGCTTCAGGGAAATATTTCTTGAAGGTGCAGAATCACTGGCTGAAACAGGAATGTTCACCAAGCTTGAGAAGCTTCTGGACAACAAGATTATGGAGCATGTAAAAAGCTCCAAATACATTCCTTTCGGCATCGAGCCTCTTGCAGGCTATCTAATAGCAAAGGACAACGAGATAAAGGTTGCAAGAATAATAATGGCAGGCAAGCTTGCAGGCATCTCGCCGGAACTTATCAGAGAGAGGTTGAGAGAGACTTATGTATAAGATAGGTGTTATAGGAGATAAACAAAGCGTCCTTGGTTTCAAGGCCGTAGGTCTGAATGTTTTCGACTGCGCAACAAAGGAAGATGCTAAAAGCACCCTTCGTGAAATTGCAAAGGAAGACTATGCCATAATATATATTACGGAAGACTTCTACGCTGAGATAAAGGATACCGTTCATGAATACAACGAATCACGCCTGCCGGCGATAATCCCTATTCCGGGCATGAAAGGAACACAGGGCATTGGAATTATGAACATTAAGAAAGCAGTTGAAAGAGCTGTAGGTGCCGACATATTGTTCAACAACGACTAATTACTAACGTATATAAAATGAAAGCAGGTGATTTATTTAATGAGCCAAGGAAGAGTAGTAAAAATATCCGGTCCGCTGGTTATAGCAGAAGGCATGAAGGAAGCCGACATGTTTGACGTTGTGCGCGTAAGCGAACAGGGTTTGATTGGTGAAATTATAGAGATGCGCGGCGACAAAGCATCCATACAGGTATATGAGGAAACAGCAGGTTTGGCTCCCGGAGCTCCCGTTGTTACAACCGGAGCACAGCTGTCGGTAGAGCTTGGACCTGGTCTTATTGAAACAATATATGACGGAATTCAGCGTCCGCTGGAGGAAATCAGAAAAATAGCAGGCCCAAACATTGCCAGAGGAATCCAGGTTCCGTCCCTGAACAGGGAAAAGAAATGGGAGTTTGTTCCGACCGCAAAAGCAGGCGACAAGGTTCAGACAGGAGACATCATAGGAACTGTTCAGGAAACAATAGTTGTTCAGCAGAAAATAATGGTTCCTTACGGAATCAGCGGAACTATCGAAGAAATAAAATCAGGAAGCTTCACAGTTGAAGAAACCGTATGCGTTGTCAAAAAAGACAACGGGGAATCAGTAAACCTGACAATGATGCAGAAGTGGCCTGTAAGAAAGGGCCGCCCATACAAGGAAAAACTTGTTCCGGAAAGACCGCTGGTGACAGGGCAAAGGGTTATAGATACCATGTTCCCTATTTCCAAGGGAGGAGTTGCGGCAGTACCGGGACCTTTCGGAAGCGGTAAGACAGTTGTTCAGCATCAGCTGGCTAAATGGGCTGATGCGGAAATAGTAGTATATATAGGCTGCGGCGAACGCGGAAACGAAATGACAGACGTTCTTATGGAATTCCCTGAACTGAAGGACCCGAGAACAGGCGAGTCACTGATGAAGCGTACGGTTCTTATAGCAAATACATCAGATATGCCCGTTGCTGCCCGTGAAGCAAGCATTTACACAGGCATCACTATCGCGGAATACTTCAGAGACATGGGATATTCGGTTGCATTGATGGCCGATTCAACATCACGTTGGGCAGAGGCTCTGCGTGAAATGTCCGGACGTCTTGAGGAAATGCCTGGTGAAGAAGGTTATCCTGCTTATCTGGGATCACGTCTTGCTCAGTTCTATGAAAGAGCAGGAAGGGTTATTGGATTAGGCGGAAGAGAAGGAACATTGTCAGCCATAGGAGCGGTATCGCCTCCAGGAGGAGATATTTCCGAGCCGGTTTCACAGGCAACGCTGCGTATAGTTAAGGTATTCTGGGCTCTTGACGCTCAGCTTGCATACAAGCGCCACTTCCCGGCCATAAACTGGCTTAACAGCTACTCGCTTTACGTTGACAGATTAAACAAGTGGTTTGATGAAAATGTTGCAAGAAACTGGTCGGATCTCAGGGCAGAAACTATGAGACTTCTGCAGGAAGAAGCAGAGCTCAATGAAATAGTTCAGCTGGTGGGCGTTGACTCATTGTCAGTAGGCGACAGGCTGAAGCTTGAAGCAACACGTTCAATAAGAGAAGACTACCTGCACCAGAACGCGTTCCACGAAGTTGACACTTACACGTCACTGGATAAGCAATATAAGCTTCTTACGCTGATTTTAAAATACTATCACGACGGAATGGAAGCATTGAATCAGGGAGCTGACTTTAAGGTATTATCTGAACTGCCTGTAAGGGAAAAAATAGGAAGATTCAAATATACGGAAGAAAAAGACATACAAGGCGCATTCGACGGTATCACAAAACAAATCGAATCTGAGATTGCAGCTCTTGTAGCAAGCAAGGAGGTTGAGTAGAATGATTAGAGAATATAAGACCATTTCTGAAGTAGCAGGACCTTTGATGCTTGTTAAGGATGTAGAAAATGTAGCTTATGACGAGCTTGGAATCATTGAACTACCAAACGGCGAAACGAGAAGCTGCAGGGTTTTGGAAATCAACGGAAGCAATGCAATGGTGCAGCTTTTTGAAAGTTCTGCAGGAATAAACCTGGCTGAAAGCAAGGTTAAGTTTCTGGGAAGAGGTATGGAGCTTGCTGTTTCATACGACATGCTGGGTCGTGTATTCGACGGACTGGGAAGACCTATAGACAACGGTCCCGACATAATACCTGAAAAAAGAATGGATATAAATGGCTTGCCCATGAACCCGTCAGCCCGCGACTATCCTGATGAATTCATTCAGACGGGAGTTTCAGCCATAGATGGTCTGAACACACTTGTTAGAGGACAAAAACTGCCGATATTTTCCGGTTCAGGTTTGCCCCATGCAAATCTTGCCGCTCAGATAGCGCGCCAGTCAAAGGTTTTGGGAACAGACTCCAAATTTGCCGTTGTGTTTGCCGCTATCGGTATCACATACGAAGAAGCAGACTTCTTCATTTCAGACTTCAGGAAAACAGGTGCTATTGACAGAACGGTGCTGTTCATGAACCTGGCAGACGACCCTGCCATCGAACGTATTTCAACTCCGCGTATGGCACTGACTGCAGCAGAGTTCCTTGCATTTGAAAAGGGAATGCACGTTCTTGTAATCCTTACGGATATTACAAACTATGCGGAAGCTCTGCGTGAAGTTTCAGCAGCACGTAAGGAAGTTCCGGGAAGACGTGGATATCCGGGTTACCTGTATACAGACCTTGCAACAATCTATGAGAGAGCCGGAAGAAAGAGGGATCAGGAAGGATCAATCACAATGATTCCAATTCTTACAATGCCTGAAGACGACAAGACTCACCCGATTCCTGACCTTACAGGTTACATCACCGAAGGACAGATAATATTGTCCCGTGAACTGTACAGAAAGAACATTAAGCCTCCTATAGACGTTCTGCCTTCGCTTTCGCGTTTGAAAGACAAAGGTATCGGAAGAGGAAAGACAAGAGAAGACCACTCAGACGTTTTGAACCAGCTGTTTGCGGCATACGCAAGAGGAAAGGAAGCCAAGGAGCTTATGGCAATCTTGGGTGAAGCTGCCCTTTCCGACACAGATAAGTATTATGCTAAATTTGCAGATGAATTCGAAAAGAAATATGTTTCACAGGGATACGAAACAAACAGAACAATCGAGGAAACTTTGCAGATAGGATGGGATCTGTTGACGATTCTGCCAAAGAGCGAATTGAAACGTATAAGAGATGCATATCTAGAGAAATACTATCCCAAAAACGAATAACGAGGGGGGAAACGCATGGCAAGGTTAAATGTAAATCCGACCAGAATGGTGTTAACCTCTCTGAAAAAGCGTTTAAAGGTGGCTGTAAAGGGCCACAAGATGCTGAAGGATAAACGTGACGAGCTAATGAAGCAGTTCCTGGAGCTTGCCAGAGAAAACAAAAGGCTCAGGGAGCAGGTTGAAGCGCAAATCGGAAGCATATATTCCAATTTCGTAATAGCCAGTGCTTTAATGTCATCAGAAGTGCTGAATGAAGCTTTGATGTATCCAAAGCAGGGGGTTTCCATAGAAGTTGGGAACAAGAATGTAATGAGCGTGAACGTTCCGGTTTTTGATTTCAAAACAACCACGGACGACACATCAAACATTTATCCTTATGGTTTTGCCAACACTTCTGCGGAACTTGACAATGCAATTGAAAACTTGTCGGATGTTTTTCCGGAGATGCTCCGCCTGGCGGCAGTAGAAAAGGAAGTCCAGCTGTTGGCTGCAGAAATTGAAAAGACAAGAAGAAGGGTTAATGCCCTTGAATATGTCATGATTCCTCAGTTGCAGGAAACCATCAAGTACATTCAGATGAAGCTTGATGAAAACGAAAGAGGAAACCAGACAAGGCTCATGAAGGTCAAGGACATGATGGTCAAGGCAGCCATCGAAGAAAAACAGGAAAAAACCAAGGCTGCTATGGACGAATACTGTTCAAAGGAATAACAAATCGGGAACCTGGCAATTGCCAGGTTCTTTTAGGTATTTCATGATTATAAATGGTTGTCTCGGCACTATTTTTCTTGACAATAAACGGTTAAACATATATACTTTGAATATCAAATAAATAGATATCAAAAATAATGGAGAATATATGGAATTAAAAGAACTTAAAATAGGAAATCTGACAGCCAGGATACCCATAGTACAGGGAGGAATGGGCATCGGAGTGTCATTGTCAAATCTTGCTGCAGCAGTGGCAAATGAAGGCGGAATCGGTACCATATCAGGTGTTCAGATAGGTTTTCGCGAGCCCGACTTTGATACCAACACTGTGGAAGCAAATCTCAGGGCCATTGCCAAGGAAATAAAAAAGGCTAGAGAAAAGACAAAAGGAATCATTGCTATGAATTTCATGGCTGCAATGAACAACTACGAGCTGTATGTAAAAAAGGCTGTGGAAGAAAAAATAGATCTGATTGTTTCCGGTGCAGGACTGCCCTTAGCCCTTCCAAAGCTTGTAAAGGATTCTGCAACAAAAATTGCGCCCATTGTTTCTTCGGCAAAGGCTGCAAAAATCATAATCAAGAGCTGGCTGAAGCACGACAGGCTGCCTGATGCGGTTGTCGTGGAAGGACCGCTGGCAGGAGGCCACCTTGGTTTCAAGATGGACGAAATGCTTGAGGGAACCTATAAATCGCTGAAGGAAATAGTGACGGAGGTTAAGGAAATCATTTCATCCTATGAAGAACAGTACAGCGTAAAAATACCTGTAATAGCAGCAGGAGGAATAAGGACAAAATCAGACATAATGGAGCTCGCAGAAGCAGGTGCGGACGGGTTTCAGATTTCAAGCATGTTCGTTCCCACCGTTGAATGCGATGCCCACGAAAACTTCAAACAGGCATACATCAATGCTCAAAAGGACGATGTCATGATTATAAAAAGTCCCGTAGGCATGCCGG
Source organism: Sedimentibacter sp. (assembly GCF_038562225.1). Classification (NCBI taxonomy): domain Bacteria; kingdom Bacillati; phylum Bacillota; class Tissierellia; genus Sedimentibacter; species Sedimentibacter sp. Next base: position 300,767 of record NZ_JBCFAS010000004.1, read on the forward strand.
CAAGGGCCATACGCACGAAATTTCTCACGGATTCCATGGAGAACGGATGCATTGTGACAAAATGTTTCAAGTGCATGCCTGAGTGCAACCCGCTTGATATTCCCTACTGCATATCAAGGGGACTGATCGATGCGGTTAACGGCAGTGACGGCCTGGTATTTTCAGGCGCAAATCTTGAAAGCATAAACAAAATCACAACCGTAAAAGAAGTTATAGATTCTCTCATAAATTAGCGAGCGCAAAGCAGGAAATATTCCATGATTCATGGTATTTCCCGCTTTTTTTTATGAAACCGGGCACGAGTTCGGAAAAACGTTGTCACAATGCTTGACTTCATGTAAAAATGCATATATACTGTTATTTATTACATTGTTAAATTTTGATAATAATATTGAAACTTAGCAATATAATTAATTAACTATCACAAAAGGAGGTTTGTTATGAAAGGTGACACAATACAAATTTTCGTCTCAATGGTCATTTACATGGCGATAGTCATAGGCATAGGGTTGTATTTTTCTAAGCGTGCCAATGAAAGCAGCGAAAATTATTTTCTGGGCGGAAGGTCTTTGGGTCCGCTGGTGACAGCCATGAGTGCAGAGGCATCCGATATGAGCGGGTGGCTTTTGATGGGACTTCCCGGGGTTGCATACTGGTACGGCTTAAGCGATGCTGCCTGGACTGCCATAGGGCTTGCGGCGGGTACTTATCTTAACTGGCTTTTTGTGGCAAAAAGACTTCATAATTATTCTGTAATAGCAGGAGATTCAATAACTCTGCCTGACTTTTTCAGCAACCGCTTCAAGGAAAAGAACAAATTCATCATGACTATTTCAGCAATCTTTATTCTTGTATTCTTCACGGTATACGCTTCGAGCTGCTTTGTGACTGTGGGAAAACTTTTTAACTCACTGTTCGGGTTCAAATACCAGTACATGATGATTGCCGGTGCGGCGTTTGTGCTTTTTTATACGTATATCGGAGGCTTTCTTGCAGAGACGGCATCGGACACCATGCAGGCATTTGTAATGATTATTGCATTGGTTATCATATTGTTTGTGGGAACTGCAGCTGCAGGCGGATTGGTAGTTGTAGTTCAAAATGCCCAGGCAATTCCAGGCTTCTTTGAATTTTTCGGGATAGCTTCTCCAACTGTGGCAGACGGGATACAGCAGTCTGTAAACGGGGTTCCTCAATTCGGTCCTGCAGGAAACTACGGGTGGTACACAATACTTTCAACACTTGCATGGGGGCTGGGATACTTCGGAATGCCTCAGGTACTTCTGAGATTCATGGCAATAAGGGATTCAAGAGAACTGACACAGTCCAGGCGTATTGCTACTGTCTGGGTTGTCATATCACTGGGCGCAGCAGTTGCACTGGGAATCATAGGGAGATCTTTGTTCCCGACGGATCTCAAGACATACAGTGCTTCCGAAAGCATATTCATTGTAATGTCCTCAAGACTGTTGCCTTCCATGCTTGCCGGGTTTGTAATGGCCGGCATACTGGCAGCAACCATAAGTTCATCAGATTCCTACCTTCTCATTGCAGCATCTGCATTCTCCAAAAACATATACCAGCACCTGATTAAGAAAAATGCAACGGACAACCAGGTTATGAACATGTCAAGAATAATTCTTGTTTTGATAACATTGATAGGAATTGTTATTGCCCTGGACGAAAAGAGTGTAATTTTCACCATAGTTTCATTTGCATGGGCTGGATTCGGCGCCACCTTCGGGCCTATTACAATCTTATCCCTGTTCTGGAAGAGAACCACAAGGGAAGGTGCAATTGCCGGAATGATGTCAGGCGGTATAGCGGTATTTGTATGGAAGCTTGTTCTTAAGCCCATGGGCGGTTTGTTCGGTGTATATGAACTTCTTCCTGCATTCCTAGTATCATGCGTCTTCATTTACATCGTATCCCTCATGACCAGGGAACCTTCCAAGGAAATACAGGATGAGTTTGAACTTGCTAAGAAAAAATCAATGGAAAATTAAAAGGGCGTAAGCCCTTTTTTTCTTGTCCTTTAAGGCCTAAACTTTTTCCAAAATGCGCCACGATTCTTCCAAAATCAATAAATTAATTGCAGAAGCACCTTTAATATGGTATAATTTATTAAAATATGGATGGGTAGGAGGCATTATGAAGAATAAATTGTCTAATAAAATTTTGTTGTTGACCGTGGTTTTTGCCATGCTGCTGACAACTACTGCAAATGCCGCAGCATTTACTGATATATCAAGTCACTGGGCTAAGAGCTACATACAAAGGGTTGCTGCCAACGGAATTGTTACAGGATATGATGACGGTACTTTTAAACCGGACAACAATGTTACAGTGCTGGAAGCGTTGGTGATGTTATCCAGGCTATATGACATAGATGACGACATACGTGAAGAAATTGCAGACAAATACGAATCTTCCCTGAAGAAGATGTCAAACACCTTGTACAACGAATGGTCTTTCGAATATCTTTCGATAATAATGGAGCTTGGAGTTGTATCTGAAAATGGGATATCTGACATGTTTTCAAAGAAGACAATATTCCAGCAGGCAACCAGGGAGGAAATTGCGGTGCTTCTCACAAAAGCCATGATGCTGGGGGATGAGGCGCAGAGCCTTAAGGTTTACACGCTTCCATTTGCCGATGCATCAAAAATATCCACATCTGCCAGACCTTACATTTACATTATGTACGACAAGGACATAATGATGGGCGATTCAAGCAAGAACATCAACCCTTCAGACAAAATCACACGAGCTGAAATAGCAACATTGCTGGACAAGGCATACAACTACATAGATGAGAATGACGTTTATCCGGATTTTGACGATTACCAGCCTACAACGTCCCTCAGCGGAATCATAACAGAGGTGACGGTTGGAAGCGCGGAGTCCTACATATACGTAAAGGATGATGAAGAAACCGAAAGCATAGTCAAAATAAACAGCGACACTGATATATACTTAAACGGCAAGGCTGCAGCAGTTAAAGACCTGAAGAAGGATATGCTGGTCTCCTGTAAAATCAATGACACCAGGGTAGCAGTCAAACTTGAAGCCGACAGCTCAACGACACTGGTGAGAGGAACCATTTACTACGTTGCATATGCGTCCCCCGCCAAGATAACCATCATAGACGAGGATGACGACAAGGTTACATACGATTTGCCCACCGATGTTGCTGCCTACCTGGACGGTGCAAAGGTAGAACTTAAGAAACTCGTAAAAAACGACGAGGTTACTCTTTATCTTGACGAGGATGACAAAGTATACCAGATTAATTCCGTAAGCAGAATAAAGGAGTTTGACGGAACCATTTCATCAATAGACTACAATTACCCCATAGTTATCAAGATAAAGAATGACAGCGGAATCGTTAAGTCATTTACGTTCAACAGCGATGTTGAAGTCACAAGAAACGACGACGAATCAAGCTTTGACCGGGTGAGGGTAGGAGACGAGGTTACTATAACCACAGAATATGATGAAATGATTGCCATAAACACGATTGCTGCAGAGGCTGAAATGAGCGGTACCATCAAGGAAATACTCATAGGAACGGAAAACAAGATAAAGATTGCCGATTCAAGCGGAACGGTTACTCAGTATCCTGTGAGCAGCAATGTGATCATAACCATCGGAAGCAGCACCGCTACCATTTATGACCTGAGAATCGGGTATAATGTGAGTGTGAACACCTCGGGCAATGAAATAGTCACAATTGAAGCTTCGCAGCTTCAGACGGCAAAGAGTTTTTCCGGAAAGGTAATATACGTCAACGCTGATGACAAGGTCATCATGATGCAGAATGTGAAGGACAATGGTCAGACGGAGCTTATTTATCTTAACGTTACAAGCACCACAAAGATTTTTGACACAACCGGAGCTACAAAGTACTTCAAGGACATTGAAGAAGGAGAAAACATATTGAGCACTGCTATTTCCCAGAGCGGAGTTTATGTGGCAGCAAGTATAATGATACAATAACGAAAAGCATCTGGGAACAGATGCTTTTCTGTATCATAAGGAAAGTTCTCGGGGACATAGGTCCCTGACGGAGTTGCGGAGCAACTTTTTTCTCTAACATAAAGGAGGATCAGTATGAAAAAAACTACATTAGTTGCATGTATGGCGGCAATAGCTGCTCTTCTGTCATTTGGGTGCACAAGGCTTCCGGCATCAGAGGAAACGGGATTGGGTCCGGCAGAATATGAAGGTCAGATAAGCTCTGATGAACTCAAAAGCCAGAACAAGAGCCTTACGGAAGAGCTTGAAAGCACGAAGACCGAGCTTGAAAAACTGGAGAAGGATTATCTGAATCTGGCCAAAAACAATGAAGCCATGATCTCCAGGCTTCGGGAAGCAGAGTCCAGGCTGGAAATTGTGGAAAGTGAAGAGCTTCCGGAGTTCAGCCTTGAAAATTCAGACAAAGCAGGCATCATAAGGTACCTGAATGAAAGCAGAGGCGTGCTGGAGGATTCCTTCAGGGATATAGAGATAATAAAATCAACAGACAGCAGGATAGTTTTCTGCACAAAGGGATACGGTGATACTTACAGCCAGATTTTTTCCTGGGAAGTAGGTAAAAGCCAGCCTGAGCAAATTGAAGGTGCCGTCTTTGACAAGGACGGCAGCTGGAAATGGCTGGATGAAAGGTTTGTTCTCATCCATAAAGGCAGCGGAAATGAGAACAGGGTCCTTGATGCCGAAAATGGTGCGATTGTTGGCGAATTTGCCGCAGCCAAAGAAGCATACCTGCTGCCAGGCACAGCTGCCTTGCTTATACAGAAGATTGATACCGGCACCTATTCCATTTATGATTTTTCATCTTCAACAGAACAGGAGATTAAGCTTGACAACAGGAGCAGGTATTCGACCTTTGAGGTGGATGCAGGCGGCAGGGACATAACATTTTCAGGTGCATATTCAGATGACGGAGGAATAGAATACAGGGTTTCGGCAACAATTAACATTGAAAGGCTCAAGGAAATTTACGGCATAAAAAACAGGGATGAAGCAGATGAAGGCGAAGAAACACAAGAAATGCTGGAGCCTGAATCACAGCAGGGTAAAACGGAAGGAAATGCAGCATAATGAAGTATGATGTAATAGTAGTGGGAGCAGGACCGGCTGGTATGTTCTGCGCTTCGAATCTCAGATGTGAAAGGGCCCTTATTATAGAAAAGAACCAACGCCCGGGAAAGAAGCTTCTCCTCTCAGGCGCAGGCCAATGCAACTACACAAACAGCTGCAGCATGGATGTGTTCTTGAAAAAATACGGTGAAAAGGGCAGGTTTTTAAAGTCTGCCCTTTACAGCTTTTCTAACAACGATGCCATGGAGTTTTTCAGACAAAGAGGGATTGAGAGCGCTGTAAGGGAAGACGGCAAGGTTTTTCCAGCCTCCTTCAAATCATCTGATATCGTGGATTGCCTTGAGAAAGCAATAAAGGATAATCATGTTGAATCCATTTATGGGGAAGCTGTGCTGAAAATTTCAAGGGATCAGGAAAAGAACCTGTTTCTTGTCAGGACATCGAAAACCACATATGCCTGTGAAAATCTGGTAGTTGCAGCCGGAGGAAAGTCATATCCAAACACCGGATCCACCGGGGACGGATACGACTTTGCCAGGGAACTGGGACACAGCATTGAGAATGCGGGACCTGTCCTTACACCTGTCTATGTTGAGCATTATCCGTTCAGGGACCTGGCCGGAATATCCTTTGAAAACATCGTTGTTTCCTTATGGAGAAACAACAAAAAAATCAATGAGTTTAAAGGAGATCTGCTTTTTACTCACGTGAATGTTTCAGGCCCTGTCATTCTGAACAATTCAAGGTACATGGAAAGAAATGATACCTTGAAAATCAACTTCACGTCCCATCCTAATGGAGAGGAATTTAAAATCTTTTTTGAAAACATGGTTGCTTCATCGGGTAAGATGCAGCTTAAGACTGTCCTGAAGCAGCTTGAACTGCCAAAACGCTTCGCAGATAAATTGATGGCAATGGCAGGAATCGATGATGCAATAATTTGCAGCCAGCTGGATAAAAATAAAAGGAAAAAGCTGACGGAGCTGCTGTGCAGCCAAAGCTTCACAATTGAAAAGCTTGGGGATTACCACATGGCTATGGCCACAAAGGGCGGAGTATCAACTGATGAGATTAATCAAAGGACCATGGAGTCAAAAAAGGTTCCGGGTCTGTACTTTGCAGGAGAAGTGGTTGACTTTGACGGGGATACGGGCGGCTTCAACATACAGGCTGCCTTTTCCACAGGGTACGCCGCTGCACAGAGCATAAACAAAAAACTAGCACATTGTTAATTACTTTAATAATCAAAATTTCCTTTTCAATATGTTTAAAAATATATATAATATAAGTGTGACGATGCAAACATCTACGGATTACCCTTGATTAGCTACCAAGGATCAGATGATCCGGGATGTCTTTGTGACAGTAAGCAACAGTGAATTAGTGTACTGATGACGAAACATTATAAAACTAGGAGGTTTACATGGCAGAATTTTTAAGTGATATTGAAATTGCACAGAAGGCTGAAATGGAAGTGATCAACAAAATAGCCGACAAGATTGAAATTCCGGATAAGTATGTTGAAAACTACGGAAAGTACAAGGCCAAAATCGACTACAGATATCTTCAAAACCAATTGAAGGACAATGAAGAAGCAAAGCTCATACTGGTAACTGCAATCAACCCGACGCCTGCAGGCGAAGGAAAGACTACAACCACCATTGGACTTGGTGATTCTCTTTCAAGTCTTGGAAAAAAGACAATCATAGCCCTACGTGAACCGTCGCTCGGACCGGTATTCGGAGTGAAGGGAGGAGCCGCAGGGGGAGGGTATGCCCAGGTTGTTCCCATGGAAGATATTAATCTTCACTTTACAGGAGACTTCCACGCCATAGGAGCAGCAAACAATCTTCTGGCAGCAATGCTTGACAACCACATTCATCAGGGCAACGAGCTTGACATCGACACAAGAAGGATAGTCTGGAGAAGATGTGTCGACATGAACGATCGTCAGCTCAGACACATTGTGGACGGCCTCGGCGGAAAGACAGAAGGAGTAACAAGGGAAGACGGGTTCGATATCACGGTTGCATCTGAAGTAATGGCTGTATTCTGCCTGTCAAACGATATAACAGAGTTAAAGGAAAATCTGTCCAGGATAATAGTGGCATACAACAGAAGCGGAGAGCCGGTAACTGCAGGACAGCTTAAGGCTCACGGAGCAATGGCTGCACTTTTGAAAGATGCCTTGAAACCTAACCTTGTGCAGACACTGGAGGGTACCCCTGCATTCATTCACGGCGGTCCGTTTGCAAACATCGCCCATGGCTGCAACTCAGTAATAGCAACAAGAATGGCAAGCAAAATTGCAGAATTTACAGTAACTGAGGCAGGATTCGGCGCAGACCTGGGAGCTGAAAAGTTCATAGACATCAAATGCCGAAAAACAGGCTTAAGGCCAAGTGCGGTTGTTATAGTGGCAACTGTTAAGGCATTGAAGTACAACGGAGGAGTGGCAAAGGCAGACCTGGGAGCCGAAAATCTGGAAGCTCTCGAGAAAGGACTTCCCAATTTGTTGAAGCACGTTGAAAACATAACACATGTATTCAAGCTGCCTGCAGTTGTTGCCATAAACAAATTTCCCACAGACACGGATGATGAACTTACCCTCATAAGAGAAAAATGCAGGGAACTTGGCGTAAATGTTGCCCTTTCGGAGGTTTGGGGAAAGGGAAGCAGGGGAGGAATAGAACTGGCGCAAGAGGTTCTCAGACTTTGCGAAACGAAGAGCAAGGTAGAGTTTGCATACGACCTTGAAATGCCTATCAAGGATAAGATAAAATCGATAGCCACCAGACTTTATGGAGCCGACAGCGTGGAGTTTTCTCCCAAGGCAAGCAGGGAAATAGCAAACTTCGAGCGCATGGGATTCGGAAATCTGCCCATATGCATGGCAAAGAACCAGTATTCCCTCACAGACGACCCGAAGGTGCTGGGAAGACCCAAAGGATTTAAAATAACAATTAGAGATATTACAATTTCTGCCGGAGCTGGGTTCCTGGTAGCTCTAACAGGAGACATCATGAAGATGCCCGGACTTCCTAAGGTACCTGCAGCAGAAAACATAGATGTTGATGTTGACGGAAGAATCAAAGGATTATTCTAGCAAAAATATAAAAACAAGCCCTACGCGGGCTTGTTGTCTTTTGTAACTGTTACTATGAGCACTCCGGCAAGAATTAGAACGCAGGCCAGCACGTTTCTGGCTGTCAGCGGTTCCCCCAGGAACCACACTCCCAGCACGATGCTGGTTATGGGTTCAAACATGCCCACGATGGATGTGACCGTAGGCCCTACATGCATGACGCCGATAGGGATGAAGGTGTTGGCCAGAAACGACACGAAGAAAGCCACCAGAAACGTGTACAGCCATCCTTCAAAGGTCATTTCAAAAACTATGCTTTTGCTTAACATTCCGAAAATGAAAAGATACACCGATGAAAATATGGCAGCATAAAATGTTATTTTAAAAGGATACATGTGCTTGAGCCCGCTTTTGTCGATGAACAGAATGTGGGCAGCGTATACAACTCCCGATATCAGAGCAAGCACGATGCCCATAATGCTGAAGCTTCCTTCAAAAAACATCATCACGCCCAATGTTGAAAAAACCAGGGCGGCTATTTTTTCACGGCTCACCTTTTCCTTGAATATCACTATGCAGGACACAGCCACCAGGACCGGGTATATATAGTGAAGGGTGGTGCTCATGCCTACTGAAATGTAATTGTAGGATGCATAGAGAGTAAGCGCCGTAAGAGTGGAACCCATGGCCCCCAGGGCTGCAAGCTTTTTAAGCTCGTCCCTGCTGCACCCTGCAGGTATGTTCTTATGCTTCAATGCTGCATAAAGCAGAGGAATTGAAAGGAAGTTCCTGTAAAATGTCAGAGACATGAAGTTGCTTCCTTCCAGATAGGAAAGCTTTCCCAATATGGGGGTGAAACCATAAATAAAGGCTGCGAGAACAGCGAAGGTCAACCCCTTTGTCTTATTCATAAATCCCCCCGGGCCGTGTTACTTGCCGCAGCACTTCTTGTATTTTTTGCCTGATCCGCACGGACATGGATCATTGCGGCCTGTTTTATCTCCCTTTACAACTATTTTAGAACGGTTGTAATCTTTCTTTATTTGCTTTCTTTTTTCATCGTCGAAGATGTTGTTCCATTCATCCATTCCGTAGAGCCATTCTGCCTTAGAATCATGCATGTTCCAAAGCAGCTTTTCAAAGTCGAATTCTGCTTTCACCAGGGAATCTTCCTCAAGGTTTTCAAGTTCAAGGGACTCGTTGAAGCTTGTGTTTGCTCCGTCTAAAAAGCCCACGAACTCAACAGCGGTCATGTTGTTCTTTTCTGCCAGCTCTTTCACTGTTCCTTCAAGAACAGGATTTTTTGCTGCCAGGATGTTTTTGTAGCACTCAGCTTCCTTGGCCATGTAATCATTGAAGAAGGCCTGATATTCTTCCTGAGTGGTGATTCCTTTCAGTGTTTCGTTCCATACTGTATATAAACTCATATGTTTTCCTCCCTAGGTTTTTACTAGTCTATTTTATCAGAAATAAATAATATTTCAAGATAAATAGTGTTTTTTGCAAGGAAAAAGAGCCAGAGGCTCTTTTTGGTTACTGCTTTTCTTTCAATAGGTCCCTTATTTCGGTCAGAAGCTGCTCCTGTGAAGGTCCTTTTGGTGCTTCCGGAGCCGGTGCTTCCTGTTTTGCAAGTTTTTCCTTTGATTTGTTTATAAGTTTAATGAACAGGAAAATGGATGCTGCTACTATCAAAAAGTCAACCACGTTCTGTATGAAATTTCCGTAGGCTATTGCTGCTTCGGCTTTAACCACAGTGTCTCCATCCATGATTGCAGGGCTCATTACGTACTTCATGGACTTGAAGTCCATGCCTGACAACAAAAATCCGAGAACAGGCATTATGAGGTCGTTGACTACAGAAGTCACTATTTTCCCGAAGGCACCGCCCATTATGACGCCCACTGCCATATCCAAAACATTTCCCTTGAATGCAAACTTTTTAAATTCGTTCCACATATTTTCCTCCCGATTGTTATTATTATAAGTACAACCTAATACAATAATAGCTTTTTATGCAGGAAATGTCAATTTTTATATGATGAGCTTACACCGTCTGTGCCCAGTTCAAATGAATCGTCATATTCTATATACCTTATGTTGTTTTCGATGGCTGTGCTTTCTGAATCTCCCTTGTACACAACGAAAACCTGATTGTTTTCTGCTGCCTTTTCAAGAATTTCCTTGAGCAGAGTCACTTCACGCTGGTCGTTGATGCTGCTAAGGCTGTTGTTCAGTGACAGGACCAGAACCTTGTCCTCGTAGTTCAGGAAGCTCTTTATGTTGTTCCACATTGTCGTGTTTGCAGCGCTCATGGTTCCGTTTGAAATTACACCGTCAAAGTACACAATGCTGCTTTCTTTTCCGCCGGATGTCTTGATTTCGCCTTTATTGTCAGAAATAACCAGCCTTTGAGCGTAGCTGGATACCGACGATGCTTTGAGGGAATCTGTGAACCTGGTTTCTTCCCTCAGTCCAAGTTCCTTGTCCTTGGGCTCATACATTATCCTCAGGTTGTCGATGTAAATTGTTCCCGAATCTTTTCTTGTCTCGTTGATTTCCGCCAGGTATATATTCTTGAGGGTAACCGGATATGCTGTTCCTTCAGGAATGAATGCTTCAACCCATTTCCATCCTGTCCAGTTGACTTCATCCTCAAATGTGATTTTTATCTGGTTTCCGTAAGCATCGGCGATTCTAGTCCTCAGCCAGTGGTTTTTGCCGTCTCCGTAAACCCACATTCCAATTGCCTTTGGCTTGTCTTCAAGCCTGATTCCTTCTCCGTCCTTGCCGAATTCAACAAAGGCTATGCTCTGGTCGGTCATTTTAGTGAAGTCATATTCCAGTTTGAGGGCATTGTTTCCTTCCTTTACAAAATCCTTTGTAATGGAAATGTTTCCGGAAGAGCCCTCAGGATACAGACTGAGCTTCAAATCGTCCAATTCCTCGAAGCGGTTTTGCGTCTTGAACCTGTAGCCAACTTTCACTATAATGTTTTTAACTGCATCGCCAAAGGTTGCAGTAATGGCTCCTGTGTTGCTGGTGTCACCTGCGGTGAATATTCCGTCAGTGACCTTGCCTACCCTGTTTCTATAGGTGTATGAAAGGTATTTTGCAGGAATGTAGGCTGTTTTTCCATCCTTGTCAATACCCACAGCGCTGCCCAGGTTGTAGGTGTCACCCTGGGATAGGACAAGGGTATCTACATCAAAACTGAGAGCAACCGGCTTGTCGAGAACCTCTATTTCAACGGTTCCTTCGGCGCTGCCCACAGCTGCCGTTATGACTGCTTTGCCTGATCTGGCCGGATAGAACACATTGCCCGAAACCTTTCCTGCTGTTGAAGGCTTCACGGTATATACGACATCTTTATCCTTCACATCAATAGGCGTATAGTATTCATTGTATACCTTTAGCTCAAGGGCAGTTTCCGTGTTGTTGAAAACAGCGCCTGAGGCAGCGGTTATTTCAATTTTGTTTGCATTGTCGCTGTCAGGAGAGTTGTTGAATACTCCAACCCCTGAAGCAATATTCCTTTCCCTTCCGTCGGAAGGAATGTTTACAACTGATATGGTTGAGTTTTTCAAAAAGTCCACTCCCATGGTGGTTGATCCGCCGCCGTCCATGTTAACGGCATTGTATGCACCAAGGTCAATCATTATCTGGGCAAGCTCCGTCTGCTTGACGCCTGTGTAATTTTTGTTTCTTCCGTCTATGGTTACCATTATCATTTCAGAGTTGTCCCTGGAAAAGCCGATGGCTGTTCGGGGGTTTGAACCCAGGACTTCATTGCTGGCCTCGTTGAACTGTCCGTCCTTCACAAGGTAATTCAGGGCTCCGAAGGCCCATTCAACGTCGCTTGTGCCGAAATCAAGCTCTATGTTAAGTGACACAGGATTTCCCGTCTGGAATGAGGAAAGCATCTGGTTTATGGTTGAAGCATTGGAGCTGGCAACTACATAGCCGTTTGAGGGTATTGCAGTTGAAGGCTGATTCTTTCTGACTTCAGATACCGTGCCGTCAACCACCACAACCTCCACAATGTCTTTTGTTGTGTATCCCGGCGTGGTGCCGTTCCACTGGGGTGTAAGGATTGTAGGTGCCCACTCAAGGGACGATGTCTTGTTGATTACGGTTACATCGAAGGCAGTTCCATCGGAACCGTAAAGCGTAATCTTTGGATTCCACACAGAAATGTCAACATTTCCGTTCAACAGCCTCGATACGGTAGGATAACCGTAGCTGTACGGCAGCGGCGATGTTATGAGCTTACCGTCTGCTATGAGAGGACCGTATGTGTATGTGGGGCTTCCCATGTAGAAAAAGTCTCCGTTAACTGCAGCCACAGCACCTGATGATTTCATCATGGAGCTTAATACGGCCCTGTTTGAAACTCCTTTTTCACTGGTTATGGGGTCCACGGACGTGTATTCATCCGTAAGGTCAGCCCTTACTACATTGATGTTCATCCATCCCAGGGAGGTGTACCTTTCAATTCTTTCATATGTAATGCCCGTAGAGAGCCTTGTTTCTTCCGTTAAGTCGTAGACAGTGTAGAAGCTGCTGGCATACGCCCTGGATGTCAGCATTAAGGCAACAGCTGCAGAGACTGCCGCTATCTTTTTAATATTCAAGCAAATCATTCCCTTCATTTTAGTGTCCATTCAATTATACCACAAAAATATAATTTATTAAGAATTAATTGAACAATCAGCTTAGCAAATTATAGAATTGCAGTATATATTATGACGCATTTTAATTATGAAAGTTCCAAATCAAATGCGGTTCTAATGATATAACAGGTAAACTTAACAAAAGTTCAGAGTTTATATTATTAGAATTGTCTAAATGGTTCCCTGCAAAAATCATCAACGATTGAGTTTTAATATTTAAAAATTATTTTGAAAAATTGTTACTTTTTTGATTTAAAACCGTCTATATAGTAAGGGATATTTAGAGGAGTGTTGAAGGCTGAAAATAAGTACAGTTGATAAAAAATATCTTCATAAACACGCTATATTTGGGAGGGAAATTGAATGTTTATCAATAAGATAGCGAAATGCATATATAGAAATATTGCATATGTTTTTTTGATTGTGCTGGTGATTGTTCTGTTTTTTCTTAATTTGGATAAGCAGAGCAGACTAAGTGGGAATATGGTAGGAACTTATGTTATGGGAGATGAAAAATCTGAAGATGCCGAATACTTTGTTCTTGATAAAAACAATAATTATTACAGGTATAAACAGTTTCAGTTCCTGGAAGAAGGAACATATGAGGAAATATACGACAATGTATTTGCTTTAAATGAGACTGAAAACAGATATATTGTTTATAATAATGAAGAGATTTATTATTTCGATTCCGATGGTGTCCGTTCTTATGGCAGGATAGCTGAAATTCCTTTATTCGTCAATGTACCTGACAGAAAGGACACAAAAACTGAATAGATGACGGTTAAACAGGCAGAATGTTAAAAAAGCAACGGATTTGAAGCATAGCAACGGATAAAAAATAATTTATAAAATAATTATATATTATTGACATTAAAAATAGTATATGCTATTATAAATCAAACTCCTTATCAAGAGTGGTGGAGGGACGAGGCCCGATGAAACCCGGCAGCCTGATTATTCAAGGTGCCAATTCCCGCGGATTTCCGAAAGATGAGGCTAACAGACAGTATGGACCTCTTCTGCGGAAGAGTTTTTTATTTTGTAGTTTAAACAGAAAGGATTTAAAAGATGAAGAAATGGTTATTTACATCTGAATCAGTTACAGAAGGTCATCCGGACAAAATGTGCGACCAGATTTCAGATGGCATCCTAGATGCAATTTTGGAACAGGATCCAAACGGAAGAGTTGCCTGTGAAACAGTTACTAAAACAGGTTTCGTCCTGGTAGCAGGCGAAATAAGCACAAACTGCTACATTGATATTCCAAAAATAGTAAGAAAAACAGTAGAAAACATTGGTTATGACAACGCAGAGTACGGATTTGACTATAAGACATGCGCCGTATTTACATCAATAGAAGAACAGTCACAGGACATAGCAATGGGCGTTAATGAAGCCGACGAATACAAGAAGGCTCACGTTGACACAAATGACATGATCGGTGCAGGAGACCAGGGAATGATGTTCGGATTTGCATGCAACGAAACTCCCGAACTTATGCCTATGCCAATATCACTGGCACACAAGCTTTCACTGAAGCTGTCTGAAGTAAGAAAGAACAAGACTGTTCCATACTTAAGACCTGACGGAAAAACTCAGGTAACAATCGAATATCACGACAACAAGCCTGCAAGAGTTGACACAATAGTTATTTCAACTCAGCACAATCCTGAAGCCGACAGAGAAACAATACAAAAGGACCTTATGGAGCATGTTATCAAGACAACTGTTCCTGCAGAGCTTCTTGATGAAAATACAAAGTACTTTGTAAACCCAACCGGAAGATTCGTTATAGGCGGACCGCAGGGAGACTCAGGACTTACCGGAAGAAAGATAATAGTTGACACATACGGCGGATACTCAAGACACGGCGGAGGAGCATTCTCCGGAAAGGATCCTACAAAGGTTGACCGTTCAGCAGCATATGCAGCAAGACACATTGCAAAGAACATTGTTGCAGCAGGACTTGCAGATAAGTGCGAGGTTGAGCTTGCTTATGCCATAGGAGTTGCTAAGCCGGTTTCAATAATGGTTGAAACTTTTGGAACAAACAAGATTGATGATGAAAAAATTGAACAGGCAGTTGCAGAAAACTTTGACTTAAGACCTGCAGCAATAATTGAAAATTTCCAATTGAGAAGACCGATTTACCAGCAGGTGGCAGCATACGGCCACTTCGGAAGAAACGACCTTGATCTTCCCTGGGAAAAGACAGACAAGGTTGAAGAGTTGAAGAAATACCTGTAAAATGAATACCCTTCGGGGTATTTTTTTTGCAGCAAATTAGCGGGCCTGTCCTGTACTCTTGACAGTTTGTCCTGTAGGTAGTACCATTCAATGGACAGTAAAATTTTTTTGGTTATAATAACAGGAAAGAGGTTATGTGTGGAAACAGTAAATGATTTTTCTAAGGGAAGCGTGGCAAAGCACATAATGGATATGGCTGTGCCCATGATTTTGGCTCAGCTGGTGAATGTTTTGTACAACATAGTGGACCGCATCTACATAAGCAGGATGCCGGGAGATGCATTCACGGCTCTTACGGGATTGGGAGTGTGCCTGCCTATAATATCAATAGTGGCTGCATTTGCCAACCTGTTCGGAATGGGCGGTGCTCCCCTTTGTTCCATAGAAAGGGGAAAGGGTAACTTTAAGGAAGCTCAGGACATAATGGGAAATTCCTTTGTGATGCTGGTTGCAAGCGGAGTTGTGCTTACTGCTGTGGGTATTTTGATAAAAAGACCGGTGCTGTACATGTTCGGAGCCAGTGACGCAACATTTCCCTATGCGGACAGCTATGTTACAATTTACCTTCTGGGCAACGTGTTTGTCATGATAAGCCTTGGAATGAACAACTTCATAAACTCGCAGGGTTTTGGACGAGTAGCCATGATGACGGTTGTAATGGGTGCTGTTTCAAACATAATACTGGACCCCATATTCATTTTTGCCATGGATATGGGTGTTGAGGGTGCCGCCTTGGCCACCATCCTGTCACAGTTCATTTCGGCTGTTTGGGTGCTGAAGTTTCTGACGGGTTACGACGCCATACTGACACTCAAGAAAAAAAACTTCAGGCTTAATTACGACAGGGTAATGAAAATCGTGGGCCTGGGAACATCGGGATTCGTAATGCAGATAACCAATTCCATCATTCAGATAGTCAACAACGCAACGCTTCAGATGTACGGAGGAGACCTGTATGTGGGAATTATGACCGTAATAAATTCCGTGGGTTCAATATTTTCAATGCCGGTCATGGGGCTGGCCAGCGGAGCCCAGCCGGTTATGGGGTACAACTACGGTGCCGGGAAGAACAGCAGAGTGAAAAGCTGCATCAAGTTTACCGCAGTTTCGGCAGTCTTGTACAACACATTCATATGGCTCATGATTGAAATATTCCCTGATTTTTTCATACGAATATTCAACAGCCAGCCGGAGGTGCTTGCAGCGGGAGTGCCGATGATCAGACTGTTTTTTGCATGCTTCTTCCTCATGGCTCTTCAGTCTGCGGGCCAGTCTGTGTTTGTGGCTCTTGGAAAGTCCAGGTATGCCATATTTTTCTCCATATTCAGGAAGGTTGTTCTGGTGATGCCTATGGTTCTTTTGCTGCCCAGGTTCTGGGGGCTTGGCATAAAGGGGGTATTCCTGGCGGAGCCCATTTCTGAGGCCGTAGGGGGAGCAGCTTGTTTCGGCACCATGCTTCTTACAGTGTGGAGAAGCCTGAAAGAGGACGAAGCTTAATGTTGTTATCATTTTTTTAAAACGGAGCAATATAGTGGTACTATATTATAAAAACGGAGAAGCAAATGATTGAGAGAAGTTCCGGAATTCTCCTTTCCGTAAGCAGCCTGCCGTCCAGGTACGGCATAGGAACACTTGGAAGGGAAGCGTACAGTTTCATAGACTTTTTGTGTAAGGCCGGCCAGAAATACTGGCAGATGCTTCCTTTGGGACCTTTATCCTTCGGAGATTCACCTTATTCGCCCTTTTCATCCTTTGCCGGAAACCCCTTGTACGTTGACCTGGAGGAACTGATTGATGATGGTTTGATTTCGGCCGGGGACTGCCGGGAGCTGGAAGAGGAATGCGACGGAAGGCCTGTGGATTACCAGAAGCAATTTCTTAAAAGGTACGATGTGCTGAGAAAGGCCTATGATAACTCCTGCTGCCGTGCGAATGCTGAAGGTTTTGCTTCGGAAAATGACTGGGTCAGTGATTATGCACTCTTCATGTCCCTTAAGTACAAAAATAAGCAGCTTCCCTGGCATAGGTGGGACTATGATGCGGCAGCAGGGAAAAAGGAAGCTGTTGAAAAGGCCCAGTCAGAATTAAAGGATGAAACTGATTTTTGGATATTCACACAGTTCTTATTTTACAAACAATATTTTAAGCTTAAGAACTATGCCGGGAAAAAAGGTATGCGCCTCATAGGGGATATTCCTATCTATTCAGCCATGGACAGTGCGGATGTATGGTGCCAAAGAAATGTTTTCTTAATTGGGGATGATTTGAAGCCGAGTCTCGTGGCCGGAGTTCCGCCGGATGCATTTTCATCAAAAGGTCAGCTCTGGGGAAATCCTGTTTATAACTGGGATTATTTAAGGGAAAATTCCTTTGGATGGTGGATGAAAAAAATAGAATGGTCCTTCAAGCTTTACGATGCTGTACGCATTGACCATTTCAGAGGCTTTGAACAGTTCTGGGCAGTACCTTTTCAGTCAGAGTATGCCGTGAACGGCAGCTGGATGAAAGCGTACGGAAACGAACTTTTTGAGTCTGTGGGAGAGAAGTACGGGAACCTGGACATCATAGCAGAAGATTTGGGTATAATAACCAAAGGCGTTGAAGACCTCAGAAACAAATTCGGATTTCCGGGAATGAAGGTTCTGCAGTTTGCATTTGACAACAACCCGAAAAATCCATACCTTCCGGAAAACTATGAGGAAAACTTTGTGGCATACACCGGAACCCACGACAACGACACTCTCAGAGGATGGCTCAGCAGGATGGACAATTCGGAAAAAACCATGGTTTTTGAAAAGCTTGGCATTGAAGGAGCTGCCTTCAGGGATGAAGAGGACATTCTATATGATATCATAGGCGCAGTTTCCAAAAGCAAGGCAAATCTCTGCATCATACCCATGCAGGATTACCTGTGCCTGGGGTCACAAGCAAGGATGAACACTCCCTCCACCCTGGGAGACAACTGGACATGGAGGATGAGAAAAGAAATGCTCACAGATTTGCTTGCAGGCAAAATAAGGGAAGTTGCCGTAACCAGTGGACGATAAAGAAACGAGTAGTGCATGTCGGACGTCCTTGCAGTTATATGATTACCGGCAGCCGCAATGTAAATTCTGTTCCGACACTAAGGCTGCTCTTCACTGTTATGTCTCCCTGATGCTGATGTATGATTTCCTGGGCAATTGACAGCCCCAGTCCTGTTGAATGATGCTTATCGATTCCGCTTACCCGGTAGTATCGGTCAAATATTTTGTCCAGGTCTTCAGGAGCAATTCCGACACCTGTATCAGCAATTGATATAAGAGCATTATTATCAGCGGATTTCAGCTCAACACTTACTTTACCCCCGGGCTTTGTGTAGTATATGGCATTGACAATTAGGTTTTGAAGTGCCTGCTCCAGACGAAACTCATCACCCCAGGTGACACATTCATTAACGATTTTATAACCAAGGGTAACTTCCTTTTTTTCGCTGACCACCGCACATGCCTGAACAACCCTGCTCAGAAGCTCATCCAGCGGCACCCGTTCAGTTTCCAGTATTACCTGTTTGTCTTCAAGTTTTGCCATCAGGAACAAATCGTCCACAAGGTGCTGAATGAAATCTAGCCTGTCCTTCATCACAGGAAACTCATGAGTAAGCTGGCCGGGAATTTCATTAACTCTTTCCAGACATCCTTTCAGAACGAAAAGCGGAGTTCGCAGGTCGTGGAATATGTTCATCATGAAAGTGTTGCGTTGTTTCTGTTCATTTCTCAATGCCAGTGTTCTTTCTGAGACTTTGGTTTCCAGCATTTGATTTGTCTGCTCCAGTTGCTTTGCAAGGGCTTCGGATTCAGAAAATTTTTCTGCAAACAGCCTGTTTATCAAAAACATGCAGCAGATGGCAAAAGGAAGGTTAAATAACTTCGAATAGCGCATGACTCTCAGAACATAACTTACCTGTGTCATTTTAACAGGAGAAACAGCCAAAAACAATCGCATTCCAAGACTTGTGGTATGACCAACCAGAAGCATCCATGCTCCTTTTTTGTGTTTGGCACAGGCATATACAAGTGCGGCAATGGAAAAAAAGAACAGGAAATAATAGTCTCTGAATGTTTTGGGTAAATATGTTTCAATGGCTGCCCATAATAAAAGTATGGTGATGACACCCTTACGGCTTAGAATCCAGTTTAATTTTCCGGGAAGTCTGGTGTCGAAGATCTTGAAGCAAATTACTATGTCCAGCAGTGCGCACCAGCCATAAGCGTGAGAAACCAACGGTTGAATAAAGCTCCAGTCCATATCCAAAAGCAGAGAGCTCAAACCCCAAAGGGTAAGAGCACCGGTGTAGACGGAGAACCATATTATGTATTTTTCGCTGGGTTTATTAAAATATAGAGACAATCCATACAGTGACATTATAAATGTAATACCAAGAGTAAATGCAAAAGTCATGTAATAGGCAGGAAGCGCAGTGGCAGCTCCGCTTGCTGTAGTCAGGTAAACGGGCTGATTGTAAGGATTGGTTTTGCCGTAAAACTCCAATTCCACAGTGTTTGTCTTTTTATCGTACCAGCCTGAATCAATCGTGATGCTTGAAAATCGGGAATAGTTAAAATCTGAAGAACGTGCGACAGCACTTCCGTTCACATAAATGTCATCGGGTATAAATCCGTATATCAGCGACAGAGGCTGATTTATATCTTCAACAACAATATCAAAGTAATATTTTTTTGTATTTGAATCCCATCTGTAACCGGTCAATGAGTATATTTTAGCTTTGTCTGACAGTGAAAATACTTGTCCGCTTCTAAGCGTATCAAAACTGTCGTTAAGTTTAACGCATGCTGCAAATGTTATAAATACTACAAGCATAAATACTGCTATAGGTTTAAAATAATTTTTTTTCATTTTACCCTCCAACAATTAAATGTTATACTATTAACATAATCTGTGTCAAGTAATTCTAAAAGAGGTATTGCAAATAAAAATTATTTTGTATATCATTTAATAACTGACAAATGATTAAAAATCATATAACAAAGAGGTGGATTTATGACCCGCGTACTATTAATTGAGGACGACCCACTGGTGGCAAAGGTGATTTTATACTATTTGGAACAAGCCGAAACGTACCAGGTTGTATGGGTGAAAACGGGAGGGGAGGCTTTTGCAAATGCACGGGATGACTTTGACGTAATATTGCTTGACATTCTCTTGCCGGACGTGGACGGTGTTGAGCTGTGCTCACGCATGAGAGAATGGCACGACTGTCCGATCATATTCATATCATGCCTTGACAGCAGCGATACTATTGTTCGTGCCTTGGAAAAGGGGGGCGATGATTTTTTGGCAAAACCTTTTGACAACAAGGTTCTTGAAGCAAGGATTCAAGCCAATCTCAGACGCTACCAAAAAAAAATTCAGCCTACCCAGAATCTGCTCCAGTGCAAGGGCTTTGTTCTTGATGCCAGACGGCATGTAGTTGTAAAACCTAAAGGAGAAATAAAGCTATCAGGCACTGAATTTAAAATTTTGTCGTTTCTGATGCAAAACAGCGGCAAGTACTTCACTCCAAAAGAACTTTACTTAAAAATATGGGGGGAAAAAAGCTATGGGGATACACGTACTGTAATAGTTCACATACATAACATACGTGAAAAGATTGAGGATAATCCGGAAAACCCGATGTTTCTTAAATTGGAATGGGGCAGGGGATATTATTTTGATTTGCTGGAAGAGTTTTCAGCAAGTCAATGATTAAGAAACAATTAATTTATTTTGTTAGACATATTAACATTTTTTAATTCCTTGAGACTTTTTGTACAAGTTTTGAGGATTTTTTGATTGCAAATTAATAAAAACTCAAAAAGCCTCGGATTAACGATAAATTTAGGATAAAAACAAAAATAATTATTAATTTCTATTTAACCACCTTTTTGCGAATGTTATGTTATTATTTTGACAAAAGATTTATAAAGGGAGGAAGTTAAGATTATGAAGTTAATTAAACTCAACAAAAAGGTGAAAAGAATAATTTCCGTGCTGCTGTGCAGCGGAATGATTTTATCTGCTGCGGGCTGTGCAAAGCAGGCTGAAGCACCAGTTGCAGAAGAAAAGCCAGTGCTTATAAACGGCAATTTTGAAGGTACTGCAGGAGGTATGCAGGGACCAATAACTGTAAGCATTACAGTTAAGGACAGTAAAATTACAGATATCGCTTTTATAGAAAATAAGGAAACTCCAAACGTTTCAGTGGTGGCGTTTGAGCGCATCCCAAAACAGATAATCGAAAATCAAAGCTTGTCAGTAGACACTGTGACAGGTGCTACCCTGTCCAGCTTTGGTATTATCAATGCAGTTGCTGAGGCAGCAAAGGCAGCAGGGCTGGATGTAGATGCCTTAAAGGCAAACAAGGTTGCGGCAACACCAAAAGATCCACAGACATGGGATACCGACGTTCTTGTAATGGGCGGAGGAGGAGCTGGTCTCACTGCAGCTATCAGCGCTGCTGAACAGGGCGCCAAAGTTATCCTTATTGAAAAAGGCTCCGTACTTGGTGGAAATACAATGATGGCAGGCGCAGCTTACAATGCCGTTGACACTGAAGCTCAAAGTATAATGATATTGTCTAAAGCACAAAAAGCCACATTGGATGGATATCTGGCACTTGATCCTGCTGATGCAAAGCTTAAGTTTGATGTCTATCCTGAATGGAAAGAAGTTTTGACAGAGCTGAAAGCTGATATCAATGCATTTTATGCAGCAAATGCAGGTAAAGAAGCAGGAACCGATATGCCGGGTTTTGATTCTGTCGCATTGCATATGTGGCACATTTATACCGGAGGACTCAGACAATTATCAGATGGAAGCTGGATAGCTCCAAAAGTTGAACTTGCAAGAGAATTAGCCCAAAGTGCACTTGATTCTTTTGTATGGATGGGAAGTGTGGGTCTTAATTCTTCTTATGGCAAGACAGCTCAATACGGCAAAGCCCCTGGTACTGGAACTGTTCTTGGAGCTATGTGGCCCAGAACACACAGTTTCATGTCTGGAGCTGAACGTATTCCTCAGCTTGTAAAGGTTGCCAAGGAAAAGGGCGTTGCTATATATACAGAAACCAGCGGTACTGAACTTTTAACAGATGCATCAGGCAAGGTAATCGGTGCAAAGGCTGAGCAATCAGATGGTACACAGATTACAGTAAATACAACAAAAGGTGTCGTTCTTGCCACAGGAGGATACGCCGCAAATGCTGCCATGGTTAAAGAATATGACAAATATTGGGGAGATGACCTTTCAGACAGAACCTTATCAACTAACCTGGGTACCAATGAAGGCGATGGAATAATAATGGCAAAATCAATCGGCGCTGATTTAACAGGAATGGAAGTTGCACAAATGATGCCTTCTTCATCACCTGTTAAAGGAACCATGACTGACGGCATCTGGGCAGATGCAGCAGAACAAATCTGGATTGACGGCAATGGCAAGCGATTTGTAAACGAATATGCAGAACGTGATGTTCTTGCAAAAGCTTCGCTGGCTCTTAAAGATAAAATTTTCTATATAGTATATGCTGGCAGAGGAAATGTTGGAAATCCAGAAGAGCTTATAAAGGGTACTGAATATGATGAACGTATTGCAGCCATGGTTGAAGGCGGACACATTTGGTACGGAAAAAATCTTGCCGAATTGGCAGAAGCCACAAAGACACCGGCAGCAGGCGTAGCTCCTGCATTTACAGAAGAGCAGCTTCGTGAAACTATTGAAAAATACAACAGCTACGTAGCAGCTCAAAAAGATGATGAATTTGGCAAAGAAGTATTATCCGGAGCAATTGATCTTGATTATATTGAATCTCATGACGAGGTGGGAATTTGCATAAGCCCAAGAAAAGCATCCTTGCATCATACAATGGGCGGTGTTGTAATAGACACTGAAACTCACGTTATTAACAAAGACGGAAACATTATTCCTGGTTTATGGGCAGCCGGTGAAGTTACCGGAGGTATCCATGGAGGTAACAGACTTGGCGGAAATGCCATAGCAGACATATTTACATTCGGCCGCATAGCAGGTATAAACGCAGCAGCCGGTAAATAACAAAGCTCTCCCTCTACAAATAAATAAAATAGCCGCCTGTATGGAATTAGGGCGGCTATTTGTTATATGCCGATAAATCTAGTAATCATTGTGCAGTACAAGATATTCACAGGATTTTAAGGTGAAGCTTTTGCTGATGGAGCTGTTGATATATTCTTTCATTTCATGTTTAAGTATCAAAGTTGTCTCTTCATCAGCAATGTTTACAGCTATAATTATCTTAGTGTCCTTTATGGACCTTTCAAATGCAAAGAAACCTTTTTCATGAACAAGGCATCTGTATTTTCCGTCTTTAAACACTTCGAAGCTCTCCCTGAGTTTTCCCATGAGCTTGTAATGATTTAAGATATCCTTGTTTTCATCTCCCCATGGGAAACACCTTCTGTTGAAGGGGTCTGTCCATCCCTGCATTCCTGCTTCATCTCCATAGTAGATGCAGGGAACTCCGGGAAGCGTCATCTGCAGAAGAACTGCTATTTTAAGAAGTTTGATTCCTTTCCTTTCTTCCTGGAGCGAAAGCTTCATGAAGGCCATTTCTTCCTTGTTTTCAGGAACCTTTGTGCTGCCCAGCACCGTCAGAATTCTGGCCGTGTCGTGGGTTCCCAGTATGTTCATCAGACAGTTCACAGATTCAGGAGGATATTTTTCCATTATGAAGCCCATTGTTTCATAGAGCAATCTGCAGTCACGATTTTTAAGGTAGTCTATTATGGCGTTTCTGAGCGGATAATTTGTTGCCGAGTCCAGCTGATTGCCGCAGAAGTACTGCTTCAGCTTTCCGTAGGCATACTTGTCTGAGGCGTCTTCCCAAACTTCACCTACGATCAGGGTTTCATGGTCAGCTGTTTTCACTGATTTCCTCAGTTTGTTTAAAAAACTGTCAGGAAGCTCATCAGCCACATCCAGCCGCCAGCCGCGGATGCCGCACTTCTGCCAGTGGTTCAGGATTCCATTTTCCCCTGTTATGAACTCCATATAATCATTGTTTTCCTTGTTGAGTGCAGGCAGGATCTTAATGTTCCACCAGCAGTCATAATCATCGTTCCATCTGCGGAAAGTATACCAGCCGAAATATGGGGAGTCCGTGCTCTGGAAGGCGCCTGTTGAGCTGTACCTGTTTTCCTTATTGAAGTATATGCTGTCTGAGCCTGTGTGGCTGAATACGCCGTCAAGTATTACAGAAATGCCGAATTTCTCAGCTTCCACGCAAAGTTCTTTAAGTGTTTCTTCCGATCCGAACATGGGATCAACCGACATATAGTCGCCCGTATCGTACTTGTGGTTGGAATGAGCCTCAAATATAGGCGAAAGGTATATGGCAGATGCTCCAAGGCTCTTAATGTAAGGAAGTTTCCTTATTATTCCCTCAAGATTTCCCCCGAAGAAGTCGTTGTTCTTGATTTCTCCTTTTTCATCGGGTATATAAAAAGGTGTATCGCCCCAGCTGCTGCGTATGATTATTTCATCATCCTTGTGCAGTATTCTTTCCCTGTAAAAGCGATCAACAAAGATATGGTAAATGATTCCTCCCCTTATCCAGTCCGGAGTGCTGTAGTTTTTTTCATGGACGATAAGTTGGTGAAGCTCCGTGGAGATGGCATTTTCAAGTATAAACGAAAAAAAGTAATTGCCGGGATCATCAATTGAAAATAAACATTTATACAAATCGAAGGTTTTTTCTGAAGCTACCCACTCCATGGGCTTTCTCATGAATGTTTCCTTTGTGTAATTGTGCCTTTTTTCTACCAGCACCTCCGGCAATGAGGAAAATGAACGCTTAACATGAATCTTCAGTGTAAGTATTTTTCCCGCTTCGATTCCGCCCTGAGGAAATCTGTAAAATTCCGATCGGCTGTCAAAAATATACATAACCACCTCTGAATATAAGGCAAATCCAAGATAAATCTCATCTATTTGCCCAACAAAGTATTTATTATTCTTTAATTTTCATCCTTAACCGGTTTCAATGCCCATATTTTTTCGCAATATTCCCTTACTGTCCTGTCGGAGGAAAAGATTCCTGCAGAAGCAATGTTCATCAGTGACATCTGATTCCACTTTTTCCTGTCATCATAATACAGGTGGGATGCTTTTCCGTGAACATCCATGTAGCCGTTAAAATCGGCAAAGCACATGTACGGGTCTCCAACGGCAGAACCGCCGAGAAGATATTTTGAAATGGATTCAAATGACTTTCCGTTGATTCCCTTGTTCAGGAAGTCGATTATCTTTCTAAGCTTCGGGTTTTTCTGGTAATACTGTATGGATGAATAGTTCTGGTTCCACAGTTCTTCGGCCTGGTAATCACGAAGACCGAACAGGAAGAAGTTTTCTTCCCCTGCTTCCCGGATAATTTCCACATTGGCTCCGTCATAGGTTCCAATGGTCAGTGCCCCGTTAATCATGAACTTCATGTTGCCGGTTCCGCTTGCTTCCTTTCCTGCCAGTGAAATCTGTTCGCTGATTTCTCCAGCTGGAATGATGGTTTCAGCAAGGCTCACTGAATAATTTTCAATAAAAACTACGCTTATGTATTTTTTGATGAATGTGTTCTTGTTGATGTAATCGCTTAAGGCAACTATGAGCTGTATTATTTCTTTGGCCCTGTAGTATCCCGGAGCGGCCTTGGCTGCAAAAATGAATGTTTCCGGAACCAGATCACCTGTGTTTCCTTCGTTTATGTCTATGATGAGGCTTATGATGCGCATGGCGTTTAAAAGCTGCCTCTTGTACTCATGAAGCCTTTTTGCTTGAATGTCAAAAATAGACTCTGTGTTCAGACTTATATGGTCATTTTTTAAAACGTGCTCCGCAAGCCGCACCTTGTTATGGTGCTTTATTTCCGAGAGTTTTTCAAGCACGGAGGAGTCATCTTTGTAATTTTTTAGAAGGCTGAGCTTTTCAGGTTTGAGGATGTACTCTTCCCCAACAAGTTCCACAAGCAGATCGTTAAGCATTGGATTTGCCTGAGTAAGCCATCTTCTGTGCGTAATGCCGTTTGTTACGTTTATGATTTTGCCTGGACTGTATTCATGGAATGGACGAAAAATGGTCTTTTTGAGTATGTCGGTATGAAGTGCCGCAACTCCGTTGACGCAGTGGCTTCCGCGAATGCACAGGTTTGCCATGTTCACCTTTCCGTATCCGAATATGGACATTTGAAGAGCTTTGGCTCTGTCGCCGCTGTACCTGCCGGCGGCTTCATCCATGAAACGTCTGTTTATTTCTTCCAGTATAATGTGAATTCTCGGAAGTTTTACCCTTACAATGTTTTCATCGAAGGTTTCAAGGGCTTCCGAAAGGACGGTGTGGTTAGTATAGGATACGGAGTTCACCACCTGGTGCCATGCTTCATCCCACGAATAGCCGTAATCATCCATGAATATGCGCATAAGTTCAGGTACAACCAATGCAGGATGGGTGTCATTTATGTGTATGGCCACCTTCCGGCTGAAATTGTCCAAAGTGTTATACCTGATTAAGTGTGCTTTGACGATGTTTTGAGCTGAAGCTGACACAAGGAAGTACTGCTGCTTGAGTCTCAGAATCTTTCCTTCGTAGTGGTTGTCGGAAGGATACAGAACTTTCGATATTGCCTCGCCCAGTGAATCCTCAGCCAATGCCCTTAGATAATCGCCCTGGGAAAAGAGGTTCATATCGATGCTGTTGAGGCTTCTGGATTCCCACAGCCTTAACAGGCTTACTGCGCTGCTGCCGTAGCCTGATATCATCATGTCATACGGTACGGCTTCAATCTGAGTTGGATGGTCATGGTGTATTTTAAGACCTTCATTGGTCCATTCCTCACGAATCTTGCCGTCAAATTTCACAACAACTCTTTCTTCTGTACGAGGGATAAGCCACACATCAGAAGTTGTCAGCCAGTCATCAGGAAGCTCCGTCTGCCATCCGTCTATAATTTTCTGCTTAAAAAGGCCGAATTCATACTTTATGGAAAAGCCCACCGCAGGATAGTCCTGAGTGGCAAGAGAGTCCATGAAGCATGCAGCAAGTCTGCCCAGGCCGCCATTGCCAAGGCCCGGGTCCTTTTCTATGCTGTACATGTCTTCAAGGGTTACCTTGTGCTTTATTAAAGCTACTGAAACTTCTTTCTCTATTTTCAAGTTGTACAGGTTGTTCTTCAGGGATTTTCCCAGCAGAAACTCCATGCACAGGTAATATACCTTTTTTCCCTCTGACCGGTTGACCTGATTTAAAAAGTCTTTTCTTTTTTTAAGGAGCAAATCCCTTATGACGATGCAAAGGGCTCTGTAAACCTGCACAGGGCTGGCAACCTGGGGCTCCGTATTCCAATACCGTGAAATCTCCTCATCGATGAGGATTTCCATCAGTCTGGCGTCAAAATTGTGTTCCTGCATTGTTATTCTCCTTGGTCTAATAGGCTCTGGTACATGTCGTAGTATTTTACGGCGGAAGATTTCCAGCTGAAATCAACGCTCATTACAGCCTCAACCAGTTTTGTCCAGTCCTCCTTGCGGGAGTAAACCCCCAGTCCTCTTTTGATGGTCTCTGCAAGAGCTTTAGCTTTGGGTTGTGAAAAGGTAAATCCGTTTCCTGTTCCCAGGCTGCAGTCATGTATGGAGTCCTTGAGGCCTCCTGTTTCCCTTACTATGGGCACCGTACCGTAACGGGAGGCTATCATCTGGGCTATGCCGCAGGGTTCGCTGATAGAAGGCATGAGAAAGAAGTCCGCTCCGGCATATATTTTCCTGGCCAGGTCAGAGTTGAAGTCAATTCTTACTGCAACCTTGTCGTGGTATCTGTCCTGTAGTGACTTGAAATAAAGCTCATACCCCCTGTCTCCCTTTCCAAGCACCACAAACTGGACCTTTTCCTTCAACACTTCCTCAACTGCGTGGACTATCAGATCAAAACCCTTGTGCTTCACCAGCCTGGATATGATAGCTATGACAGGTATGTTTTCATCCTGAGGCAGCCCTGCCAGCGACTGCAGGTTAAGCTTGTTAAGGTACTTGTTCTTTATGCTTAGGACGCTGTAGTTTTCAAACAAGGCCTTGTCATTTTCGGGATTGTAGAAATCCGTGTCTATGCCGTTAAGTATGCCTCGCATCTTGGATGAATTTCTGCTTATGATGCTTGCAAGGCCGTGAGCCACGCTGTCATCAAATATTTCCTTTGCATAGCTTTCGCTGACGGTGCTTATGATGTCGCTGGTTTCCAGGGCTCCCTTCAACAGGTTGATGGACCCGTTGTATTCTACGATGGATTTCTCCCTGCCGTACAGGTCGAATACATCTTCGGCTATATTCAAGTCGTAGATGCCCTGGTACTCAATGTTGTGTATGGTTATTACGGTCTTGATCTTGCCGTAACTGGTATAGTTTGCATACCTGGTTTTCAGGTAGACCGGCAGCAAAGATGTCTGCCAGTCGTTGCAGTGGATTACATCAGGAATGAAATCAAGCATGGGAAGCACGTTAAGAACTGCCTTTGAGAAATAGGCAAACCTCTCACCGTCATCGTAATGCCCGTAGCATTCATTTCTCTTGAAATAGTATTCGTTGTCGACAAAATAATATGTAACGCCGTCTGTTTTCTTCTTAAATATTCCGCAGTACTGCTGCCTCCACGCAAGAGGAACAGTGGCCTTTCCAACAAATTCAAATCCGCTTCTGTCCGTAATTTCCTGATAAAGCGGGAGTATGACCCTTATGTCAATATCGTCACTGTATTTTTCGGACAGTGCCTTGGGAAGAGAGCCTGCAACTTCTCCCAGGCCTCCTGTGGCAATGAAGGGGGCAGCTTCAGAAGCTGCATACAATATTTTAATAACACTCATTTCATCACTCCTATACTACAGAATGTTTTTTTATGAAGAAAGGACAGCTTGAATATCCCAAAAGTACTCTGTCATTGTTCACAAGGGCGTATGTGTCCGCAATTATTGAATCCAGCTGAGCATTTTCACCGATTGTACCATGCTGCATGATTATTGAGTTTTTAACCACAGCATTTTTTCCTATTTTCACATCCCTGAAAATTATGCTGTTTTCAACGGTTCCTTCGATTATGCAGCCGCTGGCAACCAGCGAGTTTTTAACCTTTGCGTGGTTAAGGTACTTTGTGGGCGTTGAGTCCTTTGTCTTCGTGTAAATCGGTCCTGTCTTAGAATAAAACAGGTTTTGCAGAACTTCCATATTCAAAAGCTCCATGCTGTTGTTGTAGTAGCTTTGCAGTGAATCTATGTGAGCGTAAAATCCACAGTACTCATAGCCGTAAATCCTTATGGAATGGACCCTGGAAGCCAGTACGTCATAGCTGAAGTCCTTGTAGTTGTGAGCTATAGCATCATATATCAATGATTCCAGGAATTCCTTGTTCATTACCCATGTATTGAGACCGACATTCTGCGTCCCTTTTATTACTGGATAAACCAGTATGTCAGCGGCACGCCCGTCATCATCGAATTCATAGACAATCTTGTGGACAGAACTTGTTTTGTCCAGAGGGTACCTGGTATAGACAGCCGTAATGTCGGAATTTTTTTCCTCGTGAAATCTGATTACATCCTTGTAGTTTATGTTGTAAATCATGTCGCTGTCAGAGAGCACCACATATTTTTCCCTTGAAGCTGTTATGTAGTCAAGAACACGTTTAAGTGCGTCAAGCCTTCCGTTAAAAAGACCGTGTCCTTCTCCCATGGCGTAGGGAGGGAAAATCAGTATGCCTCCTTTTTTTCTGGACAGGTCCCAGTCCTTGCCCGAGCCTACGTGTTCCATGAGGGAGCGGTAGTTGCTTTTTGTGATTACGCATATTTTATTCATTCCCGAGTTAACCATGTTGGACAGGGGAAAATCTATGAGTCTGTACCTTCCGCCGAAGGGTATTGCAGCAACCGAGCGGTGAGACGCAAGTTCCGTCATGCTCCAGTCCTGCATGTCTGAAAATATAATTCCTAAAGTATTGTTCATGTTATCCCTCCCTACATGTTATTGATTACGCTGTCGCGGGGTATTACAGTGATGTTGATTCCTGTGCCCTTAGGAGTTCCTATTTTAAGGCTGGGCCCGATTTTCACCATTTCGTCTATTATGGAGTAGTTCACAGCCGAACCTTCTTTTATTTCCACGTCAGCCATAACTACGGAATCCTTAACCACCGCATTTTTGTTTACCTTCACACCCGAAAATATTACTGAGTTTTCCACTGAGCCCAGAATAACAGCCCCTTCTGAAACTATGGAGTTGGTTATGGAGGCATCGCCGCTTATGTATTGGGGAGGCCTTTCTTCATGCCTTGAATAAATGACCCAGTCTCCCGACAGGTCAAAACCGTCGTCTCCCAGAAGGTCCATATTGGCTTCCCACAGCGACTCGATTGTCCCCACGTCCTTCCAGTACCCGCAAAACTCATAGGAGTACATTTTTTCTCCTGCTCTTAGCATTGCAGGAATCAGGTCCTTGCCGAAATCCTTGGATGAATCAGGGTTGTCGTTGTCCAGATATAGGTATTCCTTGAGCTTTTTCCATGTAAACACGTAAATTCCCATGGATGCGTGGGTGCTCTTGGGCTTCTTTGGCTTTTCCTCAAATTCTGTGATTCTTCCGTCGCTGTCTGAGCTTAAGATTCCAAAGCGGGACGCTTCCCTGATGGGAACGTCGATGACGGAAATGGTGCAGTCAGCTTCCTTTTCCTTGTGAGCCCTTATCATGAGAGAATAGTCCATCTTGTATATGTGGTCTCCTGAAAGCACAAGCACATACTCGGGGGCATACTGGTCGATGAAATCTATGTTCTGATAAATTGAATTTGCAGTTCCCGAATACCATTCAGAATCCCCCACCCTCTGGTAAGGAGGAAGTATTTGAATACCTCCGTACAGCCTGTCAAGATCCCAGGACTTTCCGTCTCCTATGTATGAATTCAAAATAAGCGGCTGGTACTGCGTAAGCACGCCTATGGTGTCAAGGCCGGAGTTCACGCAGTTGGACAGCGCGAAATCAATTATCCTGTACTTGCCCCCGAATGGCACAGATGGCTTTGCGATTTTTTTAGTGAGAGCTCCCAGCCTGCTTCCCTGCCCGCCGGCCAGAAGCATTACAACACATTCCTTTTTAGCTAATTTCATATACATTACCTCCCCCATTGCTGGATTTAAACTTTTCGTCTTTTTTCAGAAATATGGCTGAAAGGGGCGGCACGGTCAGCGATATGTATGAATCGTACCCGTGTGTGCTTCCTTTATAGGAAACCATGCTTCCAGGGTTGTTCGTGCCGGTTCCTCCGTATTTCTCTAGGTTTGAGTTGAAAACTTCAATATATGTTCCATTGTCGGCTCCTATATGGTAATCATGCCTTTCAACCGGCGAAAAATTCACGATAGCAATCAGTTCTTCCTTTTTTTTATTGATTCGTTTAAACGAGATTATATTTTGTTCGTAGTCGTCGTTGGATATCCACTTGAAGCCTTCCCACGAATAATCCACCTCCCAGAGCTGCGGACAGCTTAAATAAAACTCATTTAAATCCTTAATATATATGCTTAGTTTTTTGTGATATTCATATTCTGTCAAAAACCACTCAACTTCTTTATTGAAGTCCCACTCTGAAAACTGTCCCACTTCATATCCCATGAAGTTCAGTTTCTTGCCCGGGTGGGCTGTCATGTAGCCCAGCAATGTTCTGACGCCGGCAAACTTTTCCTCGTATGATCCCGGCATCTTGTCCAGTATAGATTTTTTTCCGTGTACAACCTCGTCATGGGACAGAGGAAGGATGAAGTTTTCGCTGAAGGCGTAGTGCAGCGAAAACGTGATGTTTTTGTGTTTGTACTTCCTGTAAAATGGGTCTGTCTTCATGTATTCAAGCATGTCGTTCATCCATCCCATGTTCCATTTGAAGTTGAAACCAAGGCCTCCCAAGTACACTGGCTTGGTGACCATTGGCCATGCAGTTGACTCTTCGGCAATCATCATGGTGCTGGGGTACATGCTGAATACAGTTTCATTAAGTTTCTTCAAGAATTCAATGGCTTCCAGATTTTCGTTTCCGCCGTAAATGTTCGGTTTCCATTCTCCTTCCTTCTTATCATAGTCAAGGTAAAGCATGGAGCTTACAGCATCGACCCTGAGACCGTCAACATGGTATTCTTCCAGCCAGAACACGGCATTTGAAATTAAGAAAGATTGTACCTCTGATCTTTTGTAATTGAACTTGTGCGTTCCCCAGCTTATATTCTCCCTTTGCTGAACATCCGCATACTCATAGAGGAAGCTTCCGTCAAATTTGTAAAGACCGTGATCATCCTTGGGAAAATGCGCCGGAACCCAATCAAGTATGACGCCGATGCCGTTAAGGTGGCACTGATCTATGAGATATTTCAGTCCGTCAGGATTCCCGAAGCGCCCGGTGGGTGCGAAGTAGCCAGTAACCTGGTATCCCCAGGAACCGTCAAAGGGATGTTCCATGACAGGCATCAGCTCGATGTGGGTGAAAAAATTCTTCTTAACGTGGTCGATAATCATAGGTGCAATTTCTTGGTATGAGTAAAGGTTTCCATCCTCCCTGCGTTTCCAGGAGGAAAGATTGACCTCATATATATTTACGGGAAGCTGGTATATGTTGGTGCTTTTCTTGTATTCCAACCAGTTTTTGTCATGCCAGCAGAATTTGCCTCCGTTAAAGATGATAGATGCTGTTTCTGACCTTGACTGTGAGAAAAAGGCGTAGGGGTCTGATTTGTAGAGAAGGCTGCCGTCTTTTGAGGTTATGATGTATTTATACATATGGCCTTCCTTGAGATTTGGTATGAAAAGCTCCCATATGCCTCCTTTGGAAATACGTTTCATCATGAAGGAATCACTTTTTTCCCAGGAATTGAAGTTTCCTGCCACGTGGACGCTTTTTGCTTCCGGAGCCCATACCCTGAAAACAACTCCCGATCGGGACTCATCCTCTTCCGGGTGAGAGCCCAGCAGTTTATAGGAATAATAGTTCGTTCCCTGGTGGAACAGATAAACCGGCAGGTCATTTTCAGTCATAATTACGCTCCTGTATGTTTTATTTTTATTTTACCGCAGAATTTTGAAATATACATGAAAATTATGTAAATGTATTTTAAATTATACAATACAAATGATGATAATTAAAGACATTGTTATTTTATATATACCACAGGTTTGTGAATGAAAACAAAAAAGATGCACAATGTGCACCCTTTAATTAAGTTTTGCAGTTCCTACTCCCGAACTGAGTGTTATTTTTGTTTTGCCGTCTCCGGAGGTTTCTGTCTGTTCGTCTTTCATGAATTCCTTGATGGATGATTTGTAACCGGGATTTTCCGGAATTTTTACATCTATGTCTCCCACATTTGTTTTGACTGATATAGTGTCAGCCGAGGCAATATCGGAAAAGCTTAAATCGATGTCACCGGTGTTTACAGTGAAATCAGAATTTCTTTGGGCAGATGAGTCTGCCAGGTCTATGTTTCCCACATCGGTCCTCATATTGTAGTATCCGCTGCAGTCTTTGATGCTGATGCTTCCCACATTGCACGACGCTTCAATTGAACCGTCCAATCCGGCTATGTCTATGTCTCCAACATTCAATGAAACTACGGTATCACTGATTCCGGAAGGAAGCAGAACTTCAATGTCTGTGTCGATGCTGGTGCCGTCAGGATAGTAATCTTTTATGCTGGTATCAACATCAATTGAAGATCCGTTTTTTTCTGCAGTATACGAGTAGCTGTCTGCAATTTCCTTAGATTTTTCCTTTGAACTTGACTTGACCCTCACTGTTATGTTGACAACAGCTTCTGCCGAATCATGAGTCTTTACATTTATTTTTCCTACGGCACTGCTAACCGTTAATCTGCTGATTCCTTCCGCATCAAATGTGTGCGTTTCGTACCGTTCATACCCTTCTTTTCCTACAGTGTCAATGATTTTCTCCGTTATTTTGTCTGAAACTTCCTTAACTGCGTTCTCGTCAACCTTGAGATCGGCTGTGCAGCCTGCTGTAAGTGCTATGGCTGCAGTTAAAATCAATATAACTGATTTTTTCATATTTCTACCTCTAAGATTATAGATTAATTTTCTTTTCCAGAAGATATCCGGAACCGATTGTGAGTGCTATGCTTTGAATAATTGAAACTGCAATCACAGGAAACACCATTACTGCCAGTTCCGACGGCGATATTCCTGCAGCGTTCATGCTGGAACCGTAATACGGAGAAACGAGGGAGTATATTTTTTCGGATGAATATGTCAGAGCCCAGTTTAAGGCTATAAATATAATGAAACTCAGCAGACCGCCGAACCTGATTTCCGAGAAAATGCTTTTTCTGATGGTCATGGCAGTGTATACGGTCACTATGAAGCCTATGACAAATACCAGAGCCGCAAAAAGGAATATGAATATGTGGCCCAGGTTTATACCTATGTTTCCTGAAAGAAGAATGTTTATGTCTTCCATTATTTCGGAGAAGTCAATGAACCGCCTAGTCTGGTAGACCATGACTGCTCCGTTAATGAGTATGAAGACAAAGTATAAAAGCAGTATTCCCAGACCTTCCAGAACTGCAGCAGCCAGCTTTGATACGATTATTTTGTAACCGCTGTTGGGTGTCATGAAAAGCATGTATCCGGATTTCTTGTTGAGGTCATCGCTGTACATCCTAATGACATCGCTAACGTACATTACAGCCAGCACCATTGGAAACAGCATCAGGAATGAAGCACTGCCGGCTGCTCCTCTTGTCATGAGAAAGAGGTTGAGAGCAGCGGCGCTTACAACCGTTATTGCAATAAGTTTGTATTTTCTTAGAAATTCATATTTTATGAGCTTAAGCATTCTTGTATACCTCCTTGTATATGCCTTCAACAGATGTACCTCTTTCGAGCCTCAACTCTTCGGCGTCGCCGAAAAGTTCCACCTTTCCGTCTTTCAGAAACACCACAGAGTCAAGTATCTTTTCAATTTCACTCACCAGGTGGGTTGAAATGATGAATGTCTTGTTTTCATCATAGGCTCTTGTTATAAGATCCATTATGGCATCCCTTGATATTACATCCACACCGTTCAACGGTTCATCCAGCATGTAAAGGCTGGCATCCCTTGAAAGAGCAAGGGCAACCTTAAGCTTTCCGGTCAGTCCTGATGAAAGCTTAGATATTCTGAATTCAGGATCTACATTTATTTCATTAAGGATGTTCATGGCGTAATCCGCTTTGAAATCACTGTACATATCGCTGTAAAACTTCACCGCATGCTTTACCTTGAATGAATCATACAAAAAGTTTTCCGTGGGCATGTAAGATATGTGGGCCTTTGATTCAAAGTTCAGTGCACTGCCATTAATTGACACGTTTCCTGAAGTCTGTTTGTGAAGCTGTGCAACGACCTTCATGAATGTTGTTTTTCCGCTTCCGTTAGGTCCCAACAGGCCATAGATTTTTCCTCTCTCGAAGGATAAGGTCACGTCTTCGAGGGCTGTTTTGTTGTAGTACTTCTTCGTTAGATTCTCCACCTTGAGTATTTCTTTTAAATCATTCATATTGATTCCCCTTCATTCTTTTCCATTTCTATAAAATTGATCATATCTGTCTTGGTATAACCAATGAGTTTCATTCCTTTTATGAAATCCTCTATCTGTTTCTTGGCCATTTCCAGCCTTAACCGGTCTATCCTTTCCAACGATTCTGTTATGAAAGTTCCCAGGCCTCTTTTGGTGAAAAGGATCTCGTCTGCTTCCATTTCCTTGTAGACTCTTGCTACCGTGTTGAAGTTGATTCCAAGCAGTGTTGAAAGTTCTCTCGACGAAAGCATTTTTTCCCCTGGCTTAAGCTTTCCTGTGACAATATCCTGTTTAAGCTTTTCTATTACTTGCAGGTATATTGGAATATTATTGTTAAATTCCATCATCGCACCGCCTTAATGTATTAGTATCATAGTTACATAGTATACTCGTTATGTAAAAATGTCAACATGTAAAAATGTTAAATAAATGAAACAATCATATATGTATTGTAATATTTGACTAATCATTTAATCTTGACACTACCATTATAATGATATATACTTCAAACAAATATTCGCAGCGGTAAGGCTAAGGCTTACAACTCTCGTCTTGCAACAGATGAGAGCTTTTTTGCATAGTAGGAGGAACAATTTTCTACTTAGTCAATCTTGATCTGAACATAGGATAGGAGCGAATATCTGTAAGATTTAACTGTTCGGAAAATGCAGGTTTTCCGGGTTTTCATGTTTATACATATTTATATATTTGGAGGGTTATATGCACAAGAAATTATTTATCCCCGGACCAATCGAAGTGAGAGAGGATGTACTTGAAAAAATGTCTGCTCCAATGATAGGTCACAGGAGTAAGGATGCGTCAAAGCTTCAAAAAGACATATCAGATAAGCTTAGAAAAGTATTTTATACCGAAAATGAAATATTGCTTTCAACATCCTCAGGCAGCGGTCTCATGGAAGGTGCCGTAAGGTGCTGTACTAAGAAAAAGGCTGCTGTGTTTTCCATAGGCTCCTTCGGGGACAGGTGGCACGAGATGGCAGTTTCAAACGGTGTGGAGGCAGATTTGTTCAAGTCTGAGCCCGGAAACATAACGACTCCCCAAATGGTTGAAGAAGCCTTGTCAACAGGAGAATACGACCTTGTAACCATAACGCATAATGAAACGTCAACAGGAGTAATGAATCCAATCGAGGAAATCAGCAAGGTAATGAAGAAATATCCTGATATTATATTCTGCGTGGACACCGTGAGTTCTGCCGGAGGAACAAAAATAGAGGTTGACAGACTGGATATCGAC
The DNA here is from genome assembly GCF_038562225.1 of Sedimentibacter sp. Lineage (NCBI taxonomy): Bacteria > Bacillati > Bacillota > Tissierellia > Sedimentibacter > Sedimentibacter sp. The sequence goes on from NZ_JBCFAS010000004.1 coordinate 337,785, forward strand.
ATATGCATAACTTCATCACAGAAGGCTCTGGGACTACCTCCGGGACTAGCAATCTGCACCATATCCGACAGGGCTGTGGAAAAAGCAAGAACTGTTAAAAACAGGGGATTATATTTTGACCTAGTTCAGCTTTATGATACGGTGAAGAAAAAAGATTACCAGTATCCGTCAACTCCAAACCTTTCACTTATGTTTGCGCTGGACTACCAGCTTGACCGCATATTGGACGAAGGCCTGGACAACAGATTTGCAAGGCATCAGGAAATGGCATCATACACAAGGGAATGGGCAAAGAAAAACTTTGAACTTTTTCCTGAGGAAGAGCATGCTTCAGTTACGCTCACTACCGTGAAAAACACAAGGGGAATAAGCGTCAAGGATCTGAACACAGAGCTTGGTAAAAGAGGCTATGCAATTTCAAACGGTTATGGAAGTTTGAAGGAGAAGACATTCAGAATTGCGCACATGGCTGATTTGACTATGGGTGACGTTAAAGACCTTCTTTCCTCCATTGACGACATATTATCCATTTCTTGACGAAAAGTGTTTTTTGCAGTAATATATTCAGGGAGAATGGGAGAAATTAATGTACGATTTAAACAGTATCAGCGGCTGCTTGAATACAAAGATAATCGGTCAGACTGTGATTCAATATGACAACCTGACCTCAACTTATGCAAAGGCAAAAAACATATGCGGCACATGCCCAGATGGGACGGTTGTTTTATCTGAAAACCAGTCCAAATGCACCCTGAGATTTGGCAATCGGTGGATATGCAGCGAAGACAAAAATATATATATGAGTATAATTTTAAAGCCTTCTGTAAATAATCTCATAACGTCTAAATTTGATTTGGTGGGATGCTCTTCTGTATGTGAAGGGATTTATGAAGCATGCGGTCTGGAATGTAAAATCAAGTGGCCCAACGACATCGTGGTAAACGACAGGAAGCTTGCATCAATCAACTGCGAATTCATAGGAAAAAGCAGTGAACCATCCGGAATAATCGTATCTGTGTGCATCAATGCAAACATGGAAGAAGAAGAAACGGAAAAAATATATGAAGAAATAAAAAAACCCGCAACATCCATTAAGCTGGCTGCAGGTGAAGCGGTGGACAGGGAAGCCCTCATTGCCGGGATATTGAACAGCATGGAAAAACACTATGAGGAGTTTCTGACCAAAAGCACAGTTTCAAATGCCGTATTGTTCTGCATCATGAAGTCTGCGCTGCTGAACAGAAGAATCAAGGCGGCCAAGCGGGGTAAAAAGACTTTAAGAAGCCTTTTGGTTAAAACCGTAGACCATGACGGATGTCTTGTTGTAACGGATGAAAAAGGAAACGAAGAGATACTCGGTTCAGGAGAAACGATCATAATTTATGAAGGAAATTCTTAAGATAGGTAACATACAATTAAATACAAATGTTGTGCTTGCACCCATGGCTGGCGTAACGGACCTTACTTACAGAACCATATGCAAGGAAATGGGAGCCGGGCTTGTGTACACAGAAATGGTCAGTGCAAAGGGTTTGTATTACAAGGATATAAAAACCAGGCAGCTGATGAAAATAAATCAGAAGAACAGGCCGGTATCGCTGCAGATTTTTGGAAGCGATCCGGACATAATGGCTTATGTCGTTGAAAATTATATAAATCAAAGGGAAGACATCGACATAATAGATGTGAACATGGGATGCCCTGCGCCTAAGATAGTGAAAAACGGAGACGGAAGTGCTCTTATGAAATCCCCTGTGCTGGCCGGAGAAATAATTAACAAGATAAAGAAGGTTTCAACTAAACCTCTGACGGCGAAAATAAGGGCTGGCTGGGATGCTGACAGCATCAATGCTGTTGAGTTTGCTAAAATACTTGAATTCAACGGAGCAGATATGATTGCTGTGCACGGTCGGACCAGAGAGCAGTTTTACACAGGCAGGGCAGATTACAATATTATAAAGGAAGTGAAACAAAACATACAAATACCCGTCGTAGGCAACGGTGATATATATACCCCACAGGATGCCCTTAAGATGATGGAATTCACAAATTGTGATGCTGTCATGGTAGGAAGGGGAATTTTGGGCAATCCATGGCTAATAATGAACACAGTTAAGGCGCTTGAAGGTAAAAGTGATTTTTACGAACCTTCATTACATGAAAGAATCGAAATGATAAAAAGACATGCAGCAATGCTGGTTCAGGAGCTTGATGAGAAGGTTGCGATCTTGGAAATGCGGAAATTTGCCGCATGGTACCTGAAAGGAATGAAAAACTCTTCAGAGACAAGAAGCAGCATTAACAGGATTACAAAGGCAGACGACCTTTTCAATGTTTTAAATGATTATATGGAGAAACAAATATAATATGATGTAAAATAACAAATCTCTTGACATTATTAAGTTACTTTATTATAATGTTTAAATTAATTAGAAATATTGTCATCGAATTATCATATTATAGTAAAACCATAATAAAATGAATTAAACATCAATGAACAGACATATGTATAATATGTATAATAAAATGCATTAATTTGTAACAAGCAACATTATTAAAAGGAGCAATATTATGAAGAATAATGAAACTTTGATTACAGCAGAGGGATTGGAAGAATTGAAAAACGAGCTTGAGGAACTGAAGCTTGTTAAGAGAAAAGAGATATCGGAAAAAATTAAAGTTGCCTTGGCTTTTGGGGACATCAGTGAAAATGCCGAGTATGACGAAGCTAAAAACGAACAGGCAAACGTTGAGGCGAGAATTGCCAAGCTTGAACAAATGATCAAAAGTGCCAAGGTAATAAAGGAAGCAAAGCAAAAGGGAATAGTAAGCATAGGTTCAAAAGTTAAAATAAAGGATTTGGAATTTGATGAGACAATGGAATACACGATAGTGGGTTCCGCAGAGGCAGATCCTTTCAAAGGAAAAATTTCGAATGTTTCGCCGCTGGGAAAAGCATTACTGGAGAAGAAAATAGGGGACATCATAGAAGTTGCGTCTCCTGCCGGCGATATGATAAAATATGAAATACTAACAGTTTAATAATAAACTTTAGCAAATGATAAGGTGGTGTAAAAATTGAGTGAACAACAAAATTCAGGAGATTTAAGACAGGTAAGGGTTGGAAAATTAAAGGATCTTATAGAAGCCGGAAGGGATCCCTACAAGGTTTCAAAATATGAAGTAACATCCAATTCGAAATACATTAAAGACAACTTTGAAGAGCTTGAAGGCAAGTATGTTTCTATTGCCGGAAGAATCATGTCAAAAAGAGGCCAGGGAAAGGTAGGTTTCTATGATATCCAGGATCATCTGGGAAGGATTCAGATGTTCGTTAAGATGGAAACCATAGGAGAAGAAGAATATAACTGGCTGAAAACTTATGACATAGGAGACATCATAGGTGTCAGGGGCGAAGTTTTCAGAACAAAGACAGGAGAAGTTTCCGTAAGAGCCGAAGAAGTGAAGCTGTTGTCCAAATCTCTGCAGACTCTGCCTGAAAAGTACCACGGACTTAAAGATACTGATTTAAGATACAGACAGAGATATGTTGACCTTATAGTTAATCCTGAAATAAAAGATATATTCCTCATGCGAAACAAGATAGTCAGAGGTATAAGAGAGTACCTTGACGGTGAAGGTTACCTGGAGGTTGAAACTCCTATCCTTAGCCCTATAGCTGGCGGAGCCAATGCAAGACCTTTTATAACCCATCACAATACGCTGGATATAGACATGTACATGCGTATTGCCAATGAGCTGTTTTTAAAGAGACTTGTTGTTGGGGGACTTGGCGACGGTGTTTATGAAATGGGCAAGATGTTCAGAAATGAAGGTATGGATGCAAACCATAATCCTGAATATACTGCTATAGAAATATACAAGCCGTATGCAGATTTCAACGACATGATGACCTTGACTGAAAATATAGTTGCGTATGTTGCCATGAAGGCCAGAGGAACTACTAAATTAGAGTTCCAGGGCAAAGAAGTTGACTTCACTCCTCCTTGGAGAAGAGTAAAGATGCAGGATATGGTTAAGGAACATACTGGTATTGACTTTGACCTTATAAATACAGATGAAGAAGCAATTGAAATTGCGAAACAAAAAGGACTGGAAATCAAACCTTTGATGACAAGAGGACATGTTATAAGCGAAATGTTCGAAGAATTCTGCGAAGAACACCTGCAGCAGCCTACATTTGTTACTCATCACCCTGTTGAAATATCTCCTCTTGCTAAGAGAAATGTAGAAGATCCTAGACTTACTGACAGATTTGAAGCATTTGCCAACACATGGGAAATTGCCAATGCATTTTCAGAGTTGAACGATCCTATAGATCAAAGAGAAAGATTTGAAGAGCAGGTAAAACAAAAAGAAGCAGGCGACGATGAAGCCCACATGATGGACAATGACTTCATCAATGCCATTGAAGTAGGCCTCCCGCCAACAGGAGGACTTGGAATAGGTGTTGACAGAGTTATAATGCTTATTACAGGGCAGCCTACAATAAGGGACATCATATTGTTCCCGACAATGAAGCCAATAGACTAGATAGTTCAAGAAATATGACAGAGCAGCGCAGCTGCTCTGTTTTTGTATTTTAAGGGGAAGGATAATTGTTAAATATTGTATGATGATTAGGGGTTGACAAATGACTGCTGCAGTGGTACACTAACAAAGTTGTTCCGCTCAAGGAACATGAAGAAATTGCCAGTTGACATCATGGGTAAATTGATGTAAACTACACAAGCTGTCTCTGAGGGCAGCGGTCGAGAAAAAAGAAAGTTAAAAAAGTTCTTGACAAAACGAAATAAGTTTGATAAACTGTTAAAGCTGTCTCAAACGACAGTGAGTCAAGAAAAAGTAAGTTAAAAAAGTTCTTGACAAGCACTGATAAATGCGATATACTATATAAGCTGTCTCGAAAGAGCAGCGGTCGAGAAAAAAGAAAGTTAAAAAAGTTCTTGACAAGTAAAAGCGAATGTGCTAAACTATTAAAGCTGTCTCAAGTGACGGCAACGAACATAGACAATAAAACAGCATAAGAAACCTTTGAGAGTTCTAAAAAAGAACAAAACAAAAGTAATGAAAAGACAGATAATGCTATGCGTTATCTTGAGCAAGAATATTAAACGA
>NZ_JBCFAS010000008.1:0-46142 GCF_038562225.1 Sedimentibacter sp.
AGATATACTTCGCATGCGGCATATCGGGAGCCATACAGCACCTGGCGGGAATGCAGAAGTCAGACATAATAGTGGCAATAAACAAGAATCCTGAAGCGCCCATATTCGAGATGGCGGATTACGCAATAGTGGGGGACCTGTACAAGGTTATTCCACAGCTTATTGAAGAGTGGGACAACGCCGAAGAGCTTTTTGATAGTATGCAATTTTAAAATTAAATTATAGAGGTGAACGAATTGGAAAACAAAATTACTTCAAAACAGATGCTTGGTGAATTGTTGGAAAATCACTACAAGGCAGCATTTGAAGCTAAGAAGAACGGTAAGCTTGTAGCCTGGGCAACATCTATCTGCCCCCAGGAGCTGCTGGAAACCATGGACATTGATGTAGTATATCCGGAAAATCATGCAGCTGCCATTGGTGCCAGGAAATGTGCTCCCGAGTTTATTGAGCAGGCTGAAGGGAAAGGTTATTCCTCAGACATATGTTCATATGCCAGGGTAAACATGGGATACACGGATATACAGTATTCCGAAGCTGAAAATATACCCATGCCTGACTTGATATTCTGCTGCAGCAACATATGCAACACAGTCATCAAATGGTATGAGAATCTTGCCAAAAATCTTAATATTCCGATTATTATGTTTGACATGCCATTCAACCACACATATGAAGTTCCTGAACACAGCATCGCTTATATGCGCGGACAGATTGAACATGCCATAAAGCAGCTTGAAGAAATAACCGGCAAAAAATTTGATTACGACAAGTTTGCAGAGGTCATGAAACTTTCCAACGAAACATGCGAATGGTGGAAGAAGGCTACTGATCTTGCAGTACATGTTCCGTCTCCTTTAAAAGGATACGACATGTTTAACTACATGGCACTGATTGTTTGCATGAGGGGTAAAAAGGAAGGCAAGGAGTTGTACAAACTTTGGTACGAAGAATTGAAGGAAAAAGCAGAAAACGGAATTGGACCGTTCCCGGATCAGGAAGAAGAATACAGGGTTATGTGGGACGGAATAGCATGTTGGCCGCATTTGTCCGTAACGTACAAGACTATGAAAAAATTCGGTATAAACATGGTCACTTCAACATATCCGGAATCCTGGAACGTGAGATATGAGACAAATGACCTTGACGGAATGGCAAAAGCTTACAGCTCAAACTACGCAAACAGAAACCTGGACTATGATACGCAAAATGTATCAAAACTGGTTAAGGATTTCAAATTGGACGGAATAATATATCATTCCAACAGAAGCTGCAAACTGATGGATTTCAGACAATATGAGGTTCAGAGAAGAGTGGAGGCGCAAACGGGTGTGCCGTCAGTTGTTTTTGACGGAGATCAGACAGATCCGCGAATCTTTTCAGAAGCACAGTATGAAACAAGAATTCAGGCGTTGGTTGAGATGATGGAAAACAACAAAAAGTCAAGGAGGAACCAGTGATGGCAGATTTAAGCGTATTAATTAGTCAGCTGGAAGAAACGGCTTTGAATCCGGGAAAGTCAGTGGCCCAATCATTGAACAGGACAGGAAAGGATGCCATCGGGTGTTTTCCGATTTATACACCGGAAGAGATTGTATACGCAGCAGGATTTCTGCCTGTAGGCATGTGGGGAGGAAAGACTGAAATAAAGCAGGCTGACAAGTACCTGCAAAGTTTCTGCTGCTCCATAATGCGATCAAACATAGAATTAGGCATGAGAGGAGTATACGACAGCCTTAAGGCCGTAGTTCTGCCAACATTGTGCGATACACTGAAGTGTGTCTGCGAAAACTGGAAGGTTGCCGTACCACAGGTACCCATAATTCCAATCGTGTATCCGCAAAACAGGCTTCTTGATTCGGGATTCAAGTACCTGCTGGCTGAATTTAACCGTGTAAAAGGGGAGTTAGAAAAGATCAAGGGCGAGGCCATAACAGAAAAGTCTTTGGAAGAAGCATTCAACATTTACGAAAACTATAGGGGGGCAATGAGGCAGTTTGTTGATGTTGCAAAGGATTATCCAAAAACAATCAACGCCAGGACAAGACATCTCATAATAAAAGCAGGTTACTTCATGGATAAGCCGTTCTACACTGATATAATCAACAAGATAACGGCTGAGCTTAAAAAGATTCCCAAGGAAGATGACTGCAAGTATGTTAAGGTTGTAGCCACTGGTCTGGTTGGAGAGCCTGTTGAGCTTCTGGAGGTGTTTTATGAGAACAACATTTCCATAGCAGCAGATGATTTCGCACAGGAATCAAGGCAGTTTAGAACACCTGCAAGAAAAGAAGGAAGTGCTCTTGAAAAGATGGCATATCGAATAGTAGATCAAAGAGGCTGCACATTCCTATATGAAGAGAACAAGTCAAAGGGGCAGATGCTCATCAATATGGTCGAGGAAACAAAATCACAGGCAGTGCTTGTATGCATGATGAAGTTTTGCGATCCCGAGGAATTTGATTATCCGATTATTAAGGAAGAGCTTGAGAAGGCAGGAATACCTATTCTATATATTGAAACAGACATGCAGTTGGATTCGTTTGAGCAGATCAGAACAAGAGTTCAAAGCTTTGCAGAAATGTTGAGCTAAGGGGGATATTTATTTATGTATTTAGGAATCGACATTGGTTCATCATCATCAAAAGCAGCACTGGTAAACCATGAGAAGGAATTAGTAGCCACAAGCGTTGTAAACATGGGAACAGGCACCAGGGGACCAGAAGAGGCAATGAACAATGTTTTGAAAATTGCCGGTGTAACCAGGGAAGACATACACTACACCATAGCAACTGGATACGGCCGTGTCACGTTTAAGGAAGCAGACAGTCAAATAACAGAAATCAGCTGCCATGCAAAAGGTGTTTCTTTTATGATGAAGGATGTGGAAACAATCATCGATATCGGAGGCCAAGACGCTAAGGTAATTAAAATTGACAAAGACGGCAAGGTTAAGAATTTTGTCATGAATGAAAAGTGTGCGGCAGGCACCGGAAGATTTCTTGAGGTAATGGCAAGAGTCCTGGGATGTAAAATCGATGAGCTGTCAGACTTGGCAGACAAGGCTAGAATCAACATTCCCATCAGCAGCGTCTGTACGGTATTTGCTGAAAGCGAAGTGATTTCCAGACTGGCATCAGGTGCTTCAATAGAAGATGTTGCCAGGGGAGCACACCTTTCCATTGCAAAAAGGATAAAGGGAATGTGCAATCGCGTAGGGTATGAACCGGTTGTTGCAATGACCGGCGGTGTTGCTCTCAACAGGAACATGGTGTCGGTTTTAAGCGAGGAATTAGGCGTATCTGTATCGGCGGCTCCACACACTCAGTCGGCCGGTGCAATTGGTGCAGCAATTTTTGCATACGAAAAAGCAAATAAATAATATTTTAATCATAAAAATGACAAGGAGACCTTAAAATGGATTGGAAACAAATATATCAATCAAGACTAACCACGGCGGAAGAAGCTGTAAAAGAAGTTAAGTCAGGAGATGCAATAATTCCGTCTCACGCAGCGGCTGAACCCAAGCATATTATCAATGCCCTACTTTCAAGAAAGGATGAGCTTGAAGGAGTTGAAATCTGGCAGGGACTAAACATCGGAGATGCTCCCTATGCAAGGCCGGAGTACGCAGGACATTTCATAAACGTAAGCTTTTTCCTGGGAAAAAACAACAGAAAATGCATTCAATCAGGACAGGGTGAATTTGTCCCCATACACTTCTACGCACAGCCAAGAGCAATCAGGGAAGGACGCATCAAATGCGATGTTGCCATGATAAGCTGCACGCCTCCAGATGAAAACGGTTATGTGAACATGGGGACATCGTGCGATCAGACAAGGGTATGCATTGAAAAGGCACGCGTGTCCATCGCCCAGGTCAACAAAAACGTTCCGCGAGTATGCGGAGACACATTGATTCATGTATCCGAAATAGACCATTTTGTTGAGTACGATGAGGATTTGTACGAAATACCGCTGATTGAAAGCGATCCTATTTCCGAAAAAATCGGTTCCAACATAGCAGGTCTGATTAAGGACGGAGACACTCTGCAGATGGGACAGGGAAAGATTCCCAATGCAATATTGAAGTTCCTGGCAGACAAAAGGGATCTGGGAATACACACAGAAGTATTCTCAGACAACCTTATACCTCTTATTCAGTCAGGAGTCGTGAACGGTTCCAGAAAGACAATCAACAAAGGAAAGATTGTGGCTACATTCATACAGGGAACAAAGGATGTTTACAGGTTTGTAAACAACAACAACATGATATGCCTGAAGCCTGTGGACTATACAAACGATGTTGGTGTAATTGCTCAAAACGACAACATGGTGGCAATCAACTCAGCCCTTGAGGTAGATCTGATGGGACAGGTAGTGGCAGACTCCATAGGTCACAAGACTTTCAGTGGAGTCGGCGGACAGCTGGATTTCCTGCGAGGTGCAGAGCAATCCAAAAACGGAAGACCTATAATTGCATTGCCTGCAACTGCTAAAAACGGAACTGTTTCAAGAATTGTGGCAGGTTTCAAACCCGGTACTCCTGTTACCACCACCAGACAGGATGTACATTACGTTGTTACGGAGTACGGAGTTGCTTACCTTTATGGCAGACCAATCAGGGAGAGGGCAAGACTGCTCATTGAAATCGCCGCTCCGCAGTTCAGGGCGCAGCTGGAAGAAGATTTCTTCAATTACTACAGAAGCATGGCAGATTAAGATTATTGGGCAGTAGCGTAAGCTATTGCCCGCTATAAAACATGAAAGGCGGCATTTAATTGATAAAAGGCATTATTGCTCCAAATTTAACGTTTTTCACAACAGATGGAAAAGTTGATGAGAATAAATGCATATGGCATATGCACTGGATGCTTGAAAAAGGTGTCAACGGACTTTTTGTAACAGGCACATATGGCTCAGGCAGCCTCATGACTCTGGAAGAAAGAATAAAACTGTTTAAAACTGCCAGGACAATCAGCGAGCAACATCCGAGTTCTTTTGTCATAGCACACGTCGGATGTCCCGACACAGAATCATCGGTTTTATTGACCAAAGCCGCGCAGGAAGCCGGAGTCGATGCAGTCAGCGCCATAGTTCCATACAATTACAAATACACAGACGATGAAATTCTAAGGTTTTACAGCCAGGTAGTAAAATCTGCAAGCATACCGGTATATGCATACAACAATCCCGACCTGACCAATATTCCCATTTCGTTCAAGCTGGTAAAAAGACTTGAGGAATCAGGAGTGGCAGGATTGAAGGACAGCGCCATAAACATGCAGCTTGTCAGTTCGATTCTGAACAGCAATGCCATAAACGGACGAAGATTTCATTACATTTCCGGAACCACAACAGGATGGCTGGCATTTCAAAAAATTGGAATTGACACAATGATTGCAGGAATGTGCAACTATGTACCGGAAATTGTGGAAGCACTGTACCGCTATTCGTTTACGGATCCACATAAGGCATCAAGGGTCTATGAAATAGTAAATGAACTGGGCAGCAGCATAAAAGTAGGAAACAGCGTGGCATCCTCTCACATATCATTGAAGGCAAGGGGCTTTGATCCGGACTTTGCCAGACTGCCGCTGACAGTGTCCTATGATGATAAGAAGGAAAAAATATCACAAATAGCAAATCTCATAGATGAGGCTATCAGAAAGACAGACAGTTTGTGATCTAAGGGGGATTGATTGAATGTATCGGTTTTATTTTGACTGCGGCACCAGCAAAACCCGCGGGTACCTGCTGAGAGACGGCGATGTCATAGGTTCAAGGTCAGCAGACGTAGGGTCCAAGGATGTATCAATAAATAATGACAACAGCATTATGATAGGCAGCATGAGAGAAATCTATGCTGAAGTATTGGGCAAATTGCAGCTGATCGACAGTGACGTGAGTGACATCTATGCTTCCGGTATGGTTACAAGCCCATTTGGTCTTGTAGAAGTCAGCCACATCGTTACACCTGTAGACAAACGGACAATGAAGAACAACATTCATGATTACAGGGAAACAAAACTTTTTAACAGGAATATTAAGCTCATCCCGGGAGTCAAAACAGTCGGTGGGGCAGTTACGGTACAAAACATAGACGAAGTAAACAATGTACGCGGTGAAGAAATTGAGATTTTTGGCATATGCAATCATCTGCCACAGGAGGTGATTTCTGCAAGGCATGTAATAATACTGCCGGGCTCACACACCCATTCGGTTTTAATGGATGGCGGCACTTTAAAAGACATATATTCAACATTTTCCGGCGAACTGTTTCATGCGGTCAAGACATCCACCATATTGTCAAATTCCACTGCAGTACAGGATGAAAAGCCTCTGGACATGGAGGCTGTTGAGAAAGGTTGCAGCAATCTGCACAAATACGGTCTTCCCAGGGCCATTTACCAGGCTCACGCAATGAAGGTTTTTGGGGTAGGAGACAACAACGTCAGGAACGACTACTTAAATGCAGTCATAAACGGTTCTGTAGTCCAGTCTCTAAGCTTGAACATAGAAAGCATGTGGAAGGACGTCAGCGGTATAGTTGTTTACGCCGGTGAAAGAATGGCAGCCATATACTCCGAAGCAGTACGATTATTCATGCCTGAACTGGCAGGAAAAATCATATTTCTAAATCGTGAGCAGATCAATTGTGCTGTTGAAGGACTGCTGGCCATAATAAATTCATAGGAAATCAGGAGATTTATGAGAAGAGTGTTGATAACATCCAGGTCTTTCGGGCAGGTCAGCGATGAGCCGCTTAACCTATTAACCGATGCAGGATTTGAAGTGGATTTTTATAATGTGAAATATGAAGAAAAGGAATTTATTCAAAAATTGTCCGGGTGCGATGCGCTCATCATAGGGGCGAACCAGCTTACGGAAGAAGCCGTTGCTGCGGCTGTGAAACTAAAAGTTGTAAGCAAGCACGGAACAGGACTGGATAACATCGATCTTGATGTGACAAAAAAATACAAAATACATGTGACAAACGTGCCTGCTGCAAACTCAAACGCTGTGGCAGATCTGGCATTTTCACTGATGCTGGATGTGGCCAGAAAGACATCCTACGCATCAAACAAAGTGAAAAAAGGTCAGTGGCCCAAAGTCATAGGAGTTGACGTTTGCGGCAAAACATTATCACTTATCGGATTTGGAGAAATAGGGAAATGTGTGGCAAGAAGAGCCAGGGGATTTTCCATGAACGTACTGGCTTATGACCCGTACATAAAAAAACTGCCTGACGAATTTAATTTCGTAAAGCTGGCAACCTTTGAGGAAGCACTGGGAAATGCGGATTTCTTGTCGGTTCATGTGCCTCTGACAAGCGGTACAAGGGGTTTAATAGACAAAAATGAGCTTCAGATGATGAAAAAGGGCAGTTTTATCATAAACACATCAAGAGGCGGTATTGTATCAGAAGACGATTTGATTGAAAGCATTGAAAAAGGCCATACGGCAGGGGCAGGACTTGATGTTCTGGAGACAGAACCAATAAATGCGGGCAGTAGGCTGGCAGAATTGGATCAGGTTACAATTACTCCTCACATAGGCATGTATTCCCATGAAGCAATAAATACGGTTAGCATGGTAGCGGCGCAAAATGTAATCGAATTTTTTGAAAAATCTGAATGAGTAGGTCAATACTTTACTTTAGAAAATCAGACCTTTCTAGCGCAGGCAAATATATAAGAAATTGTGGTTAAAAATAAGGGAAAAAATTTTAAGAGACGTTGAAAGCTCTTGTAAAAGCAAGGGCTTTTTTGTATTTTATTAACTAGAACAAGCTTTTATCCATTAAAATTCTTGCTTCACTTTGATTAGAAAGCCAATTTGTATGCATAGAGTATGAAAATGGTGAACAAGCAGATAAGCTAATTATTGAAATCGTCGTTTTTATAAAGTTTTGACCTTAAAAAATATAGATGTATATACATATTAAAACAAAAAAGACTAAGAAACTCTTATCGTTTTCATCATTTTGTGATATAATTTTAATTGATTGACATCAAGATAATAATTTTATTTATATTAATAATATTATCATAATCGTTTTTTTATACATAAATGCTCCACAATATAAGGAAATAACAACTATAATGCTTAATGAAGAATAAAATCAGAATACTATTTTAGGAGGAAGTGTTATGTCAATTTTAATAATTGGAGCTTTATTTCTATATGGAGTATTTATGTTTTATATTTCATATGTAAGTTCTAAAAAAACACATGGTGATGCTACGGAATATTTTGTAGCTGGTAGAAGTGTTGGACCTATTGCATTATTAGGAACAATGTGTTTGTCTATATGGAGTGCATTAGCTTTTTTTGGTTATGGGGCTGGATTGTATAGACAGGGAGTTGGCTATTTTTCTGGAGCAGTTGGAGCATATTTTGTAGGATTATACGCACCGACTATACAATATAGATTATGGATATTAGGTAAAAAATATGGATATATAACGCCAGGAGATTTCTTTCAACATAGATATAACTCTAGAATTTTTACTTTAATTACAGCCGCAATAAATGTTATTTTTATAATACCATATATAGCATTGCAAATAATTGGTGTAGCTGATGGTGTAAATATTGTTTCATCTGGACGGATAGGATTTTGGGTAGTAGTGGCAATATTAACTGTATACATAGTATTTCATATATTGAAAGGAGGATCAAATTCAGTTGTAAATACTGATATAATGGCAGGATTTTGTGGTGTTGGGATAGCAATCATTACTACAATTATTTTTATAAAAGCTGTACTAGGTAATAATAACGGTTTAGCATACGCTACAAAAATAATAACGGAAACATCACCTAACACATTAAAAGCGACAGGTGAATATTCAACTTGGTATGGGATTTTAGGATTAGCAATATCAGCTGGAATGAGCATAATTGCGTGGCCACATATATTTGTTAGATCGTATATGGCAAAATCAGAATCAGTTTTTAAAGTTATGTCAATAGCATTTCCTTTATTAGAACTATTATGTTTCGGGCAATTTGCTTTGCAAGGAATTTGGGTAGGCAAGGTTGCTTATCCTGGATTAACAGGGGTAGCAACTGATAGATTAATACCAATGATTGCATTAAACTATGCACCTACTATTATGAGTGCCTTACTAGTAATTGGTGTTTTCGCATTTGGTATGTCAACAGCTGATTCACAGATAGTTGTATCCTCTTCTGTTATTCAAAAAGATATCTTCAGAGAAAAGGGTAATGAGCCAAACACTTTAAAGAAAACAAGAATATGGATTGTGGCGATGATGGCAGCTATTTTGATTGTAGTAAAATATAGACCAGCATTACTAGTTGATTATGCATATAAATTTTCTGCTCCTGGTTTTGCACAATTAGTACCGGCAATGTTTGGAGGACTTTATTGGAAAAAAGCGACAAAAGAAGGAGCTATTTCAGGTACTATGGTTGGCTTAGCTGCAGTTTTGGGAACCTTATTTATAAATAATCCAATAAAAGGAGTACATCCGATTTTATGGGGACTAACTCTTAATACAATAGTGTTTATATTAATTAGTTTAGTAACAAAAAACGACGAAAAAGCAGTTTCGGAAATAGTTGATTATTTTGATACAATATTTGCAGCACAAAATAATTTCCAACATAAAATTATTTTGTGCTGCATTGCAATAGCTTTCGTTCAGATGATTATAACCCCTTATTTACCAAATATAATTTTGTTTGGATGGATGCCAGGTCAAGTATTTAACTATGTATTGTTAGCATTTGAAGTATCAACAATTGGCTATTTTTTAGGAAAGAATCGATTCAAAGCTACAGAAGGTAAAAAATAGGGGAATTTAACAAGAAAAATATACTACCATTATTGAGTTTATGATTTAAATACTGTTTAGACTAATAAACTTATGAAATTAAATAGATTCAGTTTGTGAAAGTTTGCTAATTGGAATATAGTAAATGTCAAACTAGAAGTAGTGGAAAACCTGTTTTTGTACAACTGGATGGTTAAAGCCGATATAAGGGCTCAACCACAAACTGAGATGTTCGTTAAAAGTAAGTGGTTGAACCCAATTATTTATCTGTAGTTTTCTATAGAAATATTGTATTTTTCTAATTTTCTGTATAAAGTTCTACGGCTTATTCCTAGTTCATCAGAGGCCTTAACAGCATTGCCTTGACTACTGATTAACGCTCTTATTAATTCATCTTTTTCAAGATTAGTTTTTTTATAATTTAAGTCTTCATAATTTGAGATGCTTTCATAATGAATACTCTTTATTTTTTTTGATTGAGTAAAAGGTGGTTCTATTTTAATATCATCACTTTCGAAAGCATACAGTAATTCATATGATAAATCTTTAATAGTTATTTCATCAGTATCTACTATGTTTATAGCTCTTTCAACTATATTTTCCATTTCTCTCACATTTCCAGGCCAAGAATAATTTATCATTGCGTTCATCGCCGCGTCATCAATTTTAGTAACATTCTTATTCAAGGAGTAATTGTAATAATTAATAAAATGATAAACTAGGTCAGTAATATCTGATTTTCGTTCTCTGAGCGGAGGTACATTTATTGTAAAAACATTAAGTCTATAATACAAATCTTCTCTGAAAGTATTGTTTTTAATACATTGAAATAAGTTTTTATTTGTAGCTGCTATTATTCTAACATCAATAGGCTTTGGTTTATTACCTCCTATACGTACTATTTCTTTATTTTGTAACACTCTGAGTAAATTTACCTGAGTATCTAATGGCATATCTCCTATTTCATCAAGGAAAACAGTTCCTCCATCTGCTAGCTCAAATTTTCCAGGTTTTCCTTCTTTTATAGCTCCTGTAAATGCACCACCCTCATATCCAAACAGTTCACTCTCAATAAGACCTTTTGGAAGTGCACCGCAATTTATTGCAATGAAAGGTTCGTTATGTCGTGAACTTGCATTGTGAATAGATTGAGCGACCAATTCTTTTCCTGTACCACTTTCTCCTAATATTAAAACATTAGATATACTTTTTGAGGCTTTCTGACACAGTTTTTTTACATAAGAAATTAGTGAAGAGTGACCAATTATGCTATCTATTGTATAGGTTGCTGAAAATCCACTATATTTATTTACTATTTTATGTATTCGTTTCATTTCTCTAAATGAAATTACATAACCTTCTATTTGATCATATTTATTATTGTAATTTACAGTTGTTATACTGCAGCTAATATTTTTAACTGTTATTTCAATATCCATATAATTGTTTGTTATATTTTCAAAATTTAATATATGCTTATCATATTCCAATATATCATTAATTCTTTTATTAATGCAGTTTGAATGTAAGTTAAACATTTCTAATGCGGAATGGTTTAAATGGAGTATGTTACCATTTTTAGATACTACTATAATTGCAGAATTTATAGAATTTAATGTTGTTGATAGTTGATTGTTAGCAATAAATATTTTATTATAAGCATTTATTATTTTCATTTCCTTTTCTATTCCATCAACAGCGGCAACAATCATTCCTAAAGTATGACTGTGAACATTTTCTTTTATACCAGTAATATCCAAGCAACCTATAATATTATTATCTTCGTCATGTATAGGCGCAGCGGAGCAAGTATACTTTTGATGAAATTTAACCCAATGCTCTGAACCGTATACTTGAACAGGTTCATCAATCGCGAGACTTGTAGCTATTGCATTCGTTCCAGCATAATATTCTCCCCTATTTGCTCCTATGCATAGGCCGCTGTATTTATTTGCTGAAGTAATTATATCCTCATCTCCAACTAAACTAAGAATTGTTCCATCTTCATCTGTTATATATACAACAAATCCAGATCCTTTAACAAATGAATATATTTTATTTATGTATGAGGATGCAACATTTATGAGATTTTGTTTTCTTAAAATTATTCGATTTAATTCTTCTTTTGATATAACTTGATTCTTTATTTTTAAAGGATCTACACTATATTGGCGAGATCTTTTCCAAGAATCTAAGATAATAGATCTCATATTTGATTCTATGCATGTATCACCGTATATGAATTTTTTCCATTCCTTTGATACAACTTTATCAATCTCTTCATCAAAAAACATACAATCTCCTCCTAGCATCTATTAATAGTATAAAAAAATTATCGATATATGTCAAATTTATTTTGTGACATATGTGACATATTTGTCTCAATGGCTATATTCTATTGTTTGCTGAAAAACATTGAAAAACAGCCAATTTTGTTTTGGCATGATTATTGCTTATATTATTGTATCGTTAGGTTTTTACCTGATAAAATGATTGTCTTTTGTTGTAATTTTATAAATATTAAGGAGAAGAAGCATGAAGCAATTATTAATTAAACCAGAAATACACAAATCAAACACATTTGATGAATTTTACAATGAATTTAATGTGGGCGAAAAGGATTTGATTTTAACAATTGATCCGATTTTTAGTACGTACTTGAAAGACCGGAAAGAAAAATTTAATGTTGTTTTTCCGGAACATTATGCATTAGGAGAACCGACAGATGAGATGATTGATAAGATCCTAGCTGACACTAGAAAAATTGATTATGACAGAGTCATTGCTATAGGCGGTGGTAGCATATTGGATATTGCTAAATTATTTGCATTAAGACAAGCTGAAAGATCTGAACAGTTATATTTAAGAGAAGTTCCCATAATCAAAGAAAAAAAACTAGTAATAATACCTACAACATGCGGTACAGGAAGTGAAGTAACGAATATATCAATAGCACTGGTAACAAAGAAAAATACAAAGATGGGCTTAGCAGGGGATGAGCTATCAGCAGATTTTACCGTGCTAATACCCGAGTTGCTGCTTAAATTGCCGTATAAAGTTTTTGTAACCAGTTCTGTAGATGCATTAATTCATGCGGCTGAATCATTTTTATCTCCCAAAACATGCAGCTATACGGAGTTGTTTAGCGTAAAAGCAATGGAAATTATACTTAAGGGATATATGGAAGTTATAGAAAAGGGTCAGGAACACTTTAGAACAATAATTGAAGATTTTTTGGTAGCAAGTAATTATGCAGGTATAGCTTTTGGGAATACAGGTGTGGGTGCTGTACATGCTATGTCATACCCGCTGGGCGGAGTTTATCATGTTCCACATGGAGAAGCTAACTATCAATTTTTCATTGAAGTATTCAAATACTATGAAAAGAAGCAACCTAACGGAAAGATTCAAGAAATAAAGAAATTGATCGCCAATGTTATAGGAACGACTGAAAATGAAGCTTTTGAAGACTTGGGACAACTATTGAATAACTTATTAGCATTAAAGCCATTAAAAGAATATGGAATGAAACATGAAGAAATTGAGTCCTTTGCAAAAAACGTTTTAGAAACACAGCAAAGATTACTAAAAAACAATTATGTGCCTTTTTCTGAACATGATCTAATTAACATATATTCAAAGTTATACTAAATTTTGGTTGTTTTACAGATAGATGGCTAAAAGCTATAACGACAATACTGGCACATGTGACTATCTCTAATAATTCATAATGTTTTTAAATTAATTAAACTCGTATATAAAACGCGTTGATATGAACTATTAAGACCAAGTTTTATTTTGAATATACCGAAGTTTAATTAATATTATTTCAATTTTATAAGGAGGAAAATATGAAAAGTATAAAAGGCTACAAAAAAGAACAACTGATTGATTTTTATACAACTATGTATAAAATGAGAAGATTTGAAGAAGAAATTTTCGAATTTTATAAAAAGGGAATGATGGCTGGATTAGCTCATTTATACATGGGGGAGGAAGCTGTAGCAACAGGCATTTGCTCAGCACTTAAAGAAGATGACTATATTGGATCAACACATAGAGGTCATGGTCATCTTGTGGCAAGAGGAGCTGATATAAAAAAAATGATGGCGGAAATATTAGGAAAAGCAACAGGTTACTCAAAAGGAAAAGGGGGTTCAATGCATATTATGGCACTTGATAAAGGTATTCTCGGTGCGAATGGCATAGTTGGCGGAGAAATTCCTATAGCAACTGGAGCTGCATATTCTGCCAAATATAGAGGAACTGACCAGGTAGCTGTATCTTTCTTTGGTGATGGCGCTTCAAATGAAGGTACCTTTCATGAAAGCATAAATATGGCATCAGCATGGGACTTGCCAGTTATTTATGTACTAGAAAACAACCTTTATGGCATATCAGTAGATACTAGAGATGTAACAAATGTAACAAATTTAGCAGATAGAGCACATGGCTATGGAATACCAGGCGTTGTTGTTGATGGTATGGATGTTGTAGCAGTTTATGAAGTCGCGAAGGAAGCTGTTGAAAGAGCAAGAAAAGGTGAAGGTCCTACACTACTGGAATGTAAGACATACAGATGGCAAGGGCACCACGTAGGAGATCCCGCTGTTTATAGAGCGAGAAGAAATCCCAATGAAAAGGAAGAGTGGATGAGCAAATGTCCTGTCGCTAGTTTAAAGGAAACATTAGTTAAGGAGAATGTTTTAACTAAAAATGAGATTGCAGAAATAGAAAATACAGTTGAAACAGAAATTCAGGAAGCAGTAAAATTCGCAGCTGAAAGTCCATATCCAGATGTAAGCGAAGCTTTTACTGATATATATGCATAATTGGAGGTAAAAATTATGAAGGAAATTACGTATGCACAAGCAATATGTGAAGCGCTCGACGAAGAAATGCAAAGGGATTACAGCGTCCTTACACTAGGGGAAGACGTTGGTTTTATTGGAGGAAACTTTAAGACGTCAGTAGGGCTGTTGGATAAATATGGAGAAATGCGAGTAAAAGATACACCAATCTCAGAACAAGGTTTTGTTGGTATGGCAGTTGGAATGGCAATAACAGGCTTAAGACCAGTAGTAGAATTGATGTTTTCTGATTTTTTATTGGTATGTGCAGATCAAGTTATTAATCAGGCTGCAAAAATCAGATATATGTCCGGTGGACAAGTTACAGTCCCAATGGTAATTCGAACTCCAATCGGCGCGGGAAGGTCATCAGCAGCGCAGCACTCACAAAGCATGCAAGCTTTAGTAGCTCATTTTCCAGGTTTTATAGTTGCAATGCCATCAACAGCACAGGAAGCTAAGGGTTTGCTAAAGACAGCTATAAGAGATAACAATCCGGTTCTTGTTCTTGAACACAAAATGGAATATAACAAAAAATTCATGATAGATGATGAAGTCGAACCAATTCCATTTGGTAAGGCCAATATAGTAAGAAAAGGTACGGATATAACAATTTCAGCAACATCAGCTTTAGTTATTAGGTCACAAGAGGCAGCGGAAATCTTGGAAAAAGAAGGTATATCAGTAGAGGTAATAGATTTAAGAACAATAGTTCCGTTAGATAGGGAAACTATTATTGAATCAGTTAAGAAAACCGGGAAATTGATAGTTGCAGATGATAGCCATGATTTCTGTGGGGTAGCATCAGGAATATCCGGAGAAATAATTGATGAAGTATTTTATTACTTGGATGCTCCTATAGGAAGAGTATCAACACCTAACGTACCACTTCCATTCAGCCCTGCATTAGAATTCCCGATTATACCGTCAAGAGATAAGATAGTGGAAAAAATAAGAGAAATGTTAAAGTAAGGAGATGACTAAATGGCAGAAATTATTATAATGCCAAAACTTGGCTTTAATATGTCTGTTGGAAAACTTGTTAGTTGGTACATGAATGAAGGAGACCAGGTAAAAAAAGGGGATCCGGTTTTTGCTGTAGAGACTGATAAAACAAGTATAGATATAGAAGCAACACAAGATGGCTTTTTCAGAAAAAAATTTATCGAAGAAGGAGAGAGTGTAAATGTTACACTTCCTATAGCTATAATTGCCGATAAAAATGAAAATATAGATGAAATAATTAATGATTGTTTAGCCCAGTTAGGTAATAAGGGGGCAGAATCAAATGAAGAAGCAAAGGCACAGACATTAGCAGCAGTAAAGCAGGAAGCTGTTTCTATAACATCTGTGGATGGAAAAATTAAGATAACACCAAGAGCCAGAAGAATGGCAGCAGAAAAGGGAGTAGACATAACAGAACTTAATATAGTTGGAACTGGTTATAAAGGTGGAATTTCTGAAAAAGATTTACTTGATTACTTAGCTAATAATAAAGTAAAAGTAACACCTTTAGCAAAAAAATTAGCTGAAGTTGAAAATATTGACATTAAAGATGCATTAGGCTCAGGTATAAACGGGAAGATACTTAAGAAAGATGTTGAAGCTCTAATAAAAAGGGAAGACATACAGGAAACAGCTGCAAGTGATGAAACTTTCATTAACGGGAAAGAAGTTTTAGAAATATCAGAATACACAGGTGTAAGAAAAATTATCGGAGACAGATTATCACAAAGCTTTGTAACATCACCGCATGTATTCTTTACACAAAAGATTAATTTGCAGAAATTATTAGATTTAAGAAAAGATATAAATATCGTTATAGAAAGCAAGACATCAGTAACGGATTATATAGTTAAGGCGGCTGTAAAAGCATTGCAGAAATATTCTGACGTAAATGCAGCTTTAAAAGGACAAAAGATTATTAAATATAAGACTGTAAATGTAGGTATTGCTGTAGCTGCACCTAATGGTTTAATAGTTCCTGTGGTAAAGAATGCGGAAAAAATGGATGTAATTGAAATTTCGAAGGCTTCAGGAGTGTTAGTTGAAAAGGCAAGAAACGGCAAGTTGATACCGGATGAATATACTGGAGGTACTTTTACTATATCAAACTTAGGTATGGTTGGAATAGAGAATTTCACGGCAATAATAAATCCACCAGAGGCAGCAATATTGGCAGTAAGTTCAACTAAGGATGAAGTAGTTGTTGAAGTCGGTGAAAATGGAAACAGAGAAATGGTAATAAGACCAATGATGAACATTACATTATCGGCTGACCACAGAATTATTGACGGAATGTTGGCTGCTCAATTTGTGGGTGAAATAAAAAGGTTATTGGAGAATCCATTAAGTTTATTGTTATAAATAAGGAGTAATAGAATGGCAGAAATAATAATAATGCCTAAACTTGGTTTTAATATGTCAGTCGGAAAACTTGTAAGTTGGTACAAGAATGAAGGTGATGAAGTTACAAAAGGTGAGCCGGTTTTCGCAGTTGAAACAGACAAAACAAACATAGATATCGAGGCAACATCTGACGGAATATTCAAGAAAAAATTCATCGAAGAAGGCGATGTCATAGATGTAACTTTGCCAATAGCTATAATAGCAGGTAAAGATGAAAACATAGAAGCTCAAATTGCAGAGTGTCTTAATAAACTTGGGAAACATGAAGAACCTGTATCAGGAGTTATAGGAAATAATTTAGAAACAAACAAAGTTTCTTCATCTTATGATTTTGATGTATTAGTTATCGGAGGAGGCCCAGGTGGTTATGTAGCTGCAATTAAAGCTGCACAAATGGGCAAAAGGACTTGTTTAATAGAAAAAGAACACTATGGCGGAGTTTGCCTGAACGAAGGCTGTATTCCAACGAAAGCATTACTGAGAAGCGCAGAGGCTCTAAAAGAGGTTAAAGAAAGCTCAAAATTCGGTGTAGTTAATGTTGAAACAGCAGATGCAAAGCTTGATATGAAAATAGTCCAGAAGAGAAAATCACAAATTGTAAAACAATTAGTAAGCGGTGTAGAAGGACTTCTTAGAGGCAACAAGGTCACTACTGTTAAAGGTATGGGAAGTTTTGTTGATAAAAATACAGTTGCAGTTGGTGATAAAAAATATACAGCTGAAAAGATAATAATTGCATCCGGCTCAAATGTAAAATTGCTTCCAATTAAAGTAAGTGAAAAAGCTAATGTGTTAACCAGCAAAGAAGTATTGAATCTGGATTATATTCCAGAGGATATAATAATAATTGGTGGAGGTGTAATAGGAATAGAATTAGCCTGTTTTCTAAACAGCATTGGAACAAAGGTAACTGTTGTGGAATTTTTAGACAGAATATTGCCAATGGTTGATAGAGAAATAACTGACAAATTGACAAGGTTATTGACTAAAGCAGGAATAACAATTTATACAAGCAGTAAAGTAATGGAAATCAAAGATTCTTCAATATTGTTCGATAAGGAGGGAAATGTAAAAGAAATTTCTGCAGGCACTGTTCTAATGGCGGTAGGAAGAAGTGCAAATACTGATGGATTAAATCTTGAAGCTGCAGGCGTTAAAACAGTAAAGGGTTCAATAGAAACAAATTTAAAGTTAGAAACAAGTGTTCCAAACATTTACGCAATAGGTGATGTTAACGGTAAAGCAATGTTAGCACATACTGCATCAATGGAAGGTATAATAGCAGTTGAAAATATTTGTGGCCATAATAAAGAAATGAATTACAGCAGAATACCGAGTGCTATATTTATTCAGCCTGAAATTGCATGCGTTGGACTTACAGAAGAACAAGCTGCAGAAAAGTATAAAAATATAAAGATTGGTAAATTCCCGATGGTGGCAAACGGTAAAGCTAAGGTTTCAGGTGAAGAAGAAGGAATTATCAAAGTAATTGTTGATGGCAAATTAGGCGAAATATTAGGAGTGCATATGTTTTGTTTACATGCAACAGACATGATTTCTGAAGCTGTGGCAGCAATGAATCTAGAAGCAACAGCCGAAGAATTGATTAGCAGCATCCATCCTCATCCAACAATATCTGAAGCGATACAAGAAGCTTTTCATTCAGCTGTAGACAAGGCAATCCATTTCATGTAATTCATCAGTAGCTTCATAATATTTAGATGTTTTTAGTTGATGATATATATAATCATATATGAGTTTTAGTGATTATGCAGCTGAATTAAATACTGTGACACACTGTGTCATAAATATCACAAAATGGCACAATTGTAAAGATAATTATATGACACATGATTAAATGGTTGATAAATAATGTTAGATCTAATAGATTGTGATTAGCTGTAGTTAAGGAGTATAAAGACTTGCTTTATAAATCAGACATTAAGTAACAGATACTTAACGTCATGGCATAAAATTTGCAAAATACCATATTAAAGGGATATTAGTCTAGTATCATATATATGGAGCTAAATTAATATTAATCTAAAATCAAATTATTAAAGGAGAAAGTGCTATGAAAAAAACTTTATTATTATTCGCAATTCTGTCACTAATACTTGGACTTACAGGTTGCGGAAGTAACAGCAAAGCAAGTACCACAGAAAGTACCACTGATTCTAAAAAGGCAGTAGAAGTAGAAGACTCTTATAAGTTTAGTATTGCTCATTTACAAAGTAAAGGCAGTGCAGGTGCAGATGCTTTCACATACTTAGAAAAAATTCTTGAAGAAAAGTCAGGAGGTAGGATTGACGTTACTATTTATGGCGACAAATCAATGGCTGGAAGCGATACTGAACTTGGAGAAATAGTGCGCCAGAATACTGTTCAATGTGTAGCCGTGCCAACACACACTTTAGGTGCAATGGCAAATATTCCTCAATATAAAGTATTTGAATTCCCTTACTTATTTGAAAGTTGGGAAGAAATTTACAAAGTACTTGACAGCGATTTAGCTGCAGAGTGGTCAAAGACATTGGAAAAGGAAGCAGGCGTTGTTGTTTATGACGGATTAGTTAAAGGGTGGCTGAGTATTGGAACAAAAGGCGGTCCAATAAATACACCTGCTGATCTAAAAGGTATGAAGATCAGAACAATGTCAACCGATATGCAGATGGGTCTTGTTAGTAGTTTTGGTGCAAGTCCTACAGTTGTTGCATATGGAGAATTATACACAGCAGCACAGCAAGGGACAGTTGATGGAATGTTAACCGCTACATCGCTTTATCAAACTGATAGATTTTGTGAAGTCATTGATCATCTTTCAATTGTGAGAGCTACAGCACACTTCCATATTCCTATAGTTAACAAAGAATGGTTAGATTCTTTACCTGAGGACTTAAGGACAATATTTGATGAATGTATGGATGAATATGTTGCATATGCACGTGAACTTGAACAAAAGGCAGATTCAGAAGTAATTAATACACTTCAAACTGTTGAGGGAGTAGAAGTTAAAGAATATACGGAAGAAGAATTGGCTCCATTCAAGGCAGCTGTTAAACAAATGTGGGAAACGAACTATAACATCCCAGGCGAAGGCGTATTAGATGAGGTAATAACACTTCTTGGAAAGGATAAAGCAACTATATTAAACTAAAATATCTTAGCACTTAATTCAATTTAATCAATCATAGCTGTTCATCAGAAATGATGTATGGCTATGATTGAAAATGAAAGCTAATAGTTAAAAGGAGTGTTAGATCTTGAATAATAAAAACAAATGGTACAATGAAATTGAAAGTACAATATGTGTAATAATAATGATTTTTATGTTAGTAACACTATTTTTTCAAGTAATAGTAAGATATTTATTTGGATATTCATATGCTTGGATAGATGAGTTATCAAGATATTCATTAATATGGTTTGCTTATTTAGCTGCAGTCTATGCTATTATTCATAATGCCCATATAAAAATAGACTTGTTTTTAAATGTATGGCCGAAGAAGGTCAGAAATTTTATTCAGTTATTAAGTAATGTAATTTTCTTTATATACTGTATTGCTGTTACCTACTTCAGCACTCACTGGCTGATAGGCTTAAATAAAGCAGGAACAGTATCTATGGGAACCGGTGTATCAATGGCGCTTTTTTCTTCGATTATTCCATTAAGTCATTTTTTAATGGCAATTCGTTTGATTCAATTGGAAGTTAAATTGATTAGAAATCCGGAGTTGTTAGTACTTGTAGATGAAGCGGATGCTGCTATTCAAGAGGCAAAGACAGGAGGAGTTAATAAAAAATGAGTGGATTGTGGATGATAATTATATTTTTGGCATTATTGTTTTTTCATGTTCCAATTATGATAAGTATTGGTGTAGCGAGTGTATCATATTGTTTATTATTAACAAATACTCCAATGGCAATGATAGCAAATGTTTATTTTACATCACTAGATTCTTTTCCTTTGATTGCAATTCCATTTTTTATTTTAGCAGGTGATTTAATGATGCAAGGGGGGATTTCTTCAAGACTAATAAAGTTTTTTAGAATATCACTTGCTTCCTTTGCAGGATCATTAGGTGCAGTAACAGTCGTTGCAAGTGCTGTTTTTGCAGCAGTTGCAGGGTCTGGAACAGCTACAGTTGCTTGTATAGGAGGAATTACAATACCTGAGATGATAAAAGAAAAGTATGATAAGGGTTTTGCATGTGCTTTAGCAGCGGTTGCAGGGGGCTTAGGACCTATAATTCCGCCAAGTGTGGCTATGATTCTTTATGGAGTTATATGCCAAGTATCAATTACTAAACTATTTATTGGCGGTATTGTTCCAGGTTTACTAATAACCATCGGTCTTATTTTACTAGTTCATTATATTGCCAAGAGAGATGGTTATGGAAGCGAGAATATTGAAGCTACAGATAAAGAAAATCCAGAAACGTTAACTCTAAAGGGTGCGTTTAAAGATGCAATATGGGCATTTATGGTTCCCATAATTATCCTTGGCGGTATTTACAGTGGGTTATTTACTCCAACTGAAGCTGCAGTCGTAGCTTGTGTTTTTGCAATGTTTGCTGGGTTGTTTATATATAAGGAATATAGAATAGGAGATATTCCTAAAATTATGAAAAAAACTGCATTGACAGCCGGTACTATTATGCTACTAGTAAGCTGTGCAACAGCACTCGGAAGATTACTTACTTTGGAAAGAGTGCCAGTTCAGATTGCTGAATTTTTAATTGGTATTTCTGACAATAAGTACGTTATTCTTCTAATAATTAATTTATTTTTACTAGTTGTAGGAATGTTTATGGAAACATATGCTGCGATTATTATTTTGGCACCAGTATTATTACCGACGATGCTCCAATTAGGTGTTGATCCATTGCATTTTGGGCTAATAATGGTCGTTAATCTCACGATAGGGTTATGTACGCCGCCTGTTGGAGTAAATTTGTTTATAGCTGCAAGAATTGGAAATGTTCCAATGGAGCGTATGTTCAAAAGTTTAATAGCTCCTTTATCTGTAATGCTTATTGTCTTAATGTTAATAACTTATATTCCGGGTATTGTAACCACATTACCCAACCTACTTGTTAGGTGATTGGTAATATATAAAGTATTGAATAATGAATGACAGAACATGGGAACAATCATCGGTGTTCATAAATATGAATAATTTGGGTAGGTAACACAATCCTATCATGTTGAAATTCTAAATCAGTTAAATATATTTGGAGAATTATACGAAAGTATTAATTGATATTATGAAGAATACTTGGTTTTTAGTAAAATAAAAAATAGCTTTATATTAAGTTAAAATATTAGGAGGAATATATAATGGCATTAATGACTGGTGAACAGTTTATCGAAAGTATTAGAAAGATGAATATGCAAATTTTCATGTTTGGAGAAAAGATTGAGAATCCCGTTGACAACCCAATACTCAGACCATCTCTGAACTCTGTAAAGGCAACCTATGATTTGGCACAAATGCCTGAATATGAAGATTTAATGACAGTAAAATCATCTATTACAGGAGAAAAAATCAATCGCTTCTGCCACATCCATCAAAGTACGGAAGATTTGATCAAAAAGGTTAAAATGCAGCGTTTACTGGGACAAAAAACTGCTTCCTGTTTCCAGAGATGCGTAGGAATGGATGCTTTTAATGCAGAATTCAGTACAACTTATGAAATTGATAAGGCACATGGAACTAAATATCATGAGAATTTCGTTAATTATATGAAGTTTGTTCAGGAAAATGATATGACAGTTGATGGAGCCATGACTGACCCTAAGGGAGACAGAGCACTATCTCCAAGCAAACAGGCTGATCCTGATTTGTATCTGAGAGTAGTAGAAAGAAGACCAGACGGTGTAGTAGTAAGAGGAGCAAAAGCTCACCAAACAGGTATCTGTAACTCACAGGAAGTAATAGTAATGCCTACAATTGCATTGTCTCCTGAAGATAAGGATTATGCAATATCATTTGCTGTTCCTGTTGATGCTGAAGGTATATTGATGATAATAGGCAGACAGTCATGCGATACAAGAAAACTGGAAGGCTCACAGTTAGATGTAGGAAACAGTCAGTTTGGCGGCGTTGAAGCTTTGGTAGTATTTAATGATGTGTTTGTTCCCGATGACAGAATATTCCTGAATGGAGAAACTGAATTTGCTGGAATGCTTGTTGAAAGATTTGCAGGATACCACAGACAAAGCTACGGCGGATGCAAGGTTGGAGTTGGTGACGTTCTTATAGGAGCAGCAGCTTTGGCAGCTGATTACAACGGAGCACAAAAAGCATCTCACGTTAAAGATAAATTGATTGAAATGACACATTTGAATGAAACATTGTATAGCAGTGGTATAGCTTGCTCAGCAGAAGGTTCTAGGACAGAATCAGGAAATTATATAATAGATTTACTTTTGGCAAATGTATGTAAGCAAAATGTGACCAGATTCCCATATGAAATTGCAAGACTGGCTGAAGATATTGCAGGCGGCTTAATGGTAACTGCTCCTTCTGAAAAGGATTTAAAAGATCCGGTAGTTGGACCTTATGTAGAAAAATACCTGAAGGGTGTAAATGCAGTTTCTGTTGAAAACAGATTAAGAATTTTAAGATTAATTGAAAACCTGACATTAGGCACAGCTGCAGTTGGCTATAGAACAGAATCTATGCATGGTGCAGGCTCACCACAGGCTCAAAGAATCATGATAGCTAGACAGGGAAATATTAACGGAAAGAAAGAGTTAGCTAAAGCAATAGCAAAAATTACAGAATAATTTTCGAACCCGGAACTCTTAGGGGTTCCGGGTAAACACAATGGAGCTTAGATGATTGAAAAGATAGAACATGTGCTTGATGAATATGTAAGACCTAAATTATCAGAACACTATGGAAATGTAAAAGTATTGGATTTTAAAGATGGTGTTCTTAATGTTAAGCTGGAAGGTCAATGTAGCAGCTGCCCATCAGCAAGATTTACAGTTGGAGATGTTATTGAAATAGAAGTTAAAAAACATGTTCCGGAAGTTGAAAAAATTGTATTGATTGAAGGTGTCAGTGACGAATTATTAGCTTTTGCCAGTAAAATACTGAATACGAAATTATAATAGGGTTATTTATGAAAATTGGAATAAAGTATTGCGGCGGATGCAATCCCGGCTATGACAGAAAAAAACTAGTTGAGAAACTTATAAGTGAGCACAAGGAAGCAATATATGAAAATGCAAAGGATAACATTTTCTATGATATTGTGGCAGTAATAAACGGATGCACCAGAGCGTGCTCTGAACACGAACCTTTTAAAGGCGTTAAAAAATTATTTATAAACTCTGAAAATGATTACTTGAAGTTTAGAGATGTAATACCATCAACTAAAATTACGGTGAGGAGGAAAGATTTATTGAGTTGGAAAGAAATATACAATGAAAGACTTTTAACAGCGGAAGAAGCTGTTAAAAAAATAAAATCTAATGACCGAGTTGTAATAGGACATGCAGTTGGAGAACCATCATATTTAGTTGGAAAAATGGTTGAAAATAAAGACCAATATGAAAATGTTGAAATTGTGCACATGGTAGCAATGGGAAAGGGTGAGTACGTTCAACCTGGTATGGAAAAACACTTTAGGCACAATGCCATCTTTGTTGGAGGATGCACACGTGAAGCTGTAAATGGAGGAAGAGGTGACTATACACCAAGTTTTTTTTACGAGCTACCTGAACTATTCAAATCATCACTTCCTATAGACGTTGCATTAATTCAGGTGACTCCTCCCGATGAGCATGGGTATTGTAGTCTTGGTGTTTCAATAGACTATACGAAATCTGCTGCTGAGTCAGCAAATATGGTAATTGCACAAGTTAATAAAAATATGCCTAGGACAATGGGGGATACATTTCTTCATGTTTCTGAAATTGACTGCTTTGTAGAATATTCAGCACCTATAATTGAATTAGGTCCTCCAAAAATTGGTGAAGTTGAAAAAGCAATTGGTGAGTACTGTGCTTCTTTAGTTTCAGATGGTGATACATTGCAACTTGGAATCGGTGCTATTCCAGATGCAGTTCTTCTGTTTCTAAAAAATAAGAAGGATTTGGGAATACATTCCGAGATGTTTTCAGATGGAGTTGTGGAACTAGTGGAAGAAGGTGTTATTACTAACAAAAAGAAGACGCTACATCCAGGAAAGATGGTTGTTGCATTTTTAATGGGAACTAAGAAGCTATATGATTTTGTAAACAACAATCCAATGGTGGAAATGTATCCAGTTAACTATGTGAATAATCCAATTGTCATTATGAAAAACGATAATATGGTTTCTATTAACTCGTGCGTGCAAGTGGATTTGATGGGACAGGTATGTTCTGAAAGCATAGGGCTTAAGCAAATAAGCGGAGTAGGCGGACAGGTTGATTTTGTTAGAGGTGTTACAATGGCAAAAAATGGTAGGTCTATAATGGCAATGCCATCAACAACAGCAAATGGAACAGTTTCAAAAATAGTTCCTATTCTCGATGAGGGCGCTGCAGTAACAACTTCAAGGAATGATGTAGATTATATTGTTACGGAGTATGGGATAGCACATCTTAAAGGAAAAACACTAAAAGAAAGAGCAGCAGAATTGATTCGGATTGCACATCCTGACTTCAGAGAAGGATTAAAGAAAGAATATGAAAAAAGGTTCAAGATAAAATGTTAAAGTAGAATCACAAAAGACACATTTTTTAAATATTGTAAGACTTTGCATAGATTGAATTAAAATTTCAATAAATGCACAAAGGCAAAGAATAAAAAGGGCAGAAATATAAGAGGCATTGAAGGCCCTTGCAATAGCAAGGGCTTTTTACAATTGGAACTTCAGGTTGATTTTAGTATATTGAAATATTTTTATATTTTATGATTGACAAGCAAAAATTATAGAGCTATAATACATGAAAATGATTCAGCAAAGGCGCTGTAGGTTGTACCTGCAGCGCCTTTTTTTAACAAAAAATAAATTATATTACGGAGGAAGAAAAAGTGATTAGAAAAAAAATAGCGATTTTATTGGCAGCAGCGGTGATGATGCTTCCGGTTCTGACATCCTGCTCAAGCGCCAAGACGGCAGCACCGTCGGAAAACAAGACAGCGGAGCAGCCTGCTGCGGCAGCAGAACCGGCACCAGCAGACAAGATTCTCAGGATTGCATCGTCAGACAACCCTGCAACGCTGGATCCCCAAAAAACATCAGAATATTACAGGGAGCCTTTGAATATTTACGACAGGCTCGTTGAAGCCGTAACGGTGGACGGAAAACCTGAACTTGTGCCGGGACTTGCAGAAAGCTGGGATGTTTCGGAAGATGGTCTCGTTTACACATTCCATCTTGCAAAGAACGTAAAGTTTCACAACGGAGAACCGTTCACTGCAGATGACGTGGTATTTACAATAGACAGGATGATGAATCCAAACACAGCTGCCATGAACACAGACTTCTTTGACATGATTAAAGGCGCCACAGAAGTTTTTGAAGGCAAAGCAGAACATGTAGAAGGAGTAAAGGCTGTTGACGACAATACCTTGGAAATAACCCTTGAAGAGCCCTTTGCGCCATTTTTAGCTAACATTGCAACTCCGGGATGCTCAATCCTGAATAGGGAAGCAACAGAAGCAGCGGGAGACCAATTCGGCATTGACGTTTCTGTAACCGTGGGAACCGGACCTTTCAAGGTTGAGAAGTGGTCCGTGAACCAGGAGGTTGTTCTTTCTGCCAACAAGGACTATTTCAAGGGAGCCCCTCAGATTGACGGCTACACCGTAAAAATAATTCCTGATGCCGAAACTCAGAGAATGATGTTTGAAAGCGGCGAACTTGATGTATTTAACACTTCCGAAGCCAGAACACAGATTCCTTATTTCAAGTCAAATCCGGATTATCAGGACAACATAGTAAGCGCACCGGAAGCCGGGTTGTACTTCTATGCATTTAACAACAGCATAGAACCTTACAACAATGTCAAAGTCAGACAAGCGCTGCAAATGGCCATAGACAGGCAGACAATCCTTGAATCCATGTATGACGGAGAAGGTAAGGTGCTGAATACATTCCTGCCTGAATCGGTGCTTGGACACAAAGCGGATGCAAAAACAATAGAATACAATCCTGAAAAGGCAAAGGAACTTCTTGCAGAGGCAGGCTATCCGAACGGTTTTGACATGGAGATAATTCAGGTTTCAGGCAGCGCCACAACACTGGAAATGAACGAGGTTGTGCAATCAATGCTGTCTCAGATAGGTGTGAATGCAAAAATTACACAGGTGGACGAAGCTACATACTACGCCATGAGAAAGGCCGGCGAAATCCCTGTTTACAGAAGCTCATGGTGGGCTGACTACAACGACCCGGACAACTTCTACTACACGTTCTTCTCCGAAAAGAATGCGGTTGTAAGATCAACATGCTACAACAATCCGGAGGTTTTTGCAGGACTTGACGAGGCAAGGACAATGGTTGATCCAGATGCAAGGTTGAAATACTACCAGGATATGGATGAAATGATAATACAGGAAGATGCGGCCATACTTCCAATGTTCCAGATGAACAAGATATTCATAGTGAGCGACAGAGTAAAGGAATTCCACATAGCATGGAACGGCTGGTCAGATATGTCATTCTACGACGTTGTGATTGAAAACTAGCAGTTCCGGGAGTTTATCAGAATCTGATAAACTCCCAATACTAAATTCAAGGAGGTATCATGGCTAAATATTTTTTAAAAAGAATAATAATAGCTGTACCTGTTTTAATCGGAGTAATGTTTATAACTTTCATGATGCTTAATGTTGTTCCAGGAGACCCCATTACAGTCATGATGAGGGAACATGTCAAGCCGGATGTAATAGAAAATTTAAGGAAGACAATGCATCTGGACGATCCAGCCATTATAAGGTTTTTCAGGTTTCTCGGCGATGCGCTGAGAGGAAATTTCGGCGTTTCCTACAAACTTAGCAGGCCGGTAACGGATTTGATTGTACAGGCCTTTCCGGTTACCATCAAATTAGCCACCACAGCTGCCATTATATCATGGATAATAGGAATACCAATCGGAATCATATCAGCCGTGAAGCAAAGCACCATAACAGACCAGCTGTTCATGGGATTTGCTTTGTTCGGAGTGTCCATGCCGGTTTTTTTTATCGGATTGCTGGGACAGTACATATTTTCATACAGATTGGGGTGGCTTCCGGTTTCCGGTTTTGAAAACTGGAAACAGCTGATAATGCCTGCACTTGTTCTCGGATGGAATTCAGCAGGCACAATTGCGAGACTGACAAGGTCAAATCTTCTTGAAACCATGAAAAATGATTACATCAGGACAGCCAGAGCAAAAGGCCTGAAGGAGACAAGTGTTGTTGTAGGCCATGCGCTTAAAAATTCACTGCTTCCCGTTATTACAATCATGGCAATACAGATAGCTAGCCTGCTTTCAGGATCTGTCATAACGGAGTCTATATTCGGAATTCCAGGAATAGGAAGACTCTCGGTGAATGCCATTCAGGGAAGGGACATGCCTCTTTTGCAGGGATCCGTGGTTTTTGCCACAGCCCTGATAATATTGGGGAACATATGCGCCGACATGCTGTATTCAATAGTTGACCCTAGAATCAGAGTGGAATAAAGAGGTGAAAAATGGAAAATAATCTAGAAGCCAAAGCAATATCTGAGGAATATGACATAGAATCTGAAATTGCAGAAAATGACAAGCTATATGATAAAATAAAGAGCATGATTAAAACCAACAAGGTTGCAGCCATCAGCGGAGTTTTGATTTTGTTCATAATAATTACTGCCGTGCTGGCGCCGATTATGGCTCCTTACGATCCGTACGCCATTGACTTATTGTCAAGGCTTAAGGGACCATCAGCAGCACATCTGCTGGGTACCGATGAGCTGGGCAGGGACGTGCTCAGCAGAATAATATACGGCAGCAGGGTTTCGCTGTTCGTGGGACTGGTTCCCACTCTTCTATCCATGGTGATCGGAGCCATGCTGGGACTCATATCCGGTTACTTCGGAGGGAAGGTTGATTTTGTGATCATGAGGCTGGCTGATGTGGTGCTTGCGTTTCCGTCGCTGCTTCTGGCCATGGTTATAATGTACACGCTTGGCGCCAGCACCTTCAACCTTTTCATTGCACTGACCATAATAAACTGGGCAGGAACAGCCAGGGTTGTGCGCTCCCAGACCATGTCCCTGAAGGAAAAGGAGTTTATCGAAGCAGCCAGGTCCATAGGGGTTAAAGACAGTGTCATCATGTTCAAGCATGTATTGCCCAATTGTCTTCCTTCATTGATAGTATTGTTTACGACCAACATACCCGGAGCAATATTGTCGGAGGCTAACTTAAGCTTTCTTGGAGTGGGTGCTCAGCCTCCGCAAGCCAGCTGGGGGCTTATGGTCAACAATGGGAAAAAATTTCTGTTTACAAATCCTGTAATGGCGCTGGCACCAGGAATAGCAATTCTTGTAATCGTGCTGACATTCAATTTTCTCGGTGACGGATTAAGGGATGCCATAGACCCTTACATGAAAGAATAGGAGTGATGAAATGAGTGAACTGATCATTGAGCAGCCATTGTTGAATATTAACGGATTGAAAACACATTTCTTTACCAAGAGGGGCGTAGTCCCTTCGGTGGATGGCGTCAGCATAGAGATACCTGCCGGTAAAATAATCGGCATAGTCGGAGAGTCAGGCTGCGGCAAAAGCGTCACCTCCCTGTCCGTCATGGGGCTGGTGCAGCGTCCCGGAAAGGTCGTGGAAGGTACCATTGAATTTGAAGGCAAGAACCTTCTTAATATTAACAAGACACAGATGAGAAAAATCAGAGGCAATGAAATTTCAATGATATTTCAAGAGCCCATGACATCTTTGAATCCGGTTTACACAGTAGGCAGACAGGTCAGCGAGGCGCTGACCATACATGAAAACATAGACAGAGACGAAGCTAAAAAAAGAGTTATAGAAATATTCGAAAGTGTAGGTATTCCCGAAGCAGGCAAAAGATTCAATTCGTATCCTCATCAGCTGTCAGGAGGGCTCAGGCAAAGGATAATGATAGGAATGGCAATGATCTGCTCTCCAAAGCTCATGATTGCCGACGAACCGACGACAGCCCTTGATGTAACTATCGAGGCTCAGATACTTCATCTCATGAGGGAACTGAGAAACAAAAACAACACATCCATAATGATGATTACCCACAACCTGGGAGTGGTTGCTGAGATTTGCGACTATGTCTACGTCATGTATGCGGGAAAGGTCATGGAACAGGCCGAAGTAAACGAACTTTTTGATAATACGCTCCATCCGTACACTGACGGCCTTTTGCGTTCCATGCCAAGGATGAATTCATCAGACGAAAAGTTATACAGCATAAAGGGAGTTGTGCCTAATCTTATGAAGCTTCCAAAAGGGTGCAGGTTCAGCCCCAGGTGTGAAAGGGCGACGGAAAGATGCTTAAGGCAGGAACCTGAATTGTACAGGATTGACAACAATCACAGCGTACGATGCTTCTTGTATGAAAGCGGGGTGAAAAAATGAGTGAAAATGTGCTGGCAGAAGTAAATAATCTAGTAAAAACTTTCAGCATAACCAGCTCAGGCGGCAGAAAAAAAAGCCTTGTGCAGGCTGTGTCGGGTGTAAGCTTTAAAATATACCAGGGAGAAACGCTGTCGCTGGTTGGGGAGTCGGGCTGCGGCAAAAGCACACTTGGAAGGCTTCTGATAAACCTTATAGAACCAACATCCGGAAACGTAACTTTTGAAGGCGCGGAAGTGCAAAAGCTCGACAAGAAGGAAATGCGGCAGCTGAGAAAGAAAATGCAGATAATTTTCCAGGATCCGTATGCTTCCTTAAATCCCAGGATGAATGTATGTAAGCTAATTGCAGAACCTCTTGAGACCCATAAGATATACAAAACAAAAAAAGAAACTGAAGACAGGGTTAAGGAGCTCATGGAGAAGGTAGGCATACGTAAGGAGTTTATCAACCGTTATCCACATCAGTTCAGCGGAGGTCAAAGGCAAAGGATAGGCATAGCAAGGGCACTTGCTTTGAATCCGAGACTGGTAGTCTGCGATGAACCGGTATCTGCTCTGGATGTATCCATACAGTCGCAGGTTTTGAACCTGCTTGACGATCTGCAGAACGAAATGAACCTAACATATCTTTTCATATCCCATGACCTTAGTGTGGTAAGGCACATATCGGACAGGGTCTGCGTTATGTTTCTGGGCAAGATCTGTGAAATAGGAAGCACGGAGGACATCTATGAAAGACCGCTTCATCCATATACGAAATTTCTGATAGAAGCGGTTCCAAAGCCCGACCCTAAGCTGAGGAAAGAAGATAGGAAGATACTCACGGGGGAGATACCCAGTCCTGTAAATCCTCCGTCAGGATGCAGGTTCCACACAAGATGCCCTTACGCAAAAGACATCTGCTCTGAACAAGAGCCGGAAATGAAGGATTACGGCGACAGGTCTGCAGCCTGCCACTTCGTGCTTTAAAATATTTTAAATAAATTGGATAATAGGCAAAGAATAAAAAGGGCAGAATAAGAGCCATTGAAGGTCCTTGCAATAGCAAGGGCTTTTTTGCATTTTTGAGTGGAAGCATTTAACAATGTGTTAATCAATAAACAATTTTACTTCCGACCTTTAATGTATTAAAATAGTAGTGTTAATTGCTTGAGTATTGGCATAATAAAAGAAAAAGTGAGAGAGTCAGTATGATAGTTGAAATAAGCAAGGTTTTTTTGTATGACATCAGTTTAAAGAGCATAATTAACCTGGAGATTAAAGACGGCAGCACAATCAGGGAAGTGGTGGATCTATTGTCTGTGAAAAACACGGATTATGCCATGTTTTTTGTAAACGGCAAAGTTGCCCAAAATGATGATGTTGTTAATAACAGCGATAAATTAAGCATACTACCGGTCTTTGACGGGGGTTAAAAGGAGTGAAATCATGAAATACGGGTATTCAGGTAAAATTTTAAACATCAACTTAAATGACAACAGCAAAAAAGTCATTGAACTGGATGAAATGACCATGAGAAAATATATGGGCGGCAAAGGCCTCATAGGATACTTCATGAAGAATGAAATGTCCGGGGGCATAGATAAAATGGTTGAAGAAAACAAGCTCTACTTTATGACCGGAATCATGTCGGGAATACCGAACGCAGGCACATCGAGGCTTGTGGTAGGAGCTGTTTCTCCAATAACCGGAGGTTTCGGAATTTCCGAATCCGGAGGATTTTTTGCGCCTGAACTAAAAAAGGCAGGCTGGGACGGCATCATATTTGAAGGAGAAGCCAAGGGACCTGTCTACATTCATATAAAGGATGACGAAGTTGAAATTAGGGAGGCTTCCCACCTTTGGGGAAAAGGAATCGGCGAGACAAACAGCCTTATAAAGGAAGAATTGGGCGACAGCAGCGTCAAGGTGTCACAGATAGGGCCTGCAGGTGAAAATCAGGTGCAGTATTCGTGCATCATCAACGATTTGAAGCACGCATGCGGACGAAACGGCATGGGAGCAGTTATGGGAGCAAAAAAAGTAAAAGCCATAGCCGTAAAAGGAACAAAGGGAATTGAATTTCACGACAGCAAAAGTATCCTTGATATCAGCAAGTGGTATTCTCAGTACTTCAAGGAAAAACCTCTGACTTACGGACTGTACCTCTACGGTACCGCCGCATCCGTCACATCCAATGAAAAGGCAGGCGTGCTGCCTACCAGAAATTTCAGGGACGGATCATTTGAAGGAGCGGAAAAGATTTCAGGGGAGGCCATGGCTGAAACGATACTGAAAAAAAGAGAAGGCTGCTTTTCATGTCCCATAAGGTGCAAGAGGGTTGTGGAAGTGAACAGGGAAAATCTGACGGTAGACCCTAAGTTCGGAGGACCTGAATATGAAACAATAGGCGCCATGGGCTCCATGTGTGGCATAGATAACCTGGAGCTCATTGCCAAGACACATGAAATATGCAATGATATGGGTATAGACACCATTTCAACCGGAGTTGCCATAGCCTTTGCAATGGAATGCTATGAAAAAGGAATTATCGGCAGCGTACAGACTGATGGAATTGAACTGAAATTCGGCAACGAAAAAGCGCTGCTTGAAATGATAGAAAAGATAGTTTATAAAAAAGGCCTCGGAGCAATCCTTGCCAAAGGCGTAAAAGGAGCGTCAGAAGAGTTCGGCATGGGTTCCGAAGAATTTGCAATGCACGTAAAGGGGCAGGAACTACCCATGCACGATCCAAGGGGAAAGGTGGGAGTAGGCCTTGGATATTCCCTGTCACCTACGGGAGCCGACCACATGCAGGCAGGTCACGACACGCTTGTGGCAAGCGCCGGAGAAAATCTTACAAATATGAATCCTATAGGTTTGACTGAACCTGTGGGAGCGCTGGAATACGGCAAGGAGAAGGGAATTTTGTACGGAAAGCTTGAAAAGTGGTGGAGCTTCTTAAACATGGCAGGCGTATGCGATTTCGTTCCTGTGCCCAGAGGTTCCCTTCCGGTTGATAAGCTCATGGAGCTGTTAAACTCGGCCACAGGATGGAATGTGACAGCCGAAGAAGCTGTGGAAGCTGGAGAGAGAGGAATAACCCTGGCAAGGTACATCAACTACAAGCTTGGCGTGGACGAGAAAACGGAGGAACTGCCAAAGAGACTTTACCAGCCTCTTGAAAACGGAAATATGAAGGGAAACATGCTGGACAGGGATAAGTTTATTGCCATGAAGAAGGATTACTACGATTTCATGGGATGGAACGAAAACGGCGAGCCTGCGGAAGAAACTTTGAAAAGGCTTGGCATATAACGGAGGAAAAATTGGAAATAAAATTAAAAAGGGACAGGGACTATGAGAGTGCGGTCATAGGAGACAATCATGCGGTTAAGGTGCTGCTTCCCAACAATAAGGAAACCAACCTTTCAGAAGATCAACTCATAAGAGAAGCCTTGAAAAATCCCATAAATTCCAAGATGCTCAGCAGCATGGTAAAATCCGGAGAAAAGGTTGCAGTAGTTACCAGTGATATTACCCGTCCGCTAAAAAGCTGGGTTGTTCTGCCCTATGTTTTGGAAGAGCTTGAAAAGGGCGGTGTCAAAAACGAAGATGTGACCATTGTGCTGGCACTGGGCAGCCACAGAAAGCATACCGACGAGGAAAAGATTCACCTGGTTGGTGAAGAGGTGTTCAGAAAGTACAAGGTCATCGACTCTGACATGGACGACTGCATGAACATTGGAACATGCAGAAACAATACTCCCGTTGATATATTCACACCCGTTGCACAGACTGATAGAGTTGTGTGCCTGGGAAATGTGGAATTTCATTACTTTGCAGGTTATTCAGGCGGAGCTAAGGCTTTGATGCCAGGAGTTTCAAGCCATGCTGCAATCCAGGCCAACCATTCGAACATGGTAAAAGAAGGAGCTCATGCCGGAAATCTTGACACAAACCCTGTGAGGCAGGACATTGACGAAGTAGGACAGCACATAAAAATTGATTTTATTTTAAATGTGCTTCAGTCATTCGACAAGACAATTGTCGGAGCCTTTGCCGGGCACTACATTGACGCCCACAGGGCCGCATGCCGGGCACTGGATGAAATGTACAAGGTAAGCATAAGCGAAAGGGCTGATGTGGTGATTGTATCCCCAGGAGGATATCCCAAGGACATAAACATCTATCAGGCTCAGAAAGCACTGGACAACGCAAGGCACGCGGTAAAGGACGGAGGAATCATAATTCTTTGCGCATCCTGCAGGGAAGGATTTGAAAACAAGGTTTTCGAAGAGTGGATGATGACCAAGACCAAGGAACAGATGGTCAGAGACATTAGGGAACATTTCGTGCTTGGAGGGCACAAGGCAGCTGCAATTGCCATGACGCTTATGAAGGCTGATATCTACATGGTAACCGACTACGACAAGGCTACAGTAGAGCACATGGGATTCAGGCATTTTACAAATCTTCAGGAAGCTGTGGATGAAGCTGAAAGGGTTACAGGAATAAATTCAAGAGTAATAGTGATGCCGGCAGGCGGAAGCACACTGCCCTGCTGTGAATAATAGCCGCTGATGTCAGAGATGTCAGGAATTGACATAGTTTCTGACATCTTTTTGTATTGACGGAATATACAACTTACTATTTTTAAAAGATATTTATAAATATGTCGAAAAACATATTTTAATCTGATATAATATAAAAAGTTTATTATGACAATGTTATGAATATAGCCTTATGATGGTGCGTTAAATATTAGTCAAATGTATGTCAGAGCTAACTATAAGGAGTGGCGAAATGGAAAAGGAGTTTTATTTATCACAGTTATCACCTATTAAAATGGGAGAATTCACTGGAGATGCAGTCTATATTGTAAGCAAGGACGGCCCTATAATAGATGCCAATGGGCCTTGCCTTAATATTCTGGGGGTCAGCAAGGAAGAAATCATAGGAAAGACAATTTCTGATCTTTGGAATATGGGGGTATTCAGGGAAAAGAACAACTTTTTTCTCGGTTATGACGAATATGCCGTGCCGCAATTGCTGCGAAAACTAAATGAAGTGGACCTTGAAGAGTTCAATGTAGAGAATGCTCCGAGGCTTTCTGACCTGGCCTTTAATGAAAAAAAGACTGTTTGCGGTGTTACAAGACTTGGAAATACTGAAAAGGTTGTGCTCTTTATAAGCATACCCATATTCAAAAGCGGTGCAGAAAAAGAGGTTACCCACGTTGCAGCCGTAGTACGCGACCTGACTGATGTCATAGAACTTAAAAACAAAATAAACAAAGTAGAACAAAATCTGGACTATTATAAAAAACTTCAGTTTAGAGACACATTCATCGGTGATTCGCAGTGCATGCGTAAAATAAAGTACCTTATAAGCCAGACTGCCGGCATAGATACTACCGTGCTGATAAGCGGAGAAACAGGCACGGGAAAAGAAGTGGTTGCAAAGGAGATATTAATGAGAAGCAACCGCAAAGACAAGCATTACATACGGATCAACTGCGGAGCAATTCCCGAAAACTTATTTGAATCAGAGCTGTTTGGATATGAAAAGGGAGCATTCACCGGTGCCCTTCAAAAAGGCAAGACTGGACTTTTGGAGATGGCAAACGGAGGAACAGTACTGCTTGATGAGGTGGAGGTTCTGCCCATGTCCATGCAGGCTAAGCTGCTTAGGACACTGCAGGAACATGAAATAATAAGGGTTGGCGGTACAGAAAACGTTAAGATTGATGTGCGTATACTGGCCACTACAAACATGGACCTTGAAGAAATGGTTGCCAACAAACAATTCAGAGAGGACTTATTTTACCGCCTGAATGTAATTACAATAAAAATTCCTCCTCTCAGGGAAAGGGGAGAAGACATTACCAGTTTAGCCAACGCCTTTCTCAACAAGTTCAATGAAAAATACAAAAAAAGCAAGTACTATGAACCGGCAGCAATAACCCGGATGGAAATGCACAGTTGGCCCGGAAACGTAAGGGATCTGGAACATACGGTTGAAAGGCTTGTAGTTATCGGTGACGGAAATAAGATAACCAAGGATGAAGTTGAACTGGCAATCAACGGAGAGCGCGTTTCCATGGACGTAAATCTGGAAAGTCTGCAGCATGCTGTTGATGTAACAGAAAAGAGGGTAATTGAAAATGCTGTTAAGAAGTATAAAAGCAGCAGAAAGGTAGCTGAAGTACTTGGAGTTTCACAACCGACCATAATCAGAAAAGCGAAAAGGCTGGGAATTAAACTTAATCAGGATTAACAATAAACCGCCATGTGTGATACAATTTTGTATCAGTCCGATGCAAAATTGTATCGTTTATAACAATGTATTTGCAATGAATTTAAACCGTAACAAAAAACCGATACATTAATGTATCGGTTTTTTGTTTCTTTTATATTTAGAATTTTTATAAGGTGGCTGTATTTGAACATTTTTAACGTTTAAACATATATTTTGACATTGGCATGAATGTTGCATTAAGTATGATAATTAACAAACAAAAAATTGGGAGGTAGAAATGAAAAAAATAGTTTCAATCGTATTATCTGTTTTACTGGTATTATCATTGGTTGCCTGCGGCGGATCAAGCGCAGGAAATACTCAGCCTTCATCTTCAAATGAAACTAGCGGAGGAAACGCAAGTGCAGGCAATGAAACAGTTTACAAATGGAAAGCAGCTAACGTGTTGGCGCCCGGAGCCCCATGGGATTTAGGACTTCTGGAATTTTCAAGGCTTCTAAAGGAAAAAAGCGGCGGAAAAATTGAACTGACAGTTTATTCCGGAGGTCAGCTGGGCGGAGAAAGAGACACCATGGAAGGTCTTCAAATGGGTACGGTGGACTTTGCTATAGGCAGTTCTGCAACTCTTTCTAACTTTACAGACACAAACAACATTTGGGACTTGCCTTATCTGTTCCCTTCAAAGGCAGCAGCCCGCGGGGTACTGGACAGCGAAATAGGACAAGAAGTGCTTGATTCATTGTCCAAGGTTGGAATTAAAGGGCTCAGCTATTGGGAAAACGGCCTGTACGCCATTGGATCCAAGGAACCAATAAAATCCCTTGCTGATATGAAGGGGAAGAAAATAAGAGCCATAGAAAGCAAGCTGCAGACAGATGTATTTTCTAGCTTCGGTGCCACTGCTGTAGTTATAGCCTGGGGAGATATTTACACCTCGCTTCAGCAGGGTGTATGCGACGGTGTGGACTCAACAACGGTACCAAACATGTACTCGGCTAAGTTTCATGAAGTTGCTCCTAACATTACTCTGACAAATCATGGATATAGCCCCGCTCCGCTTCTCATGAGCCAAAAGCTGTGGGACTCTCTTCCGGCAGATATTCAGGCCATCATTCTGGAAGCAGCTCAGGAAGCTAAACTTTACGAAAGAAATGAAATTGACAAAGTGTTTGAAAAAGCTAAAAAAGAAATGGAATCTGCAGGTGCTACATTCTATGAAATAAATGCAGACGAATGGTCGGCAGCGGTTAAAACTGTTTATGAAAAATATGTCGGAACCATGGGAATTG
Source organism: Sedimentibacter sp. (assembly GCF_038562225.1). NCBI lineage: Bacteria > Bacillati > Bacillota > Tissierellia > Sedimentibacter > Sedimentibacter sp. The sequence goes on from NZ_JBCFAS010000008.1 coordinate 38,193, forward strand.
AAGAAGACATGGTAAACCGCGTTAAAGAAGCAGCCGCAAAATTCAATTAATACGATTAACCATTATTTCCAAAATGAAGGAAACTGTCATTTTGGAAATAGTGGCAAAATCAGAAAGGAGCGTATTCCAGGCGACTGGCCGTGTGGAGTACGGATATCATATGTCAACCATAAAGAAAATTGTTCGTAAAATTGAAGATTCAATTACTATAATATCTTTTCTGGCAATGACCCTTGTGGTGTTTTGGAGTGTCCTTTGCAGGTATGTGCTGAAGATTCCATTTACCATGGGAGAAGAACTTGCCCGCTACCTGATGATTTACAGCATCTATTTTGGAGTGAGCATTGGTGTAAGGAAAGGGTCACATCTTGGAATAAAGGCATTTGTAGATATGCTTCCACAGAAAGTTTACGTGGTTGTTGAAAAGATAGAAGCATTTGCGACAGCGTTAATGTTTGCAATCCTGTTCGTTTTATCCATCCAGATGGTGCTTCAGTTCAAAAGTACAGGTCAGGTTTCTACAATGATGAGAATTCCAATGTATATTGTCTACCTGGCTTTGCCCATAGGGTTTGCCATGAGTATCTTTCATTCGGTAGAAAACATAGTTGAGAAATTTAGAAAGGAAGGTGACCTGTAATGGCGGCAGTATTGTTTATTGTATTTGGAATTACCCTTATTTTCGGTATGCCCATAGCTCTTACCTTAGCTGCCGGAGGCGTGGCAGCTATTGCCTATGACGGCGCGATTCCTATATTTGTGGCAGGGCAGAAGCTGTTTACATCCATAGACAGCTTCACGCTGATGGCAATTCCATTTTTCATGCTGGCGGGAGCATTAATGAGCAGCGGCGGAATTTCCAAGAGGTTAGTCGGCTTTGCAAATGCATGTGTTGGTTGGATGCCCGGCGGGCTTGGAGTTGTTACCATCTTTGCCTGCATGCTGTTCGGAGCACTTTCGGGATCACCTACGGCAACTGCTGCAGCCATCGGATCGGTTATGCTTCCGTCACTTAAGGAACAGGGATATGACATTAAATTTTCATTGTCAACAATAGCTGCGGCAGGAATATTAGGCTGTATCATTCCCCCCAGCACCGTAATGATCAACTATGCTTCGGTCACAGAGGTATCAATCGGAGACATGTTTGCAGGAGGGCTGCTGCCGGGAATAATTCTTGGAGTCGGAATGATGTTTGTGGCAGTATGGTACGGGATCAAAAAGCAGATTCCAAGGACCAGTTTTTCATTTCGTCAGCTGTGGTACGCAACAATTAATTCCATCGGTGCTTTGCTTATGCCTGTTATAATTTTGGGAGGCATTTACGGAGGAGTTTTTACCCCCACAGAGTCTGCAGCAATTGCCTGCGTTTACGGATTCATAGTAGGTATCTTCGTATACAAGGAGCTTAAGCTGGATGAACTAAAGGGCGTAATCTTATCTGCAGCTTCATCCTCAGGAATGGTAATGTTCATTGTTTCTGCAGCAGGCGTATTCGGATATGTGATGGCAAGGGAGCAGATTCCGGCCATAGCAGCAAACTTTTTAATCAGTTTGTCTGACAGTTATATTATATTCCTGCTTCTGGTAAACATTTTACTTATGATTGTGGGATGTTTCCTGGAAACCACAGCTGCCATACTAATACTGGCTCCGATTTTATATCCTGCCTTGACCGCCTACGGCATAAACCCGGTGCATTTTGGTATTGTAATGTGTATAAACCTTGCAATAGGAATGCTGACACCGCCTCTGGGCGTCAACATATACGTGGCGGCTGGGCTTGATAACCAGCCGGCTGAAACAGTGATAAACAGGTACCTGATATGCTACATAGTAATTATGTTTTCAATATTGATGTTGCTGACATACATTCCTGATATCGTAATGCTGTTGCCGAACATGCTGTAACAATAATAAATATCAATAAATAAAAAATGACAGAATCGAGGAAAAATCAATGAACAGACTTGATAATAAAGTTGTTGTAGTCACAGGAGGTTCAAGAGGAGTGGGATATGAAATCTGCAGACGTTTTGCAGAAGAAAATCCTGCCGTCATATATTCAGTTGATGTAAGCGAGGGAGGCTATGATCATGAGTTGGTAAAACATGTTAAGCTTGACATAACCAACAGAGACGTAATAGCTGAATTTGTTGAAAGAATCAAAAACGAATACAACCGGGTGGATGTTTTGATAAACAATGCCGCAATTGTTAGAGACGGAATGCTGGTTAAAATGACTGAAGACAAATGGGATGCAGTAATCAATGTTAATTTGAAGGGAACATTCAACATGACTCAGGCTATGGCGCCATTTATGCTTGAGCAAAAGAAGGGTTCAATAATATGTATTTCATCAGGAAGCGGAGTTTACGGCAACATTGGACAAACAAACTATGCGGCAACGAAAGCCGGACTGATAGGTATGGTGTACACCTGGGCAAAGGAATTGAACCTTAAGGGCGGAGAAATAAGATCCAATATACTTGCGCCGGACAATATAGAAACTGAAATGGCAAAAAATATTCCTGCCAAAATTTTGGAACCTTTAATAGAAAGAACCCCTCTCAAACGTATGTGTCAGCCCATTGAAGTTGCAAACACAGCCTTGTTTTTGGCCAGCGACGAAGCATCTTTCATCAACGGCCAGGTTATATGCGTCAACGGCGGACTAAGGCTTTAGGAGGATTTGAGATGAAAAAAGTCTATATAGTCGGGGGAAAGAGAACAGCAATAGGAAAGTTCCTCGGCAGTTTATCGACGGTAAAACCCGGCGAGATGGCAGCGCAGGTTGCAAAACAAGTGTTATCGGAAATAAATTTGGACGCTGCCAAAATAGATGAAATATACATGGGCCACCAGCATTCCGCAGGACAGGGCCCCAGCATTGCACGAAGAATGCAGCTGGAAGCCGGAATACCTGTTGAGGTGCCGGCAACCACAGTAAACATGCAGTGCGGCAGCGGCATGAAGGCAATAATGCTGGGATTCAATTCCATTCAGGCAGGAAGCAGCGTAGTAATGTGCGGCGGAGTTGAAAACATGTCTCAGGTGCCTTTCATACTTACCAACAAGGTCAGAAAAGGCGTAAGGATGGGAAACGAATCAGTAACTGTGGAGGATTCCCTTTATTGCGACGGTCTCATCGACCAGTTCAACGGGTACTTAATGGGTGTGACTGCTGAAAATGTGTCGGAAAAACTTAACATCACAAGGGAAGAACAGGATTCATTCGCACTTTTGTCGCAAAGAAGGTCTATGGATGCCATAGACGGCGGACGTTTTGTTGATGAGATAGCGCCCGTTAAATATAAGGACAAAAAGGGTGAGGAACATGTTTTCAACACAGATGAAAGCATCACAAGAAACACAACAGCAGAAGGGCTTAACAAACTGAAACCTGCATTCAAAAAAGGCGGAACCGTAACAGCCGGCAATTCATCACAGTTAAATGACGGTGCAGCCATTGTGATTCTTGCTTCCGAAGACGCGGTTTCAGAGTACGGTTTAAAACCAATGGCAGAAATAATATCAACGGGACAAAAGGGGATAGATCCTTCAATAATGGGACTGGGACCCGTTGGTGCCATTGAACGAGCTCTTGAAAATGCAAACATGACACTTGCAGACATGGACATTATAGAGCTGAATGAAGCTTTTGCCGCGCAGGCGCTTGGAACCGTTAAGGAGCTGGAGAGAATCTATGGCATTCCCTCGGACAATATCATAGAAAAGACAAATGTAAACGGAGGAGCCATAGCATTGGGGCATCCGGTCGCAGCATCAGGTTCAAGGATAGTTATCACTTTGATAAATGAAATGATGAAAAGACCTGAAGCAGAATTTGGTCTGGCATCACTGTGCATCGGAGGTGGATTGGGAACCGCGCTGGTAATAAAAAAATATGGGGGGATGAAATGATGCGAAATGAAAAGTTTGTTTCTGCAGAAAAAGCCGCATCAGCCATAGAGGACGATTCCATAATGGGCATCGGAGGATTTTTGGGAATCGGCTCTGCAGAAGAAATTTTTTTAGCCATAGAAAAGAGATTTTTAGATGAGGGGCACCCCAGGAACATAACAATGGTTCATACCGGCGGTGTGGGAGACGGAAAGTCGGCCGGTGCCAATGTGCTGGCCCATCAGGGACTCATAAAGCGGATGATTGGCGGACATTTTGCAAGGATGCCCATGCTTGGAAGCATGATTGAACAGGAGATAATTGAAGGATATAACATACCGCAGGGAATTCTGGCTCACCTTTACAGGGAAAGCGCTGCAGGAAGGCCAAGGCTCATTACAAAGGTCGGATTAAAGACATTCATCGACCCTGATCTCGGCGGTGCTAAACTGAATTCCATCGCCAAGGATGACATAGTTGAAAAGCTATGTATCGACGGAGAAGATTATCTTTCCTACAAAGTGCCGAAGGTCAATTTGGCTGTAATAAGAGGCACAACTGCCGACGAGCAGGGAAACATAAGCTTCGAAAATGAGCCGTTGACGCTGGAAGGTATTTCAATTGCATCAGCAGCAAAGAACAACGGCGGAACTGTAATCGTTCAGGTGGAAAAAGTGGTCAGAAAGGGGAGCATACTTCCTCAGAATGTTAAAATACCGCATATAATGGTTGACTACATAGTAGTTGCCGAAGACCCTGAAAAAAATCACCGACAGAACTATGGAACATACTTCGATCCAAGGTTTACGCGAAATGACATAGTAATTGAAGGAACTTCCGTAAAGGAGCCCATGAACTGCCGCAAGATAATTGCAAGGAGGGCTGCAATGTGTCTTACTGCAGACATGAAGGTTGTGAACTTCGGAATAGGAATACCTGAGGTTGTAGCGTCAGTGCTCAACGAAGAAGGGCAGGATTCCAGGATTACCACAATAATCGAAAGTGGTATAGTTGGCGGAGTTGCACTGGGAAACATGAATTTCGGAGCTTCACTTTGTCCGGATGCAATAATTGACCAGACATACATGTTCGACTACATAGACGGAGGAGGACTGGACATCTCGTTTCTTGGATTAGCGCAGTGCGATCCGTGCGGAAACATCAACGTATCACGATTCGGGAAAAAGGTAACCGGATGCGGAGGCTTCATAGATATTTCACAAAATGTTAAAAACATTGTGTTCTGCGGAACGTTTACGGCAGGCGGCCTAAAGGTGGACATCAAGGACAGGAAGCTTGTAATAGCTGAGGAGGGAAGCACCAGGAAGTTTATAAACAACCTTCAGCAGATTACGTTCAGCGGTGATGTGGCGGTGAAAAACAATAAATCGGTGCAGTTTGTGACAGAAAGGGCAGTGTTCAGACTGACGAAGGATGGACTTTTGCTTACTGAAATCGCACCCGGCATCGACATAGAAAAAGACATACTGGGTCAAATGGAGTTCAGACCAATAATTTCAGAAAACCTGAAATATATGGATGAAAAAATATTCATTGATGAACCCATGAACTTTACCATAGAAGGAGGTGCATACAAATGAAATATGTTTCCATGGCTGAACCCAAGAAGGTTGAAATAAAAACAGGAAACAAGCCGAAACCGAAAAAAGGTGAAGCGCTGCTTAGGATCATTTACGGCGGCATTTGCGGTTCCGACATGGGTCTCTACAAAGGCCATATGGACGCTTACGCCAGCTATCCAAGGATTCCGGGGCATGAACTGTCTGCAGAAATTGTGGAAATAGAAGAAAATGAATATGGATTGAAGGAAGGAACAATCGTTACGGTAAACCCTTATTTCAACTGCCATGAGTGTTATTCGTGCGAAAGAGGCTTCGTTAACTGCTGCGTTCATAACAAGACTATGGGCCTGGCTATAGACGGCGGATTTGCCGAGTATATTACAATGCCCATCGAAAGGATATATGACGGCAAGGGGCTAAACGCAAAGACTCTGGTTCTCATTGAGCCTTTTTGCATAAGCTACCATGCTGTTAAAAGAGCAAATGTGCAGCCTGGTGAAAAAGTCCTGGTGGTGGGAGCCGGAACAATCGGCATATTTGCATTAATGGCAGCAAAGCTCAAGGGAGCGGAGGTGTACATAAGCGACGTTGTTGAGCAAAAGCTGGCATTCGCACAAAAGATGGGGGCCGACGGAGTTATTTTCAATGACAACAACGAAAATTTCAAGGAAAAAGTAGATGCCATAACTGACGGCAAAGGGTTTGATGTGTTGATAGAAGCCGTAGGGCATCCGATGACAATGATGAACTGCATCGATGGTGCAGCACACATGGCTAGAATTGTGGAAGTTGGAATAAGCAGCAGGAAAATGGACTTCGATTTCAGCATAGTGCAGAGGAAGGAGCTAAACATTTTCGGCAGCCGAAACGCATTGAAGGAAGACTTTATTGAACTCATAGACATCGTAAGGTCAGGCCGAATAGACATATCACCCATGATAACAAACATGTATGACATTGACCAAACAGCCCAGGCATTTGAAGATCTGGACAGAAACATAGGAAACAACTTAAAGACCATAATCAAATTTTAATAAGTTAACCATTGGATAAATCCAATAAAATATAATTCAAATTGCATAGTTAATCTATGACACTAGGAGGAATAGAAATGGTAAAAGGAAATTTAAATCCAAGAGGAAAATGGCTGACAACAGAGCTGCCGGAAATAGTATTTGAAGACACTGCCGTAGGAAGAATGAAAAAGAAAATATGGGATGCTCCCATGTCTGAAATCGACCGCATATTGAAAGAAGATTATGAAATTCCGTCGCCGTCAGGTCTGGGTACCGCAGGAACATACATTCAAAACACTCCAAGATCAAAGGTTGTAGAAACAAGAAGAAAAAATGACGTTGTAATTGTTCCTATAGGATGCACTGAAAACCATGGATTGCATGCAAACAGCGGTTTGGATACATTCATGGTAAGCCAGATATGCGAAGCTGTGAAAAGAAAATCCATTAAGGACGGAAAGGAAGTAAGCCTTGCATTTCCTCCTTTAAACTACGGCGGACACCCATACCACCATGTTGGCATGGCAGGCACCGTAATAATTCCGGAAACAACTGTTAAAGAAATGCTCATATACACAATGCTTGGATTGTGGGATGACGGCTTCAGAAAAATCATACTGGTTAACAACCACGGTCATCACTGGATGATAGAAGCTGCAATCCAGGAGTTCTTCAAAAGATTCCAGCTTCCTGCATTTGTTACCTTAGTTGACTGGCACAGGGTTGTTAGAGAATTCTTCTATGCTCAGCCAAGCAAGGATGATTATGTGTCATCACAGTTTGTGCATGCAGATGAATCTGAGACTTCTGTAGGCTTATTGCTTTTCCCCGATATGATTGATATGAGTTCAGCTGTTGATACCGAACCCTCAGCCATGATGCTGCAGGGGCACTACGATACCGCATGCGATGCCTACAGAAGACCTCATTCATGGGTTGAGGCACAGGGACATTCAGCAATGGAAATCTACGGAACTCCTGAAGGTGTTGTGGGATATCCTACAAAAGCAACTGCTGACAAGGCAAAACGTCCGATAGCAGCAATCTGCAGTTATCTGACACTGCTTATGGACGAAGTTCTTGAAGCATTCCCGGCAGGACAGGTTCCTTCCATAGAGAAGATTACAATGAGAACCAGGGAAGAATTGGAACCATGCCTTAAAGAACCGATGAGCAAAGGATGGATGTCAGTTCATGGTCTTAAGAAGATAGGCGTATTTAACGATTAATCTGATCTGATGATACCTTAGGAAAAATGGGAGATATCCCATTTTTCTTAATTTAGAAACATTGTTAATATTTTATTTTAAAATGATGTAATCAATTGAGCAGGAGGCAAGAATGAATTTCAGTTTGACAAAGGAACAGGAACTGGTCAGAAAAATGGTTAGAGAGTTCGCCGTGAAAGAAGTGGAACCCATAGCGGCAGAAATAGACCAGGAGGCCAG
>NZ_JBCFAS010000001.1:0-169131 GCF_038562225.1 Sedimentibacter sp.
GTTCAGTTGGTTAGAATGCCAGCCTGTCACGCTGGAGGTCGAGGGTTCGAGCCCCTTCCAGGTCGCCAAATATGCTGGTGTAGCTCAATCGGTAGAGCAACTGACTTGTAATCAGTAGGTTAGGGGTTCAAGTCCTCCCACCAGCTCCAAAGATGCGCTCATAGCTCAGATGGATAGAGCAACGGACTTCTAATCCGTGTGCCGGGGGTTCGACTCCTCCTGGGCGCACCATTTAAAAATCATATTATGACTCATTAGCTCAGTTGGTAGAGCACCTGACTCTTAATCAGGGTGTCCAGGGTTCGAGTCCCTGATGGGTCATTGTTTATCAATGAGATCCATTAGCTCAGCAGGCAGAGCACTTGACTTTTAATCAAGGTGTCCGGCGTTCGAATCGCCGATGGATCACTTCCTGGAGAGGTATCGAAGTGGTCATAACGAGGCGGTCTTGAAAACCGTTTGGGTGAAAGCCCGCGTGGGTTCGAATCCCACCCTCTCCGCCAATAAATTTCGGGGCGTAGCGCAGTTTGGTAGCGCATCTGGTTTGGGACCAGAGGGCCGCGGGTTCAAATCCTGCCGCCCCGACCATTAATTATGGGCTTATAGCTCAGGTGGTTAGAGCGCACGCCTGATAAGCGTGAGGTCGATGGTTCGAGTCCATCTAAGCCCACCAATTCCATAATATAAACATTGTATTATGGGCCTTTAGCTCAGTTGGTTAGAGCGCCCGGCTCATAACCGGTAGGTCCAAGGTTCGAGTCCTTGAAGGCCCACTTAAGATGCCCTAACCCATTTTTTTCGACCGATAGGGAGAGAAAAATTGATGGTAGGTCATTTGCAACGAGTTCCCAATTTGTACGACGTAAGGAGTAAATAAATTGGTGAACGAGACTGCATATGCCCAGATAGCTCAGTCGGTAGAGCAGGAGACTGAAAATCTCCGTGTCCGTGGTTCGATTCCGCGTTTGGGCACCAGGTGTAAAGCTGTTTCTTATGAAACAGCTTTTTTTCTTTTTTTGTAAAATATGAACAGATATCTAAGCTTACAATAATGTATTTATGCAATGAAAGGTAAAAACAAGATTGAACTTATAAAGAGGAATCATAATACAGACAAGACCAATGAGAACAAGCAGTGTTTAACCAAATTACAAGGCAGGGCAGCATGTCTGATAATTAATGGCGATATATTAATACAACATTATTAATGGCATATAAATGCAGTACATATACTTTCACTGATACGGAACTTGGTGCTCAAATTCAATTTTAAGGATGGCCTGTTAGCTATAGTGGTTTTAGTTGAACGACATTAAATAATTACATAAAATCGATTTTGAAGCCTTTGCAGCTGCTCATAATGCTGAAAATATTGCATGTATAAAAGGATGTTCCAAACTCCCCTAGAAGATATGTGTTCCCTTACCGGCATAAAAAAAACACCGCTTAAAGCGGTGCTTTAGTTAACCAAACAGTGACAGGAGTATACCTGCAGCAACTGCTGAGCCTATTACGCCTGCAACGTTAGGACCCATTGCATGCATTAGAAGATAGTTCGATGGATTAGCCTTTTGTCCTTCAACCTGAGATACACGGGCTGCCATTGGAACTGCAGAAACTCCGGCAGATCCGATCAGCGGGTTTACTTTTCCTCCGGTTACAACATACATTAGCTTTCCTATGAGAAGTCCGCCTACTGTACTGAATGCGAAAGCTGTGAGTCCCAGAGCGATTATCTTGAGGGTTTCCGGCTGAAGGAACTTATCTCCTGCAGCTGTAGCTCCGACTGTAAGTCCAAGGAAAATTGTTACGACGTTAATAAGAGCATTTTGTGCAGTGTTTGAAAGTCTTTCAACAACTCCTGATTCCTTGAATAGATTTCCAAGCATCAGCATTCCTATGAGGGGAGCTACTGATGGAAGAAGCAGAATACAGAATATTGAAACTAATATTGGGAAACATACTTTTTCAAGTTTTGATACTTCTCTTAACTGCTCCATTTTTACTTCACGTTCCTTTTGAGTTGTGAGAGCTCTCATTATAGGCGGCTGAATAAGCGGTATCAGTGCCATGTATGAATAAGCAGCTATTGCTATTGGAGCAAGGAGGTGAGGTGCCAGTTTTGATGTAAGGTAAATTGCAGTTGGACCGTCAGCTCCGCCGATTATTCCTATGGATGAAGCTTCTGCAGCAGTGAAGCCAAGTGCTGAAGCAATTATGAATGCAATGCTTATACCGAGCTGAGCTCCGGCTCCCATGAAAAGACTGCTTGGCCTTGCTATGAGGGGACCAAAGTCTGTCATGGCTCCAATGCCGAGAAATATCAGGGAAGGATAAATTCCTTTTTTAACTCCTAAGTACAAGTAGTACAAAAGTCCTCCCGCTTGATTTGCACTTGCCGGTTCGGCCATAAGGTTGGCCAAAGGAAGATTGGCAAGCAACACTCCAAAGGAAATAGGGAGCAGCAGCATTGGCTCGAATTTTTTTACAATAGCCAGGTACAAAAGCACACAAGCCACTACTATCATTACGGTAGACTGCCAATTCAATGCGGCAAAGCCGGAATCATTCAGCAGTTTTAATATGGATTCAATAAACATTTTTTCCCCCTTATTGTATAACCATCAGGATGTCATTTGTTGATACGTTTGAACCTTTCGAAACCATAATCTGAGATACAACACCATCGATAGAAGCAAAAATTTCATTCTCCATCTTCATGGCTTCAAGGATGAACAAAAGTTGACCCTTTTTTACCTTGGCTCCGATATTTGCCTTGATGTCAAGAATTGCTCCCGGCATCGGGGCCTTTATTGGTTCACCGTTTCCGGCAGCCTGGGGAGCAGGTGATTGAGGCGCAGGACTTTGAACCTGAACAGCTGCCTGAGGTGCAGGTGCTGTCTGGGTAGTTGTTTTTACAATACTTGCCTTTCCTTTTTCTACTTCAACTTCATATGCTTTATCATTAATATTAACTACATAAATCATTTCAATTTCCTCCTTATTTTAAATGCTATTAAGCCTGAACCAATTTAATTGATTTGAAACATAAATCTGTAAGCGGAATTCCAGATTCATCGCTTACGATTGCCATTATTAATGCTGCAGTTTGTTCGTCAACTTCCTTTAACATAAGTGCACCGCCGGATAAGTCATCTTCCTGAACAGATTGAACAGTTTCTAATGCTTCGGCAGCAGGCTCCTTTACGAAATGGCTTATTATTGCCGAAAAAATTCTGATCAATGCAAACAGCGATACAAGTACTCCAAATACTACTGATATGCAAAACAGTGCGATTAATAAACTTTCTGTCATTGCCATAATTTTCACCTACTTTCTTGTGATCGTATAGTAAACGGTTTTTGATTCTTTTTCTTCTCTTTTTTTGAAAAATGCTTCTGCTATTTGCGGGAAGGCAATGTATGAAAGAACATCCTCATCGTTTCTTGCCACATCTTTCAATTCCTTCTTTGTCTTCTCGAACAATGGTTCCAACGTGTCGGCAAATCTTGATGTCATTGGCTTTTCATCACCCATAACCTTATTCATGAGCTCTGAATCAATTTCTCCCGGAGCTCTGCCGTATTCTCCCTTGACGTAGGATTTCACTTCTTTTGATATGTTTTTGTATCTTTCTCCTACAAGGATGTTTGTAGCTGCCTGAACACCTACCATCTGGCTCATGGGAGTAACAAGCGGCGGATATCCAAGGTCTTTTCTTACTCTTGGGGTTTCAGCCAACACATCTTCAAGCTTGTCGATTGCATTTTGAGCCTTAAGCTGAGAAATGAGGTTTGAAAGCATGCCTCCGGGTATCTGGTAAACAAGAGCATCTGTTTCTGTGCCCATAACAAGCGGATCCATTAGACCTGATGCAATGTAGTCTGCTCTCAACGTTTTGAAGTAATCATTTATTTTCTTGAGAACTTTGTCATTGAGCCCTGTTTCATAACCCATCTGATTAAATGAATAATCCATTGTCTCAGTTGGTGGCTGGGAAGTTCCGCCGCTAAAAGATGATATTGCAGTATCTATTCCGTCACAGCCTGCCTCAACAGCTTTTGCATAAGTTACAGGAGCTAATCCTGTAGTTGAATGAGTGTGAAGGAAAACCGGAAGCTTTACGCTTTCTTTGAGTGCCTTTACCAGGTCGTACGCTTCCTGCGGTCCCATGATCCCTGCCATGTCCTTTATACAGATTGAATGTACTCCCATTTTCTCAAGTTCTTTACCCATTGCAGCATATTTTTCAAGATTGTGTATGGGACTTACGGTATAGCAGATGCAGCCCTGAGCATGCTTGCCCTGCTTCTTAACTTCATCAACAGCTGTTTCTATGTTTCTGAAATCATTCAGAGCATCGAAAATTCTGAATATGTCAATGCCATTCTTGGCTGAGAGGGCAACAAATTTTCTTACAACATCATCAGGATAGTGTTTGTATCCTAAAATGTTCTGGCCTCTGAAAAGCATCTGCAGCTTTGTGTTTTTTACCTTTGATTTGATTTTTCTAAGTCTTTCCCAAGGATCTTCATTCAGATATCTAAGGCATGAATCAAATGTCGCGCCGCCCCAGCATTCCAGGGAATAGTAGCCTGCCTGATCCAAGGTCTCCAAAATTCCCTCGAAGTCTGAAAAAGGCATTCTGGTTGCAACTAAAGACTGCTGCGCGTCTCTTAAAACCGTTTCGGTTATATTTACTCTCATAATCTTCTCCTTCACTTAAGTCATAGCGTTGCTATGCAAATTTATTCATTATTATTTAAAAGCTTTATATTGCTTTTTAAATTAACATTAAAGTATGTTTCATATATTTTGCGGACTCTTCACATTAAATATGTAAGTCAGACAATTATAAATCCAATTACCGAGTCAATATCTTGTGAAACCTAATTACTAAAATATCCCTTGTAAACTTAGTGCGAATTTTAATTGCACTGTTTAATGTAATGGAGTTTCTAAAATAAGCTTTAATTAATTAGGTTGCTTATTTATGAGTGAATTATACAACAACAATTCAATGGTGTCAATGGTAAAAATCAATTTTCGCCTTATTAAAACAACCGAAATAAAATTACTCCGCCTTAATATTTTGGCCATAAAATTATCGACTTAATAAAATAAAGCAAGAACAAAAGCGGGTTAAATAAAAAATTCTAAAGGTGCTAAAAGTTACAAAAAAAAGGAGCAGCCTTTTCAGGCTTGGCTCCCAATCAGCAAGCATATGCTCTTAAAATTAAAATATGAAGGAATTTTATGCTTTTTTCTTAAAAATATTAAATTTATTGCATTGAAAATGTATTTATATCGGAGCAAAGAAAAAAACTGCCTTCACAAGACAGTTTTCACAGTTAATGCGTCAGAGCAGCTTCTTCTGCAAGGTTAAGAAGTGCTAAATACTGAATCCAGGATTGTTTTTACCGTATTTATCATGTTGTCATAGTAGAGTTTTTCATTGAGTTTAACCGGTATAAGATTTTTTTTGATGCCTTCTATGGCGGTGTAGCTTTTCAGCTTAAAGTCGTTGTTGTCAAAAAAGTAAAACTCGCTGATTGACTTGTCCTTGTAGAAACCGACGGGAATGTTCAAATCCATTGTCTGTTTGTTTATGCTGACATTTAGGCTGAAGTTTATGGCAGGATGAATATAGTCAGTCTTCATGTCGGATATTACGCTGAATTTGCTCTTCAGAGAATTTTTGCGAATTGTGAAATCCTGCCGGTTTACTTTCACAAGAAGATTGCTGTAGCTTAAAACATGGTCGTAAAGTCCGAATATGGCGTTCATTAAAGAAGGAAGGTTTATAACATCCTCATAGTTATGCTGCAGTATAAGAAAAGAAAATTCATTTCGCGGTTCAATCCTGTAAGCCTGGTACAACACTGTTATGTCTTCTCCGGTAAGGGTATCTGTTCTTTTGATGTTGAAATGTTCCTCAGCTGTTTTCAGTTTGAAGTCAGGAATGGGAACCTTATCTTTCACCTGCCTCAGGCAGTTGTACAGGTCTATTTTGACGAAACTTTCAAAATCAATGTCTACTCCGTATTTTTGAGCCTTAAATGATAAAAAAGGAATGTCAAAGCTGTTTCCGTTGTATGTTATTATGAATTTTCGACCTTTTAAGAGATCCCTTAAATATTTAAGGGCTTCAGGTTCGTCCACTTTGTACTGGCAGAAAATCTGGCATACTTTGTAGATAGTGTTTTCATAATACAGCAGTGTTATAGAAATTATGTCTGCATACTGTCTGGACAAACCTGTTGTTTCTATATCAAGAAATACTGACTGCTTCATCAGCTCATTCAGATTCATGCTTGAAGTGACTTCTGCTTCTTTTGAGTTAATAATCATTGATCCTCCATTTAAATCAGATAAAATACTTTGATTAATTCATGGTTATCTGATAAAATATTAGGTGGTATTTGTGTATATACTTGTTTCGTTATTTACCTTTTACGCAATGGGAATAGTATCTTATGAGCACGGATTTTTCTGGTGGCTTTTCGCCGCTGTTGTTGCAGTGCTCTTTTTTAATGCCTTAGCCTTTAAAAAGTTCCTCTACAATTTCGTAGCTGCTGTATTCCTTTTGCTGTCAGCACTTAATTGCTATTATAATTCAAATTCGGTGCTTGTACAACACATTAATGAAAATTTGGACTTCACGTTGAGAATAGAAAGCGAAAATGAAGGAAGCGGCGGCTCCCGATATTCAAGCTTCAATGCAGAAGTTACACAGATAAACGGGATTAATCTTCACAGTCATGAGAATACCATTGTATATGTGAGAAAAAATGACGGGGTAGAGGAAAACAGTACTGTTAAAATCAAAGGAAGCGTTTCGGATTCTGAATTTTTCAAAAATCGCATGCTGTTCAGCTACAGAAACTATCTGAGGTCAAGAAAAATTAATGCTGTGATTTTTGCTGAAGGTTCTGCTGTCACAACGGAAAAAGATTATTCTAGTATAAAAGGTTTGTCTCTTAAGTTTAAAAAGTATACGGAGAAGACCTTTTACGAAAATCTTCACAGGAACAATGCGGAAATTCTGCTTTCCGTAATACTCAGCGACACGGATTACCTGGAGGAGGACTTTTATCTGGGTATCAGGGAGATGGGGCTTGCACATATTTTTGCTGTTTCAGGAACGCATGTAGCATTGATGTACGGATTCCTGATGGCTGTTTTTAAAATGACAGGAATGGGAAGGCGGTTGTCCTGGGGTGTTAGCTGGGCACTCATATGGAGTTACGGATTTCTCATAGGGTTTCCTGTTTCTGTGGTCAGGTCCCTGGTGATGTTCACTCTGCTTTTCGGGTCAGAAGTGCTTTACAGAAAGTACAGCTCTTTAAATGCCCTTGGACTGGCGGCATTGGTGCTGACTTTATACAACCCTTTCTGGCTTTTTGATGCAGGCTTTCTGCTTTCATTTGCAGCAGCCCTCAGCCTTGTCCTTTTCAACAGGTACAAAGATTTAATAATACCAAAGGACATAAAATATCTTAATCATTTGTTCATGTATTTATTTCTGCAGGTTTTTACTTTTCCTGTCATCTCATATTTCTTCAACTACTTACCGCTCATGGGTATACTGTACAACCTGCTGCTTTTGCCGGTTTTCTCCGTTATTCTGGCATGGGGGTTCCTGCTTCTGATTTTTGACCCTGCTATTCACTTAATTTTGAAAATACCTTTTGAAGTTCTCAATTTCGTCCTGACAACGCTAAGGCATATAGTATACAGCTCTGAAAAAAATTTTTTCAACGGTATAACCGTCCGGTCAATGACCGTTTGTGAGACTGTGTTTTTCTACGCTGCAGTCCTGCTGATACTTTTCATGCTTAATAACCGCAAATTACGCGTAAGGAAGTATATTTTTGCTTCACTTATAGGATTTTATGCTGTAACATTTACTTTGTTTCCTATTTTTGACCGGGGAATATATTTCAATGTGGCCGATGCGGGACAAGGGTTGTTTGCAACGCTGAAATACAGAGATGTCTTTATAATTTTTGACTGCGGAAGCACCAGCAGCGATAAATTCGGGGAGTATACCGTAATGCCATACCTGGTGAAAAGAGGAATAAAAAGCGTAGACTGTGCTTTCATAAGCCACTGGGATGCAGATCATTTCTCCGGACTGGGATATCTTCTAAACAGTTCAGTTAATGTCAAAAACATCATATCATCAGCATCAAATGAAGAAATTCAAAATGCTGCAGTGCTGAACAAGGGCAGCATGGTCAGAATCAAAGGCAATATTATAATCCATGTTCTCTGGCCGGAAGATGGCTACGCTTCAAAAGAAATAAACAACTCATCCATGGTACTGGCGGTTGACTGCAATAACCTAAGAATACTTCTTCCAGGTGATATAGAGGAAGAGGTCGAAAACAAAATTGCCCTCGACCTAACTCCGGCAGACATAGTTGTAGTTCCCCACCACGGCAGCAGCACTTCGTCCTCTGACAGCTTTGTAAAAAAAATCAATGCTTCTGTGGCTGTTCTAAGCTATGGAAGAAACAGTTACGGCATACCTTCAATGGATGTAGTAAAAAGATATAAAGATTCGGGAAGCAAAGTTCTTTCAACTTTTGAACATGGAGAGATTAATTTTGTTTTAAAAGACGGTGTTTTATATTATAATACTTATGAAGGGGAAAATTCAGATAACTTTTTCAAGCTTTACTTTGAGTGGATTATTCCGAAGACCGCCGTATTCCTTGCCATATTTGGTTGGATGCGGCTAAAAAAAGAGGAGTGCTATGAGCTACAAGACAATTACGGATTTGATAGAAAAACATAAGGTACCGAACTGTGTGCTGCTTTACGGTACGGAGGAATACTATATAGATGATGCTGTACGAAAACTCAGAAAAAAGTACGTTGATGAAGACTATGAAGGCATGAACTATATGGAAACAGAAAAGATAGAAAGCAGCTTTGAGAATTTTTATGAATTTGTATCCACATTTCCGTTCATGGCCGATAACAAGGTGTGCGTGGTAAAGGACGCAGTTTTTTTGACCTCTACGGGAAGTCTTGGCAAGAAGGAGGAAGAAAAGCTTCTTGGCATGATTGACCAAAACGACAGCTGCATAGCGGTGTTCCTCATTAAGGGAGGAAAACCTGATATGCGAAAGAAGGTCGTGAAAAAAATAAAGGATATAAGCGGGTTGTTTGAAATAAACAAATTGACAGAAGGAGAGCTTTCAAAGTACGTAGCTGACAGATTCCGGGAAAGAAGTCACACCATAAGCATGAAGGATGCGGATTATCTGGCAAACAACTGCGGATATCTGGAATATGAAAGCGTAGTTACTCTGTACCACGTAAACAACGAAGTAGACAAAATTGCAGCCTATGGTGACAAAAAGAAGACCATTGAAGCTGATGATATCGAAAATCTCATGATCAAGTCGGTGGAGAGCAATATTTTCAAGCTTGTTGACAACATATGCGAGGGAAACAAGAAAAGTGCTTTTGAAATATTGGATGAAATGCTCCTCAACAACACGCCTGAACAATTCATCATACACATGATATCCAGGCAGTACAGGATGCTGTACCAGTACATAGTACTTCAGAACAAGGGGTATTCATTCAATGACATTATGAACCGCATGAAGATAAAAAACTTCATTGCAACAAAGCTTTCAAAGCAGGCTAGAAGCCTGGATAAGGCTAAGATCGAACTGTACATGGACAAAATTATTGATGTGGACAGGAAGATAAAGACAGGTGAAATTGACAGCCGAATAGGTCTTGAGCTTATTACGAACGGGATAATAAAGTAAAAGACTTTTCGAAACCAGCCCAAATGGGCAGAGGATAAAATCAAATTAAAAATGAGCAATAAAAAAACCGCCTGGCGGTTTTTTTGGTTCCAGAGATTCATCAACTAACACCACATTCCAGACTATGAGGTTAGTTGATGAATCTTTCGGATTGTTAAGCTTAGAGGTGGAGAACCCACCAACTAAAACTTAAGCAACTTTATTGTTTAATTTGATAGTCATTCTGCTAACTTTTCTAGATGCGGCTTTCTTGTGAACAGTGTTCTTTGCTGCAGCTTGATATAATTTCTTTTCACATATTGTTAAGTATTCTTTGGCCTGCTCTAAGTTACCTTCAGCCAGCGCTGCTTCAAACTTCTTAATATATGTTTTGATTTCAGACTTTCTGCTCTTGTTAGCTTCAGTTTTCTTGTTTATAACCAGAATTCTTTTCTTTGCAGATTTAATATTTGCCAAAATCTTCACCTCCTTCAAAAATCTTATTTGAATGCTCTTAATATAAGCAACTTACTTGCATAAGTGATAATATTTTAGACAGCAAATCAATTATACAGGCATTCGATTCAAAAATCAAGTGTAAAGAATAAAAAAATGAAAAAATTCAATAATAAATCCAATATACATATTATTATATATGGAATTACCAAAATTACAATAAATTTTTTACGGGAGGAACAATGTACTACAGAACAGACTTGGCTTACGAGGCAAATGAGTCCCTTGCCCAAAAAGTCGAAGGGATACGTTTAAATACAAGAAACTTCAGCCACGGTGAAGTTGTGGAACTGGAAATTATTGACGATGAAGCTGAAAAGCAGGTAGGAAAGAAGAAAGGAAAGTATGTAACATATGAAACCAAAAGTCTGAAAAACCTGAGTGATGAATCAAAGAATGAGGTTGTATCAATACTGTCACAGGCCATAAAGGATGTTTCCGGACTTGGAAGAGAAAGAGTTCTGGTTGTGGGACTTGGCAACAGGAATATTACCGCTGATGCCTTAGGCCCCAAGACTCTTGATAAAATTAAAGTCACAAGGCAGTTTTTCAAGGCATACAACAAGGAATTCGACCAGGACTTCAACGAAGTTTCCATATTGGAGCCCGGTGTTTTGGGAACAACAGGAATCGAAACCATAAACACCATAGTAGGAGTGGTTGAAAAGATAAAACCGACGCTTCTTATAATAATAGATGCTCTGGCATCACGAAAAATGAGAAGGCTGTGCTCCGTGATTCAGGTGACGGATGCAGGCATCGAGCCCGGTTCAGGCATAGGCAACATGCAGGGGTCCCTGAACAAGGATACCATTGGCATAAAAGTAGTTGCTATCGGAATACCAACTGTTGTTGACACTGCCACAATAGTTAATGACACCATAGAGATGATGGAGGAGGTACTAAGGGACAAGACGGAGGATGTGGGCCAGATCATGGGAATATTAAGCGACCTGGAATACGACGAAAAACATGCGTTCATCAAGGAAATATTAAGCCCTATGTACGGAGAATCAATCGTTACTCCAAGCTCTGTGGACGAACAGATGGAGGTGTTGTCGGACATTTTGGCCGAATCCATCAACAAAGCAGTGCATCCTGGGTACTGATCAAAACCGTAATGTAATTGTAAAAAATAACAGTGTTATTCAGGAAACAATACACATATACATTAATATATTACAATTAGTGAAGATATGTGGAGTTGAATCATGAAAAGACGAAGAAAAAACAAGGGTGGAACGAAATTTTATATGGTGATGTCGGTCTTGTGTCTGGTGATACTTTTTATCGGATACAGCTATGTTTACAATTTGTCCGAGAAGAGGAAGGAAGGGCAGGAAGTCACCACCATATCCATCAACTACAAGGGTGATGACCAAAGTGAAGGTGACGAGCTGAGCGCGCTTGATAAAATGATGTCCTACTTCAATATATTCCTTGAAAAAACATTCAATGAAAACAATGACGGGCAGGAAGAAGACAGCAAAAATAACGACGGCGAGGATGGCAGCAAGGGCAAACAGGTTCAGGACAACAGCATGGTAGAGTCACCGGATGAAAAGACAAAAGAAGTGTTCAGGACTATCGACAACGAAGAAGAACAGCAAAAGGAACCTCTTGAGATTTACGACGAAAATGAAAACATTGAACAACAGGCCCTTCAGAAGGAAGTGTACCTGGCAAACAACCGAAAAGAAGATTTTTTCAAGATAATCGAGTCAACAACATCAAGGAGCAGCGGTCCTAGAAATTTGTTTTTAGACGCTGCTTCTGCTAATGACAGCCTGAACATCGTGTTGTTTCACACTCACGGCACGGAATCTTACCAGCCGGACAACGGGCAGAACTTCAGAACTCTGGAAGAGGATATGAATGTGACCGGAATCGGAAACAGGATAGCCGCCAGTCTGGAAGGCAAGGGAATAAACGTAACCCACCTGCAGGAATACAACGACTATCCGGACTACAATTCATCATACGCCAATTCCAACTACGCAGTGAGCAAGGTGCTTTCTACTGATAAGAAAAACCTGCTCATTGACATACATAGGGACGGAGCCGAAGAAAATTCCTACTACGAGGAAGTCCTTTCAAAGGTTAAATCCATCGACATAAACAACAAAACGGCGGCCACATGCACACTGGTCGTGGGAGAGAAAAACGGCAACTACAATCAGATAAAGGAAACAGCCGACAAGTTTTACTCCATGGCAGAAGAAATGTATCCGGGGCTGTTCAGAAAAATCATTGTGAGACCCGGAGCATACTTCAACCAGTATCTGTCAGACAGCTCCATGCTGATCGAAATAGGAAGTTCACTCAATACCCTTCAAGAAGCTCAGTATTCTGCAGATTTGGTATCGGAAATACTTCTTGAATACATAGATGAAATAAGTAAATAAATTCTTTTACATTTACATAAATTTTGATATAATACCTTTACCAGTTATTTAGGGAGGTAACATACTTGGACAGAAAAAAATACATAAGGAACTTTTCGATAATCGCTCATATAGATCACGGAAAATCAACTTTGGCTGACAGGCTCATAGAAAATACAGGCCTTTTGTCACACAGGGAAATGCAGGAGCAGGTTTTGGACAACATGGACCTTGAGAGGGAAAGAGGAATCACCATTAAGCTTCAGACCATCAGCCTTTTGTACAAGGCAAAGGACGGCAACAGCTACACGCTAAACCTCATAGACACTCCGGGCCATGTGGATTTCAACTACGAGGTTTCAAGAAGCCTTGCTGCTTGCGAAGGGGCAGTGCTGGTGGTTGATGCGGCTCAGGGAATAGAAGCGCAGACCCTGGCCAACGTGTATCTGGCTTTGGACCAGAACCTTGAGATCGTGCCTGTAATAAACAAAATAGACCTACCCAGCGCAAGGCCTGATGAAATAAAGCAGGAAATTGAAGATGTAATAGGCCTTGACTGCGAGAATGCACCGCTAATATCGGCAAAGGACAACATCAACATAGATCAGGTTCTTGAAGCAATAGTCACTCAGATTCCTGCTCCTGCTGGAGACGAGGAATCACCGCTTAAGGCACTGGTGTTCGATTCGTATTATGACAGCTACAGAGGAGTTGTGGCCTACGTAAGAATAAAGGAAGGCCAGGTAAGAAAAGGCGATAAGATCAAGATGATGGCAACAGGCAAGACCTTTGATGTCACTGAAGTGGGAATAGTATCTCCCACACAGAAACCGGTAGCTGCATTGTATTCAGGCGATGTGGGTTATTTGTGCGCCAGCATGAAGGAAGTGAGAAGCTGCCAGGTGGGCGACACCATAACCAATGCAGAAAGACCGGCGGCGGAACCTCTTCCGGGATATAAGAAAGTTACAAGCATGGTTTATTGCGGAATTTATCCTGCAGAAGGGGAGGAATTCGGCAGTGTCAGAGATGCTCTTGAAAAGCTTCAGGTGAATGACGCTTCACTGACCTTTGAACCGGAAACATCCATAGCGCTGGGTTTTGGTTTCAGATGCGGATTTTTAGGACTCCTTCATATGGAAATAATTCAGGAAAGGCTTGAAAGAGAATTCAACCTTAACATCATAGCAACAACACCAAGCGTAATTTATAATATATTCAAGACAAACGGCGAGATGATGATACTTCAGAATCCTACAAACATGCCGGCCGTTCAGGAAATTGACTATATGGAGGAACCCATAGTCGCGGCATCCATAATGACCCCGACGGAATATGTGGGCGCCATCATGGAACTGTGCCAGAACAGGCGAGGTGTGTTCGAAAACATGGAATACATGGAGGCAACAAGGGTTATACTTCATTATAAGCTTCCTCTCAACGAGGTTATTTACGATTTCTTTGATGCACTGAAATCAAAGACAAGAGGATATGCATCACTTGACTACGAGCTCTCCGGTTATGTGAGGTCTGAGCTTGTAAAAATGGATATACTGATAAACGGAGAACTGGTGGACGCTTTCTCCATCATTGTCCATGCTGACAAGGCATATGAAAGAGGAAGAATGATTGTTGAAAAGCTTAAGGATGTTATTCCGCGTCACCTGTTTGCAGTGCCGCTTCAGGCTGCCATCGGTTCCAAGATAATTGCCAGAGAAACAGTTAAGGCAATGAGGAAGGATGTACTGGCCAAATGCTATGGCGGTGACATAACAAGAAAGAAAAAACTTCTGGAAAAACAAAAGGAAGGCAAGAAGCGCATGAGGCAGATTGGAAGCGTGGAAGTTCCACAGGAAGCTTTCCTGGCCGTACTTAAGTTTGACGAAGATTAAAGAGGTGGATTATGAAAAAAGGTTTGATTGCAATAGTTGCAGTGTTGGTAATAATAGGCATACTGGCCGCTTCCGTGTTTGGCAGCTACAACTCTCTGGTTGCATTGGACGAGAAAGTCAATAACCAGTGGGCAAATGTGGAAAGCAAGCTTCAGAGAAGGTATGATTTGATACCTAACCTGGTAGAATCGGTAAAAGGTGCCATGGCACAGGAAAAAGAAGTGTTCACAGCCATAGCCGATGCAAGAAGCAAGATGGCAGGAGCTCAGACCACGGATGAGAAGGTTGAGGCTTCAAACCAGCTGGAAAGTGCCATTGGAAGGCTGCTGGTTGTTGTAGAGAACTATCCGGAATTAAGGTCTAACGCAAATGTTACCGCTTTAATGGATGAACTTGCCGGAACGGAAAACAGAATTTCAACGGAAAGAGACAGATACAACGAAGCAGTGAGCCAGTACAATGCAACCATCAGGAAGTTCCCGAAAAACATTCTGGCAGGAATGTTCGGCTTCGAACAAAGATCGTATTTTGAAGCAACCGAAGGCGCAGAGACAGCTCCTCAGGTTAAATTCAACTAGGGAGTGAATGCTGTGAAAAAAAGATTGCTTCCGATGATTCTTTGCCTTACATTGGCAATAACCGGCGTTTTTGCCTACGGTGAAGTGAAGCTTCCGGAACCGACCAATCAGTTTTACGTTAACGACTTTGCGGATTTGATGGATGATGAAGCTGAAGCAAACATCGTCAGAGTAAACCAAAATTACGAAAATACCAAGGAAAAACCGCAGATTATAGTGGTGACTGTTCTGGACATGCAGGGACTTGATGAGTACGCATATGCTGTGGAGCTTTTTGAAAAGTGGAAAATAGGAAACAAGGATTACGACAACGGTATTCTGGTTCTACTGGCACTGGAGGAAAGAAGAGTTAAAATTGAGGTCGGATACGGCCTTGAAGGAGCCATAACTGACTCGGAAGCAGGAAGAATACTGGATGATAATATGTCGTATCTTTCAAAAGGAGATTATTCTGCTGGCCTTGAAAGTATTTTTTACAGCCTGGCATTGAAGGTCAACGAGGAGTACGGCTATGACAACGATGAAGTATTCGGCGGCGTTGATGTAAATGTCCAAAACGGAACTTCCGTCGATGCCGGTGCCATATTCAAGGTAATAATGCTCATTATTCTTCTCATAATCATTTCCGGCGGACGCGGCGGAAGAAGGAGAAGGAGAAACCCGTTTATATTCATTCCTCCGGCAGGAAGGTTTGACCGATTTGGAGGAGGACCTCCCACAGGCGGTTTCGGAGGCTTCGGCGGAGGCGGCAGCTCTGGAGGCGGAGGAGCCGGAAGAGGGTTTTGATCAATTAAGAATTAATAGTGAAGAATTAAGAATTAACGAAAAAATTAGGGCTTTCGCCCTAATTTTGTTTTTTGATAGTTTGTTTAACATATGATTTTCATATCTTTATCTTAATGAATTGCGGAAGTATGAAAGCATTGACATAAAACAACTTCCGAAGTTTGATAAATTAACTCGCAATTCTTAACTCTTAACTATTAATTTTTAATTGCATTACGAAATTTTGCCCATGAATATGACTTCGTCAGTTTCAGCGTTTGTAATCAACAGGCCCAGTTCCTCCCAATTTGAGGAGCCCAGATATCCCAGTCTGTCATCCCACGCATCGTCATATTCTTCCTTGGTTACCTTTTCTCCGTCAACATAATATTCTATTTCGGAATCTATCAGTTTAAATCCATCCTGGGAAACATGTTCATCCTCATAATCATAATCGTAGTCGTCATAATCGTCGTAATCATCATAATCCTCATCGTCATCATAATCATAGTCTTCTGAGTAGTCTGCGTCGGCAGCGTCGGTGTACATGTAACCGTAATTGATAAGATTGTACAGGTACTCATACATTTTATCAATACTTTCATCATTGGCGTATGCTTCGGAAAGCTGAGCGAAGAAATCCAAAATTTCCTGATTCTTGACTTCATATGTTACCTTGTCCTTGGTGTAGAGCATTTCTTTCCAGTCTCCGCTTTCATTTGTAATGGTAATTTTCATTTTCAATCCCCCTCATAATCTATTTGTAAAATATATTATAGAATTAAAATTTTAGCATACATTTTTTTGAAATAGCCTTTAAAAATTTCCGGCAGTCGATACATCCCATAAATATATGAAAAACAAGTCGATTTTTGCTGATGAACAACAAAATTATAGAAAATAAGGAACATTTCTTTAACTTTCCATGTCTTTATTTAAAGAAGGTTCAGAATTATGTAACGCAGAATAAAACGATGAGGTTGTAATGATGATGCACACATTTAAATCAGCTTTCCTGATAGAAAGCAACAGAGGTTATGTAAAAATTCCATTCAATGTATGGGATGTTTGCGGACAAAAAGGACTGATACCTGTTGAAGCAGAAATAGCGGGTGTTGCTTTTGAATGCAGACTTGTTCCGAAAGGCAACGGAAATTATTATATACCTGTAACCAAGGAAATTTATAAAAAATTTGATTTTAGTGAAGAATTGGATGTTAAGTTTAAAGTCATCAGAGGACTTAGTCGAATAAACTCAAACAGCCCCTACAGCAAGGATAATCCCATAAGAAAAATTGATGGAATAACATACTTGCGTCAGCCTTGGAATGGGAGCTGCGGTCAGGTCTGTCTAGCGATGATTGCGGGAATTTCCGTTGATGAAGTGATGAAGGTGATGAAATGTGCAAAAACTCAAGTCAGTATAAGCAAAGTAATTGAAACATTAGATTATTTTGGATTTTCACATGGAGCATTTGTATATGCAAAAGGAAAAAAAGTCCAGTTGCCCAAATGCTGCATAGCAAATGTCAGGGGAAAAGAAAAAAGTCATCTTATTGTTTACCATGATGGTAAGTACTTCGACCCTGCCCATGGAATCCTGGATTCATATCCATATGAAGATATGATCAGTTATATGGAAATAAACATATAGAACAGAATATTACTGAAACTAAAGACATTCCATAGTCTGCCGGGGCTGGAATGTCTTTTGATTTATTTATTCGCAAAGAATCTGGCTCGGATGGGTTATATCAAGCATTTTTGTCGCCGGTTCCCTTCCTTCTTGGAATGCAATGAATTTTGCGGGAATTTGGTAATCATCCCCGAAGTGCATTGGTATGAACAGTCTTGGGCGTATCCTTTCAATGAAGTATTCACCTCCGCAAAGGTAGTTTTGTTCAAGCCTTCCGTCAACCGGGAAGAATGCAGCGTCAAAGTTTTTCCCCTTGGCGCAGATGTCATCCATTATGCCCGTAAAAGCATCTTCCATGACACGTTCTTCTTCAGGTGTATCATCCGGCCACTTCCACCAGTTTAAGTCTCCGGCATGGAACAGAGTGAGCCCGTCAATCTGAACAAGGAAACTGATGCCCTCATCTGTGGAGCCGAATGTTGAAAGCTTAAGATCTCCTATTTGCAGCTCCCGATTCCTGCCGATGAAATTCACGTTTTCAGCATTGCTGTAAAGCTTTATGTCCGAACTTAATATGTATGCAGTATCTTTCTTTTTTTCCTGCCACTTGAGTATTTCCCTGTTGAAGTGGTCGTGGTGGCTGTGGGAAGCAAACACATACAGCGCCTTGCTGCTTTCAAATATTTTTTTTAACAGATCGTTAAAATCAAAGTCAGAGCCGGCGCTTTTTTTATTTTTAAAGTAGTCAAAAACCAGAAATGCGCTTTTGGTTTCGACAACGAAGCAGCTGTGGTATACAAACCAAATTTTCATTTAATCACCTCATTTCAATTATAATATAATCCTCAAGTGCTGGCAATAATAACATAAATGTCTTGAATCATAATATTGCCAGAAAAATTATAAAATATATAAAAATTTACAAAAAAGATTTGTAATTGATTAGAACACATAGTATAATGAGAAGTTAATAATTATAAAATGAGGATGATACGATTAATGAAAATTGAAAATGTAATTTTGAATGAAAACATTCAAAGAGCTTTACAGGATATGGGCTTTGAAGAAAGCACCCAGATTCAGCAAGAAGCCATTCCAGTCATACTGGATGGTCATGATATAATAGGACAGTCAAACACAGGAACCGGAAAGACTGCAGCATTCGGTATTCCTATACTTGAAAAGATAGATAGAGATTTGAAATTGCCTCAGGCATTAGTTTTGCTTCCCACAAGAGAATTGGCCGTTCAGGTTGCCAATGAATTCAGAAAAATAGGAAAGTACATGGACGGCATCAAGACCGTTACAGTATACGGCGGAGCCGACATAAAGGCTCAGATATTCAAGCTAAAAGACGGCGCGCAGATTATTGTTGGAACTCCCGGAAGAGTCATAGACCTTATCGACAGGCACGTTATAAAGCTTGGTGAGCTTAAAATTACGGTTCTTGACGAAGCTGACGAGATGCTTAAGATGGGCTTTCGAGAAGACATCGAGCTCATACTCAGCAAGGTGGACCATCCTACGCAGACACTTCTGTTTTCTGCAACACTTCCAGATGACATAAAGAAAATAATCAAAAAATTCTTAAAGGAACCAGTTACAGTAAAGACTCTGAGAGAAGGAATAACAGCCAAGGAAGTAAAGCAAAGCTATTTTCTTGTTAAGCACTCCGACAAGGTGGAGGCGCTGTCAAGAATAATAGACACATACACACCGAAGCTTACACTCATATTCTGCAACACCAAGAAATCTGTTGATGAACTGTACGACCAGCTCATTGAAAAGGGATACAACTGCGATAAAATTCACGGGGACATAAAGCAGGCCCAGAGGCTCGACACGCTGAACAAGTTCAACAACGGCCTTGTGGATGTGCTTATTGCAACTGACGTGGCAGCAAGAGGACTTGACATAAAGGAAGTTGAAGCTGTAATAAACTTTGAGGTTCCGTCAAAGGAAGATTACTACGTTCACCGTATAGGAAGAACAGGCAGAGCGGGAAGAGAAGGAAATTCATTCACACTGGCCAGCTCAAAGGAACTGAAGAAAATTGAAGCCATAGAAAAATACACCAAGAAACCTATAAGAAAAAGAACCATACCTACAGTTGACAAGGTTAATGAGGTAAAACAGGATAAGTTCATCAGAAGCATTGTGGATGTGGTAGAGCAGGGAGATCTGGGTGAAAACAGAACACTGGCAGGAAAACTCCTGGAAAAAGGATACGACGCTGAAACACTTATTGCAGCCATGATTAAGAGGCTCGTGAAATTTGACACCTCAGAGGAAAGAGATCTTAACGATATAGTACCTGAAAGAAAGAAATCACCAAGAGGTGCTTCAAGAAACAATGAAGACATGATCAGATTCCATGTGAACATTGGAAAGAAACAGGGAATACGTCCGGGAGACATATTGGGTGCTGTTGCAGGAGAGTGCGGCATACCCGGTTCAGACATAGGCGAAATCGAAGTTCTGGAAAACTACTCGTTCTTCAATGCAGCTTCAGACCATCAAAGACGGATACTGGACAGGATGATGGGAGCCCAGATAAAGGGCATGGATGTGTTTGTTGAACTTTCTAAGGAAAAGAAGTCCAAGTCAACCAGAAAAGGCTTTGATGAAAAGCAACACTTTTCCAGAGGAAAGTCCAGGAAAAAATAATAAAAAACATATTGACAAAAGTAAAATGTCGGTAATATAATGATTGAAAATGAAAAATGAACTGTGATGGATCGAGTAAAGCAGAAACAGCACCAAAGAGAGGGAAATCTAGGCTGGAAGTTTCCTGTGAATGACTGTTTGAAAACTAATCCGGAGTTAAACTTGAAAGCGCAAGCGTAAGAGTTTGGTATGGATGCCTTAAATCCTTTGAGAAGCAACTAAGGTGGAACCACGAACATCTCGTCCTTAAACGAAAGTTTAATGACGGGATTTTTTTATGACCTAACCCAATTGTGCGACCAGGTTCGCCATGTCTGAGCGTTATTTTGGCAGTTTACGTAACAGGTTATAAAATGGTAATATAAAATTTCAATTAATATATGGAGGAAAATCATGATAAAATTAACTTTGCCTGACAACAGCGTCAGGGAATACGAAGATGGAATTATAGCTTTGGACGTAGCCAAAAGCATCAGCGAAGGCTTGGCAAGAAGCGTTGTGGGAGCTGTTTACAACGGCGAAACCATAGGACTGAAGGATGTCATCAAAGAAGACGGAACAATCAAGTTCCTTAAATTTGAGGACAAGGAAGGAAAGCATGTGTTCTGGCACACTTCATCGCACATTCTTGCCCAGGCGGTAAAAAGGATTTGGCCTGAAGCAAAGCTGGCCATAGGACCTGCAATCGACAACGGTTTCTACTACGACATAGACCTGGACTACAGACTTGTTCAGGACGATTTTGAAAAGATCGAAGCCGAAATGAAGAAAATAGTCAAGGAAGGATTGGAGCTTGAACGCTTTGAACTTCCAAGAGCAGAAGCGATAAAGTTCATGGAGGAACAACAGGAGCCTTACAAGGTTGAACTGATTCAGGATCTTCCTGAAGATGCTGTAATTTCTTTCTACAAACAGGGAGATTTCACAGATCTTTGCGCAGGCCCTCACCTTGAATCAACAAAAAAACCAAAGGCTGTGAAGCTGTTGAGCATCGCAGGAGCATACTGGAGAGGAAACGAAAACAACAAGATGCTTCAGCGTATATACGGCATTTCCTTTGAAAAGGCAAAAGATCTTGAAGATTATATAAAGATGATGGAAGAAGCAAAGAAGCGTGACCACAGAAAATTGGGTAAGGAACTGGGATTGTTCTTCATATCAGACGAAGGCCCGGGATTCCCGTTCTTCCTGCCTAAGGGAATGGAAGTTAAAAACGAGCTTATGAAATACTGGAGAGAAGTTCACAGAAAAGCAGGCTACGTTGAAATCGAATCACCGATAATATTGAACAGACATCTTTGGGAAACTTCAGGACACTGGTTCACCTACAAGGAAAATATGTACACTGTTCAAATAGATGAACAGGATTTTGCCATAAAACCCATGAACTGTCCGGGAGGAATTCTAGTTTACAAAAATGACATGCATTCATACAAGGATCTTCCATTGAGAGTTGCTGAAGCTGGAAGAGTTCACAGACATGAGCTTTCAGGAGCACTGCATGGACTCATGCGCGTAAGGGCGTTCACTCAGGATGATGCCCACATATTCATGCTTCCTGAACAGATTAAGGATGAAATAAAGGGAGTTGCAAAATTAATAGATGACATGTACTCTACATTTGGTTTCTCATACCATGTGGAATTATCAACAAGACCTGAAAAGTTCCTGGGAGAAATCAAAGACTGGGATATGGCGGAAGATTCACTTAAATCAGCTTTGGAAGAAATAGGTCTGGATTATGTAATCAACGAAGGTGACGGAGCGTTCTACGGTCCTAAAATAGACTTCCACCTGAACGACTGCATAGGAAGAACATGGCAGTGCGGAACTATTCAGCTTGATTACCAGCTTCCTCAACGTTTTGAGCTGGAGTATACCGGAGCTGACGGACAAAAACACAGACCTATAATGATCCACCGTGTTGCATTCGGAAGCATTGAAAGATTCTTCGGAATATTAATTGAACAATTTGCTGGCGCATTCCCAACATGGCTTGCTCCTGTTCAGGTAAAAGTACTTCCAATATCAGAGAAGTACAACGACTACGCTGAAAAGGTGAAAGCACAGCTGGCCGAAAAGAACATCAGAGTTGAACTGGACCTAAGAGCAGAAAAGATAGGCTACAAAATCAGGGAAGCTCAGCTTGAAAAGATTCCGTTCATGCTGGTTGTGGGCGAGAAGGAGGTAGAAAACAACGCTGTTTCCGTAAGGGAAAGACAAAAGGGAGACATAGGCTCAATGAGCGTTGAAGAAATAGCCCAAGTAATACAGAACAAGATAAGTACAAGAGAAAATGATTCTCCGCAGATGATTTAATATCTGCTGAACTGAGATACCGCACAGCGGTATCTTTTTTGTTGTCAATAATTATGAATATGCTATAATTATTGTATGAGAAAGAGAGGTTCAAGTTGAACAAAAGGATTGAAGATAAAGACAGGGTTGCGTATGCAGACGCCCTAAAGGTAATTGCAGCTTTTTCAGTTGTTTTTCTGCATGTGGCAGCCGGAGGGTGGAACACCGCTGTCGTGGGTACTCTGCAGTGGCATGCATTCAACATGTATGACAGCCTTGTGAGATTTGGTGTTCCAGTGTTTGTCATGGTCAGCGGGATGTTTTTGTTAAATCCTGAAAAAGATTTAAGCTGCAGCCATATTTACAAAAAATACATACCTAAAATAACAGTAAGCTTCGTTTCATGGTCGATTCTATATGCTTTATATCCTGTTGCCGTTGGAGGCCTTCAGTTTGAACGTGATAAATTTGCTAGGGACTTCATTTTCGGACACTACCACATGTGGTATCTGTACATGATTGTGGGTCTTTACATGGCCTTGCCCATAATCAGAAGGGTAACTCAGGACAGGAAATCCACGGAATATTTCATGGTTTTATCCGTTATTTTTGCATTTTCAATGCCTTTTGCCGCGAAACTCATTCAGTCAGAGGACTTCACGACTTTCATACGCAAGTTTGATTTAAACATCGTGCTTGGATATTCAGGATATTTTGTGGCAGGATATTATATTGGAGAATATGAGCTTAAAAATAAAACAAGGGCACTGTTCTATGTACTGGGTGTATTGGGGGTGTTGGCTACTGCATATTTCACATACTTGCTGTCCATGAATTCAGGAAAACCTGACGCCCTGTTTTACAGCTACCTTTCACCTAACGTGATGCTGGCCAGCATTGGGGTGTTCGTCTTTTTCAGGTACGAGGTTTCAAAGATATGCTTCGGTAAAAACAGCCTTAAGGTTTTGAATACATTGTCTGAGTGTTCATTCAGAATTTATCTTGTCCATGATTTTTTCAACATGATTTTAAGGGATAACGGAATTGACATATTAAGCTACAATGGGTTTTTGTCTGTTCCTGTCATTGCACTTTTGGTATTTGCTTTTAGTTTTATCGCAAGTTACATAATAGGAAAAACACCTGTTTTAAATAAAATATTATAGGAGGAATTATGAGCAAAGCATATTCGGGAGAAGTTCAATATCACATTGATATGAAGGAAGGGGATGTGGGAAGGTATGTCATACTTCCGGGAGATCCAAAAAGATGCGTTAAGATAGCACAGCATTTTGAAAATCCTGTGCTGGTGGCAGACCACAGGGAATTTGTCACATATACGGGATATCTTGACGGAGTCAAGGTCAGTGTTACTTCAACAGGAATCGGTGGTCCCTCTGCAGCCATAGCCCTGGAGGAACTCTCCAACATTGGGGCCGACACGTTCATCAGAGTGGGAACCAGCGGCGGCATGGACATAGACGTCATGGGAGGAGACCTGGTCATTGCGTCAGGGGCAATTCGCATGGAAGGAACAGGCCGGGAATATGCTCCAATGGAGTTTCCCGCAGTGGCCAACTATGAGGTTTTAAATGCCCTGGTGAAGGCTTCCAAGGACCTGGACAAGAAATACCACGTTGGAGTAGTTCAGTGCAAGGATTCATACTACGGGCAGCATGAGCCTGAAACAAAACCGGTGGGATACGAGCTTACTAACAAATGGAACGCATGGCTCAAGCTGGGAGCACTGGCTTCCGAAATGGAATCAGCAGCTCTTTTCATTGTAGGTGCATACAGAAGAGTAAGGGTCGGATCCATATTAAATGTTGTTGCAAATCAGGAAAGAAGACGATTAGGCCTTGAAGATCCCCAGGAACACGATACGGAAGCAGCCATAGCCACGGCAGTAGAAGCTATTAGAAACCTAATAAAGGAAGACGGGAAGAGCAATTAAGAATTAAGAGTTAAGAATGAAGAATTATATAGATAAAAAAATTGAACCTGATGGTTCAATTTTTTTATCTATTTCGCGTTTATGTTTATGTATTCAGCCCTGAGCTTTGAGTACACTATTTTTTGGCTGCTGTAAAGACCGTAGTAACCGGAAAGCATGTAGCTGACACTGCAGGCTATGGCGAAGAGAAGGATTCCTTCTGCTCCGAAAATCTCCACGGACAGAACTATTGAAGCGATGGGAGCATTTACAACACCGCAGAAAAGTGCAACGAGACCTATGGCTGCAGAAAATCCGGGATTGAGTCCCAGCAGGGTTCCGGCAAAGCATCCGAATGTGGAGCCTATGAAGAACGTAGGAACAATTTCTCCACCCTTGAAGCCGGCTCCTATTGTAATGGCTGTAAAGAGTATCTTCAGTATGAAAGCTTCTGGTTTTGCAGTACCGCTGATGGCCTTTTCAATTATGTTCATTCCTGCACCGTTGTAGTCCCTTGTGTTAAAAAGCAGTGTGAGAAGAACTATAGCCATGCCGCCTACAAATCCTCTGAGGTATGCATTTCTGATTTTATCATCCATCAGATGTTCTGTCTTTCTCATAAACACTATGAATGCAATGCTTAAAAGTGCGCAAAGAGCCGCAAGCACTGCAGTCATTACAACAGTCTTAAGGGACAGGGAAGGAATGAATCCAAGGCTGAACCTGACGGGAACCACACCGAAGTAAAGTGAAACGCCGTAGGCCATAAGAGATGACAAAAGGCATGGAACTAGGCTTGAATAATAAATTACTCCTATGCTTATGACTTCCATGGCAAACAGCGTGGCGGTTAGAGGTGTTCCAAACAATGCGGCAAAAACGCTGCTCATGCCGCATAGGGTTATAAGATGCATGTCCTTTTCATCAAGACGGAGCATCCTTCCCACAAAGGATCCGATGCTTCCTCCAAGCTGAAGTGCTGCGCCTTCCCTTCCGGCTGATCCGCCGAAAAGGTGTGTTATGAAGGTGCTTATGAAAATAAGGGGGGCAAGAACAAGCGGCACATGCTCATCAGAACGTATGGAACTGATGATTTGATTGGTACCGGTGGACTCGCTCATTTTGAACAATTTGTACAATACTGCTATGACCACACCTCCAATGGGCAGAAACATGATGGTCCACATGTTCTCCAGGCGAAACTCTGTTGCCTTTTCAACGCTTACGTGAAACAATGTTCCCACAGTGCCTCCTATAAAGCCGGTGATGCTGGCAAGTACCACCCATTTAAGGAATGTTGCTGCATAGTTTTGTGCTGATTTCAATTTTGTTAAATATAATTCCAATTTATTTACTCCTGATTTTTTTTCGCCGTTAGTTATTGTATCACTTATACTGTAAATGTCAAAGATTTGCTGCTATGATAATTATTTGATTTCTATGCTTCTCCACTTTCCGGAATTGTACCGGAAAAGAACAAGCACAGACCTTACGGTCTGGTCGATGATGAAAGCCAGCCATGCACCCTCAAGACCCCAGTGAAGGCTGTTTATGAAGTAAATTGCAGCTATTGGTCTTAACAAAAGAACTGTCAAAAATGTTATTACTGCAGTTGCCTTTGTGTCTCCGGCTCCTCTTAAGGCACCTGTAAGAATGAACTGGGACGACTGCAGAGGCTGAGTTAAGGCTACAAACATCATTATGCGGGCTCCCTGGCTTATGATGCCCGGGTCGTTGTTATACAGAGCCACAATGTTTTTTCCGAAAATTATGAATATTGCTCCAAGTATCATGGAAACGGCCATACCAAGACGCCTGGTTCTGTGGTTGTATGCATGTGCCATATCTGGACGGTTTTTGCCGAGGCTCTGACCTGTGAGAGAAGTGGCGGAAACCGCAAAGCCCTGGCCGTTCATGAAGGACAGCGACTGCATGTTCATGCATATCTGGTGCACGGCGTAGGCTACGGTCCCAAGTCCTGCAATTGTTCTGACGTAAATGATTACACCTGCCCGCATCAAAAGCTGTTCAACAGCAGCAGGAATTCCGATGGTGAATATTTGTTTAATTGTGCTGGAATCTGGTTTGAAGCTGTCCTTGAAACGCAGGTGGAGGTACTGTTCTCCTCTGGTTATATACATGAGTGCGAAAATGAATGCCGCAAACTGGCCTATGATTGTGGCAAGAGAAGCGCCTGCAACTTCCATCCTGGGGAAGCCGAAGTGTCCTTCTATGAGGAAGTAGTTGAATATGACGTTAACAACATTGGCAATCATGTTGTAAATAAGTGCAGTCCTGGAATTGCCGACACCCCTTAGAACTGCGGTGACCGTTGATGAGAGAGCCATAAACGTGAAGCCAACCATCTGAATCTTAAGATATACCGTTCCGCCTTCAAGTGTCTGTGCATCAGGAGCACCCATGAAGATTATGAGTTTTTCTGAAAAAATGTATCCCAATACTGAAGAAGCCACAGCCAGAATCAATGAAATAACCAAAGCCTGGCGCATAACCAGGTTTGCCTTTTCCTGGTCACCCGATCCCTTATATCTTGCCACCATGGCGGTTGCTCCAACGTTCATGGACATGAACAGGACCATTAAAAGAAACTTAGGCTGTACCGTAAGGCCAACTGCAGAAAGGGCCCATGCGCCAAGATGTCCGACCATCATCAAATCTACCATTGATGCAAGCTGCGTAAGAGTCATCTCAACAACGGAAGGCAATGCAAGCCTCACAATGTCAGAATACAACATTTTTGATGTAACATGGGGAGGAAGCTGGTTCTTCTTAATATTTTCAACCTGTATGTCCCTGCCGTCTTCAACGAGGTCCAATGCAAGGTCAACAGTTTCCTTCCGCTTTGGAAATTTCAGATTTATTTTCATTTTATGTCCTCTCATCGATGCTTTAACTTAGAGTTTTCTTTATATAGAATCGACAATTATATTAACAATATATGCATGACTAAACATATGTCCAATCAGCCACAATAGGAATCATAGCATTTAAGGCAGGGCTTGTCAACTTTTGTAAGATTTGCTAGGGCCTGTTTCCAGCTGCTGCTTGAAACAATAGTGAGTATCAGAACGCTGAACAGGAAACTGGATAGCCTATTCTTAGAAAAACAAATATAATTCTAATCCTATTTTAATAAAAGACTAAAACATGTTTAATTGTTGGAAGGTATATTATTGTCATAGAAAAAAATATTTGGAGGGCGAAATGAAAGTAACATTGGAACAAATAGACGAACTGAGAAACAGAGTTAATGTAAGCTATGAGGAAGCAAAAAGCACTTTAGAGAAAAACGATGGTGATTTGATCAAGTCCATCATAGAGCTTGAAAAGAGAAGAGGAAGAAAGGCAGAGACTAAGGGAAGCTTTACAAACTTCGCAAACAGACTTCTGTCACTGAAACTGTCCGTCAGGAACAAGGACGGAGAAACATTGATTAACATTCCTTTGGTATTGGTGCTCTTAACATTCATCATGGCATTTTGGGTTGTGATATTCGGACTTGTGCTGGCAATACTTACGTCGTGCAAGATTAAGATTTACAAAGATAAAAATTCCATGAATGTCAGCAGCTTGAAAAAGAACATGAAGGACACGGTTGACAAGATTAAGGTTAAGTCAGAAGAAATAATCGTGGAAGCAGAAAAGGATGAACCTGCAGAAGATTCAGGCGACAACGAGATAATTATTGAATAGATAAAAATATCAGGTCTATGGCCTGATATTTTTATCTTTGGCAAAGTCGGGTATGGTAATGAGCATGAAAAAGATAATGCTGCCGCAGGCATTGAAAGTTGCCGTAAATAATAGTATAATAATAAAAAAAGCAGAGGATTGCCATGGACAAGAAGAAAATTTTGATTGTGGAAGATGAGCAAAAGATTGCAAGGTTTCTTGAGCTTGAACTAAAGTATGAAGGATATGAAGTGGAAATAGCAAACAACGGAAGGGACGGCCTTGAAAAAGGGAAGATGACTGATGTGGACCTGATAGTGCTTGACCTTATGCTGCCTGGATTAAGCGGCATAGAGGTGTGCAGGAGGCTGAGGCAGACTTCGGACGTTCCAATAATCATGCTTACTGCAAAGGATGACATTTCCGACAAGGTAACCGGTCTTGACATCGGTGCAGACGACTACATGACAAAGCCCTTTGCCGTAGAGGAGCTTTTGGCACGCATAAGGGTACTTCTTAAAAGACGCTACGTGAGCAGGGAAAAAGAAGAGTCTTCAATTATTCAAATCGGTAAACTGTCCTTGTGCAAAAACAACTATAAGGTGGAATATGACGGAGAAAACATCGAGCTTACGAAGAAGGAATTCGAACTGCTGGAATTTATGATGATCAACAAGAACATTGTGCTCACCAGGGAGAAGATACTTGACAAGGTTTGGGGCTACGATTATTTCGGGGACACAAACATAATAGATGTGTACATCAGGTACCTGAGAAGCAAAATAGACCAGAAGTACAACATCAATCTGATTGAGACGGTAAGAGGCGTTGGATACATAATACGTGACTGAAGGGATGCATATGATGAAAACCATACTCAAGACACTGCTGAACATCATTCTTTATCCGTTCAGGATTGTATGGAAGGTGCTGGTCAGCCTTTTAAAAAGGTTTAAATTTTCCATAGCCTTTAAAATATCGGCATCCTACTTCTTCCTTTACATCTTTATAATTGTGATAGTAGCAGCCATAACATCGGCAGGATATCTTATAAATGAAATACATAAGTTTGAAGTTGAAGTTATTTCAGAGGATGTGGAAGAAATAATAAGCATTTTTCCTAACATGGACAATTATGTGAAGGATGACAGAATCAGCTCTGTGGAAATTTACGACAGCAGTCTCAACACTGTGTACCCAACCAATTCCTTTGAAAGGTATGCAGACAACATAATCGTGGTGGCAGAGAAACTTATCTCAAGGCAGGAGTACATCTATTCCTCAGTTTTTTACTACAACAATTCGGACTACTACATGAACTTAAGCTACAGCGTAAAAGGGATGCTGAAGGACGCCTTATGGATAAGCATGCTGGTGCTGGCATCGGGAGCAATAGGAATGTTTTTTTTCGTACCCATTGTGTCACGGACAAGTTACAAGCTCATAGGTCCCATAAAGAACATGACGGAGATAACCAGGACCATAACCGTCAACAACATCAATACGCGGCTTGATATTAAGGGAACGGAGGATGAACTGAAGGAGCTTTCACAGACATTCAACGAAATGATGGACCGAATAGAGGAAGGCTATAAGACACAGCAGCAGTTCGTTTCAGATGCTTCTCACGAACTCCGTACTCCCATTGCGGTCATAAAGGGTTATGTGAATATGCTTGACAGGTGGGGAAAAAACGATAAGGCTGTTTTGGAGGAATCCATTACGGCAATCAAAAATGAAACGGACAGTATGCAGGACCTCATTGAAAAACTGCTGTTCATTGCAAGAAGCGACAAGAGCACGCTCATGTACAACAAGGAAGACTTCAAGATTTCCATCATGCTCAATGAAATAGAAAAAGAAACAAAGATGATTGACACAAAGCATAAGCTTTATTTCAAGTTTTATGACGATGCCACCATTTACGGGGATCCGAAAAGAATCAAGCAGGCAATAAGGATTCTTATAGACAATGCAATGAAGTTTACGCCCCAGGACGGCTACATCATGGTATCTGCCTACATGCAGCAGGATTACTACGTAATAAAGGTCGAAGACACAGGCATCGGCATTGAAAAGAAAGATCTTGAAAAGATATTTGAAAGACTATACCGGGCAGAGCAGTCCAGAAGCAAGGAAATAGGTGGTCACGGTCTTGGACTTTCCATTGCAAAGATAATAGTGCTGGGACACAAGGGCAAGATACGAGTTAAAAGCACTCCCGGAAAAGGCTCCGAATTCTCAATACTGCTGCCTTATATAACATAAACTAAAGAATTTTGACACCGTAAGGTATGCTGAATTTGTGAAGCAGCGAAACCAAAAATACTTATTTATCGACATAAAACTACAAAACAAGTCAAGGAAAAATTCTTTCTCAAATAGTATAATAGCTTGTACACCACAGAGAAAGGATTTGAAAAATGAATTTAGAATTTGTTGAATCAGGTCAGACAATGACAATCAGGCTCAAAGGGGATCTTGACCACCACAGTGCTGACGAATCAAGAGTGTTGATTGATGAAAAAATCAAAGACGAGAAGTACAACAAAATAGTTATAGATATGAAAAGCCTTGATTTCATTGACAGTTCTGGAATTGGTTTTGTCATAGGCCGTTACAAGGTCATACGCAAGCGCAATGGAGTCATTGAAATAGTCAATGCCAGCAAGAAGGTAAGGAAGATTCTGGACATGAGCGGCATCGGCAAAATCATCAATATCAAATAGGGGGACATGATGCAAGACAATTACGTATATATTAAAATACCGAGCTATTCTACAAACGAATCCTTTGCAAGAGCAGCAGTGGCAGCATTCTGCTCAAGCCTCAATCCTACCATAGAGGAAATATCGGACATTAAGACAGCTGTTTCTGAAGCTGTGACAAATGCCATCATCCACGGTTACGAGAACCAGGTTGGTGAAATAGAAATACAGTGCAGAATCAAGGGACAGATGGTTGAAATAATAGTGGAAGACTTCGGCTGCGGTATAGTCAATGTGGAAAAGGCCAAGGAGCCGCTGTTCACCACAAAGCCTGAATTGGAGCGCTCCGGCATGGGCTTTGCTGTTATGGAGACATTTATGGACGAGCTTGTGGTCCTGTCCGAAAAAGACGTGGGAACAAAAGTAATACTGAGAAAGACCATAAGTTCAAAAAAATAGCCAAGCTTAAGACAAAATTCTGTGAGGAAGACAATAATGCTACAGTGCGGCTGCATTTGTTGGTAATAATGAATATAGCTTATATTGATAAACAAACCGATGCTTTTTTAAAGTATCGGTTTTTAAATATAATCCGTAGATCCTTCTGAGGATCCTTCTGAGTTTTGCTGAGAATAAAATTACAAAATTAATTTTTTAAAAATTATTTTTATTAAATGATATTGATAAATATTATTTGTGGTTTTATAATATTGAATAAAATTAATCTGTTTATATTTTCCATGAAAGAGGTAAAGTAATTAAGAGAGGCGGATAGCAGCATGGGAGAAATCATCAAGGAAATAAGAAGGATAAAGATTAATGGAACTCCAAATCGAATGGGACTTATATATGCTGTTTTGAGAGCTATAGCAGATTATGGCATAAACATAGTGACTATGGAGTCAGATCCCTATATTTGCTGTAAGCTGGAGTGGGATTCAACCATGTCCGAGGAAGATTTCTGCAGTTTCATGAAGAGCAGGATACCTGAAATCGAAAGCATTTCATACATCGATTTGATGGAATACGAGAGAATTGAAGTGGAACTTGGCACTCTTATCAACAACATCAACGACTGCATCCTGAAGCTGGATCCTAGCGGACATATCACAAGCTACAATAAAAAATCTGAAATCTTCATAAAAAAGAGAAACGCAGAGAATGGCCATATCAACGATATAATACCAACCTCCGTGCTGGACCTTAATGTGAACATTGATCCATGCAGCGTTGAATTCATATACAATACGGGTTCCAAGGAAAAGGCATTTCTGGCTAACATAAATCCTATTAAAAACGAAGGAAACATAGTAACAAGCTATTTTGTCATAATCAGCGAGATGTCCAGCATAAGAAATTTAATCAATACAATCATGAGACCTTCCATGATCACCTTTGATGATATATTGGGAGAAAGTGATGAAATAAAAAGCGCTATCAATATATCCAGGTCGGTGGCACCTGCATTGTCTTCCATAATGCTGAGAGGGGAAAGCGGTACAGGTAAGGAGCTTTTTGCAAGAGCTATCCATATGGCCAGCAACAGGGCAAACGGTCCTTTTGTTGCCGTGAACTGCGCCTCAGTACCGGAATCATTGATAGAAAGCGAGTTCTTTGGGTACGACAAGGGCTCGTTCACAGGAGCAAATACATCCGGCAAACAGGGATATTTTGAACTTGCAAGCGGAGGTACTCTGTTTCTGGATGAAATAGGTGAGCTTGCTCCTCATCTTCAGTCTAAGATTCTCAGAGCAATACAGGAAAAAAAGATAAGGAGAATTGGAGGAAACCATGAGATTGACATTGATGTGAGGATAATTTCAGCAACTCATCAGGACCTGGAAAGGATGATCAGAGAAAAGAGCTTCCGAGAGGACTTATACTACCGCTTAAACATAATTCCAATTTTTATACCACCACTTCGCCAAAGAGAAGGTGATGTTGCAAAATTAGCACGTTACTTTATTGATGATATATCCAAAAAACATGGAAAAAAAGTGAAAATAGCAGATGATGCCATGAAGATTCTGCTGGAATACGATTGGCCAGGAAATGTCCGTGAACTTAACAACATCATAGAGCGTGCAATCTGCATTTCTGACGGAACAATAACGGTTAAAGACCTGATGCTAAACAATGAGGCAATCAGAAAAGTTCTGAAAGTCGAATCAGAAATACAGAAGGAAGATTATCCGATAAATCTGCCGGCAAAATTATCTGAAATAGAAGACAGTTATATAATAAAGGCATTCGATAGCTTCGGTTCCTACAGAAAGGTAGCAGAAAATTTAAAAATATCACATACTACGGTAATGAACAAGTTGAAGAAATATGCCGGACTGTAAATATTATTTACAAACGGCAATATTATTTACACCAGCTGTAAACAAATTTTACAGCTGGTTGTTTTTTTAAAACTTTTTTGATGAAAAGCTTGAATTAATAGGGAATTTTATTTTTTGTAACTTCAGCATGTTGGCATGAAAAATGCTTATATTTTGTCATCAATAATTAAGGAGGAAATTGTGAGAATTTTGTTTATCAGACCTATTATTTCAGAAAGGCCAGATTATCTGGAGGAAGAAATAATAAAGGAGTTTGCCTCAAAAGACACTTGTATTGCTGCACGACGACTTAAATATGGGCCGTCCTCAATTGAAAATGAGTATGATTTATGCTACAGCGCTCCTTTTGTAGTGGAAGAAGCCATACAAGGGGAGAAAGACGGTTTTGACGGAATCATCAGCTACTGCTTCGTTAACCCTGGAGTAGATGCGTGCAGAGAAGCTGTAAGCATACCATGTTTGGGTTCCGGTGAATCATCTGTTGCAATGGCGTTGGCAGTTGGAAGGAAAATCGGTATTGTTACGATTCTTCCAAACATTATCCCGCTCATTGAAAAGCAAAACGCAGAATACATCAGAGCCGGTAAGATTGTATCCGTAAGAAGCGCCGATGTTCCTGTTCTGTCTGTCTATGACAACTCAGATGCTGCGCTGGAAAGGCTTTACGTGGGGTCAAAAAAATGCATAAAAGAGGACGGGGCTGATGTAATTGTGCTGGGATGCACAGGGTTTGCAGGGTACGCTGCAATAATACAGTCAAGATTAGAAACAGAAGGTTATTTTGTATCGGTTCTGGATCCTGCCGGCACCTCGGTCCGAATGATGGAAGCAATGATTGCCTGCAAAGCAAGGCATGGTCGCAATACTTACATGGCGCCTGTTGCAAAAAAAATGATTTTGCCGGAAAAGAATTAAATTGAAAGGATGTTTGAAATGTCTTCAAAAAAAAGTATAACAAATCTAGAAGAAGCAAAAATTTTTATAGAAGGATGTACGATGCTGGGAGTTGGAGGCGGCGGAAATCCTATTGAAGGACTAAAAGTGTTCAGTGAAGCACTTGAAAAAA
Organism: Sedimentibacter sp.; assembly: GCF_038562225.1. NCBI lineage: Bacteria > Bacillati > Bacillota > Tissierellia > Sedimentibacter > Sedimentibacter sp. Next base: position 34,256 of record NZ_JBCFAS010000001.1, read on the forward strand.
AGGGTGAAATAAACTGGGTTGATGTAGAGGAAATAGACGATGATGCCGTGGCTGTATGTACATTCCTCATGGGTTCTACAGCTCCCTTAACAGATGAAAAAATCAGACATATGACCGAACTCGGTCTTACAGAAAAGAAATATCCACGAAACATGATGGATGCCGTTATTGAATGGGAAGCTTATACAAACATGAAAGCTGATATAATAGTTCCCCTTGAAGTCGGAGGATCAAATTTGCCTTTACCCATGGCAATTGGAAGAATGCTGGACAAAACAATAGTTGACGGCGATTATGCAGGCAGGGCTATACCTGAAATTTTCCAGATAAGTCTGATGGCTGAAAATGTGAACTTCTGCCCTGCCGTGAGCTTTGACAAGTACGGAAATGTATGTATCATGAAGGATGCCATAAGCATTACACTGGCAGAAAGAATAGGAAAGTACCTAAGCGAGGTGGCTTTTGGATCGACGGCGCTTGCCGGATTTCCCATAAGCGGAAAACAGTTAAAGAGACTTCTGGTCAGAGGCTCAGTAAGCAAGGCATATGAGGTCGGAAAATTACTTACAAAGGCAAGGTCTAAAGAAGGAAACTTGGCTGATCTGCTGAAAACAGTAGGTATGAAATGCATTTTCAGGGGAGAGGTTGTGAAAAAAGAATGGAGGGATGAGGAAGGTTATTACATGGGTTACCATACTTTAAGCGGTACGCAGGATTTTGCAGGCAAGGAACTTAAGATGTACTTTAAGAACGAAACACACATTGCCTGGATTGACGGAGTATATTTTGCATCTAGCCCCGATCTTATTTGTACAGTTGAACCGAATATCATGAAGCCGCTTAGAAATGATGATATTAAAGTTGGTAACGAGATTGAAGTTTATGTAGCAGGCTGCGATCCAGTATTGAAGACAGAAAAAGTAATTAAGTATCTTGAGCCGAGATACTTCGGCTTTGATATTGACTACAAGGAAATATAATAAAATAATAAATTAAAAAATACGAAGAGGTGAAAATATGGATTATGGTTTTTTAGCATTGCTGCCGCCAATAGTAGCAATCATATTGGCTTTTTTAACGAAAGACGTGGTAATTTCACTAACAGCAGGTATTTTTCTAGGCACTACAGTGGTTTACGGGTGGAATCCGTTCTTAGGAATCATAAAAAGCGTCTCTGATTATATTGTTCCGAGCATGGCCAGCGAATGGAACGCAGCAATTTTGTTTCAGGCAGCATTGTTTGGAATTCTGATTACTTTCCTGCAAAACAACGGAGGAGCTGTTGCCTTGGGATATTCCATGACCAAAAAAATGAAAACCAAGAAAAGCACGCAGGTTGCGGCGTGGTGCTTCGGTATTCTGATATTTTTCTCGGATTATTTCAACACTTTGATGGTAGGAGGTCTATTCAGACCAATTACTGACGAAAAAAGAATTTCACGCGAGAAATTGGCATACATATCAGACAGCACAGCATCAGCCGTATGTCTTTTGGTTCCTTTTTCTGCATGGCTGGCATATGTCATGGGGCTTATAGGGAATTCATACATGGAACTTGGCATAACAGAATCACCATATGTTGCATATTTGAAGACAATTCCTTATAATTCCTACGCAATACTGGTGGTGGTTATGGTACTGGCTATAGCTATTACAGGCAAGGATTTCGGCCCAATGCTTAAAGCTGAAAGAAGAGCCGACAAGGGAGATGTATTAAGACCAGGGTCAAAGCCCTTGAGCTCAAAGGAGCTGACAGATGCGAAGTTTGAAGCAAGGACCACTGATTTATCTAGTTTCTGGCTGCCAATAGTTGTTATGATGGGTTCTATTCTTCCAATACTGCTTTGGGATGGGGGATATCCTGAAAAAGATTTTGTGGATGCCATTGGTTCTGCAAGCGGCGCAGTTTGTCTTGCTTGGTCAGTATTGCTTGGTGTCATTGTGGTTGTCGTGCAGTCTCTTGTTAAAAAGACATTTACTTTCAGCGAGGCAATGGAATTGATTATGGATGGAGTAAAAGGAATGTCAATGACATATGTCATATTGATTCTTGCTTGGAGTATAGGCAGCCTCACAAAGGGAATGGGGGCTGCCGAGTACCTGGTTCCAATCATTAAAGGCAATATTCCGGTAATGTTTCTGCCTGCACTGGTATTTATTACAGGTGCTTTGATATCCTTCAGCACAGGAACTTCTTACGGTACATTTGCTATTCTGGTGCCGATTGCAATACCGCTGGCAGCTAAACTGGGAGCGCCTATGTATCCAATGATTGCGGCAGCTTTCAGCGGCGGACTTTTTGGAGATCACTGCTCACCCATATCAGATACGACAGTAATGTCATCAACCGGAGCAGCATGTGATCATATTGACCATGTGAAGACTCAGCTTCCATACGCATTACTGTGTGCAGCAGTGGCTACTGTGGGATTTATAGTATCGGCTGCCATTGGATCAGGAATCATCACTAATATTATTGTTATAGCATTATTGATTATAGCGCTGTTTGTAATGAACAAGGCAACCGATAAGGAAGAAGTCAAGAGTAAAGCAAAAGTTGTAAAAAACAGCATCAATTGATTAAAAAAATAAAAGTTTCTGCATCAGGTGCAGGAACTTTTATTTGCAAATTTATGGTTTATGTACGTTTCTAACCGGAGAGGCCTCGGATTGAGTTGTGGATTTATTCTGCAGAAAAAAGAAAGAAAATAAATATTGAAAAGAGGCTGTGAAAAATTAACAGTTAATATTAAAAAAGGCACTTATAGTGCTTTTTTTTAGTATTCAAATTATTATTTTGTAAATAATACTCATGAGGTGATTTATATGAAAAAAAAGATTTTTTTATTAGTAATAATTCTTGTCATAAGCTTCACGGCCATTTATTTCGGCAACAGCATAGACAGGTCCATAAAGAGAATACCTGAAAGCGCCGTATTACTGTAGGAGGAAAGATGAAATACAATAAGGATAGTTACAAGCAGGTTGTGGATGAATTCACCCCGAAGAACAAGATGCTGAAAAATTGCTTTTGGGCTTTTATTTTCGGAGGAGCGATCTGTCTTCTGGGTGAAGTTTTAAAAAATCTTTTCATGTCGGGCCTCGGCGCAGCTGAGGAGGATGCTGGACCAATGGCATCCGTGGCGCTGGTTGGGCTGAGTGCCCTGCTTACGGGACTGGGCTGGTACGATAGGCTTGGAAAGGTGGCAGGAGCAGGCACAGTAGTTCCTATAACAGGTTTTGCGAACTCTGTGGTGTCACCGGCACTGGAGTTTAAAAGGGAAGGTTTTATCCTTGGAACAGCTGCAAACATATTCAAACTGGCAGGCCCTGTACTTGTGTACGGCTATCTTGCCGCTTTTATTGCAGGATTGCTGAAACTGATCACAGGTTAAATTAATCAGAAAGGAAGTTCAAGTTGAAAAAAATCGGCAAACAAACATTTAGCATAAAAGACAACGTGTTTGTTAGGGACACATACACAATAGTCGGAAAAAAAGAGGGAGAAGGACCTTTAAAGGACAACTTCCACATGATTGTGGATGATGATTTGTGGGGAGAGGATTCCTGGGAAAAATGCGAATTGAAATTTCAAAAATCTGCTGTGGAAAAGCTCATGGAAGCAAACAATCTGCAGAAAAGCGATATTGACTTGCTTATTGCAGGCGATTTGTTGAATCAAATAACATCTTCCTCATTTGCAGCCAGGGATCTGATGCTCCCTTATGTAGGAGTCTACGGTGCATGCTCCACCATGGCCCTTACAATGGGATTGGCTTCACTCATTATTGACGGGGGCTTTGCTGAAAACATAATATGCGTAACCTCAAGTCATTTCTGCAGCGCTGAAAGACAGTACAGACTTCCGCTGGAAATGGGTGGACAAAGGCACATGTCGGCACAATGGACTGTCACCGGTTCCGGTGCTGTGTGGCTTTCGAAAAACGGAAACGGTCCAAGGGTGAGAAACGTTACATTTGGAAAAATAACGGATCTGGGAGTCAAAGACGCAAACAACATGGGCGCCGCCATGGCTCCGGCAGCTTATGATACCCTGAGCCAGCATCTGGAGGATACGGGGGTTGATTATGACCTTATTGTTACCGGAGACCTGGGGACCATAGGAAAAGGGATAGTTAACAAGATGTTCAATGACGACAAGAAAAGCATCGAAAAGAAGTATGATGACTGCGGAACCATAATCTACGACATAGAAAAACAGGATGTTCATTCCGGAGGAAGCGGATGCGGATGTTCGGCAACAGTGTTCGGGTCGTTTTTATTCAAGAAGCTGATGAACAAGGAAATAAACAAACTTCTGTTCACATCCACAGGCGCACTCCATTCACCCACGGCAACCCTTCAGGGCGAAAGCATACCTGGAATAGCCCACAGTGTGGGAATTGAAATGTAAAGGAGAATACTATGAATTACTTGATGAGTTTTGTGGTGGGGGGAGCCATTTGCGTCATCTGTCAGATATTCATTGATACGTTCAAGAAAAACAATGCTTATCTGTTGGTGATGCTGGTTGTAATAGGGGCTATTCTTGGATATTTCGGAGTTTACGACAAACTTGTGGAGATAGGTTATTCAGGAGCAACTGTTCCACTGTTGGGATTTGGAAACACTCTTGCAAAAGGAGCCATGGAGCAGGCATCTTCAAAAGGTTTCATGGGTGCCCTGAGCGGAGGAGTTATGAAAACGGCGCCCGGCGTTGCAGCCGCATTGTTGTTTGGCTACATAGTTGCAGTTGTGTTCAACCCCAAGGGTAATAAATAATAATTTTGATGTTAATGGGACTGTTTCATTAGTGATTACTACCGTGTCATTCTGAGGGCTTTAGCTCGAAGAATCTCATCATTTCAACATATGAGATCCTTCGCTAACGCTCAGGATGACAGGAATGCACTTAATGCAACAGTCCCATTTGTTCTATATTTAATTTGAAACCGACTCCAATATTTCATTCAGGTTGTCATTGCTTCCTGAATCTTCAATTATGTCGTTTATGATATCATCCAATGCACCGCCGTTATTCCCGTTACCGTTTCCGTTGTTACCGCCGTTGCCGTTATTGTTGCCGTTACCGTTGTTGTCCTGATTGCCGTTTCCGGAATTTTGTTCGTTCATCCACTGATCATAATGCCATTTTGTGTGGTATGTGCATGTCTTTGTAGGAACCTGGTACTGATAGTCGGCTGTCAAAAGACCTGCAAATGCCAGATCTGCTACTGAAACTCCCAGGACGTGGGTTATCTGGCCATTACCATCAAACGTAACCTGACCAGCATATATCTGTTCAAGCTCTTCCACAGAAAAAGTCACCTTGTCTTCTTGTATCTGTCTGTAAAGCTTTCTTGCTTCATAATTATCTGATTTTAATTCAGGATCATATAGCGGGTCTCTTGTTACAAAAACTCTTTCTTCCAAAAGGTTTCCGGGACAGTAAGGTGAAGCAAGCAGGTTTGAGCTTGTGCAGACCTGAACCTTTACATGAACATCACAAGTTTCCGTCGGTTGGGTTCCCGGTACGAAGTACTCGGTTATAACCTGTGTTCCCCTTTGGTCCAGCGCACAGAGATCTGAAGGAAGTTTTCCTGACTGAGCGCAGACCTGTACAGGTACCAGGTTTGAATTAAGCTGGAACTTTGCAGGAGCCAAACCCTGATGTATCGGTGTCATGATGCTGCTCCAAAGTCTTGCTGTGTTCCCGCTGTCACCGGACAGCTTCATCTGAACATTGTCGTTTCCAACCCAGATGCCACCCACATAGTACGGTGAAAATCCAACGAACCAGAAGTCGCCGTTGGCCTGTGTGGTTCCGGTCTTTCCTGCAACTTCGATGCCCATATCAGCAGGAAGTTTAGCCTTGTATGAAAGTCCCGGATTTACCGTGGACCTTAAGATGTCTTTCATCAGCGAAGCAACCTCGGGACTTACCACAGTATGTGTTTCAGGTATGTTTTCAAGTATCGTTTCACCCTTGCTGTTCGTTACCTTTGTGTAGGCAATAGGTTCAATGTAAACACCGTCATTGGCTATGGCGCCGTATGCTGCAGTCATTCCCAGCGGCGTGAATCCCTTTGTAAGTCCTCCTAACGCCAGAGAGGCAAGGTTAACGTCATTGTACGCATTGTTTTCCTGAGGAGACACGAAGGAGTCTTTCTCCGGATTGTCTGAATTTATGAGCCCCAGCTTTGCAAGTGATGCCATTGATGCATCTGTGCCTATTGTTTCAAGCATTGAAACTGCATTTGTGTTTATTGACTGCTCGATTGATTTACGAAGAGTAGTTTTTCCCCAGTACTTGATGTCCTTATATTCATACCAGTTCTTCGGCCATCTGTCTCCGTTTTCATTGTAGCGAGGAAGGTCATCAAGAATATATGCTGCTGAGTATCCCAGGTCCAGTGCCGGCAGATAAACCGACAAAGGCTTGATTGTGGAACCCGGCTGCCTTGTGGCATCGGTGGCTCTGTTGAACGTCTTGCTTCCTTCAATGTTTCTTCCGCCTATCATGGCTTTTATCTTGCCTGTTTTGTAGTCCAGTATGACAGTTGCAGATTGTGGCTGCACAATTCCGTCTTCCTGGAAATAGAAGTAGCCGGAAGCAATTTTTAAAACATTGTCTCCGCCTGCAACAAACATTTCAGAGTTCTTGTCAAGGTAACTTTTAGGTATTCTGAAAGAACCCTTTGTTCCTTTTTGCTCAAGCACTTCATAATTGTTTCCGATGTTAAGTGCCCCAATGTTGTGGGATACGAAATTCAGGTTTTCATCAACCGTGTAGGCATCGACGATATCCACCGTTGATGCGTAAATATCGAATTTTTTTGAATTTATAACCAGGTTGCCGCTTGAATCGTAGCTGTATTCTCCGGAATTCAGGTAGATGTTTCCCTCTTCATCCATTATGTTTTCTTTGGCGTAATAAATCAGCTGTCCGTTTTCATTGAGTATGTTCAGGTTTGAATCAAGGCTTCCGGTTCCCTGACCGTTTTCCCATTTGAAGTATCTCCAGTCCTGAGCCGTTGGTTTTGTGCCGGAAGGAGCTGCTCCTAAAAACAATGTTGGGAAGTTTTTGTATGAATCTTCAAGTGATTGCTGCATTGCTACATCAATAGTAGTTGTTATTGTCAATCCGCCTTTGTATAGGTAGCTTTCAGCTTCCTCGTAGCCAAGGTTTTGATTTTCCATCAAGGCTTCAATAACCTTCTCCTTGACATAATCCATTGGTGACGATGATATTCCTTCAATTTTAGTCTGTCCAGGGTTCAGTGCCGTATGCATGTCTTCAGCCATGGCTGCATCATATTCTTCCTGGCTGATGAGCCCCAGGTCCAGCATCCTGTTTAAAATCACATGCTGCCTGTCTATGGCATTCTGGTTGTAGACGCATGCGTATTGGACAGAACCTATGTATACATATCCCACAATATCTTCTTCGGGGATTTCGCTTATGTCCTCCAGGTTGTACCTGTTGAACGGAGCATAGTACACGGTACTTTTGGCTGCTCCTGCCAAAAGGGCGCTTTCAGCCAGGGTAAGTTCGCTGACATCCTTCGAGAAATAGGTATGTGCAGCTGTCTGAACTCCGTAGGAACTTTGACCCAGTGGAATGGTGTTAAGATAGTTTTCCAGAATCTGTTCCTTTGACAATTTTCTTTCCACTTGAATTGCAAGGTATATTTCTTTTATCTTTCTTTCCCATGATTTTTCATTGGTCAGATAAAGGTTTTTAACAAGCTGCTGAGTCAGCGTGCTGGCACCTTGTGCCGTAGGATCACCAACTCTCACATTGTGGAGCAGGGAACCTGCAATACGCTGTATGTCGATTCCGAAATGTTCCTTGAATCTGTGGTCCTCAATAGCTATGAACGCATTTTGCAAGTATTCAGGAATGTCAGTTAACTTTACTATTTCCCTGTTTTCATTGGGGTCGTGTATCTGTTCAATGATATTTCCTGCTTCATCGACAATGACCGAACTTTCGGTCAGGGTTGTAAGCACGTTTGTAGGATCAATTTCAGGGGCACTTTTTACAATGCCAATAACCATTCCAGCCACAGCACCGCCGACAATTATCATTGCTGCAAGTATTACAAGAAGAGAAATTCTGAATACTACTTTTCTTTTCTTTTTGGCTCTTCTTTTTTTCTTGGCTGCTGCCGTATCTTCATTTTTACTTTCTATTATTTCTAAGTCCTTCTTATTTTCTTTAGACATATTAACCTCCGTTAGAACTGCATTACTAGTATACCACAAATCAATCTAATATTGTCAAAGATTTAAAGTTCTTACATATTATATAATAGAAAGGGTGTGAAATCAATAGTTGAAAAATCGCAGGACCTCATTCATCAAGTTCATATTTCTGATATTGATCTTTTTTACGCTTGTTGCTTATTATTATGTTGAAGTGAGCATAAAACCGACGCTTGCCTCAATCTGCGAAGTACGGGCTAAAGTAATTGCAACACAGATAATCAATGACACTGTCAGGGAGGAGCTTAACAAAAATTCCCTGAAGGAACAAATTCTCATACCAACTTATGACAGAGAAGGAAAAGTTAACATGATACGAACAGACGCCATGGTTATGAACACACTTTCTTCCAACATTGCCATGAATGTCCAAAAAAAAATAGTTGACCTTAAAAATCAGTCATTTTCCATACCGCTGTTCACAGCTCTGGACAGCCAGCTGCTTGCAGGCAAGGGGCCCAGGCTGCATTTCACAATACTGCACCAGGGAAGCGTGCTGGTTGATTTTGTAACGGAGTTTGCCGAATCCGGAATAAATCAGACAAGGTACAAGATTTACATAACCGTAGAAGTTGAAATAAGCGTATTAAGCCCTGTAACAACCAGCAGCACTACCGTGGGAAGCAATGTGCTCATAGCTGAAATAGTTATAGTAGGTGATGTTCCTGAGTCCTACATGACACTTCCGTCTCTGAAATAACTGAAAACATTAAAAAAACTGCAAGGCGGTATATTTATCTGTGTACACAAACATAATAATTATGGTAAAATAAGCACAGATGACTTATTTATTCGGAGGGTGCATGGATAGGGAAAGATGTTTAATAGTTGCAGTGCAACTATCTAGCGATAACGAAGAAAACGACATGGAGGAGCTTGAGCAGCTTGTTGAAGCGGCAGAAGGCCAGGTTATATCAAGTGTAATCCAAAACAGACAAAGCATAGACAACCGATACTACGTGGGTCAGGGAAAGATAGAGGAAATAGCCAACTATGTGAAGGAACTTGAAATAGACACGGTGATATTCAACGACGAGCTATCAGGTTCGCAGATAAGAAACATTGAAGAAATTGTGGAGGCAAAGGTAATTGACAGGACAAACCTGATTCTTGACATATTTGCCAAAAGGGCTCTTACAAAGGAAGGTCAGCTTCAGGTGGAGCTGGCCCAGCTGAAATACAGTCTTCCGCGCCTCATAGGGCTTAACAACAACCTTTCAAGGCTCGGAGGCGGCATAGGAACAAGAGGCCCTGGGGAACAGAAGCTTGAGCTTGACAGAAGGCGCATAAAGGAAAAAATAAACGATATACAAAACCTGCTTGAGGATCTTGGAAAGGTAAGGGAAACAAAACGCAAGAAGCGTATGAAGGATCAGATTCCGATAATTTCAATCGTGGGTTATACAAACGCAGGAAAGTCCACGCTTTTAAACGCACTGGTTGAAAGTGAGTATTCAGATGAAGAAGATGCGGAACATAAAAAAGTGTTCTCCCATGACATGCTGTTTGCCACGCTGGAAACGGAGGTGCGAAGGGTTACTCTGCCCGGAGGCAGAAAGGCCGTTTTCTCTGACACAGTGGGATTCATCAAGAAACTTCCCACACAAATCGTTGAAGCCTTCAAGGGAACGTTGGAGGAAATCAAGTACGCTGACCTCATAATTCATCTCATTGACATCAACGATGACAACCTGCAGCTTCACAAGGAAACTACCACAAAGCTGGTGGAAAAGATAACCGGAAAGGAAATACCTGTTCTGACCGTTTACAACAAGGTTGACAAAATTATTAACGAAAAGATAACAACCATGTCAACCAACGATATCATCTACATTTCAGCAAAGAACAAATACAACATAGGATACCTGCTTGAAACGGTAGATGAGAAAATAAACGGAAGCAAAAGCAAGTACAGTCTCCTGATTCCAAACTCTGATTTAAAATCATATTATTGGCTGTATGAAAACAGAAAGACAGACAATGTGGAGTTTACCGGAGAAGGAGTTTCATTGGAGGCTGTGCTTTATGACAATGAAAAAGAGCAGTACGGTAAATACATAACAGGTGAGGACAATGAATGATTACAGGTCAATCCACAGGTACGGAAGGAATGAAACAACAATAAACAAATCCCGGTTCATAGGAACTGCCATGCCTGTGGCAAGCGAAGAGGAAGCTCTTGAATTCATAGAAAAAATCAGAAAGGAATTCAAGGATGCAACCCACAATGTGTACGCCTACACAATCGGTGAGAATTCCGGCATTCAGCGGTATTCCGATGACAAGGAGCCATCGGGTACTGCAGGCATGCCTGTGCTTAATGTCATAAACCAGGAAAACCTGAAAAATGTGGCCGTGGTGGTTACAAGGTATTTCGGCGGAGTGCTCCTTGGAGCAGGAGGGCTGGTCCGTGCCTACACAAAGGGAGCGAAGATAGCTCTTGAAAGCGGAATAATCGTAGAGAGAAACCTTTACTACGACGTGGAGTTTTCAATTGACTACACTCTGCTGGGCAGAATGGACAACGAACTTATGAAAAACAGCTTCATGGTAAAGAACAAGACATATGATGACAAGGTAAGGTTCTTCCTGATAGTCAAGGAGGGAGAAACGGACAAGCTCAATGATCTTGTAAAGGAAATAACCGGCGGCAAGGCTGAAATTAACCTGGGACAATCTTCATACCACTCCGTAAAGGATGGTAAAATAGTAGAATAAAAATTTTTTGCAAAATATTTGTATTATTAAAAATTATATGGTAAAATACGATGTTAAATTAAATGAGCAGGATAGTAAGGAGGAAATATGTCAGGTCATTCGAAATGGAAAACTATAAAAAATAAAAAAGGTAAAGCAGATGCACAAAGAGGCAAAATTTTTACCAAATTGGCAAGATACATTACAGTAGCTGTCAGAGAGGGTGGTCCGGATCCGAACTATAACTCATCATTGGCAACAGCAATAGAAAAAGCAAAATCACAGAACATGCCAAATGACAACATAGACAGAGCAATTAAAACAGGCTTGGCTGCAGCATCAGGCGAAAACTTCGAAACAATAACATACGAAGGATACGGACCAAGCGGAACGGCATTCATGGTTCAATGCCTCACAGACAATAAGAACAGAACAGCTGCAGACGTAAGACATTATTTTTCAAAGAATAATGGAAACCTTGGAACAACAGGCTGCGTAGGTTACCTGTTCAGCAGAAAAGGAATCATAGAAATTGAACTGAGCGACAAAATAGATGAAGAAACTCTTATGATGCAGGCTTTGGATGCAGGAGCTGAAGACTTTGAAACACAGGATGACAGCTATGAAATTACAACGACACCTGAAGACTTCATCAAAGTACTGCACAGCTTGAAAGAAGCAGGATATGAAAACATAAAGGGCGACATCATGTACATTCCTGCAACTACAGTAAAAGTTGAAGACGAAGAAAATGTTAAATATCTTGAAAGATTAATAGAAGCTCTTGACGATTGCGACGACGTCCAGGAAGTGTACCACAACTGGGATGAACCGGAAGAAGAGGAAGAAGAATAGTCGAGAACAAGTTGTTTCAATGGTTACAGCCAACTACGGTTTTTAGGAAATATGGTTTATTAGGCTTGATGATGATATTCAGATAAAGACAAAATGTATGTATAAAGCCCTTAAACTATGATAATCCTCAACAAACCTAAAATCTTGAATGATGATAAACACCTTAAATTTTATTATGTATATCAAAGAATACTAATAATTTTGGAGGTGTTTTTGTATTTAGAATTTGAAACGTTTTTTAAATGTGGCTGAAGGTTGTGCTGTGTGACGTTTCTATATCATTAAATTTATATTGCTTTTATAATTCTTTTAACCACACTATTCATCTAAAGAATGACGACGTTGCAGCTGTGTTTTGAGAAAAGCAAGGAATTAAAAAACAACTATCATTTTGTAATACTATCATTTATAATAAAATTAGAAAGATAATTTGTTAGAATATATTTAAATTTCAATTGCAATTGATAAAAGCCTCTGTTAGTCAATGGAGATGTACATCAAATGGCACATGTTATATAATTTTAGGAGGATATTATGAAAAGGTTGTTTCTTTTATTAGGATTTATTTCAATTTTGCTTGCAGGCTGTAATAAAACTAATGATACGAACACAATAACTAATGACACAGTTAATACAACCAGTGACACAGTTACAATAACTACTGACAGAAATTCATACACTCCTGTAATGTCTTCAGCACAAGGAATTACCATGAGTCCTGATTTTAAAAGCGAAAAAAATTATGCAAAATTAGAATACCATTGGATAACTAATTATGGTGAATTTATTGGTACAGGAAAAGAAGTGAAAAATCAGGGCGAGGCAGTAATATGGAGTGCTATCGAAAAAGATAAAGTAATAGACATAAAAGATTCCTTCGATATAAGGTTAGAGGTCATTGACGGCGAAAGTCAAAAAATATTAGCAGGTACAAAACTGACTATCGTACCTAATAATGGATTTTATGAAATAAAACACTAAAAATGCAGAACATTAAGGATTATATGAAAAAATACATATAAAGATTAAAAACATAGTCAAAAATAAAGTATTTATTTTGTTGAAAGAGATTGCTACATTATTTTTATATAAACAACAAGTGAAAGAGGTGCACTTTTGAAATATATTTTGATTGTAGAAGATGACAAAGCATTAACTAATGGCATTGCTCTTGCATTACAAAATGAACAGATAAGAATTTCACAGTGCTATGATATCACCTCCGCAAAGCTAAAATTTTCAGATAGTGCTTTTGACTTGCTGATTTTAGATATCAATTTGCCTGATGGGAATGGGTTGGATTTAATGCGTGAAGTAAAGAAAAAAAGTACCATTTCTGTTATAATGCTCACTGCAAATGATATGGAGACGGATATTGTTGCAGGACTTGAAATGGGTGCAGATGACTATATAACAAAGCCCTTCAGCCTTGCTGTGCTTCGTGCAAGAGTGAATACTCAGCTAAGAAAGCAAATGCCTATAAAATCAAATCGTTTTGAACAAGGTGAATTTGTTTTTGATTTTGATAAAATGGAGTTCTTCAAAGTATCTGTTCCAATTGAACTGAGTAAGACAGAACAAAAGCTTCTGCGGATGCTTGTAGAGAATAAGGGTAATACTTTGGAACGTGGTGTTTTGGTTGACCGCATATGGACGGATGGTGCAGAATATGTGGACGAAAATGCCCTATCTGTAACTATCAAACGCTTGCGTGATAAGTTAGAGGATTCACCTACCAAGCCGCAATATATCAAAACCGTTTATGGAATAGGTTATACATGGGCGGTGAAGTAGATGAGTGTGTTTAAAATTGACAAAATCATAGGCAGATTAAATCAAATGATAGATAATGCCATAGAGGGCAAACCTATTGAAAATGGTTTTGACGAAACCAAAATGTCAGCGCTGGAAACAAAGCTCGCACAATATCTAGCTATGAACAGTGCCACAAAAGCACAGATATCGGAGGAAAAAGCAAAAATCAATGAACTGATTTCGGATATATCTCACCAAACCAAAACACCCATTGCAAATATTCTTCTTTATACACAGCTTTTGGCAGAGAGTGACTTATCCCAAAAGGATAGAAGCTGTGTGGAATCTCTCATGGAGCAGTCGGAAAAACTGAACTTTCTGATTTCTTCCTTGGTAAAAACCTCTCGGCTTGAAACAGGGATTATTACGGTATCGTCAAAACCTAACAGTGTTCAAGCGCTTTTGAATAATGTTGTAAATCAAGTGATTCTAAAAGTAGAATTAAAAGGCGTTGTATTAACAGCTGAAGATACGGAAGTTCGTGCTGTTTTTGACCCAAAGTGGACAACAGAGGCTCTTTATAATATTGTAGACAATGCAATAAAATACACTCCTTGCGGAGGTAGTGTTTCAATAAGTGCAGCCGCTTACCAGCTTTTTTGTAGAATTGATATAACAGATACCGGTATTGGCATCAGTGAACAGGAAATACCAAAGATTTTTACCCGATTTTATCGCTCGCCATCAGTAATGGAGGAAGAGGGCGTGGGTATTGGACTTTACCTTGCTAGAGAGATTATCACCAGTGAGGGAGGGTATATCAAGGTACAATCAACACCTAAAAAAGGATCCACCTTTTCCGTGTTTTTACCCATGCAAGAGGAAATCTTTCAAAACTGTTAGATTTGTTTGTGGATTGGAAAGATTCTAGAAAGATTTATTGTATATAGTTTGTATTATATAAAGTATGATACAGACTATTTTTTTTGGAGGATTAATTATATGATCATTCTTGAAACAAGAAATTTAAAGAAAATGTATGGCAACGGTGATGCTGCTGTTCATGCATTAGACGGTATAAATCTAAAGGTTGAAAATGGAGAATTTGTTTCCATAGTAGGAACTTCAGGCAGTGGTAAGTCAACCCTGCTTCACATGCTTGGCGGACTTGACCGCCCTACAAGTGGTGATGTAGTAGTAGACGGCAAGGAGATTTTTACATTAAAGGATGAAGAACTTACTATCTTTCGCCGACGCAAAATTGGCTTTGTTTTTCAAAACTACAATCTGGTTCCTGTGCTAAATGTGTATGAGAATATTATTCTGCCTGTCCAGCTTGATGGAAATTCACCTGATAAAACCTATGTAGATAGCATTATTAAGACACTTGGACTTGAAGGCAAATTGAATAATCTGCCAAATAATCTATCAGGCGGACAGCAGCAGCGTGTGGCAATTGCAAGGGCATTGGCATCAAAGCCTGCTATTATCCTAGCAGACGAACCTACAGGTAACCTGGATAGCAAAACCAGTCAGGACGTGCTGGGACTAATGAAAGTGACAAGCCAAAAATTCAAACAAACAATTGTGATGATTACCCACAACGAGGAAATTGCCCAGCTTGCAGACCGCATCATTCACATTGAGGATGGGAGAATTGTGGGAGGTAATAAGTATGCTTAAGGTTAAAAACAAGAAAGCTATCCGTAACCTTTCAGACAAAAGCTTTTACGCAAACAAAACCCGTAATGTCATCGCTGTTTTGGCAATTGCGCTTACAAGCATTCTGTTTACAAGCTTATTTACGATGGGCATCGGAACTGTGGAGAGCCTGCAGCAGGCAACCATGAGGCAGGCAGGAGGTGATGGTCATGCGGTGCTTAAGTATATTACAGATGAACAATTTAACGCAGTCAAAGACAATGCAGCCATCAAAAATATTGCTTATGACAGAGCACTTTGTGACAGCGTAGAAAATAAGGAATTGCTTAAACGTCATGCAGAATTTTGGTACTATGATGATGTGGGATTAAAACTTGGATTTATTAAGCTTGAAGCAGGACATACACCACAGGCTGAAAATGAAGTTATCGTCGATTCGCAGACTTTGCAGTTTTTGGGAGTCGCTTTTGAGCTAGGTGCCCCTATTAGTTTAGAGTTGAACATTCGTGGTGAGGTTGTTACCCGCGATTTTGTTCTGTGTGGTTGGTGGACTAGTGACCCCGCTTTTAATGTAGGCCAGATTTTCACTTCCCGTGCTTATGTGGATGCTCATTCAGACGAACTGAAATGCACCTACTATCAGGATTATTCAATGACTGGTGCCATAAATGCATATATCATGTTTGACAACAGCTTGAATCTGGAAGCAAAGCTGAATACGCTGTTGACGGAAAGCGGATTTTCTTTGATTGAAACAGATCCTAATTATATTGCAAGCAATGTGAACTGGTCCTATCTTTCCACCAATTTTGGAATGGATGCAGGTACAATGGTAGGACTTGGCTGTGGATTGCTGCTTATTGTATTCACGGGTTATCTTATTATTTATAATATTTTTCAGATTTCAATAGTACGAGACATTCGTTTTTACGGGTTGTTGAAAACCATAGGAACAACAGCAAAACAGATCCGCAGCATCATTCGAAGGCAGGCAATGATTTTGTCGGCAATAGGCATACCAATTGGTCTTGTTCTTGGTTTCTTTTCCGGAAAGTCGCTTGTTCCATTGTTAATGAACAACAGCAGTTACGCAGGAAGTGCGATTTCGGTTTCTGCTAATCCTGTTATTTTTATTGGTTCTGCAATGTTTGCGCTAATTACAGTGTTTATTAGTACACTGAAGCCAGGTCGCATGGCAGGTAGAGTTTCTCCAATAGAAGCTGTTCGATACACCGAAAGCGATCAACCGAAAACCTCACACAAAAATAGTATGAATGGTGCAAAGATGTCACGCATGGCACTATCCAATATCGGTAGAAATAAGAAGCGTTTCGTACTTGTTATAATCAGTTTGTCGCTGAGTCTTATATTGCTCAATACTGTTGTAACACTTTCTGACAGCATTGATATGGATAAATTCCTATCCAAATTTACTGATACAGACTTTTTAATTGCTCATGCAGATTATTTCAACTACGATTTTTATGGCATCGAAAATGAAACCTCACAACAGATGATTTCTACAGTTGAAGGTATGGATGGATTTGAAGAAGGAGGCAGGCTATACGGAGGACGTGAAAATATTATAACAGTTACGGACCAAAATAACACTCAGGAGTATAATAGAAATGATGAAGGTGATATCTTTGGCGCTATGTATGGACTTGAAGAACTTCCCATGGAGCGATTGCAGCTGTTGGATGGGGAGTTGGATATGGAAAAGCTGATGAGTGGAGACTATATTTTGGAAGGTGTCCATTTAGATGATAACTGCAGGGTTATGTGGGATACTGCTCATTTTAATGTGGGGGACACGGTAATGTTGCACAGTTTTCGTGCAACGGGAACATCTGATTCGGATGAAAAAGAGTATACAAGTCACAACTATAAGGTGCTTGGACATGTCGCAATCAAATACTATACCAATAGTGACCGGATTAATTGGGATTATGCTTTTTATCTGTCTGCAGATATATATAAATTCTTAGTGGATAAACCTGCGGTTATGAGCTATGTCTTCAATGTTGAAGATGACAAAGAAAAGGATGTAGAATTATTTTTAAAAAACTATACGACAAATGTAGCCCCTATGATGAATTACGAATCAAAGACAAC
Source organism: Sedimentibacter sp. (assembly GCF_038562225.1). Taxonomy (NCBI): domain Bacteria; kingdom Bacillati; phylum Bacillota; class Tissierellia; genus Sedimentibacter; species Sedimentibacter sp. The sequence continues at coordinate 51,608 of NZ_JBCFAS010000001.1, forward strand.
CACTTTGGACTCATTTACAGGAATGCAAAAAACCGTTTTATTAGCAGGTGGTGCGTTGGGTGGAATTATTGGTGTGATAGGTATTTTGAATTTTATAAATGCAGTTCTAACCAGCATCATAGCACGAAGAAAAGAATTTGCCATGATGCAAAGTATCGGTATGACCAGAAAGCAGTTAAGAAAGATGCTATGTTATGAAGGCCTTTGCTATGCGGTGGTTTCAGGTATATGTTCACTTGTTTTTGGTATACTTGGTTCACTTGTAGTTGTTAGAACAATTTGTGCACAAATGTGGTTTTTTAGTTATCACCTGATTGTTTGGCCGCTTTTTTTATCAATTCCTATGCTGTTTATTTTCGGCATTTTGGTTCCCCTTGTGGTATACGGTGCAACAGATAAGCAAAGCATTGTGGAAAGATTGCGCGAGGCGGAGTAGTATTAAATGGATTCTTGTTCTCTAAGGTGTCACACCTCACCACGATACCTAATTCTTGGAAATATTTTTAGTGAAATGACTTATATCAACAGACCGTCCAAACTCATTAGTAAAAATTAAATTGAATATTTTGAAAAACTGTATTGACAATTAATTACCAAAGTGATATTTTAAAATAGAACAGTGTTCAAAATAAAAACGGCGTTCAAAAGAGGAGACAGCATGTATAAAAGAAGAGAAAGAGAAATAGAAGTAATGAAGGAATTAATAATCTCTGCTGCCAAAGAAATTATTGCTAAAGAAGGCTTTGATAACCTGTCAATACGAAAGATTGCCAATAAAATTGAATATTCACCTTCAATAATATACCATTACTTTAAGGATAAAGATGAAATATTGAATTTTGTCATGAAAAGCGGCTACATGAAAATAGTCAATGCAGTATCTATATCAGACACCGAAAATTTAACACCGGTAGAAAAGTTAAGAATAATGACAAAAAACTACATAGAAGAAGCATTAAAAATGCCTGATGAATTTTTAGCAGTACAGATAAATCAATCACCACAGACACTCAAATTCACATCGTCTCTTTACAGAGGAGCATCAAAAGAAAAGCCGGCATTAATGGTTCTATGCAAATGCTTAAAAGAAATTTACAAAGACATTGATGACGACGAAATTGAATTAAAGTCGCAAATAATTGTAGCTTCCATCATGGGAATCACTATTAAGTTAATAATTGAAAAAGACATAGATGATGAACAAAGACAAAGATTAATAAATGGTTTTATTGAAGAAGTTGTAATTAAAATATAAAAAATAAAAGGGAGAATTAAATGAAGGTATTAAAAATTTTAGGACTAATATTTCTGTTAATCGTTGTTATTGGTGCAGCAGGAGTGTTTTATGTGAGCCGGGGCCTGGAAGAAGGATTAAACGTAGAAATTAATCCTGTGAATTTATCTGAAGTTGAGGATGGGGTATATACTGGCAGAAATGATTTCGGCAGATGGACCAATGAACTGAATGTTAAAGTTGAAAATCATAAAATTACAAACATAGAAATTAAGAAAGATGTAAAAATTGCAAATTCTGAATTAAGCAGTAAGATTTTTCAGAAAGTCATTGAAGCACAAAACACCACAGTGGATGCTGTATCAGGCGGAACGGTTACCAGCAAGGCATACCTTAAATCTATTGAAAATGCTTTGAATAAATAAATGGAGGAAATATGAATACATTAATAGTTTATTCAACAAAATATGGCTGCGCACAAAGATGTGCAATGGAATTGTCAAAGGAATTGAAAGACAATGTTGAACTTATTAATTTAAAGGGAAAAAGCAATGTAGATTTTTCAAAATATGACAAAATCATAATAGGCGGCTCTGCCTACATAGGAAGAATCCAAAAGGAAGTAACTGATTTCATCTCCAATAATCTGGAAGAATTATTGAAAAAGGAAATAGGATTATTTATCTGCGGTAAGCAGGAAGGTGATATGATGGAAAAAGAAATAAGAGAAAACTTCCCTGCTGAACTTATCAGTAAGGCAAAATCAGTAAAAAACTTTGGAGGAGAATTTAATTTTAGCAAGATGAATTTTATGGAAAAAGTGATAGTTAAAAAGGTTTCTAAAGTAACATCTGACAAATCAGACATAAAGCACGACAACATTAAGAGACTGGCAATGGAGCTAAACAGTTAATAAATGATAAAATCGCAACATATGGAAAAGGCTTTCTAAGATTTTAAAATCATAGACAGCTTTTTTTATATAATAAGAAAGTTCTCTTTCTTATTATATAAAAAACGAGGATTGCAAAGGACGGGACGTCCTTGCCGTTAGGGGGGGTGCGGAGTCAAAAATGCGCAAGTGTTTTTACGGCGAAGTGGGACGTAGGTCCCCCTAGCGGAGTTGCGGAGCAACTTTCTTATATTATATTTGAACAATTCCATGTTATCAATGAAGTATGAAGTTTATGGTTATAGTACAAGAAAATAATTTTTACAGAAAAGCAGCATGAATTTGAAATCATGCTGCTTTTGATAGTTCCATTTGCAAAATAATCCTATTTTGGTCATCCATTGAAGCGAAGGGTTCATATCGGCGTAAGTTTTCATAATCAGAAAAGGAGATGGAGTTAATATAAGTATATGATTTATACTTGTAAAAGGACCGGAGTGTTGATATCATAGGTTCAGAGGTGAAGCGGAATGAATTTAATGGAAGAATGTGCTATATGTCCGAGGAACTGCAAGGTAGACAGGACAACAGGAAAAAAGGGATACTGCAGGATGACCGACAAGCTTGTGGTTGCCAGGGCAGCTCTTCACATGTGGGAAGAACCGTGCATATCCGGTACAAACGGGTCCGGGACTGTTTTCTTTTCCGGGTGTTCGCTTGGCTGTGTCTATTGTCAAAACCACACCATAGCAACCGGAAAGACGGGAAAGGAAATTACTAAAGAAAGGCTTGCAGAAATATTTCTCGAGCTTCAGTCAAAAGGAGCGCACAACATCAATCTTGTAACGCCATCCCACTTTGTGCCGCAGATAATTGACGCACTCGTCATGAGCAGGAAGAAAGGACTTAAAATCCCTATAGTCTATAATTCAAGCGGCTACGAAAAGGTTGAAATCATAAAAATGCTTGAAGGCCACATTTCCATATATCTTCCTGACCTAAAGTACATGGACGTTAGCATTGCAAAGAAATATTCAAACTGCAGCGATTATTTCGAACATGCATCCAAAGCCATTGAGGAAATGGTAAGACAGACAGGAGAAGTTTCCTTTGATGAAAGCGGTATGGCAGTAAAAGGAGTAATCGTAAGGCACATGACTCTGCCGGGGTGCCTTGATGATTCAAGAAACATAATCAGATATCTTCACGAGACATTTGGAGATAAAATATATTTGAGCATAATGAACCAGTACACACCTCTTGATGAAGTAACAAAGTATCCTGAAATAAACCGAAAGATAACTGACGATGAATATGAAGAGCTTGTTGATTATGCTGTTAGTATCGGTGTAGAAAATGGTTTTATTCAGGAAGGAGAAACGGCACTTGAAAGCTTCATACCTGATTTTGACTGCGAAGGGGTATAGCTGATCCTTTGTTGAATCTAAGGCTTTTGCACATCTGTTATAACAATAGACGGTTTATTAACGGAAGTATTATTAAGTGTAAGTTACATAAAGTAAAAGTTTGTAAAATTGATTAATATGCCTAAAGTATTTAAATAAAATGACGATATGTTTCTTAAGCTTGTTAAATGACAATTGGAATTACAAAAGATAACGGAAGGTATCAAATTGTTATTGTCAGTTAAAATACAGCAAAAGGAGATATGTAATCATGATACATAATAGAAATTTGTTAGCCAAAATTCTTTTTTTCATTGGAGTTCCTGTTATAATAGCATTTTGTGCAACCGCAGTATTCATATTGCAAAGAGTAGGTGTTTCAGTAAGTGACTTGACACAAAATGAACTTACATCTAAATCTGAATCTGCGTCGTATCAGGTAAGCGAGTTCTTCACTAAACACTTATCAATTGCTGAACAGATGTCAACAAACAGTCAGATTGAGAAGGTATTTGAGGAGACTGTTCCTGGAAAAGTAATTACTTCTGTAAAAAGCTTTGATGATGCAAAAAAAACCATGGTTAATGTACAGGAAACAGATCCTAAAAATATAGTGGTTTCATGGATTGCAGATGCAGATACCAATCAACTGACACAATCTGATGACTATTTGATCTCAGAAGGTTGGAATATGAAGGAGCGACCATGGTATGCTCCTTTAATGGCAAAACAGGGCGTTATACTCACTGACCCATATCAGGATACGGTAACAGGCAATATAATTGTCAGTGCAATCTGCCCGGTATATAAAGAAGGAACAAATGAGTTTCTGGGTGTAGTGGGAATTGACTTCTCAATTGAGAATATCGGGATGTTGATGAAGGAGTATAAGCTAGGAGAAACTGGTTTCTATATTCTTGCCACAAGTAACGGCCAGGTTATCTATCACCCTGTTCAAGAATATATAAATAAGAGCATTTCTGAAACCGATATGTCGGAAAACATTAAAAATGCCATTGAAAACAATGAATCCGGACAGATTGAATATGAGTCACAGTCAGAAAAAACACACGGATATGTATCAAATGTCGGGGATACAGGATGGGTGGTTGCTACAGGGCTTCCTGACAGTGAATTCAACAGAACCTTTAATTCTGTTCGGAATGCGATTTTGATTTCTTTTGGGCTGGCAATTATAGTTATTTTTACTTTGATTGTTATTATCGCCATGGGGATTGTAAAACCTTTGAAAAAGCTTAGAGGTATAGCCAATGAAATAGCTGACGGCAATTTAAATGTTCACATGGACATACATTCACGTGACGAAATAGGACAGGTAGCAGATGCTATTGATAAAACCGTCGTAAGGTTAAGCAAGTACATTGATTATATAACTGAAATATCAGAAGCATTAAACACATTCGCACAAGGAGACATGCGAATTACTCTGAATCAGGATTATGTCGGTGAATTTGCTCCCATAAAGAGTGCTTTAAATGATATTTCTTTATCTCTGAGCAATTCACTATCAACTATCAATATATCTGCCGAACAGGTAAACGAAGGGGCATCACAGGTAGCAGACGGAGCACAGGCTTTATCCTCAGGTGCTACTGAGCAGGCAAGTTCAATAGAACAGTTATCTGCATCCATAAATGAAATATATGAATCCGCCAATAAGAATGCGGAAAATGTATATACCGCATCCAAGTATGCTGATGAAACGGTGCATGAAGTTGATGAGAGCAACAGCTACATGGAAAAGATGCTGCTGGCAATGAATGAAATTGAAGCAACATCAAATGAAATAAGCAAAATTACAAAAGCAATTGAAGATATAGCTTTCCAGACAAATATACTCGCTCTTAATGCTGCAATTGAAGCTTCCCGTGCTGGCAACGCAGGCAGAGGATTTGCAGTAGTAGCTGATGAAGTGCGAAATCTGGCTGCAAAATCAGCAGAAGCAGCAAAAAACACTGTATATCTAATTGAAAAGTCCATTTCATCAGTGCAGGAAGGTTCCGGAATCGCTCAGAACACAGCAAAATCGCTTGAAATTGTATCAACTAAAACAAAGTATGTCAAAGACATTATTTCGGAAATAGATAGCTCTTCCCAGGCTCAGGCGTCCTCTATCTCAGAAATAAATAAGGGAATAGAACAAATTTCTGCCATAATACAAAACAATGCTGCAACTGCAGAGGAAAGCTCGGCATCAAGCGAGGAGCTTTCAGCACAGGCTGCTGCGCTAAAAGAGGAAGTTGGCAAATTCAAGCTGCTAGGAAATTTAAAAGTAAACTAAAACATAATTAAGACAATCGCTCAATAATAGAAAACTGATTAGTGAAATACCTCCATTGCAATTGATATGTTGTGAAGATTCAATGGAGGTATTTTAATGCAATCGAATAACGAGTAATTGACATAAGAACTAAATATAAATATTGATTGATTTCCATGCAGAAATGAAATTTTCGGCAAGAAAACAAATTATTATTTTTTATGGTAAAACACATCATACGGAAGTATAATTAAATATAATAAAGCAGAAAACAGATAAAACAGAAATTCTGCTTCAGGGGGCAATCATGAATGATGAATATATTTTGGAAAATTATTTGAAGCAGGGAGTGGAAGGAATAGTAAAGGATGCTTTAAAGGCAACCTTAAAGAATCCAAGGCAGAGCATTTTTATGGCCAGGTATGCAGTGTCAAGCAAGAATGCAAACAAACTTCGCGATGAAGCTCATGAACGGGGAGAGCATGTCCCGCCTTTTTTAATTGCAAGCATAACAAGCAAGTGCAACCTTCATTGCAGCGGGTGCTATTCCAGATCAAACAAGTCATGCACCGATAATATTGCGGTAGACCAACTGTCAGACCGGGACTGGCTGAGAATTTTCAATGAAGCAAAGGAGCTTGGCATCGGGTTTATAATACTTGCAGGAGGAGAGCCCTTGATGAGGCCGGACGTAATAAAATCCGCAGCAGGTGTTCAGGAGATATTGTTTCCTATTTTTACCAACGGAACCATGCTGGATGATGAATACATGAATCTCATTTCAAAAAGCTGCAACCTGATCCCTGTGTTAAGCATAGAAGGCAATGAACAGATTACAGACTCAAGGCGCGGTATAGGTGTTTATGAAAAACTAATGGTAGTCATGGATAAGCTTAAGGAAAGCAAAATCATATATGGAGCATCTGTAACGGTTACCAGTGAAAATATTTATGATGTGACAGGTGAAGAATTTCTTGATAAGCTTAGCAGCAGAGGATGCAAAGCCGTATTTTACGTTGAATATGTGCCTGTGGACAGCGAAACAAGCCAGCTGGCACCGCAGGAAAACGAAAGGGAGTTGTTGAGCAGAAAACTTTTGGAGCTCAGATTGAAATACGATGACATGCTTTTCATCTGGTTTCCGGGCGACGAAAAGGAAGCGGGTGGCTGTCTTGCCGCCGGGAGGGGATTTTTTCATATAAATTCCCATGGAGGAGCTGAACCATGTCCGTTTTCTCCTTATTCAGATACGGATCTGAGAAAGGTATCCTTAAAAGAAGCATTGGCTTCTCCTCTGTTTAAAAAACTTCAACACAGCAGCATACTTACAGAGGAGCACAAAGGAGGCTGCGTACTTTTCGAAAAAGAGGAAACAGTGCAGCAGTTAATGAGCCTTAACAATTAATAAAATTGAAAACCGCCTGCTGATTTGTGAATCAGCAGGCGGTTTTATTTAAAAGGTCTTTAAAAAGTCAGGTATCTTGAAATCAAGCGGTGACGCACTGCTGCTTGTTTCATTTGAAGCTTTATTTTTGTTGCCGGAAGAAAGGACAGCTGCAGGAAATATATCCTCAGCAGAGTCAAATCCTGTGGCAACAACTGTAATCTTGATTTCATCGCCCATGGATTCATCTATGTTAGCCCCGAAGATTATGTTTGCTTCTGGGTCAGAGGCATTTTCAATGAGCTTTGCAGCCTCGTTGATTTCATGAATTCCCATGCTTAAGCCTCCCGTAATGTTCAGGATGACTCCTCGCGCTCCGTTGATGGTTGTTTCAAGCAGCGGACTTTGTATTGCCTGCTTTACTGCGGTTAGAGCCTTATGTTCTCCGCTGGCATGGCCGATGCCCATGTGAGCCAGGCCCTGATTGGACATGATTGTCTTCACGTCTGCAAAGTCCAGATTCACTATTGCGGGAATAGCAATCAAATCGGAAATGCCCTGAATTCCTTGTCTCAGAACATCATCAGCCAGGGAGAAAGCCTCAAGCATTGTTGTCTTTTTGTCTGTGGTTTCCAATAATTTGTCGTTTGGAATGACAACCAGTGTGTCAATGCTATCTTTTAACCTTTTCAATCCCTGCTCAGCATTTTTCATTCTCTTTCTGCCTTCGAACATGAAGGGCTTAGTCACTACGGCAACTGTCAATATTCCCTGGTCCTTTGCAATTTTTGCAATGCATGGAGCCGCGCCAGTGCCTGTTCCGCCGCCCATTCCAGCGGTTATAAAAAGCATGTCCGCTCCTGCAACCAATTTTGCTATTTCTTTTTCGTTTTCCAGTGCTGATTTTTCCCCGATTTCAGGTTTTGCTCCGGCCCCAAGACCGCTTGTCAGGTTTTTTCCTATCTGAAACTTTATATCTGCCTTTGAATTGGCTAATGCCTGCTTGTCTGTGTTTACGCTGACGAAAGTTACGCCTTTTACGCCGGCTTCAATCATTCTGTTTACCGCATTGTTGCCTCCTCCGCCCACTCCGATAATTGTAATATTAGCAAGTCTTTCTGTTGTGTCTACTGATTCAAACATTTAAGTCCTCCATTGAGAGTTCGCCTCTAAGTCATAAGCATTATGAATTATATATTATAACTCTGGTGTTTTGCAACACATATTAATTATCGTACTTTATGTTAAAAAATTTATGCAATAAATGTAAAACTACTGACGGAAGTCTGCATAAATTGTCGAATTGTGATTAAACAGTTGAAAAGAGGGTAATTATATACAAAGTCATAATAAAAATTTCCGAGTCAAAAAAATATAATTTTACTGAAAGGAGACGAATGAATGTCATTTATCAAGAAAAGCATAGTAATTGACAGACCGGCTGATAAAGTGTACAAATTTGCAACTGATCCTGCCAGATGGTTTCAGTGGTATGTAGGACTATCTGAGCCCGAGAACATGTACGGAAGCGGTGATGCAGGAACTAAAATAGAAATGAAGTACACAATTATCGGTATGAATCTTTCCTTGAAATGTGAAGTGGTAGAAAATACTGAAAAGGGCGATTGTTATGTATGGAAGGGACACATTACCGGAGCCATCGATTCCTTTCAGACTTGGACGTATGCTCCATACGAAGACAAAACGGAGGTTATTATAGACATAGAATACGAAGTTCCCGGAAGTTTGCTCGGTAAAATAGCAGATACATTTGTTGTGGAAAAAATTCAGGAAAATGCCATGGAGCAAACCTTGAAAAACCTTAAGTTAATTTGTGAATCCAAATTCTGACGTTAAACATATGTCAAAAAAATTTGAAAAACATCATTTTTACCGGTGAAAATCAATAAGATGATGTTTTTTGTCATATTGTCGAATATTTTGTAACCAAGCTCTGCTTTCATCATACTATATTATCAGAAACCTCGAGGGGTTTACAATTAAAGGAGTGCGATAATATGGCAATTATTTTACAGCAGTCATGCGTTAATACTGCTGATTATACAGATACCAGCATACCGGTAACTATTGAACTTATTTCCATCACACCGCCGGGGCCGGATCAGCTTCAGACATTCTGCTACACTGTGACACAGGTTGAAGAGCCTACGGCACTTAGCCATTGGGTTCTGGGAATTTGCCCTACACTGACAGAAGAAGATCTTGGAGAGGTAACAGTTACTATAAATGGCGAAGAGCAAAACGTAGTTATAGGTGACAATGTTGAGATTTTTAATCCGCCGGCTACAGATCCTGGAGGGGCCTGCTCTGGTATCAAATTTGATTTTGGACTTGAAGAAGCAGGAGACACAATGACGGTTTGCTTTGAACTTCTTACGCCGCAGCAGGTTGGACCGAACCTGGTATGCGTGACAGGCGGAGGACAGACACTGAGCAGTGAATTTATATGCGGACCTGTGTGTGCTGAAGGGGAACAATGTGAAACCACAGTATTCCAGACCATGGAAGTATGCGTGCCCGTTACGGTTACACCGTTTGCTGATACAGGTACAGTTGATGTGACATGCTGCGGTGAAGCGACAGTATCAGCGGAACCATGCCCTGCAGGAGAACCATCGTGTACTTTCTATGTAACTCAGAATATCTGTGTTGAAGTTCCGGTATTCTTCAGAGCAACCGGAAACGCTGGAACCGCTACTGCAACCTGTGGTGATTTGAGTACTGAAGGCTGCGACTGCGACGGCGACGGCGAAATTGATTAGTCCTCTACATCTGATTATAATATAAAGCAGGTAGAAAGGTACCGACAACAGACGGTACCTTTGTCGTTTTTGTATGGAAAATGTAACTTAGATAGTACAGCTACATAAAATAATATAAAGTATTTGTAAAGGAGCAGGTGTATGTTTAGAGATAGATTTCATAGTGAAGAAGGAGATTGCTTAAAAATATGTGAAGATGAAGGCTGCGATGTGACAGCTTTCCAGGAAATAGATGTATGCGTGCCCATAACCATAGAGCCTTACGTGGATTTGGGCGCTGCTGAGGTTGAGTGCATTGATGAACCATATATTGTAACTTCGCCGTGCCGCAACTGGAACAAGAATGGAACGTGCAGATTTACCATAGCGCAGAAACTTTGCGTAAAAGTTCCCGTAGAATTCAAGGCAGCAGCTACCAGCGGACCAACAGCAGTAGTATGCGGTGAAAGCAGCGAGGAAGACTGCCCCGGATGTGACTGCGAGGAAGAATTGCCGTGCTGCGAGAAACCAAGACAAGGTTATTATATTAAAGGGAAAGAGGTATAGTTCATCTGAAGGTTGAAAGCGTCTGCAGCTTGACAAGGTGTAAGCTTGGACGCTTTTTGTTTTAGTTAAATTAACCATTTTTATTGATTTGTTTAATAATAGATAAAGTTTTTTAGTATTTAGAATTTTAGATTGCATAATTAGTATCAATCAGTTATAATGTTTAAGATATGTGTTAATTAAATAACAAACTAACATATGTCAAAAACACAATACATATTGAGGGGAGCGATATCATTGTCAATTAATGAGGAAAAAAAAGGTTTCCTTGACAAGGAGACCACCAGACGCGAGTTTTTAAAACTATCCGGCAAGGGTATAGGAGGAACATTTATTTCTCTATCTCTTTTGAATCTTCTGGGTTGTACAAACACTAAAGTAGAAGAAGTTGCAGCATTTCCTTTAGCACAGGGAGTATTGATTGCCGACAAAGCCAAATGTACAGGATGTCTGAGATGTGAAACAAACTGCACTCTGGCAAATGACGGAAAGGCAATGCCTTTCATATCAAGAATTAAGGTAAGCAGAAACTACAACTTCGGTACTGACGGACCAAAACTTGCATACGCGTATGAAGACGGTGCGTTCGGTAACAAACTGATGTCTCCTGAAACATGCAGACAGTGCGCTGAGCCGTACTGCGGAAAGGCATGTCCTGTTGGAGCCATTACAACTAACGAAATTGGAGCCAGAGTTGTCAGCGATGAAAAATGTGTTGGATGCGGTACATGCACTAAAGCATGTCCTTGGACAATGCCTACAGTTGATCCTGAAACAAGCAAATCAACGAAATGCGTTAACTGCGGAACTTGTGCTGCAAACTGCCCTACAGGTGCATTAAGGATTGTTCCTTGGGAAGAAGTTAAATATGCAATGCGCAAACTAGGCTACAAAGCTTAATTATCAAATCTAGAAGAATAGGATGGAGGAATAACATATGTCTACAGGCGGATGGGCAGGTAAGATTTTAAGAGTAAATTTGACAAATGGAAAAATCAGTTCAGAAGATACAAGCAAGTATCAGGACTTTATAGGCGGAATGGGAATCGGATACAAGGTGTTGTTCGATGAAGTTCCGGCAGGTACAAAACCATATGATGAAGCAAACAAGATAGTAGTAGGAACAGGTCCTTTATGCGGAAGCGGCGTTCCCATGAGCTCAAGAACAAACATAACATCTCTGTATCCCGGAACTGACATGAATCTGGTTACAGACAGCCACATGGGCGGAAACTTTGCAGCGTTTTTGAAATATGCAGGATGGGATGCAATAATCATAGAAGGAGCTTCAAGCAGACCTGTTTGGCTTAGAATTGAAGACGACAAGGTAAGCCTTGAAGATGCTTCATCTGTATGGGGAACAGGTATTTACAACACTACTGCTGTAATCGGATCAAAAATGGGCAAGGAGTCCTGCGTTGCAGCTATCGGACAAGCCGGAGAAAATCTTGTTAACCTTGCAGTAATAATGAACGGTTCATCACACTCTGCAGGTGGTCACGGCGCTGTATTCGGATCAAAGAAACTTAAAGCCATCGGTGTTAAGGGAACAGGTTCAGTAAATATCGGCAAGGACAAAAAAGAGCTGATGGATCTGGATGCCTATGTAATGAAAGAAATCGTAGGCGCTAACAACCAGCACGTTGTTCCAAGCACTCCACAACCCTGGTCAGAATTTGTTTATGAAAACAGCCGTTGGACTGCCAGAGAAGGACTTACATGGGGAGCTTCCGAAGGCAATATAGATACAGGAATTGCAGCCCCTGGGGATGTAAACAAAGTTGGATACAGAACCATGAAAGCTATAAAGGATTTAGGCCCTGTTGCAGCAAAATATACAGTAAGAATGGGCGGATGCCAGTCATGTCCAATAAGATGCCATTCTCAAATGAACATACCTCAGCTTGAAAAGTACGGCGTATCTCCTTATGCAGCAAATACATGCATGGGATGGTTCTCACCTGCAGGCGTAATGTTCAAGGGAACAAAGGACCAGAACGAAGAAGGCGACGGAAACATGATCACCAGAGCTCTGGGCTCACAATTGGCTGATGATTACGGCGTATGGTGCAACTACGGCAGTATAGGAAGAGACTTCCAATATGCTTATGAATCAGGAATACTGAAAAATGTTCTGCCTGAAGAAGAATACAACAGTATTCCATGGAACCTGTTGGAAGCCGGAGACCCTGCATTCCTGATAGAATTCTACAGAAGAATTACATTTAAGGAAGGCGAGTTCAGCCATCTGGGTGACGGAACATACAACATTGCAAAGAGATGGAACTTTGGAGCTGATTACTGGGATACTAAGAAATACAGCATGTGGTCACCTTTAGGATTTCCTAAGCACCATGCCAGCGATGAATCCTACCAGGTAGGAGCAATAATAAACTGCATGTTCAACAGAGATGCTCAGAGCCACTCGCACCAAAACTTCATAAGTTCAGGACTTCCTGTTGATATATTGAAGAAAGTAGCAGAAAAAATATGGGGTTCGGGCGATGCAGTTGACGCTCCCGCAAATTATACTCCAATGAACCAGTATAAAGCTAAATTTGCTAAATGGGGCATTATTAGAAACTGCCTCCATGACTCATTGACATTGTGCAACTGGATGTACCCATTGGCAGTATCTCCATTAAAAGAAAGAGATTACATGGGAGATACATCTTTGGAATCTAAGTACTTCTCAGTAGTAACAGGAATAGACACCACTGAAGAAGAACTGGATTTGATGGGTGAAAGAGTGTTCACGCTGCACAGAGCATTGACCGTAAAGGAAATGGGCACCACTGACATGAGAGGCCAGCACGATTTGATGGTTAACTGGGTATTTGACTATGATCCTGACAAGAAGCCATTTACTGAAGGAACCATAAAGATGGACCGTGATGACATGCAGTTGGCATTAACAATGTTCTACAAGGAAATGGGCTGGGATGAAAAAACCGGAGCACCAACGAGATCAACATTGGAGAAATTGAACCTGAAGGATGTAGCTGACGAGCTTGACAGATTAGGGTTGTTGCCGGCTTAATTCTATAAAGGAGGAATTGCATTGTCTAAAGAAAATAATAATGATGACATTCTTCAAGAAGACCTGGAGTTTACGGCAAAGTATATAAGAGAAAATTCATATAACGGAAAATTCATTAAATATGATGATTTCTTTAAAGAGCCTATCAGCTTAAAAAAGGAAGATAAAGAAAAATTCTTTGAAAAATTACTCGGAAATGAAGAATTCAGTGACATAAAAGAGCTAAAAGGCAAAGAAAACAGATATTTTTATTCAGCAAAAGAAATGAATGAAAATTATGCAAAATTAATATACCGCATTGAAGAAAAGGATATACTGAACATGGTTGCTGACAGAATAAGAACTGATTCAAAAAGATATCCAAAGACAACAAATTCATATGTATTTCTGAATGAACCATATAATTTGAAGAAAGATGAATTGGCTGAAATATACAAACAGCTTAGTAACATGGATGAATATAAGGACATAATGCAGTCCAGAGCTTCAAACGGGGTAATATGCATGTTTTCAGACAAATTTCTATCACAGACTTATGCAGATGCTTTAACAGAACTGCAAGAGGTTACTCGTGTAGAAAGTCAATAAGGGGAGTAAGTAATGAAAGAAACTATTGTTTTACAAAAAGTGAATGTATGTGAAGAAGAACCCGTAGAGTTTTTGCTGAACGGAAAAAATTTAGTAACTTTCATGTGTACTCTAAATGAACTTAAAGAGCTGGCTATCGGCCATCTCTACAGCAGAGGCGTAATAAGCAATGTTGAAGAATTAACTTCTCTGGGAGCATGCAAAGACATGAAAATGATCTTTGCAACTACCTCCCGGGAGGTAGATTTCAATGGAATTGAGTTGAACACAGTTTTATCAAGCGGATGCGGAAGCGGAGTAAAATTCAATGAAACAATTTCCAATCTGCCGAAAATTGAATCTGATTTTCATGTTTCAATGGATGAATTGAAAGAAGCTGCAGTTGAAATGTTTACTAAGGCTCAAATGTACAAGCAATTCGGAGGAATGCACTGTGCTGCCATTTCCGACGGTGAGAAAATTGTTGCTCTGTGCGAAGACGTGGGAAGACATAATGCTGTTGACAAAGTCATAGGCAAAGCATTATTATTAGGTATAGATTTCAGAAAGTCAATGATTATCACAACAGGCAGGATATCCACAGACATGGTATTAAAGGCAGCAAATATTTCATGCCCATTGATAGCATCAAGGAGCATTCCGACAACCTCTGCCCTGGAGCTGGCAAACAAGCTTGGGATTACGGTAATCGGAAGGGTTGTGTCGAGCAATCCGCTGGTGTACATGTATGAGGAAAGATTAGCCATCTAGATCCAACAGAAGGAGGATAACAAATGTTTGGAAGATTAGGAGCAGGAGAGCTTATCCTGATACTTGCAATTGCGCTGGTTATTTTTGGACCTGCAAAATTGCCGGAGATAGGCAAATCCATGGGAGAAGCCATCAACAACTTTAAAAATTACCAGAGCAAGGTGTCCAAGGAATTGGAAGTTGATCTGAAGGATGACAAAAAAGAAAGTTAATAAATATAATCACAAGCTGGTTTACCAGCTTGTTTTTTTATATACGAGAAAATTTCTCTTTCTTATAGGTCCCTCTAGCGGAGTTGCGGAGCAACTTATTTATTAAAAAGGCAGAATACTGCCCTTTGCTAATTATAATATGGTGTGCTCAAGAAATATTTTCAAACCTATTATCACCAGTATGGCGCCGCCCAGCAACTCAGCTTTCTGTTTGAACATCTGGCCGAATCTTTTTCCCAGGTTTGAGCCTATTATTGAGGTTATGAAAGTAATGGAGCCTATGAACAAGGCCGCGCTCATGATATTTACCTTCATTACGGCAAATCCTATTCCAACGGCCAATGCATCAATGCTGGTTGCCACGGCCTGCACAAACAATATCCTGGATGTGAGATTTTTAGAGCTTGTAAGACAGGCCTCCGGACATTTCATCTCCTCTATGGCGTCCTTTATCATTTTACCGCCTATGTAACCTAACAGTATCAGTGCAATCCAGTGATCAAGAAAAGAAATCTGGCTGCTGAAAGCTGAGCCCACAAGATAACCTATCAAAGGCATAAGAGCCTGAAAAAATCCAAATGCAAATGCAGTGGACAGTATCTGTTTCTTATGAATGTTTCCGAAACACATGCCGTTTGAAATGGAAACAGCACATGCATCCATTGAAAGACCTATTGAAGTGAAAAACAACGTAATTGAACCCATATTTTCTCCTTTGTAAATGTAATTAAAATAATTAAAGACCCATGCATCAAAGTGATGCATGAGTCTCGTTCTTTAATGCAAGCCAGATCCAGGATCATTATGTTGACTTGCAACACTTTCGCGCAAACTACTCCCTCATGAAGTTCAAGATATTATATCATCATGCAAGCCGCAAACCGGCTTGCTTCACAACGATACAATAAATACATCAAGACAAAGACGGTAGTCTTTGTTTCATAAGCAGTATTTATTATATCATCAGTGTTTTCTTTTTTCAAGCAAATTATACATTTTTTAACTGGCATTAAATAATTTTCATAAAAAATGTTTATGAAGCCTAAATCTGGGTAAATAAAAAAGTGAGCATTTTTTACCGGATAACCTAAAGATAAAAATCTATTGACATGTAACTGTTGTAGGGCTAAACTGAATTAAATGACATATGTTATTTACTGCCGACGTCTAATTTATAAACAAAGCATAGGCAGCAACAGTGTTATTGCGGCAAAGCCGAAAATCAACTAATGCTAGGAGCTAAAAAATGAGCGAAAATTGTAATTCAAACTGCAGTTCCTGCAGTCAGGAATGCGAAAGCAGGAAAGAGGCAAAGACAGATTTCTTAGAAAAACCTCACCAGATGAGCAGCATAAAAAAAGTAATAGGAGTTGTAAGCGGAAAGGGTGGAGTAGGAAAGTCTCTTGTAACCTCTATGCTTGCTGTAACAATGAGAAGACGTGACTACAGAGTGGGAATACTTGATGCCGATATAACAGGACCGTCAATACCAAAATCTTTTGGAATAACAGAAAAGGCAAAAGGAAATGGTTACGGAATTCTTCCGTGCAGAAGCAAGACAGGAATCGACGTGATGTCAATAAACCTTTTGCTGGACAAG
The DNA here is from genome assembly GCF_038562225.1 of Sedimentibacter sp. Classification (NCBI taxonomy): domain Bacteria; kingdom Bacillati; phylum Bacillota; class Tissierellia; genus Sedimentibacter; species Sedimentibacter sp. Next base: position 68,324 of record NZ_JBCFAS010000001.1, read on the forward strand.
GATACTGATCCTGTTGTATGGAGAGGGCCGGTGATTGCAAACACCGTCAAGCAGTTCTGGACAGAAGTAATCTGGCACGACATTGACTATCTGTTTGTGGATATGCCTCCGGGAACCGGTGATGTGCCGCTTACTGTATTTCAGTCAATACCTGTGGACGGAATCATAATAGTGACTTCACCGCAGGAGTTGGTTTCCATGATAGTGGAAAAAGCAGTGAAGATGGCAGAAATGATGAATGTTCCGATTGTTGGTATTGTGGAGAACATGTCATATTTCAAATGCCCCGACTGCAGCAAGGAGTACAAGATATTCGGCGAAAGCAACATAGATGAAGTCGCCAAGAGCCACAACATCAGCGTAATTGCCAAGCTTCCCATAGATCCCAACATTGCCATGTCCTGCGACAAGGGACTGATTGAACTTTATGACGACACACAGTTTGCAGGTGTTGCTGACATGCTGGAAAAAAATGAATTTTAAAAAACATTTGATAAAGTTGTGCTAATGTTTTATAGTATAATAGTTGAAATTATATAGCTGAAGAGGGGTGGAATGATGCCGAGACCCAGAAAATGGAGAAAAGTTTGCTGCCTTCCGGACAGCAGCCGTTTTGGTCCTTTAGATGCTCCGGTTGAAGGAACGTGCTACGTAACCATGACAGTGGACGAGTATGAGACCATAAGGCTTATTGATCTGGAGGGGCTTTCACAGGAGGAATGTGCCGGTCAGATGAATGTAGCGCGCACAACCGTTCAGGGAATTTACAGTGAGGCAAGGAAAAAACTTGCACAGTCCCTGGTAAACGGAAAGATGCTGCGAATTGAAGGCGGAGATTACAAGCTTTGTGACGGTGAAGGCGAACTGTGCATTGAAGGTCGCTGCCACAGAAGAAGATGCGGCAAAGGTTTCCTGGAAAGCAATGAGGAGCTTTGATTAGAAATAACGGCGGAATCTGCATTCAATAACAGATCTGCCTTTTTTTGCAAATGTTGCAATTTGTTATTGCATATAAAATTGTCTTCTGTTATAATACAAAAATAAGCGAATATATTACTGTGACTGGAAGCAGTAGGTTTGTACATATTTCAAGAGAGCTGGCGGCCGGTGTGAGTCAGCATTATGGGAACTGAAACTCGTCCATGAGTATTTTGAAACGAACAGAGTAGTTTCAAACGGTTATTGCCGTTAACATAAGAGTGAGGCTTTATGCCTAATTTGGGTGGTACCGCGGATAGTCTTCGTCCCAGCAGGGGATAGGCTGTCCTTTTTTTATGACCTAACCCAAGAAATTAAATTATTATATGGAGGAACAAAAATGAAATCATACAATCCAGAAGCCATTGAGAAAAAGTGGCAGGAAGTTTGGGAAAAGAATGAAACATTCAAGGCACATGACAAATCAGACAAGAAGAAATTTTATGGCCTTGTGGAATTCCCTTATCCTTCAGGGGTAGGTCTGCATGTAGGTCATATCCGTGCATATACATCCCTTGAGGTAATATCAAGAAAAAGAAGAATGGAAGGATACAACGTGCTGTTTCCCATAGGCTGGGACGCTTTTGGTCTTCCTACGGAAAACTATGCAATTCAGACAGGCAAACATCCAAGAAAGGTAACAGATGAAAATATTAAAGTGTTCACTTCGCAGCTGAAGGCTGCAGGTTACTCCTTTGACTGGGCAAGAACCGTTGATACTACCGATCCTGATTACTTCAAATGGACTCAGTGGATATTTGTTCAGCTTTTCAAGCACGGTCTTGCATTCAAGGATAAGACATACGTAAACTTCTGCAACAAGTGCAAGGTGGTTCTGGCAAATGAAGAATCACAAAACGGCATATGCGACCGATGCGGCAGCGAAGTCGTACAGATGGAAAAGGATGTTTGGTTCTTAAAAATCAGAGAATATGCCGACAAGCTGCTGGAAGGATTAAATGAAGTTGATTTCCTTCCGAGAATAAGACTTGAACAGGAAAACTGGATAGGACGCTCCTACGGAGCGGAGGTTGACTTCAAACTGAAGGATACTACAGATAACTTAAGAGTTTTCACTACAAGACCGGATACATTGTTCGGAGTTACGTTCATGGTAATTGCTCCGGAGCATCCATTCATAGAAAAATATTCAGCACGAGTAGAAAATCTTGATGAGATAAGGGATTACCAGGAACAGTCAAGAAAGAAGACAGAATTTGAAAGAGTTCAGCTGGCCAAGGATAAAACAGGCGTCGAAATAAAGGGACTGAAAGCAATAAACCCCGTATCGGGAGAGGAAGTTCCGGTATGGGTTGCGGATTATGTAATGATGGGATACGGAACAGGAGCAATAATGGCGGTTCCGGGACACGACACAAGAGACTGGGAATTTGCGAAGAAGTTCAGTATTCCAATAATTGAAGTCATCGAAGGCGGCAACATAGAAGAAGCTGCGTTCACTGACGTTGAAGACGGCATAATGGTAAACTCAGGCATGCTCAACGGCCTGAGGGTGAAGGAAGCAATTGCAAAAATAATTGATTTCCTGCAGGAAAACAAGCTTGGTGAAAAGAAAACAAACTATAAGATGAAAGACTGGGCGTTCAACAGACAAAGATACTGGGGAGAGCCTATTCCGATAATTCACTGCCCGCACTGCGGAATGGTTCCTGTTCCTGAAGAACAGCTTCCGTTGAGGCTTCCGGATGTTGAAAACTACCAGCCTACGGATACAGGAGAATCACCTCTGGCAAACATTGCTGAATGGGTAAACGTGAAATGCCCTGTATGCGGAGAAGATGCCAAGAGGGAAACAGACACAATGCCTCAGTGGGCAGGTTCATCATGGTATTTCCTGAGATACATGGACCCGAGAAACCCTGATGCAATAGCATCAAAAGAAAATTTTGACTATTGGGGACCAGTTGACTGGTACAATGGTGGTATGGAGCACGTAACAAGACACCTTATATACTCAAGATTCTGGCACAGATTTCTTTATGATATTGGAGCTGTTCCATTCCCTGAGCCATATGCAAAACGTACGGCTCAAGGCCTGATACTGGGCTCTGACGGCGAAAAGATGTCAAAATCAAGAGGCAACGTTGTAAACCCTAACGACATAATCGGCGAATACGGCGCTGATACTTTGAGAACTTACATCATGTTCATAGGAGACTATGAAAAGTACGCTATATGGAACGATTCTAGCGTTAAGGGCTGCAAGAGATTTTTGGACCGCGTGTGGAAGCTTCAGGAAATGTTAGCTGAAGGTGAAGGATTCTCTGAAAAACATGTGACATTGATGCACAAGACAATCAAAAAGGTAAGCGAAGACTACGAGGCAATGAAGTTTAACACTGCAATCGCTGCAATGATGAGCTTCGTTAACGAGGTATTCAATGACGGCTACGTAACAAAAGACGAACTCAAAGCTCTTGTGACTTTGCTTAACCCTGTAGCTCCGCATATCTCAGAAGAAATCTGGGAAGAGCAAAACTTCGGAGGAATGCTCAACCAAACAAGCTGGCCTCAATGGGATGAAGATAAGACCGTCGACGACGTCATAGAGCTTCCTGTTCAGGTAAGCGGCAAAGTCAGAGGAAAAATCACGGTATCAAAGGATGCTGATGTTGAAGCTGCAAGGAAGCTTGCTTACAGTGATGAAAACATAAGCAAGTATCTTGATGGAAAGACAACAGTCAAGGAAATTTACGTACCGGGAAAAATATACAACATAGTTGTGAAGTAAATAATATTAAGGCGGCATGATCAATGCCGCCTTTTGTATGCCCTAACCCCATTTGTGCCGGAAATGATAGCTTGTAATTTCAATTATTTATTATATAATTATGTATCAGGACCTGAAAAAGAAAGGTTCCGTATCAATACTGTACCAGGAGGTAATGTTTTGCACAACTTTGAAGAAATAAAATTTGATACTAAAAGAGAATTTTACGAATATTTGAACATGTCCTTGGAAGGTCTCATTTCTGAGGAAGAAGACTGGCTTGCAAATTTGTCAAATGCATCTGCGCTGTTATGGATGCTGATGGAAGACATCAACTGGGCAGGCTTCTATCTGTATAAAAACAATGAGCTGGTGCTTGGTCCCTTCCAGGGAAAGCCTGCATGCACACATATACAGTTAGGAAAAGGAGTGTGCGGCACCGCGGCTAAAAACATGGCCACGGAACTTGTTAAAAACGTTCATGAGTTTCCGGGGCACATTGCCTGCGATACGCAGTCAAATTCTGAAATAGTGATTCCGATTGCAGCAAGCGGGCGCCTGGTGGGTGTGCTTGACATCGACAGCCCGAAGCTTGGCAGGTTTGACGAAGAGGACAAGGCAAATCTTGAACAGTTTGTGTACCTGATTGAAAAATATGTGCGCTTTCCGGAACACTTCTGTTAGTATGAACCTTTGACATCCCTAATCATATAATGATATGAGGAGGGGTGAATTTATGAGCTTTTCAGGAAATGAAAACTATAACAAATATTACGGATTTCCAAGCTTCGCATATATGGATATGTACAGAAACAAAGACTTGATGCAGCTTGGAGGGTGCCGCTGCAAAAAGTCATACTTCAGGGTGCTGAACGGTTACGGGGATAAACCGATCGATGTTCAGGTCAATGAAATACTTATGGCTGAAAATTTAAGCATAGGAGGCCTCACAAGGTATGTGCAGTTTTCTCCGGGTACATACCGCGTTAAAATCTACGAATCTGAGGGAGATAAAGAGCTGGTGTTTGAAACCACTCTTGACATAGACAGAAATCTTGCGTATACGGCAGTGATTGCCAAGGACGATGAAAACAAGGAGGACATAAGCATACTCGTGGTTCCGGAGGAAAAGGAAAATGCAATCAAAGGAAGAATGTCATCACTGAGGCTTACAAACATTGCCATGAACGCACCGGACATGGATGTTGTAACAGCTGACGGAACGGTGCTGTTTTCAGGCATAAACTATGCAAACGCATCTGGAAACATTGCAGTGCCTTCAGGACGGTATACACTTTACTTGAGAGACAGCAGGAACAAGAATAATCTGCTGAAAATTTCAAACGTTGATCTTGCTCCCAGAATGCATTACACCATGTTCATAGCAGAAAAAAATGATGAACTGCAGCTTATGATACCTGAAAACGGCGTGAATTACCTTGACATATGCTGACAAAAGCAATGTATTTGATTATGACAAAGAATATTGATGTTATCCAAAGCTTTATGAAGGATCTCCGGTATAAACCTCGGAGATCCTTTAATTTTACAAACAGGATGTGTTGAATAAACTTGTATAAAAAGAATAATTTCAAAGCTTTATTTTCAATATATTGAAAACATATTGTTGCTTTCAAGCGTCTGTGGTATAATGTACTTCTTGAAGGAATGTATAACATAGAGGTGAAAAATGAAGACAATAGGAATCATAGGAGGAATGGGGCCTCTGGCCACAGTGCATTTGTACGAAAGGATAGTGCTGCGCACAAAAGCTTTAAAGGACCAGGACCACATTCGTGTTTTAATCGACAGCAATACAAATATACCGGACAGAACAAAGGCTATTATTGGTGACGGAGAGGATCCTACGGTGGAGCTCATTAAATCTGCAAAGCTTCTGGAAAAAGGCGGAGCTGATTTTTTAATCATGCCGTGCAACACTGCTCATTACTTTATAGACAAAATACAGTCCAGTGTACACATCCCTTTTGTAAACATGGTTCAGGAAACTGTTAAACGCACAGTGGATGATTTCGGCAGGGATGCTGTTGTGGGTATACTTGCCACTGACGGAACCATAAAATCTAAGATATATGAAAATTATTATGCAAGCCTCGGAATAAAGACTGTTGTACCTCAGAAATCACAGGAATCCGTGATGAAGTTCATATATGATGTCATAAAAAAAGGAAACTACAATGAAGGAACAGATTTGTTGTTTGAGGCGGTAGAGGAGCTTAAGCAACTTGAAGCAACAGCTTTTCTTTTGGGGTGCACCGAACTTTCCTCGGCTCAATACCTGTATAAGTTCGAAGGTTCTTTCATTAATCCTATTGAAGTGCTGACAGAAAAATCCATTGAGTTTGCAGGAGGTCAGTTGAGCTGACCTGAAAGGATGGACGTATGAAGAAACTTACAGCCAGACAGGCTGATTTGATGCTTTTTTTTGTTGCATTTTTCTGGGGAACCGGGTTTTCGGTTACAAAAGCCGGCCTTCAATACTATACAATAAGCCAGCTTTTGTTTTTAAGGTTTGGAATTGCCGCAATTGTTTCTATTGCCGTATTCCGAAACAAGATCAGAAAGATAACAAAGAGTGATTTAAAAGCCGGACTCATAATGGGAGTTCTGCTTGCCTTCGGATACATATTCCAGACCGTGGGGCTGGAAGGAACAACTACAGGAAATTCAGCGTTTCTTACAAGTTCAAGCGTTGTTATTGTCCCGTTCTTTTTCTGGATTGTAACCAGAAAGAAGCCGGGAAGAAACAACATAATATCTGCTGTACTTATGTTTGCAGGTATAATACTGCTCACTGTGGATTTTGACAATTTTGGAAAATTCAACAAATGGGACTTTCTGACGTTCATTGGTTCTATTTTGTTTGCGTGGCAGCTGGTGGCCACCGGAATATTTGCCGAAGACAAGGACCCTGCAGTCATATCGACTCTGCAGATTGCCACAAGTGCTGTGATATTCATGGTAATGACAGTCGTGGAACGAAAGACTGTTGCATTCAGTGTACAGGGAACCCTGAGCATGGGATATCTCAGCCTTGTTACGACAATGCTATGCTTTTTGATGCAGACCACAGGGCAGAAATATACTTCCACAACCCACGCCGCAATTATTTTAAGTCTTGAATCTGTAATAGGAAGCATTATCGGAGTCATATTCCTGAACGAAAAATACTCATCGCTGACAATTGTTGCCTATGCCGTAATATTTGCTGCAATTCTGGCTGCCGAGCTGGGCTTTGAATGGATTCTGAAAATACAGAGAAGCAGATAAAATTAATTGCAAAACCACTTGAATTTTACGAACATTTATTATATAATCATATAAAACATTCGTATGGAGAAAATATGAAAAAGTATAAAAGAAATCAGAGAATCGGTGCCTTAATGAAAATTTTTGCAGAAAAACCAAACTACGTGTTTTCATATAATTATTTTTCGGAGATTTTCAATGCTGCAAAATCCACAATCAGCGAAGATGTGGCCATAGTAAGGGAACTTGTTGCGCAGCTTGATTACGGCAGGATTGAAACAATATCAGGGGCAGCAGGCGGTGCGGTTTTCATACCTGTTATGGGCTTAAAGGAAAAAAGTTACATTTTATCCGAACTCTGCATGCTCTTTTCTCAGAAAAACAGGATATTGCCTGGTGGATTCATCTATATGACTGATTTGTTCAACAATCCAAATATTGTCACAAACATTGCCAAAATAATTGCTTCGGAATTTTCAGAGATTAAAATAGATTACATTATTACGGTTGAAACCAAGGGTATTCCGGTAGCTGTGATGACAGGACAAAAACTGAATGTGCCCGTAGCTGTCATAAGGCGCAACAACAAGGTAACTGAAGGGGCTACCGTAAGCATCAACTATGTTTCAGGCTCTTCCAACAACATACAGACCATGTCACTTTCAAGAAGGTCGCTTAAAGAAAATTCCAAGGTTCTCATAGTTGATGATTTTATGAAGGGTGGAGGAACATGCAAAGGCATGGCCGACATGATGAGGGAGTTCAATGCGGAAGTCGTGGGCACGGCAGTTGTAATTGAAACAAGGGATCCTGAGAAGAAGCTGGTGGATAATTATCTGTCTTTGATGGTACTGAACAAGATCAACGAAAAAGAAGGTATAATCGAGATAGTGCCTAATTCAAAATTGTTAAATTAATTTCATACTTTTTTTACACAAATATGAAAATGTTTTTTTGCATTTCTTGGATAAGTATAGTATAATGAACTTAATTGGACATAAACTTTGGGGGAAGGTGGTGACGACATGAAAATATCAGACGTTAGAGTAAGAAAAATAAACTCTGAGGGTAAGATGAAGGCAATCGTTTCCGTAACATTCGATGATTGCTTTGTGGTACATGACATCAAGATAATTGAAGGGCAGGAAGGATTGTTTATTGCAATGCCGAGCAGAAAAATGCCCGATGGAGAGTTTAAAGATATAGCTCATCCTATCAATTCTGAAACAAGAAATCTTGTAGCGGAAGCAGTATTCAAAGCTTATGAAGAAAAACGTTTGGAAGAGGGAGAAAACGCTGAAGAAGCAGCTCTTCTGTAACGTAAAACTGATGATGTGTTCAACAGTTTTCGGGTCTTAGGGGGCCCGTTTTTTTATGACCTAACCCAATATGTTCGAGCGGAGCGAAGAACAGATTGTTGGTAGGTCAAACACAACGAAATCCAAATTTATGCGAGCGATAGCGAGTAAATAAATTTGTGATTGAGACTGTGCTATGACCGCTGTGAACATTAGATAACTTCAGAGGCAGTTGGTAGGTCAAACAAACGATTATGATTTACCCAATTTCTTAGACCGTTAGGGAAAAAGAAATTGCAGGTAATTCAAACGCAATGAGTTCCATATTTGTATGAGCGTCAGCGAAAAAACAAATATATGAACGAAACTGTGCATCCAAATTTATGCGAGCGATAGCGAGTAAATTAATTTGTGATTGAGACTGTGCTATGACAGGAGTTCGTGTAAGCCTCAGTTGTTTTGTACAGACCAGTAATAATATATTTTAATATAAAAGTTTTTTGACTTAATTAAATATATGATATATAATACTCAAGTATTACAAATAAGGAGAAATATTATGAATATGTCAATTATTTTGGCAGCCGGCGAAGGTACGCGAATGAAATCCGACATGCCGAAAACCCTGCACAAGGTTTGCGGCAAGGAAATGATTAAATATATCATAGAAGCTGCAAAAAATTCGGCAATAGAAAAAAATATTGTGGTTCTCGGACATGGAAAAGAAAAAGTTGGAGACAATATTAAGGATACTGGCGTAATCACCGTTGAACAACCCATAGGAGACGGAGCTCCCTACGGCACAGGTTTTGCCGTAATGGCTGCAAAAGAATACATAAATGATGAGGATACGGTTATAATTCTGTGTGCTGACGGTCCCTTGATAAGAAAAGAAACACTGACGCAATTTATCAGCAAACACAATGAAGACGGCAGCGCTGTTTCAATAATGACATCCTTTGTAGACAATCCGAAGGGACTGGGAAGAATTGTGAGAAAGGTTGATTCATCCATTGATAGGATAGTGGAAGAAAAGGATGCATCAGAGGAAATAAAGAAAATCCATGAAATAAACACCGGTATTTACTGCTTCAAGGGCAGCTTTCTGAAATATGCGCTGGGAAAAATAGACACAAACAATTCCCAGAACGAATACTACCTAACGGACACCATAAAGGTTCTGAACAGCGAGGGTCATAAGGTTGCCGGCTGGGTTCTTGAGGATTCAACAGACATTCTTGCCGTAAACGACAGGGTTCAGCTTGCTCAGGTAAGCAGAATAATGCAGGATAGAATAAATAAAAGACACATGCTTTCAGGAGTGACAATCATCAACCCTGTAGACACATACATTGAGGACTCGGTGCAAATAGGAAGAGATACCGTAATATATCCCGGAACCTTCCTTGAATCAGGAACCGTAATAGGGTCAAACTGCACCATCGGACCCAACACAAGGATAATAAATTCGAAAGTTATGAACAATGTTACAATCGAAAACTCAAAGGTAATGGATTCGGAAGTTGGAGACGGCACCACAGTGGGCCCGTTCGCATACTTAAGGCCTGGTACGATTCTAGGCAGGAATGTGAAAATAGGTGACTTTGTGGAGGTCAAGAAATCAACCATAGGGGACAATTCCAAATCTTCGCACCTGGCATACATCGGTGACGCCGAAATAGGAAAAGACGTCAACATCGGCTGCGGTGTGGTTTTTGTGAATTACGACGGTAGGAAGAAACACAAGACAATTGTGGAAGACGGAGCCTTCATCGGAAGCAACTCAAATCTTGTGGCTCCCGTTACGGTTAAGCAGGGAGGTTACGTGGCCTGCGGCTCAACCATAACAGAGGATGTTCATGAAGGCGACCTGGCCATTGCAAGGGCAAGGCAGGTAAACAAAAAAGATTTAGGGAAAAACAGATATTAAGAGGTAAGTATGTACATTATTGCAGGACTTGGCAATCCCGGCAAGGAATATGCAGGCACCAGGCACAATGTGGGCTACGATACTGTTGACTTTTTGGCAGAAAAGCTGGGCACAAACTTAAACAAGCTAAAATTCAACTCCGTATATGGGGAGACAACCGTAAACGGAGAAAAAGTCATGCTTGTTAAGCCTGTTACCTACATGAACAGAAGCGGGATAGCAATTCAAGAAATATTGAGATTTTATAAAATACCGGCAGAAAATCTGATTGTAATTTATGATGATATAGACATACCGGCAGGCGCATTAAGAATAAGACCAGACGGAAGCCCGGGAACACACAACGGAATGAGGTCTATTACTGAACACGTGGGTAACGGCGGATTTCCTCGTGTAAGAATAGGGATTGGAAGAAATCCAGACATGGACCTGGCTGACTATGTACTGCAAAAATTCAGCCTGCAGGAAAGGGACAAGATTGATGAAGTAATTGAGAAAGCAGCTGAAGCATGTATTGAAATTATTTCGAAGAATGTTGACAGCGCCATGCAGAAATACAATAAAAACAGCAAACAATAGACGATAGTTTTGCAATGGATAAAAAATATGTTTAACTATTGCCGTTGCCAATCAATTGTAAAGGATAAAGTATGAACAAAGTTTTATTCGAACAGTTCCAAAAAACAGAAAAGTACAACCGCATTACAGAAAACTTCAATAAAGGCAGGAGTCAGCTCGTTCAAAGCATAAACGATGACGGCGCTGCCTATTTGGCGTGCAATCTTCTTGAAACAACGGCAAGCAAAGTTTTACTTCTTACTAGCAGCGAAGCCAAGTCAAGGCAATATGAGGAAATCATCAGGTCTTATACAGAAGACGGGGACAGACTTCAGAGCAAGGAATTTATTCTTTACAACGTCGATGCACTCAGCAAGGATGTGGAATACAAAAGAGCTCATGTTCTCGACAGGATTCTGCATTCCAAGAAGGCTGTGGTCACTGCCGGAATCAATTCTATGATAACCAGAATTATGCCTAAAGATAGGTTTAAGGAAAGTATAATAGAATTGAAGTACGGCAAAAGCTATGATTTGAACGAATTGCGCAGCCGCCTGGTAAAGCTTAAGTATGAAAGAGTGGATGCCGTTGAAGGAATCGGACAGTTTTCTGTAAGGGGAGGAATAATAGACGTATTTTCTCCTTCTGAAACAAGTCCGTTCAGAATAGAGTTTTTTGATGACGAAGTAGATTCCATAAGACTCGTTGACATCAAGACACAAAGATCGATCAGGAATCTGAAATCGGCCAGAATAATACCATGCAGCGACCTGATGTTTTTCAAGGATGAAATCAAAAAGGCCATGGCTGAAATCGATCAGGATTTTCAAAACAGGCTCAGCAAGGTCCACACTCTTCCTAATTCAAAGGAGATAGAAAAGAAACTCAAAAGTCTGTACAACAGCTACCAGGATAAGCTGATGGGAGGAATAGGCATTGAAAATGCAGACCTTATGGTTCCTTTCATAAGGGAAGACTTTGTATGCGTCCTGGATTACTTCGATGAAGACTTTGTACTGATTGTTGATGAGCCTGAAAGGATTTTCGAGGAAGTATGCGTGCTGAACGAGAGCTTCCAACTGAAGTTTTCAGAGCTTTTCGAGAAGGGCGAAATATTCGCCAAGCAAAGCAATGTGTACCTGAGCGAAAAAGAAATTGCAGCCAAAATCAGCAAAAGGCCATTCATATCGATAAACGGCAAGAACAAGACCATAGAGGCCGAAGATACCCTGCAGATGATGTTCAAGGAAGCTCCCTCTTATTACGGTAAGATGGAGGATTTGTCAAAAGACTTAAACCGCCTGAAATACAAGGGATATAAAATAGCTGTCATCCTGAGTACGAGCGAAGGCTGCACCAAGCTTCACAACCTTTTAAACGATTACGAGTGCAGCACTGTTCTGTCAAAAGATTCGGATGTTGCAGCCGAAAGCGGACAAGTGGTTATTGTACCGGGAGAATTGAAGAAAGGCTTTGAGTATTACGACAACAAGATTCTCGTGCTCACTGAAAATGAAATTTTCGGTTCCTTCAGAAAAAAAACACATAAGCCAAAGAAAAGAAAAGGTTCCAAGATAGATGTGTTCACTGACCTTAAGGTAGGCGACTATGTGGTTCATGAACACCACGGAATCGGCCAGTATGTGGGCATAGAAAAGATAGAAGTACAAAACATCAAGAAAGACTACCTGTGCATAAAGTACAAGGGCGAAGACAAGTTGTACGTTCCCGTGGACCAGATGTCGCTCATTCAAAAGTACATCGGTTCCGATTCGGAAAAGCCCAAACTCAACAAGATGGGAAGCGCAGATTGGGTTAAAACAAAGGAACGTTCCAAGGCAGCCATTGAAAACATGGCAGCCGAGCTTGTGAAGCTTTACGCCCAGAGAAAAGTGGTGAAGGGGTATGCCTTTAATACCGATACCGAATGGCAGAAGGAATTTGAATACAAGTTTCCGTTTGAGGAGACTGAAGACCAGCTAAGATGCATTAAGGAAATTAAAAAGGATATGGAACGCCCTGCCAGCATGGACAGACTTCTTTGCGGTGATGTGGGATTCGGAAAGACAGAGGTTGCCATGAGAGCTGCATTCAAGGCTGTAATGGATTCGAAACAGGTTGCTATACTGGTTCCGACAACTATTCTTGCCCAGCAGCATTACACAAACATAGTGGAACGCTTCAGGGGATATCCGGTAAAGATTGAAATGCTAAGCCGCTTCAGGACGCCGTACCAGCAGGCGAAAATAGTACATGACGTCAACAAGGGCCTGGTTGATGTGGTTGTGGGAACCCACAAGCTGCTTTCAAAGGAGCTCAAGTTCAAGGACATTGGACTTTTGATAATAGACGAGGAGCAGCGCTTCGGAGTAAAGCACAAGGAACAGATAAAGCAGCTGAAAACAAACATAGATGTTCTAACGCTTTCAGCAACGCCCATACCCAGGACGCTTCACATGTCTATGATAGGCGTCAGGGATATGAGTATTATCTCGGAACCGCCGGGCGACAGGCTGCCCATACAGACCTATGTAATTGAATACAACGAAGGAATAATCAAGGATGCCATCGAAAAGGAACTTTCAAGAGGCGGACAGGTTTACTACGTTCACAACAAGGTTATAGATATTGATGCAACCGCCTCAAGGCTTCAAAAGCTTCTACCTGAAGCCCGCATTGCAGTAGCCCACGGACAGATGAACGAAAGGCACCTTGAGAACATAATGTTTGATTTCGTAAAGAAGGAATATGACATATTGGTGTGCACCACCATAATTGAAACAGGTATGGACATACCCAATGTAAACACACTTATAATCGACAACGCAGATCACCTGGGACTGTCTCAGCTTTACCAGCTGAGGGGAAGAATAGGAAGATCCAACAAGATTTCATTTGCATACCTTACCTACGAACGTGACAAGATGCTTTCCGAGGTGGCAGACAAGAGGCTCAAAGCCATCAGAGAATTCACCGAGTTTGGCTCCGGCTTTAAAATAGCCATGAGAGACCTTGAAATAAGGGGCTGCGGCAACATTCTCGGCGCAGAACAGCACGGACACATGCTGGCCATAGGTTATGACCTGTATGTGAAGTTCCTTGACAGGGCTGTCAAGGAGCTGCAAGGCAGCATGGAAGCAGAGGAAGACATTGAAACAAGCGTCGACTTAAGCGTTGATGGTTACATTCCGGCAACATACATTGAGAATGAAGAACAAAAGATTGAAATATACAAAAAGATTGCAGCTGCTTCAAGCAAGGATGATATTTACGACATTACGGAAGAAATAATAGACCGTTTCGGAAATCCGCCGAAACAGGTTGACAATCTGCTTAAGATATCGTATATTAAATCGTTGTGCAGAAAGCTTCACGTGAAGTCAATCACACAGGTTGGAAGCACAGTGAACATGGAGATGAACTCGGGCAATGACTTGAGTCAGGAATTGATAGGTTTCTTGATTAACAATTACAACTCAAAAATAAAATTTGACGTTTCCAAGGAACCTGTAATCAAATATAAATTAGATTCCTCTGAACAGATGAAAATTCTTGAGGAACTAGAAAAATTCTTTGAAATATTAAACAATTATAAAGCAGGAAAATCACCTGCCAAGGAGGAAAAAAATGAATAATCTTAAAAAATCGCTGGGCTTGACTCTTACTCTTTGCATTGCTCTGGCCTTGACAGCATGTTCACAGGGAAGCGGTGAAGAGAAAACAGATGCAATCGAAGAGGGCGTTGTAGCCACAGTGAACGATCAGGCAATAACACAAAAGGAATATGACGAAACTCTCAACTCCTACAAGATGATGGTTGAATCACAGTACGGAGAAGGTGCCTGGGACACTGAAATATCCGAAGGACAAACAATGGGGAGCTACTATGAAAGTTCTCTTCTTGATAACATGATACTTGAAAAATTGATGGTTGAAGCAGCCGGTAAGGAAGGAATCACAATTTCAGACGAAGATCTGAAGACTCAGCTTGACGAATTCAAGGCTTATTTCGATACAGACGAAGAATACAAAACGTTCCTTGAAGAAAAGGCAATGTCAGAGGAATACCTGACTGAAGCTCTGAAAAAGGAATTTCTCATAAATCATTATCTTGCAGTAAAAATTGAAAATCTTCAGCCCACAGACGATGAACTTAATACTCTGTTCAACGACCTGAAGATGAATGAGCAGGTAAGGGCAAGACACATTCTTGTTGCAACTGAAGATGAAGCAAAAGCAGTGATTGACAGACTCAACAAGGGTGAGAAGTTTGAAGACCTGGCAAAGGAACTGTCAACTGATACAAGCAGCGGTGCTAACGGAGGAGACCTGGACTACTTCTCTTACACAGACATGGTGCAGCCTTTCTCTGAAGCAGCATTCTCATTGGAAATAGGCCAGGTAAGCGAACCTGTTCAGTCTGAATTCGGCTACCACGTAATTGAAGTGACAGACAAGAAGGTAGATGACACAATCACAGTGGAAGCAAAGAAAGATGAGCTAACAGAGTACTACAAATCTTACAAATATGAAGATTTGCTGGCAGAATTAAAGGAAAATGCAAATATTGTAATTAAATAGCACTGAATGTAAATAATAGTAAAAAAATGTTGCTATTCATAAAATCTTCCTATATAATATAAAAAGATATTTCCAATATTATCCGTTAACAATTGAGGATAAAATCTATTAAAGTGCAAATAATAGAAAATATTAAAAGAAATGTCATATAAATAAAATTATTCAATTGGAGGAACAAAAGGAATGAAAGCAACTGGAATTGTCAGAAGAATTGATGATCTGGGAAGAGTTGTAATCCCTAAGGAAATCAGAAGAACGTTAAGAATAAGAGAAGGGGATCCTTTAGAGATATTTACTGATAGAGAAGGCGAAATTATACTGAAGAAGTATTCGCCCATTGGAGAGTTAACTGAATTTGCAGGAGAGTATGTAGAATCTTTGTTTGAAACCACAAGACACATTGCAATCATAACTGACCGTGACGGAGTGATTGCCGTATCCGGAAGCTCAAAAAAAGATTACGCTGAGAAGAGATTAAGCCCGGAGCTTGAAAAAATCATCGAAAGCAGAGAGGTTTATCAAACAAACGGCAATGCAAAACCTATAAGAATCACTGCAAATGAATTTAATCCTGACAATTATACCAGCCAGGTAATATCTCCGATTTTGGTGCATGGTGACCCCATAGGTGCTGTAATGCTCCTGTCAAAGGAAAAAACAGCTAAAATGACTGAAATTGAGGAAAAACTCATCAAGACTGCAAGCATCTTCCTTTCAAGACAAATGGAAAGTTAATTTTATTATATCTAATACAGAAGTTTTCTTAACAGAAAACTTCTTTTTTAATATAATAGGAAATCATCTACTGCAATTGTAATGATTTGATGAAAATAAATCCAGGTTTAAGAATCCGGCTATGTGGTATATATAGAATATAAATGAAGAGAGGTGCAGTATGAAGATAAGATTTTTAGGAGCAGTACAGGGAGTCACAGGTTCATCCCATCTTATACAGGCAAACGGAAAAAACATATTGCTTGATTGCGGCATGTTCCAGGGCAGGGAAGAGCATTTGAACTACGAGAATTTCGAAATAGAACCTTCAAAGATCGATTACCTTTTGTTGAGCCACAGCCACATAGACCACAGTGGAAGAATTCCGCTTCTGGTAAAAAAGGGATTCAGGGGAAAGATATATTGCTCAAAACCCACGCATGACCTTTGCAGGATAATGCTCATGGACTCAGCTCACATACAGGAAACGGAAGCAGAATGGAAAAACGAAAAAGCAAGGCGTTCCGGAAGAAAGCTGACGGAACCTCTGTACACCAGCCATGATGCGGAATTTTCCTTCAGGTATTTTTACCCTGTACTATATGACCAAATCTTCACCGTAGATGAAAACGTCAGGGTCAGGTACAGGGACGCTGGCCACATTCTGGGTTCATCAATTACAGAAATATGGGTGAAGGAAGGTGAGACTACTACAAAGATAGTTTATTCCGGAGACCTGGGGATGAAAGAAAAGGCCATAGTAAGGGACCCGTTCATAATTGAAGATGCAGACTACCTGATTCTGGAGTCCACATACGGAAACAGGCTTCATGAAAAGCAGGAGGTTCGGGTAGAAGAACTGATAAAGATTATCATGAAAACCACCAGAAGAGGAGGTTCTGTGATAATTCCTTCTTTTGCCGTGGGAAGAACCCAGGAGATAATTTATGAGTTGAACCAGTACTACGACTGCAACAAGGAAGCGCATAGGGATCAGCGCAGAAGTTTCATGAACATACCTGTTTACATAGACAGTCCACTGGCTGTTAAGGCTACGGAGGTTTTCAAGCAAAATACTGATGTATTTGATGACGAAGCCAAAATGTGTATGATGGAAGGAGACAATCCCCTTGAATTTGAAAACCTTCACTTCACACAAAACGTCGAGGAATCAAAAATGCTCAATAAATCAAAAGAACCTAAGGTCATTATTTCAGCCAGCGGCATGTGTGAAGCAGGGAGAATAAAACACCACCTTAAACACAACCTTTGGAAGAAGGAAGCAAGCATAGTGTTTGTGGGATACCAGGCAGAAGGAACGCTGGGGCGAAAAATCCTTGATGGTCAGGAATTTGTAAAGGTACTGGGAGATGAAGTCAGGGTAATGGCCGAAATATACAGTGTGGAAGGCTTTTCGGGACACGCTGACAAGGAAGGGCTAATAAGCTGGCTTGAAAGTTTCAGGGAGAAACCGAAAAAAGTATTCATCGTCCACGGTGAGCATGAAGCCAAAATTTCCTTTGCGGAAGAAATTAAGAACAGGCTCAAAATAAACTGCATAATTCCGGAATACAACAAGGTGTATGACGTTCAGAAAGAGTGCGAGATTTCCGAGGAGACTGTTGAGGATGCCGTAAGCTGCGCAAGAGACTCGGCCAAGGAAGTACAGATTGAGGATTTGAAAAAAGAAATAGAAAAACTTAAGTCAATGTTTGAAACCACCTTAGAAAACACAAAAGGTTATCTTGAAAAGGATAAGATGAACGTGGAAAGGTATAAGGACATACAAAGCAACATTTTATCGCTGGAGAACGAAATTCTAAATCTATCCATGCTCAACAGCAAGTGATACTTAAAAGGGTTGAAAGGTATAGAAAGGTATGCCGCTCAACCCTTTCGATCTTTGCGCCAGAAAACGTTTCTTCGATAAACGGCTGAAAATTCATGATTCTGAATGATGATGTCTCTAATGTTATGTGGCATGAAAAATGCAATGTGAATTTCGGAGTATGATTATATGCAGCGTAATATGAGTTGCAATAGTTATAAAATCAGAAAGGAAGGACAATGAATGAAAAAGTTATTGACTGGAAACGAAGCCATTGCGCTTGGAGCCTATGAAGCGGGCGTTCACTACGCAGCGGCGTATCCCGGAACACCCAGCACCGAAATACTTGAGAATATAGCACCCTATAAGGAAATAATAGCAGAATGGGCTCCTAACGAGAAGGTGGCTGTCGAATCTGCCATCGGCGCATGCATAGCAGGAGCAAGAACACTGACCGCCATGAAGCATGTAGGTCTTAACGTTGCCGCAGACCCGTTTTTTTCAATCGGATACACCGGAGTTAACGGAGGGATGGTACTGATAAGTGCTGATGACCCCGGCCTTCACTCTTCTCAAAACGAGCAGGACAACAGATATTACGCAAGAATGGCAAAGGTTGCAATGGTTGAGCCAAGCAACAGCCAGGAATGCAAGGACATGGTAAAGACAGCACTGGAAATAAGCGAAAAATACGATACGCTGGTAATGATAAGAATGACAACCAGGCTCTGCCACAGCAAGTCGGTTGTGGAAACAGGAGAAAGAACAGAGGTTCCCATCAAAGAATACAAAAAAGAAACGGAAAAGTATCTAATAGCTCCGGCTACAGCAAGAATGCTTCATTTGAAGGTTGAAAAAAAGCTGGTTGAACTTGAGAAGTTTTCAAATGAGACAGATTTGAACCAAGTTGAATGGAACAGCAAAAAAATAGGAGTAATTTCAGCAGGCGTCGCATATCAGTATGCAAGGGAAGTTTTCAAGGATTCGGCATCCTACCTGAAGCTGGGTTTCACATTCCCTCTTCCAATGGAAAAAATAAGAAAATTTGCCGAAGAGGTTGAAATTCTCTATGTTGTTGAAGAGCTCGAACCTTTCATGGAAGAACAGATAAGAGCAGCAGGAATCAAGTGCATAGGCAAAGACAAAATACCAAACACCTGGGAACTGAATCCTGACATAGTTGAGGAATCACTTTTTGAAACAAAAAGAGAAACAATAGAATATGACAGGACTGTTGCAGTGGGAAGACCTCCTACACTTTGCGCAGGATGTCCTCACAGAGCATTTTATTATGAACTGTCAAAGAGAAAGAACGTCATGATTACCAGTGACATAGGCTGCTATACTCTGGGAGGAGCTGAACCATTAAATGCAACAGATGCAATAATCTGTATGGGAGCAAGCGTAAGCATGGCCCATGGTGCCAAAAAGGTTTTTGATAAGGCTAACGTTGATAAGAGGCTGGTTGCAACCATAGGTGACTCAACATTCTTCCATTCCGGAATGACAAGCTTGCTGGATGTTGTTTATAACAAGAGCAACACAGTTACATGTATTCTTGATAACAGAATAACTGCCATGACTGGACACCAGGAAAACCCGGGAACTGGCTTCACGCTGCAGGGAGATACTGCAAAAATAACAGATATCGAACAAATCGTAAAAGCTCTTGGTATAGACCATGTGAGAACTGTAAATCCTCTTGACAACGCACAGATGAAGGCTGCATTTGACTGGGCCTTTGTTCTTGATGAACCATCTGTTATTATATCAAGATATCCATGCGCCCTGAAGAAATACTCGGATGCCGATATTGAAGAGTTCGGTCCCATAAACGGAGTGTGCCAGGTTGACCACGACAAGTGCATAGGCTGTAAAAAGTGCGTTGGTACAGGCTGCCCTGCAATTTATTTCAACAAGGCAATTAAAAAGTCAAACATAAACAAGGTTCAATGCGTGGGATGCAAGCTTTGCATGCAGGTGTGCCCAGTTAAAGCTATCAGTAAGGTGGGTGAGTGATATGAAGGAAACTAAAAATATATTGTTAGTTGGAGTAGGCGGTCAGGGAACAATTCTTGTGAGCAAAATACTTTCGACAGGCTTGATGGATGCGGGCTACGATGTAAAGATGTCAGAAATTCACGGAATGGCTCAAAGGGGAGGAAGCGTTTCAACCCAGGTGAGGTACGGAGAAAATATTTCATCTCCCATAATCGGAAAAGGTCAGGCCGACATTCTTGTTTCCTTTGAGAAAATGGAAGCAATAAGATGGCTTGAATTTTTAAAGCCTGACGGCGTATGTGTTGTAAACGACTATGAGATACCTTCGGCACCGGTGCTGTCAGGCAAGGCGGACTATCCACAGGGAGTTCTTGACATTTTAAAGGAAAAAGTTCATACTAAAGTTCTTAACGCTGCCAATATTTCAGCTGATTTAGGGAATGTGAAGGTTATGAACGTTGTGCTTCTCGGAGCTCTGGCAAAAATGATGGATCTTACGGACATCGATTGGGATAAGGCCATAAAAGGTTCCGTAAAAGAAAATTTTGCAGAGCTGAACGTGAAGGCGTTTAATGCAGGAATGGAAGCAGTAAGCTAAAATACAAAAGAAAGGCTGAACAATATGAGCTACAAAATATTAGCTATAAACCCGGGTTCAACTTCCACAAAAATAGCGTTGTATGAAGATGAAAAGGAAATTTTTACGTACACTATAAATCATCCTGTAGAAGTTATAGAAAAGTTTGAAAATGTAGAAGACCAGCTCCAAATGAGAAGGGATTATGTTATGAAGTATCTTAAAGAACACGGATATGACATAACGGACCTTTCGGCGGTTGTTGCCAGAGGTGGTATGCTTCCTCCGGTCAAATCGGGAGCATATATCATCAACGATCTGATGATAGACAGGGTTGAAAACAGACCTGTTATGGAGCACGCCTCCAATCTTGCGGCTCCCATTGCATATGGCATTGCTAAAGCGGCGGGAATTCCTTCGTACATTTATGACTCCGTGATGACTGACGAGCTGACGGACATTGCCAGGATATCAGGTATGCCTGATTTACCGCGCACCAGTTCCAGCCATGTTTTGAATACCAGGGCCATGGCCATCAAGGCAGCAAAAAAGCTCGGCAGAAAATACGAGGATGTAAATATTATTGTCGCTCATTTGGGAGGCGGGATTTCAATCAACATTCACAGCAACGGACATATAATTGACCTGGTTTCAGACGATGAAGGACCGTTTTCTCCGGAGAGAGCAGGAAGGGTTCCGTGCAGGGAACTTATAAACCTGTGTTATTCCGGGAAATTTGACAAAAAGACTATGCAGAGGAAGCTGCGAGGAAACGGAGGCCTTAAGGCATACCTTAACACTGTCGATGCAAGAGAAGTTGAAAAAATGATTGCTGACGGAAACCAGGAAGCCAAGACCATTTACGAAGCCATGGCATACCAGGTGGCTAAGGGAATAGGAGAGTTGGCTACGGTTGTGGAAGGACGCGTTGACCTTATCATACTTACAGGGGGCATCGCCCATTCGAAATTGCTCACATCCTGGATTGAAAAACGTGTGGCTTTTATCGGCCCTGTTGAAATACTAGCAGGTGAGAATGAAATGGAGGCGCTGGCCTACGGTGCCTTGAGAGTGTTAAGGGGAGAAGAATCAGCAAGGGAATATACAGAATAACTAGTGGGAACCGGCAAATACCGGTTCCTTTTTTATATATTAGGATAGTTTTCTTTCATTATATAAAAAACGAGGAATGCATGTCTCGTCCTTGCCGGAAACTGCATTGCGACGATACAGTCCGAACATAATTCCATTATATTGGTATATTTTACTTCATTCATATTAAAACGAAATAAGCAGGCGAACAAACACTGAACATTCGTTTAAATACGAAAATCAAATGAACAAAACATAAAAATCATCTTGAAAAGTCGTTGACAAAGCTTTTTATATTTGTTAATATATATTTGAAAATGAATGTTGAGTTTTGTATAACGATAAGGATGGTAACATATGAACTTTGATGTTAAAAGGGTATTTGTAGAAAAAAAACAGGGTTTTAACACAGAAGCCCTAAATTTGCTGAATAACTTCAAGGAAAATTTGCAGCTTGAGGGTTTGAGCAATTTAAGAATCCTGAACAGATACGATGTGTCCCATGTTAGCGCAGAAGATTTCCAAAAGGCTGTATCAGAAGTTTTTTCAGAGCCTAACCAGGATCAGATTTACCTGGAACAAATTGATGCTTCAGGAAGCAAATTGTTTGCAGTGGAATTTCTTCCGGGACAATATGACCAGAGAGCGGATTCTGCGGCCCAGTGCATCCAGATTGTTACAGGAAAGGAAAAGCCTCCTGTAAGGTACGCCAGAGTATTGATTCTTGTAGGACAGCTGTCAGAACAAGACGTTGAAAAAATAAAAGATTACTACATTAACCCGGTTGATTCAAGAGAAGCAGATCTTGAAAAACCATCAACTTTGGATGAAGAATATCCTGAGCCTTCCGATGTTGAGCAGGTTGAAAATTTCATATACAAATCCAAGGAAGAAATAGAAGACTATAAAAATAAAACGGGTCTTGCTATGAGCACTGAGGATTTGCTTTTTTGTCAGGATTATTTCAGGAACACAGAGAAACGAAATCCAACGGTTACGGAAATAAAGGTGATTGACACATACTGGTCTGATCACTGCAGACATACAACATTCTCCACAGTTATAACCAACGTGGAATTTGAAGGCGGAAAAATAACAGACGAAATCAAAAAAACGTACAATGAATATCTGAAAAGCAGAGAATATGTTCACGCGGGCAGGCAAAAAGACCTGTGTCTCATGGACCTGGCAACCATCGGCGCAAAGGAGCTTAAGAAAAAAGGGCTTCTTGACGACCTGGAAGAGTCAGACGAAATAAATGCGTGCAGCATAGTGATCAAAGCTGATGTAGACGGCAAAGAAGAGGAATGGCTGCTGATGTTCAAGAATGAAACTCACAACCATCCCACTGAAATAGAACCGTTCGGGGGAGCCGCAACCTGTCTTGGAGGAGCCATAAGAGACCCTCTTTCAGGCAGAGCATACGTGTATCAGGCAATGCGTGTCACAGGAAGCGGTGACCCAAGGCAAAGCCTTAAGGATACCCTGCCGGGAAAGCTACCTCAAAGGAAAATATCTACAGAAGCCGCGGCGGGATACAGTTCATACGGCAACCAGATAGGTCTTTCAACGGGACATGTGGTTGAAATATACCATCCTGACTACGTAGCAAAGAGAATGGAAATCGGAGCAGTCATTGCAGCGGCTCCCAGGTCCAATGTTGTAAGGGAAGTTCCTGAAAAAGGAGACGTGGTGATACTTCTTGGAGGACGGACGGGAAGGGACGGCTGCGGCGGTGCGACAGGCTCTTCAAAGGAGCATACGGAAGAATCCATACTGGTGTGCGGCTCCGAGGTGCAAAAAGGAAACGCGCCTACGGAAAGAAAAATCCAGAGACTTTTCAGAAATTCTGAAGTAAGCAGACTTATCAAAAGATGCAATGACTTCGGTGCCGGCGGCGTTTCAGTTGCCATAGGCGAGCTGGCAGAAGGGCTTGATATAAACCTCGATGCGGTGCCTAAAAAATACGAAGGTCTTGACGGAACTGAACTGGCCATATCAGAATCACAGGAAAGAATGGCAGTGGTTGTAAGAAAGGAAGATGCGGGCAGATTCATGGAGCTTTCCAAAAGAGAGAACCTTGAATCAACGGTAGTGGCTGAGGTTACGGACAACAGGAGGCTGAGAATGACCTGGAGAGGAAAGGACGTTCTCAATATAAGCAGGGACTTTTTGGACACAAATGGAGTGAAGCAGAAAGTAGATGCATTTGTGAAGGAGCCTGAAAGTGTATTTACGTCAGCCGGGGCAGCAGGAACAAAGGAAGACTGGCTTGAAAACCTGAAGGATTTAAACGTGGCAAGCCAGAAGGGGCTCGTTGAGAGATTTGATTCCACCGTAGGTGCGGCAACAGTTGTAATGCCCTTTGGGGGCAGGACGCAGCTCACTCCTGCGGAAGGAATGGCTGCTAAAATACCTGTGCTTGAAGGAGTGACAAGTACTTGCTCTCTCATGGCACACGGATTTGATCCCTTCCTTTCAAAGGAAAGCCCATACCACGGTGCAATGTATGCAGTAATCCACTCTGTTGCAAAAATAGTTGCAATGGGAGGAGACTATAAGAAAATAAGACTTACTTTCCAGGAATACTTCGAGAAGCTGGGGAAGGAACCATCCCGCTGGGGCAAGCCATTAAGCGCCCTGCTTGGAGCATACAAGGCTCAGCACGAGCTTGAGATACCTGCCATAGGCGGAAAGGACAGCATGTCCGGAACGTTCAAGGACATGAATGTTCCCCCAACGCTGGTAAGCTTCGCGGTGTGCGTTTCAGACGTAAAAAACACCGTAACGCCTGAATTCAAGAAAGCCGGCAGCCAGGTGATTCTTGTGAACATAAACAAAAATGAGGACAATATTCCTGATTTCAATGATATAAAGGAAAAATACGAAAAAATACATGAAGAGATATTAAAGGGAAATGTGCTCAGCGCCCACACTGTGGGACACGGCGGAGCAGCAGCGGCCATTTCAAAGATGACCTTTGGAAACGAAATAGGCTTTAGGGCAGCAGAAGGACTGAGCAGCGAGGAACTCTTCAGAGCCGGCTACGGGGATATGGTGCTGGAAATAAAAGAACATTCCGGAACAATTATTTTCGGAACATTGTTGGGAAATACTACAGAGGAAAAGGAAGTTTCAGTAAACGGCGAGACGGTTAAGATAGACGAGATGAAGAAGAGCTGGATGGAGCCCTTAAACTGTGTATATCCTGTTAAAAAGGACGTTTCAGGTCTTGTGGAGAGTTATTCGTACACGGGAGAAAGCAAAATTAAATCATCCCTGTCCATAGCTAAGCCCAAGGTATTCATTCCGGCATTTCCCGGGACAAACTGCGAATTCGACACAAAACGAGCTTTTGAAAGAGCCGGTGCAGAGGCTGAAATATTTGTGTTCAGAAACCTTTCAGCCCAGGATGTGCAGGAATCCATAAGGGAAATGGAAAAATTAATAAGAAAATCTCAGATAATAGCATTTCCCGGAGGCTTCAGCGCAGGTGATGAACCGGAAGGTTCGGGAAAGTTCATAGCTGCAGTATTCAGAAACGAAATTTTGAAGGATGCCGTTACAGACCTCTTAAAAAATCGTGACGGACTTATAATCGGCATATGCAACGGTTTCCAGGCGCTAATCAAGCTTGGTCTCGTTCCCTTCGGTGAGATTGTGCAAATGCAGGAAGACTATCCGACGCTGACCTACAACAAAATAGCACGCCACATTTCAACATTTGCAAGAACAAAGGTTGTTTCAAACCTTTCACCATGGCTTTTGGGATGCAACGTGGGAGATGAGCACCTTATGCCGCTGTCCCACGGAGAAGGAAGATTTGCAGCAAATGCAGAGTGGATACAAAGACTTAAAGAAAACGGCCAAATTGCAACTCAGTACGTTGATGAACAGCATATGCCGTCCTATGACGGAACGTACAACCCCAACGGGTCGGTTGAAGCAATAGAAGGAATAACCAGTCCGGACGGAAGGGTTCTGGGCAAAATGGGACATTCGGAAAGAATGGATAAAGACACTTATTTAAACATACCGGGCAACAAAGACCAGCTCATATTTGAATCAGGGGTTAAATACTACAGATAAACAGGAGGAAAAATGAAGGCAGCAATAATCATGGGAAGCGATTCGGACTTCCAGGTAGTGGAAAAAGGATACAACATACTGAAGGATTTTGGAGTTGAGGTTGATGTGAGGGTTATTTCGGCTCACAGAACACCTGATGTGGCAATAAACTTTGCAAAAGACGCTGAGCAAAACGGATACGAGCTGCTCATAGGAGCAGCAGGAAAAGCTGCTCATCTGCCGGGAGTTTTGGCAGGGTGCACTCCTCTTCCCGTTATAGGGCTTCCTATAAGCTCAACAGAGCTTGACGGCCTGGATGCATTGCTTGCCATAGTTCAGATGCCTCCTGGAGTACCGGTGGCTACAGTAGCCATTAACGGCGCCGACAATGCGGCTCTTCTGGCAGTCCAGATACTTTCTGTCAAACATGAGGAGTTAAGGAGCAAGTTCAAGGAGTACAAGAAACAGATGGCTGAAAAAGTCATCCTTAAGGATAAAAAATTAAACGAAAAATTAAATTCTAAATAATCGGAGGATACCATGAAGAAGTTGGAAATGATTTACGAAGGAAAAGCAAAGAAAGTTTTTAAAACAGACGACGAGAAAAAATACATCGTTGAATACAAGGATGATGCAACGGCATTCAACGGCGAGAAAAAAGGAACCATTGTAGGCAAAGGCGTTGTTAACAACAAGATGTCAGCTGCGTTGTTTGCGCTTTTGGAACAGGAAGGCGTACCTACACATCAGATAGAACTTTTAAATGACAGGGAATCACTGGTTAAGGCTGTTAAGATACTTCCCCTTGAAGTAATCGTAAGAAACGTGGCTGCGGGATCGCTGTCCAAGAGACTCGGTATTGAGGAAGGAGTTCCAATGAAGAAAACAGTTCTTGAGTTTTCCTATAAGAACGACGAGCTTGGAGATCCAATGATTAACGACTACCACATTCAGGCAATGGAATATGCCACGGACGAACAGCTTGAAACAGTTAAGAAATATGCGCTCATGGTTAATGAAGTGCTTAAGAAGTTCTTCCTGGAAATAAACATAAAGCTCATAGATTTCAAACTTGAGTTCGGAATCTACGACGGACAGGTAATACTTGCAGATGAAATTTCACCTGACACATGCAGACTATGGGATGCTGAAACAAACAAGAAACTGGACAAGGACAGATTCAGAAGAGACATGGGCGGAGTAGAAGAAGTATACCAGGAAGTTCTGGAAAGAATAAGCAAGAAAAAGTAATATGCGAGGAGACGCTATGCAGGATTTAATTTTAGACGACAAGCTTCATGAGGAATGCGGAGTTGTAGGGGTGTTTTCAGATAACCCTGACATAACATCACAGCTGGTATATTACGGATTGTTTGCCCTGCAGCACAGAGGGCAGGAGAGCGCAGGAATAGCCATCAACACAGGAGGCAAAATTCAATATCACAAGAATATGGGACTTGTTTCTGACGTTTTAACAGGAGAAGTGATTAAAAACCTGTCCGGAGGAATTGCCATCGGACATGTGAGATATTCAACATCCGGCGGAAGCGAAATCGAAAATGCCCAGCCTCTTGTTGTAAGATATAAAAACGGCACGCTGGCATTGGCCCACAACGGTAATCTGGTCAATGCTGACAGCCTCAGAAACATACTTGAGGACAGCGGAGTTATTTTCCAGACATCAATAGACACGGAAGTCGTTGCTAACATGATAGCAAGAAACGCCAACGGAGACGTGCTCAAATCCATTAAAAATGTCATGGAAATCATCAAGGGAGCATTTGCTTTTGTAATCACAACCGGAAAACAGCTCATAGGGGTTCGCGACCATTTCGGGCTAAGGCCTCTTTGCCTGGGGAAAAGGCCTGACGGATACCTTCTGGCTTCGGAAAGCTGCGCCATAAATGCCATGGGCGGAGAATTCATCAGAGACATTGAACCCGGAGAAATAGTAATAATCGACGAAAACGGAGTGGAAAGCATTAAAAGCAGCAAGTACGCTCAGCAAAAATCCTGCATATTCGAATACGTTTATTTTGCAAGGCCGGACAGCACAATTGACGGAATCAATGTTTATCAGTCAAGATATAATGCAGGAAGAATACTGGCGCAGGAATCTCCCGTCAAAGCGGATCTGGTTTTCTGTGTTCCGGACTCGGGTACTCCAGCAGCCATTGGTTATGCCAATGAACTTGGAATTCCTTACGGCCTGGGTCTCATAAAAAACAGATACGCCAAAAGAACATTTATCGAACCCAGCCAGTCACTACGTGAAGAAGGCGTAAAGACAAAACTGAGTGTTAACAAGGATCTTGTAAAAGACAAGGTTGTTGTAATGATAGACGACAGCATAGTAAGAGGAACAACCACAAGGCAGCTTGCTCAGATGGTAAGGGATGCAGGAGCAAAGGAAGTCCATGTGAGAATAGCTTCACCGCCGGTTACCCATTCATGCTTCTTCGGAATAGACACACCGTTTAGAAGCTACCTTATAGGAGCCAACAAATCCGTAGATGCCATAAAAGACTACATCAAGGCAGACAGTCTTCATTTCATAAGCCTGCAAGGTCTTATAAGATCCACGGAATCAGACAGAGGATTCTGTCTCGCATGTCTGAACGGTGATTATCCAATGGAAGTTCCAAAATTCGATTAAGGAGATTATTATGTCTGATAAATTAACATACAAAGACTCCGGCGTTGACATCCATGCCGGATATGAAACAGTTAGACTCATAAAGGACTACGTTAAGAAAACATACACCAAGGGAGTAATGTCCGATATAGGAGGCTTCGGCGGAATGTTCGGAATAGACAAGAATGAATATGAGGAACCTGTTCTCGTTTCGGGAACAGACGGTGTGGGAACAAAACTCATGATTGCTTTCAAGACGGACATTCATGACACCATAGGTGAGGATGCTGTTGCCATGTGCGTTAACGATGTAATTTGCCAGGGCGCCAAGCCTCTGTTTTTCCTGGATTACATCGCCACAGGCAAGCTTGATCCCAAGAAGGCTGCCGACATAGTCAAAGGTGTTGCCAACGGCTGCATAAAGGCGGGGGCTGCTCTTATCGGAGGAGAAACAGCGGAAATGCCGGGACTTTACGGTGACGGAGAATACGACATAGCAGGTTTTTGCGTAGGAATAGTTGACAGGAAAAAAATAATTGACGGTTCAAAAATAGTTGAAGGCGATGTGCTGATTGGCATACCTTCAAGCGGGTTCCATTCTAACGGCTATTCACTGGTAAGAAAAGTGTTCTTTGACCATAAGAACTACAATGTGGATGACTATGTTAAGGAGCTGGGATGTACGCTGGGAGAGGCTCTTCTCGCTCCAACCCGTATATATCCAAAGCTCATTATGGATTTGATTTCTAAATTTGAAATAAAGGGAATGTCAAACATTACAGGCGGCGGTTTCTATGAAAACATTCCGAGAATGTTTCCTGAAGGAATCACTGCAGACATTGATACAAAAAACATCCAGGTACTTCCTGTTTTCAAGCTCATACAAAGGGAAGGAAACATTGACATTGAAGAAATGTACTCAACGTTCAACATGGGTATCGGAATGGTGCTGGCAGTTGATTGTGACACAGCTGATGAAGTTATCAGATATCTTGAAAGTCAGGGTGAAAAGCCTGCAATAATCGGAAAAACTGTCAGAAGGGAAGGCGGACTTAAAATATGCCACAACTAAAGATAGGTGTATTGATTTCCGGATCAGGAACGAACCTACAGTCCCTCATTGACAGCATGGAAGCCGGGTGCATAAACGGGAGCATTGAAGCTGTAATATCAGACAAAAGCTCGGCATACGGCTTGGAGAGGGCAAGACAGCACAACATAGATGCGTTTTTTTTAAATCACAAGGACTACGAAAACAATGAAAGCTACAACGAAGCTGTCATAAAGGTGCTTGAAAGCCGCGGGGTCGAGCTTGTGGTTCTGGCAGGATATCTTAAGATTTTATCCCGCAGGTTCATCGAAAAGTACAGAAACAGGATAATCAACATACATCCGTCACTGATACCATCCTTTTGCGGCAAAGGCTATTACGGACTCAAGGTTCACGAGGCTGCTGTACAGTACGGGGTCAGGGTAAGCGGTGCTACGGTTCATTTCGTGGACGAAGAAGCAGATACGGGACCCATCATACTTCAGGAGACTGTGGAAGTAAACTTTGAAGATACGGCAGAATCGCTTCAGCAAAAGATACTTAAGGTGGAACACAGGATTCTCCCTCAGGCTGTAAAGCTTTTTTGCGAAGGACGTCTTGAGGTTCAGGGAAGAAGAGTCAGAATAATAAATAACGAAGAGTTAAGAATTAAGAGTGAAAATTAATGCGGTAACTGAAATAAATATCGAGGAGTTGATTTATTAAATGAAAGCTTTAATCAGCGTGTCTGATAAAACCGGAATAGTTGAGTTTGCAAAAGAACTACAGGAACTTGGAATTGAAATAATCTCCACGGGAGGAACCCACAAGGCTCTGGAAGAAGCAGGAGTTAAGGTTACCGGGATTTCAGAGGTAACGGGTTTTCCGGAATGTCTTGACGGCAGGGTAAAGACTCTGCACCCCAATATCCACGCAGGTCTTCTTGCAATGCGTTCAAATCCTGAACATATGAAACAGCTTCAGGAACTTCACATTGACACCATAGACATGGTTGTTGTCAATCTGTATCCTTTCAAGCAGACAATACTCAAGGACGGTGTCACAAGAGAGGTTGCCATAGAGAACATAGACATAGGAGGACCCACAATGCTCCGCTCTGCGGCAAAGAACTACCAGGACGTTGCAGTCATAGTTGATCCAAGAGACTACGCAGCGGTCCTTGAGGAACTTAAGTCATACGGACAGGTTTCAACGGACACAAAGTTTTATCTGTGCTCAAAAGTATTTGAGCACACATCACACTACGACACGTTGATAGCTTCTTACATGAGAAAGGAAAGGCATGATGAAAGCCTTCCTGAAACGTTCACAATGACATTTGAAAAGGTTCAGGAAATGCGATACGGTGAAAACCCGCACCAGAAGGCTGCATTCTATAAGGAAGTAAGAAGGTGCGACGGACTTCTGTCATCAGCTGTGCAGCTTCACGGCAAGGAACTGTCCTTCAACAACATCAATGATACCAACGGAGCCCTTGAACTGCTGAAAGAGTTTGAAGAGCCTGCAGTTGTAGCCTGCAAGCATGCGAACCCATGCGGAGTTGGAACAGCAGACAGCCTGTTCGAAGCCTACACAAAAGCATACAATGCCGATCCAACATCCATATTCGGAGGAATTGTGGTAATGAACAGGGAAGTGGATGAAAAGACCGCTGAAGAAATCAACAGGATTTTTGTAGAGATTGTGGTTGCTCCAGCATATTCGGAAAAGGCCCTTGAAATTCTTAAATCAAAGAAAAACATAAGACTTCTGCTCATTGAAAACATATTGCATAAACAGGATGAAAATGCTTATGACCTTAAAAAGGTTGCAGGAGGAATTCTGGTTCAGACAATAGATTCGAAGCTTCTTGAAGGCGAGCTCACAACTGTAACAAAGAAGAGCCCCACAGAACAGGAAATTAAGGATATGATGATGGCATGGAAGATTGTAAAGCACACAAAGTCTAACGCCATCACCATCGTGAAGGACGGTCAGTCCATAGGAATAGGACCCGGTCAGGTAAACAGAATCTGGGCATGCAAGCAGTCCATTGAGCATGCTGTAGAATTTCTTGGAGAAGAAAAACTGAAGGGAGCAGTTATGGCCTCAGATGCGTACTTCCCATTCTCCGACTGTGTGGAAGAAGCTGCGAAGGCAGGAATCACGGCTATAATTCAGCCGGGTGGATCTGTAAGGGACAAGGACTCCGTAGAAGCGTGCGACAATCACAACATTTCAATGCTTTTCACAGGCATGAGACACTTTAAGCATTAACAAAGGGAGGTTTTTATGAAGATTCTTGTTGTAGGCAGCGGGGCGAGAGAACACACCATATGCTGGAAACTAAAGCAAAGCAGGAAGGTTTCAAAGCTTTACTGTGCTCCCGGAAATGCGGGAATAGGGCAGATAGCTGAAATCGTTCATATAAAAGCTGATAATTTGGTGGAAATCACCGAGTTTTCAGCAGAAAACAAAATAGACCTGGTCGTTGTGGGACCTGAAGGGCCTCTCGTAGGCGGTCTGGTTGATATGCTCAAAGAAAAGGGTATAAGAGCCTTTGGTCCGGTTAAAAAAGGAGCAAGGCTTGAAGGCAGCAAGTCCTATTCAAAGGACTTCATGCAGAAATACAACATTCCAACTGCCAGGTATGAGGTTTTTACAGATTCGGCCAAAGCACTGGAAAGTCTGAAGGATTTTGAAGTTCCCGTTGTGGTTAAGGCCGATGGTCTGGCAGCGGGCAAGGGAGTTCTTATCTGCGAGACAAAGGAAGATGCAAAGGAAGCCATAAAGAGCATAATAGACCAGAAGCAGTTCGGAGAAGCCGGAGACACTGTAGTTATAGAGGAGTTTCTGGACGGAACGGAGACTTCACTCCTATGCTTTGTTGACGGCAAAAGCATTGTTCCCATGGAGAGTGCAAGGGACTACAAGAAGGCTTACGACGGCGATATGGGACTTAACACAGGAGGAATGGGCAACTTTTCCCCCAACCCCATATATACACAGAAGCTTAATGCGTATATAGAGGAAAATATAATTGCCAGGACACTGAACGGCTTTAAAGAGGAAGGAATCGACTTTTGCGGAGTCTTGTTCATCGGACTCATGATTAAGGGCGACCAGGCTAAGGTTCTTGAATACAACACACGCTTTGGTGACCCTGAAACGGAATCAGTGCTACCGAGGCTTGAATCGGACCTGGTTGATATAATGGAAAAATGCATAGACGGCAATCTCTCTTCAGATGACCTTAAATGGAAGGAAGAAAAAAGCGTCACAGTGATCATCGCTTCCGGCGGATATCCTGAGGAGTACAAAAAAGGATTTGAAATAACAGGGCTTGACCAGGTTGACGAAGACATAGTGGTTTTCCACGGAGGCACAACATTAAAAGACGGAAAAGTCGTTACGGACGGCGGAAGGGTTCTGGCAGTTTCAGCGCTTGGAAACACCCTGGAAGAAGCAAGAGAAAGAGTGTACAAAAACATACCTAAGATCCATTTCAGCAACATGCAGTACAGAACTGACATCGCTAAGCTGTAGCTGTATTTCAGAATTATAAAAAGGGCCTTGCCCTTTTTTTGTTTTTTGAATTATACATTATAAATAAAGCAGCAAAGTCTTATATTTGAAAAGCTTTTATCATCAGAAAAAAGCTGCTGAATATATTATTAATATAATGCAATAAATTCTATTTAGCTTGAAATAATATGAGGAGGGTGCCATGCGCATACATACGGTTCAACAAGGAGAGGTATTGTGGAGAATAGCCGACTACTACAAGGTTGACATACATGACATAATGGAAGCCAACGGTCTGGAAAATCCTGCTGTGCTTCTCGTCGGACAGTCCCTGTTAATACCTGATAAAACCAATGAATATACGGTAAAACAAGGAGATACAATCTGGAATATAGCTCAAAGCCACGGTGTGCCCGTGCAGGAACTTTTATGGGAAAACCGCATCTTAAACCCTGACATCATCTATCCGGGACTGGTTCTGAAGCTGCCCGAAAAGGAAAAGCCCGAGATAGAAGTGAATGCATACACATACATACTCGGTCGTGATGCTCTGCCTATTGTGGAAGGGGCAGGCGAATTTCTTACGTACCTTAGTCCCTTCGCATACCTTATCAATGAAGACGGAAGCCTCGTTCCCATTGATGACGAGCCTGCCATAGGGGAGGCCATTTCCAACGGAGTGGTTCCAATGATGTCCGTTGTTAACTTTACGCGAAACGTAAGAGGTGAAAACATAGCCAATATCATACTCAACAACCCTGCCACAGTTAGAGTCGTGCAGGACAACATACTCAGCACCATGAAGGACAAGGGATACAGTGGGCTCAACATTGATTTTGAATATGTGCTTCCGGAAGACAAAGAGGCATACAACAGCTTCCTTGAAAGCACCGTGAACAGGCTGCACGATGAAGGATTTTTCGTTTCAACAGCATTGGCTCCCAAAGTCAGCGCCGAACAAAGAGGCCTTCTATATGAGGCCCATGATTATTCTGCCCATGGACGTCTGGCGGATTTTGTGGTTCTCATGACCTACGAGTGGGGATGGAGAGGCGGACCTCCAAGAGCAATCTCTCCCATAAACGAGATAGAAAAGGTTCTTGACTATGCCGTATCTGTGATTCCAAGAAACAAGATACTCATGGGATTTCAAATATATGCCAGGGACTGGAAGCTTCCGTTTGCATCAGGCGATGAAGCTGAAACCATAAGCGTTGATGAAGCCATGAGAAGGGCAAATGAACACATGTCTGAAATAAAGTATGATTATGTTGCCCAGTCTCCATATTTCAGATACACAGATGATGAGGGCAACGCCCATGAGGTTTGGTTTGAGGATGCCAGAAGCGCTCAGGCGAAATTTGATGCTGTGAAGGAATATGATCTTCGCGGATTAAGCTACTGGGGACTTGGATATCCGTTCACCCAAAACTGGCTGCTGCTGGACGACAATTTCGATGTGAGAAAGCTTTGAGAATTGGAGCGAAATCAAGACCACAACCATAAGACTATGCATTCTTTAATCTGAACACATTGATCAAGGGAACAATGTAAAGGTATACCGCATAGGGAATGGCACCTGAATCGACGGACAGAGTAGCCAGAGGTACGGCTATGGCTATGCTCCAGGGAAAAAGCTCTGCAATCAATATGGCGGTGTTTTCAATGTCTATTGCAAGTTCTTCATTTGAAAACCCTTTGCCTTTATATATTTTGTCCATTAGCTGCTGAGTCAGGAGCACCGGAAGAGTTTGATTGCAGCAGAACGCGCAGGTTGCGATGCTGGCGAACATGGTTGTCAGATACACTCCAATCTTATCGCTCATCCTGACAAGGAATCCCTGTATGTCATTGAGCATTCCTGTTCCTTCGAATATGCCCGAGTAGGATGATGCAATCAGAACTACCAATGAAACATTTACCATGGATAATAAACCACCGCCGGAAATTATATTTGCAAGAGAACTCCCGTCTTCTATATGAAAACCGAATACCATTGTCTTTAAAATATCTACCGGTGATATTTTCTGCAGGTATATGCATGCGAAGAACGCCGCTATGATGCTGAAAAACATGGATAGCTTAACGTTTTTTCTCATGAGGGCAAGAAAAAGAATCACAGCCGCCGGAAGGACGGTCAGAAGGTTCAAGTTGAAATAAGACGCTATTTGATCAAGAAGCTCTGAATTTGCACGGCTCAGCGGATACCGTCCTGAAAGGTATGCGTAATATGCAGCCGTAAGCAGAAACGGTAAAAAGCCTGTCTTGAACATGTTTTTAACGTTGGTGTACAAATTTGTCCCTGTAACGGTTGCAACAAGGTTTGCGCTTGAAGATACCGGTGAGCACCTGTCGCCGAAAAACGCGCCTGATACTATTGCACCTGCAGCTGCCATTGGATTGACACCTCCTCCCTTTGCAAGAACAATCAGTACAACTCCGATTGTTCCGGCAGTGCCAAAGCTTGTACCTAAAGCGAAAGAAACAAGGCACGTCAGGAAAAATGCAAAAAGTATGAAGTATTGCGGGTTCATCAGCCTGGTACCGTAGTAGACGAAAAATGAAATTGTTCCTCCTGCCCTCCACAGCGCCGTTATTATTCCTATGAGAGCAAATATCGGCATGAGAGCCAAAGCCTTTTTCATACCTCCAAGAAGCATGTTTACTATGCTTTTGAGATCATGGCCTCTGTGAAAGGCCACCAGTGAAAAAGAAACCATACCCAAGAGCAACGGCCAGATGGTTGAAATATTTTTTGATATGCTGAAAACCAGCGAAAGTGTGAAAAAAGCCACAGCTGCCAAAAAGTCCATAGTAACCTCCGGATAATGATAATACCATTATAAATATCATTTCAGAAAATTACAATAACATAAATCAAGTCAGGCAATATCAAAGTTTTCATGTCATAAAATTGAAAGTACAATAAAATAAGACTGGCAGTCCAGCATACTGACAGTCTTATTTTACAATTATATTAGGAGATTTCCTGCAATAAGATATTAGCTTTATTTTTTATCTGAAGTATTTTTGTTCAATGAGCAACAGTCCAGAGGCTTTCCTTTGAAAGCTTCCTCGTTTGATTTGGCCAGTGCTTCTAGAAATCTTTGAAACCAATTTTTTTTCATATGCTCACCACCTTCAGAACTTGGTTTATTATAAACTGCCCATGTGAAGAAAATATGAAGATAGAATGAATCTTCATATTTTCTTCATTTATATGGACTAATATATAAAAAAACATAAGGAGAATATTATCATGGGTTGCTGCGGAGGACCAGGTCCACTAAAAACATATAAATTCAAAGATTACTTAATATCAACTGTTGTTATTATTGCCATAATTTTAATAATTTATTATTTTCAAAAATAATATTGGTGAGGTGTATAATGAGCATTAAAAAAGAAAGAATCAAAGTGTACGACATGACATGTTCTTCCTGCGAATCAAGGGTGGAAAATTCAGCACTCAAGACAGAAGGTGTCATAACCGCTAAGGCTAGCTTCAGCGGACAATTCCTTGACATAGAATATGACGACGAAGTTTTTAAGATTGAAAGTTTGAAGGAAGCTATTCAAAAAGCTGGATATGCGACGGAAAAATCGGATTACAAATTTCTTGGTGTTCTTATAATAGCTGCTGTGATTGCACTGTTAGGGTTTAACACAGGCGGCTTCGACATGGAATCAAAATTGCAGAACGCTTCCTATGGTGTACTATTCATAGCCGGAATACTTACATCCATTCACTGTGTGGGCATGTGCGGCGGAATTATGCTGTCGCAGAGCTTGAAGGCTGAAAGCGGCAGTAAGCTGGATGCGTTGAAACCATCACTGTTGTACAACCTGGGCAGGGTCATATCATACACAGTGCTGGGAGGAATAATAGGAGCTGCAGGTTCAGTGTTTGCTCTTTCAATTAAATCCAAGGCTGCAGTACAGATAATTGCCGGTGTCTTCATGGTCATGATGGGCTTCAACATGGCAGGTTTTGGATTATTCAGAAAATTTCAGTTGAAAATGCCCAAATCTTTTTGTAAGATTAAAAGTAGGTCATCATCTCCATTTATAGTGGGAATACTTAACGGACTCATGCCTTGCGGCCCACTGCAGACAATGCAGCTTTTCGCCCTGGGAACATCAAGTATGACAAAAGGAGCTCTTTCCATGTTTTTCTTCTCACTGGGTACGGTTCCTTTAATGCTTACTTTCGGAGGTCTTTCGGGACTGCTTTCGAAAGGGTACACCAAGAGGATTCTTAAAATGAGCGGAGTTCTTGTGATTGTCCTGGGTCTCATAATGGGAAACAGGGGCCTTGCAATACTTGGAGTAAATCCCGCAACTGCCCTGGCGTTTGCGAAGGAAGAAAATTTGTCAGAAGATGCCGTAAATCCCAATGTAGCAAAGGCAGAGATGGTTGACGGCTACCAGGTAATAAGAATGACGGCAAGCAACAAGGGATTCACACCAAATGCATTTTATGTTCAGAAGGGAATTCCCGTAAAATGGATTATTGATGGTGCAGAACTTAACACTTGCAACAATGCGGTTATAGTTCTTTCTTTAAATTTGGAGAAGAAGATTAACAAAGGGGAAAACATAATTGAATTCGAGCCTGCTGACAAGGATATGAACTTCAGCTGCTGGATGGGAATGATAGGAGGGGTGATCAGGGTTGTGGACGACCTGGGAATTGTGGACACAAACAAGTACGATCCGACACTTCCTGCTCCAAGCGCTGGACCGAGCTGCTGCGCAAGACCTCTGGAGGACGAAGGCACACAAAGCACTGCAGGCTCCAGCATCTACGGCAACATAAAGGAAGCACCTACAGAAATGTTGATCAATAAAGCAAATGGGAACAAGATTCTGTTAAAGGGAATCGGATATGAACTGCAGCCTATTATTGGAGTTGTTCAAAGCGGCGAAACAATAATAGTCCAGTTTGACTTTGAAGAATTTGATTTTTTCCAGGGAAAGTTTTCTATAATCGATGGCATGACAGGCGAAGAGAAGGCTTTTTTTAACGGAAGCAGAGGATTAAACCAGGTGCAGTTTAAGGCAGAAGAAGACGGTATTTATGGAATAGTCAAGGAAGGAACACTGCTTGGAATTTTCAAGTCGGTTCCTGACCTGGACAGCGCAGACCTGGAGGAAATAAGAAGCGGCCTTATAACTGACTGATAAGGAGACCAAAATGAAAAATATTTTAATCATCGAAGATGATGAAAGAGTTTCGGATGTAATGAAAGCATACCTTGAAAGGGAAGGGTACAGTGTTTTCCTTGCCGGCAAAGGTGTCGAAGGCATAGAGACAGCCAGAAAAAACAACATCAAACTCATAATATTGGATTTGATGCTTCCGGACATCAGCGGAGAGGAAGTGTGCAGAATAATCCGAAAGGAATCGGATGTACACATATTCATGCTCACTGCAAAAAGCACCCTTGATGATAAAATTGAAGGATTGAACATCGGAGCCGATGAATACCTGATCAAGCCGTTCAGTCCAAGAGAGCTTACTGCCAGGGTGAATTCACTGTTCAGGAGGCTTGAAAAGGAAGAGGGCAAATCGGAATACATCTATGACGACGGCAATTTGTCAATCAATTACGAAAAACGCTCGGTGAATGTCAAAGGCACAGAGGTACCCATGACTCCAAACGAATTCGACATACTGTACACACTGGCTGCAAACAAGGGCAAGGTCATGTCCAGGGAACAGCTTATAGACAAGATTTTCGGATATGACTTTGATGGTTATGACAGGACTGTTGATGTGCATATAAAAAACATAAGAAAGAAAATAGAAGAAGATACAAGAAATCCAAAGTATATTGTTACTGTCACCAAGGCAGGATATAAATTTGGCGGTGAGCTTCATGCATTCAATTAGAAATAAGATTGCAGTCCTTCTGACTGTATGTTCCCTGGCCGCCATACTTCTTGTAATGCTGTTCGTAAATTTGACGGTAAATGATATATTCGAGCACTACATGGAGGATGTTCAGAACAAACGATATGAATCCATAACCACATATCTGGAGGAAGTGTACTCGAGCCAGGGAAAGTGGAGCGAAGATTCAGGAATCGAGCTTATGCACGAAGCATACATGAGCAACTACAATCTTACTCTTTACGACAAGGACAACAGACCCATATGGGGAATGAATCCCAGCGACATAAGAAACAAGCTGAACCTGGGAAACATGAAAGTAGAGGAGCAGGGAGTATATTCCGTCAAGAGGTTTGAACTCCATCATGGGCAGGAGGTTATCGGATACGTGGAGGTGGGGCAGTATTCTCCCCTTCTCATGACAGAGGAAGACATACAGTTCAAGTCATCCATAAATGAAAGCATTGCTCTCAGCGGTGTGGTGACTCTTTTGATAATAGTGGCAGCAAGCCTGTATTTTTCGAAGCAGATATCCGCACCTATCAAGGAAGTGGCAAACATGTCGGTGAGGCTTTCAAAGGGAGAATTTGGTACCAAGACCAAGGAGACAAGCAATGTAAAGGAAATTGAGGATTTGAGGCAAAGCGTCAACATACTGGCTGAAAAACTAAACAAGCAGGATATGCTAAGAAAACGTCTTGTTTCTGACATATCCCACGAAATCAGGACTCCCCTCAATGTGCTGCAGAACAACCTTGAGGCCATGATTGATGGGGTTTTTCCGGTAACCGAGGAGAGGCTCATCAGGCTCAACGATGAAATCATAAGGTTCGGAAAGCTTCTTAACAGTCTTGATGTGTTGAAGAAGTTTGAAACTGAAAGCATGAGTCTTAATTTCCAGCCCATAAGCCTTGATGAGATCATTGAAAAGCTTCATAATGAATTTGCCATGGAAGCCGAAAAGAGGAGCATTTCACTGAACTTTTCAATGGAGGGCAGAAGTTTCAAAGTTCTCGGA
This sequence comes from Sedimentibacter sp., assembly GCF_038562225.1. Classification (NCBI taxonomy): domain Bacteria; kingdom Bacillati; phylum Bacillota; class Tissierellia; genus Sedimentibacter; species Sedimentibacter sp. The sequence continues at coordinate 108,054 of NZ_JBCFAS010000001.1, forward strand.
GATGAAGACAAGCTGAAGCAGGTTTTTTTCAATCTCATTCACAATGCCATGAAGTTCACTCCAAAGGGCGGAGAAGTTTCTGTTCACTTGAAAAATTCTGACGGAAAAATATGGGTGGAAGTTAAAGACAATGGCATGGGCATTGCACGGGAAGATCTGCCGTACATATTTGAGAGGCTTTACCGGGGAGATAAAAGCAGGCACGAGACAGAAGGCAGCGGCATCGGTCTTACCATAGTCAAAAACATACTGGACCTTCATTCAGCATCTATAGATGTAAGCAGCCCGGAAGGTGGAGGGGCCATATTTACAGCAGTGTTTGACGAAGTTTCTGAATAAAAATATAAAAGATGAAAAATAATTTGTTGGCAAGCATCAAATAATGGTTTAAAATTATACCATAAGGTACGATATTGAACCATTGCGAGCATTAATATTACAAACCCGTTGAATTATGGAATGATATTGTTCCATTTTTTCAGCGGTTTTTTTTTTACTGGTTCATTTTTCAACGATTATAACAAATTTCAGTTGGCACAATATATGCATATTATAATGGAGGAAACTATGGAAGCTAAGAAAATAAAACTTACGGCATCTGAAGACAGACCTCACCTTACCTATGAGGCCCTGAGCGTACTTCACAATCATGACGTGGGACTCATATGGATGGAAGTGTATGCCTACGTCGCATACATAAAGCTCATGCCCATGGAAGAAGGTGTTTGGGAAAACATAAAAATGGAGCTGAAGGAACTAGACGGCTGGTCAAGTCTCGAGGAGATAGAGCTGTTCCCCTTTGAGGAAAAAGATACCGAAATGAGGAAGGTTCTTGATGTCATTCCTCACGGTGTAACACTGTTAAGCAGAAGCGGAGACATAAAGTATGTGAACGACTATGCGGCTGACAAGATTTTCATGACATCCGGCAGGGATATCACCGGAATCAACATCAGAAAATACATGAATTACGACAAGCTTGTATCGTTTCTTAACATGAGCAGAAACAACAGTATCATGACAAAAGACACCATGGAAATAGGCAGCCAGCTGTACCAGGTTAATCTGCAGCCCATCACAAGTGAAGAAAACGTTTTAAGCAGCTACCTTCTGTCGTTTTATGAAATGGACGGCACAAGTGTCTTCAACCGTTACGACAATCCCATAACATTCGAGGACATTGTGGCTGAAAGCAATAAAATGCTTGATGCCATCAAGCAGGGCAAGCTTTATTCCAAGTCTGATTCGCCGGTCCTCATCACCGGAGAAAGCGGAACAGGCAAGGAACTTTTCGCCAGAGCCATTCACAATCACAGCAGGAGAAAGAACAAGCCTTTCATTGCCATAAACTGTGCGGCCATACCGGACCAGCTTCTCGAAAGCGAGCTTTTCGGTTATGAGGGAGGAACATTCACCGGAGGCAGAAAGGAAGGCAAGGCCGGGATTTTTGAAATTGCCGGAGGCGGAACGGTTTTTCTTGATGAGATAGGCGAAATGGCGCCGCACCTTCAGGCTAAGCTTCTGAGGGTTTTGCAGGAAAAAAAGGTCAGAAGAGTTGGGGGCGCCAGCGAAGTTAATTTCGATGTTAGACTTATTTCAGCCACAAACCAAAACATCGACGAAATGGTCAGAAACAAGGAGTTCAGGCTGGATCTTTTGTTCAGGATAAACATCTTCAACATAAACATTCCGCCGCTGAGGGAAAGAAAAGAGGATCTTCCAATACTGTTTGAACATTTCGCCCGCATTCATTCAAAAAGATATCACAAGGAAATAGACGGAATAAAACAAAATGCCATGAGAAAACTTCTCAACTACAACTGGCCGGGAAACGTCAGGGAATTTCAGAATGTTCTTGAAAGGGCGGTAGCTCTTTCTACAGAAAAAGAAATTACAGCCAGGGACATTATGCTTAACTACGACATTGTTCCGGAGGAATCCCTTGGGAGCACGTCCCTTAAGGAGTGTCTTGAAAACCTTGAGAAGAAAAAAATAACCGAGAGTCTTAAAATGAACAAAAGCATACGGGAAGCCGCAAGAAGCCTTGAGGTAACCCACACCATGCTTATTAACAGAATGAAGAAATACAACATCCGCAAGGAAAATTAATGATTATTTAAGGAGGTTCAAATGGATACAGAAAAACTCAGCAGGATGAAATTTTCAACCAGAGCTGTTCATGCGGGCTACAGGAAAAATGAGTACGGAGCGTTGGCAACTCCTATTTACCAGACATCAACCTTCATATTTGATTCCGCCGAGCAGGGCGGAAGGAGATTTGCGCTTGAAGAGGACGGGTACATTTACACGAGGCTTGGAAATCCAACAAGCTCCCAGGTTGAAGATAAGCTTGCAAGCCTTGAAAACGCCCAGGCTGCAGTAGCCATGGGTTCAGGCATGGGAGCCATAACATCAGTTATCTGGGCAATAGTTAAGGCAGGAGACCACATAGTGGCTGCCAAGACACTTTACGGCTGCACATTTGCATTCATGAATCATGGGTTATCACGCTTTGGAGTTGACGTTACATTTGTGGACACATCTGACCCGGAAAATGTAAGAATGGCGATGAAGGACAATACAAGGGTGGTGTATCTTGAAAGCCCTGCAAATCCTAACATGCTTATTTCAGACATCGAGGAAATTTCAAAAATCGCACATACCAATAAGGACTGCACCGTCGTTGTTGACAACACATACTGCACCCCTTACATCCAAAGGCCGCTTGATATGGGAGCCGACGTTGTGGTTCACTCTGCAACCAAGTATCTGAACGGACATGGGGATGTTATTGCCGGCTTTGCCGCAGGCAGGAAGCAATTAATCGACCAGATAAGGCTTGTGGGCATAAAGGACATGACAGGTTCGGTAATAAGTCCTTTTGATTCGTACCTGATCAACAGGGGAATGAAGACGCTGGAAGTGAGAATGGAAAAGCACTGTCAAAACGCTCAGAAGGTTGCTGAATTTCTTGAAAGCCATCCGGCTGTAAAGACCATAGCATATCCGGGACTTAAGAGCTTCCCCCAGCATGAGCTGGCCAAAAAGCAAATGAGCCTTCCGGGAGCTATGATTGCGTTTGAAGTTAAAGGCGGACTTGATGCGGGAAGAATACTCATGAATTCCGTGGAACTTTGCTCACTGGCTGTAAGCCTGGGCGACACCGAAACACTGATACAACATCCGGCTTCCATGACTCATTCACCGTATACGCCTGAGGAAAGGGCAGCATCGGGTATTTCTGAAGGACTGGTTAGATTGTCGGTAGGTCTTGAGGATGCCGATGACATAATTGCAGATCTAAAGCAGGCACTGGACAAAATCCTGTAAATTCATTCGAATAAACTTATTGTTATCCGAAACGGCCGGAGCATTCCGGGCCGTTTTTTTTATTATTCATTGACAATTGTTAGGTTTCCTAATAAAATAGTATAAGTAACATCTCCGAGTTTGCGGGTCTAAAGCCCAGGCTATGAGCCGCAAACCGAAAGGGTTTGTTTGGAAACAGACAAGCCTCCCATTGGAAAGGAGAAATCTACAGCATTTCTCTTTTCGTATACTATTATATGAAAGGGGTTTTTTTATTTTGAAAAAAACTAAGATGAAAAACATTTTAGCCCTCTTGCTTTCATTGACAATGATATTTTCAATGGCAGCATGCGCTAAAACAGAGCAGCCTAAAGCTGAACAGCCTGCTCAGGAAAAACCGGCAGAACAAACACCTGCACAGCCTGCAGAGGAACGAAGCTTTGTTCTTGCAACAACAACAAGTACACAGGATTCAGGACTTCTTGATTACCTTCTTCCTATCTTCAGGGAAAAGACAGGCATAACTGTTGAAGTTGTTGCCAAGGGTACTGGAGCTGCGCTGGAGCTTGCAAAAAACGGAGATGCAGATGGAGTTCTCGTTCATGCAAAAGCCCAGGAAGAAGCTTTTGTTGCCGAAGGATACGCCAAGGAAAGATTTGATGTTATGTACAATGATTTTATCATTGTTGGACCAGAATCAGATCCTGCAGGGCTGTTGACAAATGCTCCCAACGATCCTATAAAAGCCTTTGAACTTATTGAACAAAATAAGGCAACATTCATTTCCAGAGGGGATGATTCGGGAACGCACACAAAGGAAAAATCCTACTGGAAAGAACTTAACATCATTCCTGAAGGGGAATGGTATGTTTCGGCAGGAACAGGCATGGGTGCAGTGCTGCAGATGGCTGCTGAAAAGCAGGGTTACACTTTGACAGACAGGGCAACATATCTTTCAATGAAGGATGAGCTTGACCTGGTCATAGTGACAGAAAAGAACGACAAGATGTACAATCAATACGGGGTGATGATGGTGAACCCGGACAAGTATCCTGTAAAGGAACAGGAGGTTCAGGAATTCATGGATTTCCTTCTGTCTGACGAGGGACAGGAACTCATTGCCGGATTTGGCAAGGAAGAATTCGGAGAATCATTGTTTGTGCCGAACGCGAAATAAGGTGAGCTGATGTTTGAATTTATCAAAGAATTTTTAACTACATACAATGATATACTGCCGGTTGTGGGGCTATCCTTAAAGGTATCCCTCACTTCGACCTTAATAGCATCAGTGTTAGGACTTTTTGCGGGTATTGTTGTTGCTTTGAATGAATTCAAATTGAAAAAATCAATCATGAGGGTGGCTAACACCCTCATGAGCCTGCCTCCGGTACTTATAGGCCTTTTAGTTTACATGCTGCTTTCCAGAAAGGGGCCTTTGGGAAGCTTCGGCCTTTTGTTTTCCCCTGAGGCAATGATAATTTCGCAGACTCTTCTGGTCTTTCCCATTATTTTCGGACTAACAGTTTCATCAATTTCAGAAATTGCAAAGAATATTGAGCTGACATGCATATCACTCGGTGCAGACAAAATGAGCACTTTAGTTACTATTGTAAGCGAGTGCAGGATGCAGCTCCTTTCTGTTATTACGGCAGGTTTCGGCCGGGCAATTTCCGAGGTTGGAGCAGTAATGATGGTGGGAGGCAACATCAAGAATAAAACCAGAGTCATGACAACATACATCGCCCTTGAGACGGGGAAGGGAAATTTCGAGGAAGCTGTGGCTATAGGCTTTGTGCTCCTGTTCATATCATTTCTGGTGAATACGGTGATGTACAGGGTTCAGAGGAGGTAACATGAAGGTATTATTATCAGATGCGGTGAAGGACTACGATACATGCCGTGTGCTTGACATCGGAAGTCTGGAGTTTACAAAAGGCATCTATGCCATACTCGGATCAAACGGCAGCGGGAAAAGCACTCTTATGAGCTGCATGGCAGGTCTTGAATGCCTCAGCGAGGGCAGCATCCTTTATGATGGCAGGAAGCTAGATGCAAACTTGAGGAATTCAATATCCATACTTGTTCAAAAGCCTTACCTTTTCAACAAGACTTCCTACGAGAACATTGTAAGCGGCCTTAAATACAAAAGGACACCTAAGGAAGAATTGCAGAAAAGATTTGACAAATATAAAAGTTATTTTGAAGTCGACGATTTACTGAACAAAAAGTCATCGTGGCTGTCAGGAGGAGAAAGGGCAAAGATTGCGCTCTTAAGGACAGCTGTACTGGAAACAGAACTGACGATGCTAGATGAACCCACAGCTGCCATGGACATAGAAAGTTCCATGCGGGCTGAAAATCTCATAAGGCAAATGGCAGAAAACAACAGAACGGTCATATTGATCACACACGATGTGCACCAGGCTAAAAGAATTGCAGATCAGGTTATATTTATGGATAAGGGAAAGATAATAGAAATGGGAAAAGCAGAAAATGTCCTGAACAACCCTGCAAATAAGCTTGTAAGACAAATATTAAACATTTAAGCATTGGAGGAAATATGATAAGAACTGGAATACTAACAATAAGCGACAAAGGTTCAAGGGGAGAAAGAGTAGACGGAACCGGACCTGCAATCAGGGAAGCAATTGAAGGAAAACAATACAAAGTTGAATATTACAAGGTAGTACCCGATGAAATAGATATAATCAGCCAGGAGCTCATTTACATGTGCGACGAGCTGAAGCTTGACCTGGTTCTCACAAACGGAGGAACTGGATTTTCAAAGAGGGATGTTACTCCCGAAGCAACACTGAACGTAATAAAAAAACAGGCGCCGGGAATATGTGAGGCCATGAGGCAGATGTCTCTTGCAATCACTCCAAAGGCTATGCTGTCAAGGGCTATAGCCGGCATAAGGGACAATACCCTCATCATCAATCTTCCGGGAAGCCCCAGGGGAGCTGTTGAAAACCTGGAGTTCGTGCTTCCTGCACTTCCTCACGGCATTGAAATTCTAAACGGCACAGGCGGAGAGTGCGCCAGATAGGAGGAAGCAATGGATTTGTTCAACGTTTTGACAGTTAAGGATACAAGAAAGGTAATAGATGATAATTTCAGCTTGGAGCTTGAAGAGGAGACAGTCAGCCTTCTAGAAGCAGCGGGCAGGATACTTTCACAGGATGTGGTTGCTCCAGACAATGTGCCTGATTTCAGAAGATCCACCGTTGACGGCTATGCAGTCTATTCAAGGGATGTGTATGGAGCCAGCGATTCAATGCAGTCAATGCTGGATTTGAAGGGTGAAGTGCTCATGGGATGCGAGGCACCGGGTGAAATTGCAATGCCAGGACAGTGCTACTACGTACCTACGGGAGGTATGCTTCCAAAAGGCGCCGACTCGGTGGTGATGATCGAATATACGGAAAAACTTGACGATAGCACCATACTTGCTTCAAAATCAGCTTCTCCTGGAGAAAATGTGATAGAAATAGGAGAAGACATAAAAAAGGGCGAAGCAGTCATAAAAACAGGGACGAAGCTTCGTGCCTATGAAATAGGGGTTCTTGCAAGCCTCGGCATAACACGGGTAAACGTAATAAATAAACCAAGGATAGGTATTATTTCAACCGGCGATGAGGTTGTGCCCCCGGAAGAAGAAATTAAACCAGGCCAGATAAGGGATATAAACACGTATCTTTTGTACTCACTCATAGAAGAGCAGGGGTGCACGCCTGTGAAGTTCGGACTCATTAAGGATGATTACAATCTTTTGAAGAATGCCGTTGATACGGCAGTAAAGCAGTGTGACATAGTCCTGATTTCAGGAGGAAGCTCAGTGGGGAAAAAGGACAACACTGTAAGTGTGATAGACGATCTTGGAGATGAAGGAGTGCTGGTACACGGCATATCTGTAAAGCCTGGGAAACCAACAATCATTGGCAAATCAAAGGGAAAGATAATATTCGGACTGCCCGGACACCCTCTGGCATGCGCCGTGATATTCCAGGTAATGGTTAAATACTACATCGAAAAGATTACAAACAATAAAGAAAAATCATATCCGGTTACCTGCACGTTCAAAATAAATTATCACAAAGCCAAGGGCCGGGAAGAATATCTGCCTGTGACTATCGAGGACGACGGACAGTCACTTACTGCATGTCCCGTGTTTGGAAAGTCCGGTCTGATTACAGGGTTTTCAAAGGCCTGGGGATATATACGGATTGAAAGAAACGAGGAGGGTATACGGGAAGGTCAGACAGTCAGCGTATACAGATTTTAGGAGGGATTATGCAAAAGGTATATTTGTCCAATTACGAGCTTGACGAAGCTATAAAAATGTATTTTGAAAAACTGGGTGAATTTAATCCCCAGACTGAAAAAATCAGAACGTGGGATGCAAACGGAAGGGTTACAGCCAGCGCCGTGTTTGCAGCCATATCTTCACCTCATTACAATTCGTCGGCCATGGACGGCATTGCAGCCAAAAGCGAACGTACTGCTTCAGCTTCTGACAGAAACCATGTGATTCTCACGGAGGGAGAAGACTACGTTGTTGTAGACACTGGAGATCCCATTCCAAGAGAATTTGACTGCGTCATAATGATTGAGGACCTAATAAAGGCAGGAGAGAACAAGTTTGAGATATACCAGAGTGCCGTTCCATGGCAGAACATAAGGCCGCTGGGCGAAGACATCGTTGAAAATCAGCTCATAGTTCCTTCAAGGCATAAAATAAGGCCGGTGGACATAGGAGCGCTCATTGCCGGCGGAATAAACGAAGTTGAAGTTTTCAAGCGCCCAAGGGTAGGGATAATACCAACTGGTACGGAAATTGTTGAGCCGGGAACAGAACTAAAGGTGGGAGACATAATCGACTTCAACTCCAGAACATTTTCTGCTCAGGTAAGCGACTGGGGATCCATACCCACCCGATATCCCATAGTCAAGGATGATTACGGCAAAATTAAAGCTGCTGTACAGAAGGCCATTGAAGAAAACGACATAGTGCTTATAAATGCAGGCTCATCTGCAGGAAGGGAAGATTTCACCTCATATGTCATAGGAGAACTTGGAAACCTCATTATACACGGGGTTGCCATAAAGCCCGGAAAACCCGTTATGATGGGTGTCATAAACAATAAGCCCATAATAGGTATACCCGGATACCCTGTTTCAGCCTATTTTGTTATGGAAGAAATAGCTAGGAAGCTTGTACTGGCATACCAAGGCCTTGAAGCAGAGGAGCCGGCAAAAGTTAAGGCATTTATCACCAGAAGGTGCATGTCTTCACTTAAATATCTGGAGTTTGTAAGAGTGAAGCTCGGATACGTGGCAGGACGCTACATTGCCACTCCGCTTACAAGAGGAGCAGGAGCAACTATGTCATTGGTAAACGCTGACGGCGTGCTTGAAATTGACCAGAGCATCGAAGGGATTGAAGCGGGCACTGAGGTTGAAATAAAGCTTTTGACACCCGAAGAGAAAATTAAGAACACGCTCATCAGCATAGGAAGCCATGACCCGATAATAGACATAGCTGCTGATTTAATACACGGAAGGAACAGGAAGTTTTTCCTGTCTTCTGCCAATGTGGGATCAACAGGCGGTCTTATGGCCCTTAAAACAGGTGAGACCCACATGGCTCCCACCCATCTGCTGGATATGGAGTCAGGCGAATACAACTTGTCATACCTGAAAAAATACCTTCCGGGAAAGAGCATCTGCCTGGTCAAATGCGTGAACCGCATCCAGGGCTTCATGGTGAAAAAGGGCAATCCGAAGAACATAACAAAATTCGAAGATCTCACAAGGGAAGACGTGAAGTTCGTGAACAGGCAGAGAGGGTCAGGCACAAGGCTGCTGCTTGACTACAACCTTAATAAACTTAAAATTGAAACAGGAAAAATAAACGGATATTACAGGGAAGAATTCACACATCTTGCAGTTGCGGCCGCCGTTGAATCAGGCGATGCAGATGCGGGTCTTGGAGTTTACTCTGCTGCAGCAATGATGGGACTTGACTTCATACCGGTTTGCAACGAAGAATATGACCTGGCGATACCGGAAGAATATATGGAAACGGAAATAGTTAAGGAATTCATCGAGACAATCAAATCACAGGAGTTCAAAAACAAGCTTGATGAACTTGGGGGATACGACTACACTAACACAGGCAGAACAATTTATCAGAGGAGCTGATCACATGCTTGACAATAAGGGAAGAACAATTGATTATTTAAGGGTATCGCTTACTGACAGGTGCAACCTGCGCTGCATATACTGCATGCCTGAAGAAGGCATAGGAAAAGTATGCCACCAGGACATAATGCGTTTTGAGCAGATAGAAAAGGTAATAACCGCATGCGCAGCCATAGGAATCAAAAAAGTCAGGTTTACGGGCGGAGAGCCTCTGATTCTTAAAGGTATCGACAAGCTTATAGCACATACTTCGTCAATGTCTTCCATAAAAGACATTTCGCTAACTACAAACGGAATTCTTCTTGCCGATATGGCAGAGGACCTTAAAAAAGCAGGCCTTAAGAGGGTGAACATAAGCCTGGACACCTTAAAGGCTGACAAGTTCAGAGAGATCACAAGATTAGGCGACATAGGCAGGGTTATGGCTGCTATCGAAAAATGCATGAGCCTTGACATGGTTCCGGTTAAAATAAATACGGTACTGATGAAGGGCATAAATGACGATGAAATCGGTGATTTCATAAACATGACGAAAGAGCTGCCCATACAGATAAGATTCATAGAACTGATGCCCATAGGCGAAGGATACAGGTATTATGACAGGTGCAGCATGAAGGTTGAAGAGATTCTGGAAAGATTTCCGGAGCTGGTTCAGATAAAGGACGACAGCAAGGTGGCATCCGTATACAAGTTGCCGGGAGCCAAGGGGTCTGTGGGGCTCATTACACCCATAAGCTGCAAATTCTGCTCAGACTGCAACCGCATAAGGCTCACCGCAACAGGAACCATAAAGCCGTGCCTCCATTCCCAGGAGGAAATCAACATCCTTCCGTATCTTGACGATCAGGAAAAACTCATTGAGGTCATGAAAGATGCAGTGTATAACAAACCTGCAGAACATCATCTTGAGACCGAAAAGAAAAGCCACTCGGCCAAAATGATGTACCAGATTGGAGGCTAATATGGAACTTACTCACATAAACGAACAGGGCAGGGCAAGAATGGTTGATGTAAGCCAGAAGCAGGAGACGTTCAGGGAAGCTGTCGCCTGCGGATGCGTTTACATGAAGAAAGAGACGCTTGAAAAAATACGGGAAGGCACCATAAAGAAGGGCGACGTCCTATCTGTGGCACAGGTTGCGGGAATAATGGGAGCAAAGAAAACCTCCGATATAATACCCATGTGCCATCCCATAATGATATCAGGCTGCGACATCAGCTTTTCTCTGGATTTTGAAAAGAACAGGGTTGAAATAACTGCAACGGCAAAAACCACGGGCCAGACAGGCATCGAGATGGAAGCGCTGTGTGCCGTTTCACTGGCGGCACTGACAATCTACGATATGTGCAAGGCAATAGACAGAGAAATGGTAGTGTCTGATGTGATGCTTATGAAAAAATCAGGCGGAAAATCCGGAACATTTGAAAGAAATACTTAAGAGGTGAATCATGGCAAAAGTAACTGCTGTAAACATAAGTGAAACAAAGGGCGTTGTGAAGGAAACAATTGAAAAGGGATATTTTCAGCTTAATCACGGACTTGAAGGAGATGCCCATGCAGGCAGCTGGCACAGGCAGGTTAGCCTGCTTGCCCAGGAAAGTATAGATAAAATGATTAAATCTGGAGCCGAAGGATTGACTCCGGGCAAGTTTGCAGAAAATATCACCACAGAAGGAATAGTTTTGTACGACCTTCCCATAGGAACAAAACTTAAGATAGGTGAAACAGAGATGGAAGTCACTCAGATAGGGAAGGAATGCCACAAGGGATGCGCCATAAGGGAACTTGTGGGAGACTGTGTGATGCCAAGAGAAGGAATATTCGCAAAAGTGCTGGTTCCCGGATGGGTGAAGGCCGGAGATGAAATAACGGTAATATCCTGATTAAATTTTTAAAATTAGAATGAATAAATGATGCTTAAATCACCAAAATAATAATGAGGTGATACAATGGCGAAAGCAGGAATGAGAAGGCCGGATCCAAGAGATCCCCATGGCACAGAAAGCAACAAGATAACACATTTTAAGAAAAACGAACAACCTCCTGTTCCGGAACTGCAGGGAAAGGCAAAGGCAGGACACGAAAAGGCAAAACAGATTATTATAAATAAAATTCATCACAAGGAATTAGAATAAAAATTTCAGATATGAGAAATATATGTATGATATTTATTTAAATGTCCATTCTAATTTCAAGGAGGAATATTTATGAAAGCAATTGTGGAAAGAGACGCATGCATCAGCTGCGGCCTTTGCGAATCAATTTGCCCGGATGTGTTCAAGCTGGATGACGAGAACATATCAACGGTCATCGCAGATCCCGTTCCGGCAGGATCAGAGGATTGCGCCGAAGAATCAAAGGAAGCATGCCCGACCAACGCGATCATAATTGAATAAATTCACTAAAAGACTTTCTTTGGGAAGTCTTTTTGTATGCCCTAACCCCATTGTTGCGAGCCCTAACCCCATTGTTGCGAGCTAAAGCTAGCTGATACGAAACTGCGATTCCTTGAAGCCATAATGGCAATGCTTGAAGCCATGATGACAATGCTGTAAAACTTTAAATTTATTTGAAAACATGCATAAAGTGGTAGAAAGTTAAAAAAACTGTGCTATAATAGATTAAAGGCGGTGAATAACATGAACTACTTAATTGGTATTGATGCAGGGGGAACCAAGTCGGAGCTGACAGCCTACGACATGAGTTATAAGCCGATTTATTCAAAAACCGGAGGATTTGGTAATCCTGCAGTGAATTTGGACAAGACCATCAACAACTCAATTTCCTTGATAGGTGAATGCCTTTTGGATTTGGGCAGGGAGCATTGCAATCTAATAGCCATAGGCATGGCAGCCGTTGAAACCGGCAATTACGCACAGCTTATCAGGAATTATGTAAAGAGGACATTTGAGGTTGAAACGGTTGTAATAAACGATGCGGAAATGGCATGCAAGGCATATTTCGGAAACAGCGATGGAATACTGGCAATAGCCGGTACCGGTTCTTCATGCTTTGTGCAAAAATCCGGAAAGGGCCAGATGGTCGGCGGCTGGAGTCACATACTCGGAGATGAGGGCAGCGGCTATCACACAGTAATAGAAGTTTTCAGGAATATAGTGTGCATGTATGACAAATGCCTTCCCTTTGACAGACTCAGCAGCGCGATACTTGAAAAAATAGGTGGTTCATCAAGATCTGAAATAATGGATTTCATATACAGCAACGAAAAAAGTGAAATAGCTTCTCTGTTTCCTGTTATTGTTGAACATTCCATGAAAGGTGACACCTATGCGGTCAGTCTTCTGGAAAACGCCGGGAAATATCTTGCCGACCTTACGTTTACGGCATACAGAAAGGCCGGATTCAACGGACTTGTGACCATAGGGCTCAAGGGAGGAGTTTTCCACAACAGCTGCTGCACAGTGTCATCATACCTGAATGAAATCCAGAAAAACATACAGAACTATGAAATAATAGCAGAGGACATTCCCGCCACAAAAGGCGTCTGCAGCATATATAACAGCTTATAACGGAGGAATTTTCACGCCAGGATTTATGAAAAACATGACATTTAAGGAATAGACGTACCGCTCCAAACAACCCGCTGAAAAATAAAAAGTGCACTGTGTGCACTTTTTTGTATACAGAATGGGACATAGGTCCCCTTGCGAAGCTATAACTATTTAATCTTCTCCGAACAAGTTTCCAATTCCTATGTTTCCAAGCAGGCTCCCCTCGCCTTTAGAGCCGGTGCCTCCTGCCTTCTTGCTTGCAGAAAAAATCCTGTCAGCCATCCTGCTGAATGGAAGAGACTGCAGCCAGACTGTTCCGGGTCCTTTCAGCGTTGCCAGGAACAATCCTTCTCCCCCGAACAATGCGCTCTTTACATTGCCCACAAACTCAACGTCGTAATCAACACCTTGAGTAAATGCTACAAGACAGCCTGTGTCAAGGCACAACTTTTCTCCAGGTCCAAGGTCCTTTTTGATGATGGTCCCGCCTGCATGAAGGAAAGCAAGCCCGTCACCTAAAAGTTTCTGCATGATGAAACCTTCTCCACCGAAGAAACCTGCTCCTATCTTCTTCTGGAATGCTATTGAAATCTGAATACCCTTGGCAGAGCAAAGGTACGAATCACGCTGGCATATGAGCTGTCCGCCGTACTCCATGAGCTCTACCGGTATGATTTTACCGGGATACGGTGCTGCAAATGCAATGCTGCTCTTTTGGCTGCCTTTGTTTGTAAACGTTGATGTGAACAAATTTTCTCCGGTTAAAACTCTCTTGCCTGCTGTGGCAAGTATACCCTTGAATCCTTTTCCTTTTTCAGTTCCGCTTCCGTCTCCGAAAACAGTGTCCATTTCAATGTTTCCATCCATGTACATCATTGCCCCGGGTTCTGCCACGATGGTTTCGCCGTAATCAAGGCCGATTTCCACAAACTGGATGTCATCACCGAAAATCTGAAAGTCAACTTGGTGCGCTCGTTCCATAATTCCCTCCTGATATAATTGATCCCCTTGTTGTTTTCCATATTATGCATATTCAGCATAACAAAATAATGAGCAACATGCAACATTCATGAAAAAATTTTTTCTTGTAATTAGCACTGCATGTTAATATAATTAATAAGTCAAAAGAAAATTAAAAAAAGCAGGAAAATATATGGAAAAGTTTGAAGAAATAGAAAGAAGCATTATTAAAAAATACAGGAAGACCATCTGGTCCAAATTCATATCAGCAATAAAGGAATATGAGCTCATCAAGGACAATGATAAGATAGCAGTGTGCATTTCGGGCGGGAAGGATTCCATGCTTATGGCAAAATGCATGCAGCAGCTTCAAAAATACAGCGACATAAAGTTTGAAACACAATACCTGGTGATGGATCCGGGATACAATCCCGAAAACAGGCAGCGTATAATAGACAATGCAAAGCTATTGAACATCCCCATAAGGATATTTGACACTCAGATATTCAACATAGTAGAGAGCATAGAGCAGACTCCGTGTTATCTGTGCGCAAGGATGAGAAGAGGATACCTGTACAGAAACGCCAGGGAGCTCGGGTGCAACAAAATTGCATTGGGGCACCATTTTGACGATGCAATAGAAACAGTGCTTATGAGCATGTTTTATGCAGCCGAGATAAAGACGATGATGCCCAAGCTTCACAGCACCAACTTTGAAGGAATGGAGCTCATAAGGCCCATGTACAAAATCCGCGAGGAGGACATCATACACTGGAGAAAACATAATGGACTCCAGTTTATTCAGTGCGCATGCCGTTTCACGGAACACTGTTCCATTGATGACGAGGGAACATCCAAGAGGCAGGAGATGAAAAACCTTATAAAAAAAATGAAGCTGGTTAATCCGAATGTGGATATGAACATATTCAGAAGCATCCACAGTTTAAACCTGGACACGATTATCGGATACAAACAAGGCGGAGTGAAGCACAATTTCCTGGATGACTACGACACCAGGCCATCCGGCGACTATTAAAGAAATTACCCTTAAGGCTCAGCTTTGAGGGGTTTTGTTTCATTGGACTTCAAAACGAAACAATTTGTCGATGGTTGAATATAATGACATATATTGACAGGAAGGAGATCATTATGTACAACCCATTTTATGACAATCAGGGATACGGAGGCCGCATGGGAATGTGGCAGGACGGCGGGGACATAAACCCGGAGCTTGTGAATGATGTTTTAAGGGCCATAAGGGATGAGGTTCATGCCTATTACTTTTATGAAACGCTGGCTGAGATTGCTCCCACTGACCGGGAACGTCAGACAATAAAGAGCATTCAGCAGGACGAAGCAAGGCATTACCACTGGTTTACCATGATTCTTCAAAGGCTTGGAGGGCAGATTCCGGAAATTCCTGAAGGCAAAGTGCCGTTAAATTACGAGGAAGGGTTAAAGGAAGCCATTGTTGATGAACTAAACGCTGCGTCATTTTATCAGAATGTAGCATACAACACAGATGACAGGCACATTCAGATGCACTTCATGCATGCTTCTCACGATGAGCAGCGCCACGCGTCATGGCTTCAGTATATGCTTACGGGTATGCGTTGAAACAATAAACTATTAAAATCACGGTGCGCCGTGATTTTTTGCTGTTCGAAAAATAATTAAAATCAAAATTTCGCCACATTTATGACACAAATATCATATATATTTAACTCACATTTATAGGAGGAGATATTTATGAAAAACAAGAACATAAGGCGAGCGGTGCAGATTTTTTTCTTTGCGCTCATAGCATTGATTACTGTGAACAAGACTCTGGCCGAATCGGGTTCGGGAAGCATACCATTTTTGTCTGATGCGTCGCTTCACGCGCTGTGTCCCTTTGGCGGGGTCGTTACGCTTTACAATTTGTTCACGCTGGGTACGTTTATTAAAAAAATACACATGTCTTCAGTAATACTGATGTCCGTCATTTTTATTCTGGCAATCCTTTTCGGACCGGTATTCTGCGGCTGGGTGTGCCCTCTGGGTTCGGCTCAGGAATGGGTTGGGAAGGCAGGAAGGAAAATATTTAAAAACAGGTACAACAGTGTTGTTCCGAAGAAAGCTGACAGGATTCTCAGGTACTTAAGATATGGTGTGCTCATATGGGTTGTTTATATTACATCCATATCAGGTTACCTCATATTTGACAAGGTTGACCCTTACAACGCATTGTTCTCGTTCTGGTCGGAAGAAGCAGCACCTTTTGCAATAGCAGTGCTTGTTGTTACGCTTGTGTTGTCATTGTTCACAGAAAGGCCCTGGTGCAAGTACGCATGTCCCTACGGAGCTTTGCTGGGCATTACAAATAAGTTCAGAATCTTCAAGATAAGAAGAAACGATTCTTCATGCATATCATGCAGAAAATGCGACCGATCATGTCCCATGAACATAGAAGTCTCAAGCAGTGATACTATCAGGGATCTGCAGTGCATAAGCTGCTTCGAATGCACTTCGGAAAGAAGCTGTCCTGTCGATAATACCGTAAACCTTCAAACAAATGTATTTGCAGAAAAGGAGGCTGACAATGAAAATTAACATCAGGAGCATGGCTTTCATTATTTTTATCGTAATATTCGGCGGAATAGCTGTAACCATTGCAGCAGGAGTGTGGTCAACAGAGTCTGACAAAATTCCAGCTACTTACAAGGAAGGAGAATTTGCAGGTCAGTACAATCCCGAGGATATAAGAGGTTCCTACACATTCAGTGATGTTTCACGTCTGTTTGAGGTAGAATCAGAAGTTCTTTACAGGGCTTTCGGACTTGAGGGTTTGGGCGAACGTGAAATCCAGACAAAGGAACTGGAGTCGTTGTACGCTGATTTGGAAAACGAGATAGGAAACGGTTCGGTTCAGGTATTTGTGGCCTTGTACAAGAATCTGCCCATTGCTTTGGAAGATACGTACCTTCCCAAACAGGCTGCTGATATCATAATTGAATACAACAACAACCTGACTGATGAGCAATTGGAATACCTTCTCGAGCATGTGGTTGAACTTCCCAAAATCAGTCAGGATGAAGCAGGAGAACAAAAAACAGAAGAAGAGGATATATCAGAGGAAGAAAACCTTGTAAACGGCAAGACAACTTTCCAGCAGGTTTTGGATGCAGGAATCGCAAAAGAGCAGATTGAAGAAATACTGGGGAGAAAAATTCCGCCGTCAAACATGTCAATAAAAGATTTTTGTCTTGATGAGGGATTGTCTTTCTCGGAAATCAAAGCCAAGCTAAACGAACTGGCACCCTGAAAAATAATGTTTCTGGCAAATTTCTATTAATAACTGTTTTTACGATTCTCCATCGAATGGATTGAACTGTGCAGTCTTTCATGATATATTAGTCGTAGAACATTATTCAATTCACATAGAGGAGAAATTATGAAAAAGTTATTTAAGGAATGTGCAGCAGAAAAAGACATATATGAGTCAGAGGACGGTACGCTTAACTGGTGCTACATAGGCGACAGCCAAAACTTCAAGGATCAGATCACAATCAGCGACTATTACCGCATACTTCTGGTTGACAACACGGGAGAACTAACTGTTGATGATTTAAACAGCAAGATAGATGAACTTAAAAACAGGGAAGGACTCCTTGACTATGTGGACTCTGCCCATGAACTGGCTGAAATAATGAACATGGAGTACGGGTTGGAGCTTGAGTTCAGTGAAAGTCTTTTCTATGAGGACTTCGACCACTTCAGGCATGGATACATTGTCTATGATAAGGAAATAAAGCTGTTTGATCTGGCCGAAAACTGGGAACAATCAGTTACAACCTACATATACAAGGAAGAACACGGATACATTGCGGCCATGCAGGTTGAGATCATAGACGAAACCACGGAAAGTTCCTACCCCGAAATCCATATCAGGGAAATAGACGAAATAGAGGAGCTTGAAGCTGAAGAAAGTCAGGACGAAGACGATGACGAAAAGGAATTTGTAATAATAGAAAAGAAGGTTGTTGAAACGACCAGTGTTAAAAAGCTTTGTGAAGACAGATTTCTCATTACGGTGTCATCGAAGCTTGCAGGCCACCTAGATATGGCGGCAATATCAACGGAAGAAGAACTTAAAAGGTTTCTTGAAGAGGAAGGAGTAGTTCATCTTGATGAGTATTTGCATAAAATAAATTCAGTTACCGACAATTAAAATGATTTGGAAAAGGCCCCTGCCATATGTGATGGCAGAGGCTTTTCGTTATTATATAATGTATGAGTTACAATAATCTGTTCTGTACCAAGTCCCTTGCTATTTCAATTAATTTCATATCATATGAGCTATCCGGGATTTATCTTCGAGTGCATTCAGGATTTGGAAATATCATAGTCAGAAAAAGTTCCCCAATTTTCTGCTTTATTATAATCGGGATAAGTAGATAAGAAATATACTATTATTGGTGAGCTATCCAGTTCAGAATGTGCGCTGAAAAATTTTCTGTCACCGAATCTGATGGCTTCAAGGGCAAGCGGAAGTTCACGCCTGAAAATATAGTTCCTAATTTGTGCTTCTAATGGACTGAATTGCCCATCTACATACAAATAAACATAGTAAAGGTAATTATCTCCATTCTTAATCCATTCTCCAAGTACCTCGTCTCTCATTGAGTTAATCTTATCATAAGCATATGTCATCCCAATTGTCAAAAAAAGTTCTGCCGTTAAATCAGAGTGAGTAAGTGTGTAACGCCTCGGAATAATTGGTTCTGTGGCTGTAATACCTTCCCTGTATTCCACTGAAAGCTTACCAGGATTCAAATTGCTCAATTGACCACTTCCTTTTGATAAATTATATTATTATATGAAAAAGATACCGTGGTGTTAATTTGAAAACCTTAAATCAACAATGAGGCAGATTACAGTTTTTATTTCTATATTTTGACGGATTCTGGGTATTATAAAACAAACGATAATTGAATGGAGTAGATATTATGAGTAACTTAAACACAACAGCCAACAGGCTCATTGACGAAAAAAGCCCATACCTTCTTCAGCATGCCCATAATCCGGTAGACTGGTATCCATGGGGCAGCGATGCTTTTGACAAAGCAAGAGAAGAAGATAAACCTGTATTTTTAAGCATCGGATATTCCACCTGCCACTGGTGCCATGTGATGGAGAGGGAGTCCTTTGAAGATACGGAAGTAGCTGAAATGTTAAACAATCATTTCGTATCCATCAAGGTGGACAGAGAAGAACGTCCGGACGTTGATTCAGTTTACATGAATGTTGCACAGAGACTTAACGGCAGCGGAGGATGGCCCCTGACCATAATCATGACACCGGAGCAGAAGCCATTTTTTGCAGGCACCTACATTCCAAAAAAATCAAGATACGGCATGACGGGACTTACAGAGCTTCTTGAAATTGTTAGAGACAAATGGAAAAACAACAAGCATGAACTCATCAGGTCCGGAAACAGGATAACAGACATAATCAGAGGACTTGAAAATGAGCATCCGGTTAAGGCAAATCTGTCAAAGGATACGGTGTTGGAAGCGGTGAAAATCCTTGAGAACAACTTTGACGAGGAATACGGAGGGTTTTCTGAAAAGCCAAAGTTTCCGCAGCCAAGCTACCTTTTGTTTCTGTTAAGCTTCTACGCCCTTGAGAAAGATGAAGATGCGCTGTTCATGGCGGAAAAAACCCTGGAGTGCATGTTCAGGGGAGGAATGTTTGACCATGTGGGACACGGGTTTTCCAGGTATTCAACAGATGACAGGTGGCTGGTGCCACATTTTGAAAAAATGCTTTATGACAACGCACTGCTGACAGCAGCATATTCCTTTGCCTATGAAGCAACAGGCATAGAGCTGTACAGGAATATAACCTGCAAAGTTCTGGATTACGTTCTAAAGGAAATGACACATGAAAACGGCGGGTTTTATTCGGCTCAGGATGCTGACAGCGATGGGGAAGAGGGAAAATACTACGTCTTCACTCCAGAAGAAACAATTAAGGTACTGGGCAGGGAAGACGGTTCATATTTCAATGATTATTACAACATAACCGCAGGCGGAAACTTTGAGGGCAAGAATATTCCTAATCTTCTTCACAACGATGATTATTTCGAAAGAAATGAAAAAATAGAACATATGAATGCAAAGCTGTATGAGTACAGAAAGGGAAAGACCCGCCTCCACAAGGACGACAAGATACTGGCTTCGTGGAACGGCATGATGATAGCAGCTTTTGCCATTGCGCACAAGGTGTTTGGTGAAAGGCAATACATTGAAGCTGCCAGGAAGGCGATGAGATTCATCGATGAACATCTCATTGACCGGGACGGCCGCCTGGCAGCCCGATACAGGGAAGGTTCCGTGCTGAAAAATGCCACAGTTGAAGACTATGCTATGGTTATCTGGGGTCTAATTGAACTGTATGAATGTTCATTTGATATGATGTATCTTAAAAAAGCGCTGAGTTTGACAAAAAAGATGACTGAACTGTTCTGGGATGAAGAAAAGGGAGGATTTTTCCTGGGAAGCAAGCAGGGAGAAAATCTCATATACAATCCCAAGGAAACCTATGATGGTGCAATGCCTTCGGGAAATTCTGCCGCTGCGTACAACCTTGTGAGACTTTCACGGCTTACCGGAGATGAAAGCATAGAAGAGCTGTCAAAAAAACAATTTGATTTTTTGTCAGGCAGCATTGAAAACTATCCGGCAGGATACACTTTTGCACTTCTTGCAGCAATGTACGAACTGTATCCCACCACAGAGGTTGTCTGCATTGCAGGCGATGATGAATCACTTAATGAAGCAACAGAGAAAATCAGGCACCTGTCCGTTGTAAACACGTCTGTTGTGGCTTTAAAAAATCAGGATGTGAAAAGTGCTGCTGACGTAATAAAATATGTGAAAGATTACAGCATGAAGGGCGGCAAGACAACGTACTATGTGTGCAGAAACAAAAATTGCTCACTTCCCATAACTGATGCTGCAGAGCTTGAGAAGGAACTGGGCAGGCAAGTCTTGTAATGGTTCAGTATATGTTGACATTGCATTTTTCTTGTATTACACTTCAAAGTATAACCTATTTTAGAAAAACATAGAAAAAGAAGTTTAATAATTGGAGGGTACAATGGAAAATATTTTTAAAGGGCTGGAGCCGGAGGCTGTGTTCAGAAACTTTGAAGCCCTTACGAGAATCCCCAGAAGTTCGGGAAACGAAAAGCAGGTCAGCGACTTTCTGGTTAAGTTTGCAAAGGATCATGGTCTGGAAGTAATACAGGATGACACTCTCAACGTCATTATCAAAAAAAATGCAACGCCGGGCTATGAACAAAGCAAAACGGTCATTCTTCAGGGTCACATGGACATGGTTGCCGTAAAGGACGACGACCTTGAATTTGATTTTGACAAAGATCCGATTCCGGTGGTGGTTGACGGCGACATGATTAGGACAAAAGGAACCACTCTCGGAGCAGACAACGGAATTGCAGTTGCTATGACTATGGCGGTGCTGGAGTCAAAGACTCTTGAACATCCTGAAATCATAGCTTTATTCACTGTTTCCGAAGAAACCGGCATGGACGGAGTCATAAACCTTAATCCCGACCACGTCAAGGGTGACATTCTTATAAATCTGGATTCTGAAGAGGAAGGAATATTCTGGACTTCATGCGCAGGGGGCGTAAACAGCACGGTGACACTCCCTGTTGAATGGGAAGAATGCCCTGCAGACCAATGCTCCTATGAAGTGGTCATTGCCGGACTGCTGGGCGGCCATTCAGGCGCGGAGATTGACAAGAACAGGGCCAGCGCTGTCAACCTTATGGGAAGACTTTTATACGGTCTTGACAAGCAATTTGAAATTCAGATTTCAAACGTTCAGGGCGGCACTAAGACAAATGCCATTCCATTAAAAGCAAAGGCCACTGTGGCGGTCGACCTAAAATGTGAAGAAAATTTGAAAGACGCAGTAGCCCAAATGGAAAGCATGTTTAAAAATGAATACAAAACATCAGATCCAGGTCTGTTCGTCCAGATTAATAAGACGGAAAACAGCAGGATATTAAGCGTACAGTCAAGGAGGAACCTTGTTTCCCTGCTGAGACTTCTGCCTTTCGGGGTACAGACCATGAGCAGCGACATCAAAGGTCTTGTGGAAAGTTCAAACAACATCGGAATTGTGGAAATAAAGGAAAATGAAGTTGTCATAAGCAACTCCATCAGAAGCTCAGTAAAAAGCAGAAAGGAAGAAATAGCAGAAAGGATTGAAGCAATAAGCAATCTTACACATGCAGCAGCTAATTTATCTTCAGATTATCCGGAATGGCAGTACAAAGCTGATTCGCCCTTGAGGGAGCTCATGCTGAAAACCTACAGGGACATGTACAACAAAGAAGCTAAGGTAGAAGCCATACATGCAGGTCTTGAATGCGGATTTCTTAAAGAAAAGGTTGGAGACATAGACATGATTTCACTGGGTCCCGACCTGTTCGACGTTCATACAACAAAGGAAAGAATGAGCATTTCATCAGCAGGAAGAGTGTTCGAATTTTTGTGCCAGATATTGAAAAGACTAAAATAATTTTAGGCGCCGTGTTAACTGAAACCGGCGCTTTTTTGTCGAAAAAAGACGAAAGTGTAAAATAACTAAAAAAATTTAACATGACAACGGTTTCATATTAGTATATAATTGTTTAAGGGCATTTTTAAAGGGGTATTTATCTCAACAGGTGGAAATCATATGAGGGTGGTGAAGTATGACTGGTTTAAATGACTTTCGCAAACTGTTGAACTTTCTAAGCGACGGAATATTATTTATGGATTCAAACAATAATTTTATAACCAACGAAAGCTTTAATAAGCTATTCAGTGTTGAAAGCGAAGGACCGGAAAAAGCAGGGGATGTATTAAAGAAATTCAGTCTGGCGGAACTGATAGGAATCGGCGGCAGTTTTGATAAGGAAATAGCAGTGGGTGGCAAAAGAGTCATGGTTAAGATTTTCAATTATATCTATGATGGTACGACCGCATATTCAATGGTCGTTTTCAAGGAAACTTCAGATATCGACGAAACCCGCTACGAAATTGAGGAATTAAGGAAAAGCCTTAATGTTATGAAGGATATTTTTGATAACTCATACCAGGGTATGGTGCTTGTCAATAAGGAAGCCAGGATTATCAAGTGGAATTATGAAAAACTATTTGGAATAAAGGAAGAAGATGTGCTGGGTAAGCCGGTGGAGGATGTTATTGAAAACACAAGGCTTCATCTGGTGGTTAAGTCAGGAAACAAGGAGCTGTATGACATTCAAAGAATACAGGGCCATGACATGATTGCTAGCAGAACCCCCATCGTAAAAGACGGCCACGTTATCGGTGCCGTAGGGACGGTGCTGTTCAAGGATGTTAAAGAGGTTAAGGATCTGGCCAACAAGATAAAGGTTCTTGAAAATACAGTCAACATATATAAAAATGAAATCGGGAAAATGTACCGTGCAAATTACAACTTTGGCGACATTATCACTCAAAATGATAAAATGCTGAAAATAAAGGATATTGCAAAAAAGGCAGCCAACTCTTCGTCAACAATTCTCATAGAAGGCGAAAGCGGAACCGGAAAGGAATATTTCGCTCATGCAATCCATGATGCAAGCTTCAGACGAAAGGCTCCTTTCGTAAGAATTAACTGCGCAGCAATACCCCATGAGCTTTTGGAATCTGAGCTTTTCGGATACGATGAAGGTTCATTCACCGGAGCGAAGAAAGAAGGAAAAATAGGCAAGTTTGAACTGGCAAACGGCGGCACAGTACTGCTTGATGAAATAAGCTCCATGCCATTCAGCATGCAGGCCAAACTCCTGAGAGTTCTTGAGGAAAGGGAATTCGAAAGAATAGGTGGCAACACTGCCATAAAGCTGGATATGAAGGTGATTGCATGCACTAACGAAAATCTGGAAAATCTGGTTGAAAAAGGACTGTTCAGGCAGGATCTATATTTCAGGCTCAATGTAGTGGCCATAACAATACCTCCCCTTAGGGAGAGACTGGACGATTTAGAAATATTGTGCGAGGATATATTGTCCAGGCAGCTTCAGGCTGTGGGACTTGAACCCAAGAAGGTATCGGAGGATTCTCTTCTGGCTCTGAAGCTTCACGACTGGCCGGGAAATGTCCGGGAACTCAGAAATGTGCTGGAGAGGGCTGCTAACATGTCTTCAAACAGCTGCGTGAACATCGGCAATCTTCCTGAATACATAAGCAACAAGCTCAATCATGAGGAGAATGTACACAGCGGCAAACAGCTTAAAGACAAGTTAGCTGACGCTGAAATAGATGCAATCGTGTCTGCAATCAAGTCATCGGGCGGAAGCAGGACCGAAGCAGCCAGGATGCTTGGCATCCATAGGACTGCATTGTATAAAAAGCTTTCATCATACGGAATTGACATAAAAAATATTGTGTAGAAAAAATTCTACAAGGGTTATTTGATGTAGAAAATTGTCTACAGGCACTAAGACCATGATTTTGTAAGCAAACGTTTCTGACCATATTAAATGATGTAGATAACAATCTACATCATTTTTTTGTGCCTTTCTTTTCATTTGTTGGCCTGATTACAAAACCATTGAAAATTCAATAATAAATAATTTTAAAGATTTTTTTGTTCTTTGGCACGGAGTTTGCTTTACTATAAGCGTAAATAAAATATTGAATTTTATTAATATGGAAAAGGGAGGAAACATGAAAGAGGTTGTAATTGTAAGTGCAGTAAGAACCCCCATCGGAAGTTTTGGAGGAAAGCTAAAGGATGTTTCGGCTGTTAATCTCGGAGCAGTTGCTGCGAAGGGAGCACTTGAAAGAGCGAACGTTAAACCTGAGATGGTTGATGAGGTAATATTCGGCAACGTCCTTCAGGCAGGCATCGGACAAAATCTGGCAAGACAGGTATCCGTAGCAGTGGGAATACCATTTGAGGTGCCTTCCATGACCATAAACAAGGTTTGCGGTTCTGGTTTAAAGACGATTCAGCTTGCCGCACAGGCAATAATGACAGGCGATGCAGACATAGTTCTAGCCGGGGGAGCAGAAAACATGAGCATGGCTCCTTACATAGTTCCAAGTGCCAGATGGGGACAGAGAATGGGTGACGGAGCCATAGTAGACACTATGGTCCACGACGGTCTAACTGACATTTTCAACAACTATCACATGGGAATAACTGCAGAAAACATTGCAGAGCAGTGGAACATAACCAGGAAGGATCAGGATGAATTTTCCGTAAGAAGTCAGAACAGAGCAGAAGCAGCCATAAAAGCAGGCAGGTTCAAGGATGAAATAGTTCCTGTTGAAATACCACAGAGAAAAGGTGATCCAATTGTTGTTGACACAGATGAGTTCCCAAGATTCGGTGCAACTCTTGAAAGCCTGGAGAAGTTGAAACCAGCCTTCAAAAAAGACGGAACCGTAACAGCCGCTTCATCTTCCGGAATTAACGACGGAGCCGCTGCAGTTGTGGTAATGTCAAAGGAAAAGGCTCAGGAACTTGGAATCACTCCGCTTGTAACAATCGTATCCTACGCATCTGCAGGAGTTGACCCGAAAATAATGGGATACGGTCCTGTTCCGGCATCAAGGAAAGCTATGGCCAAGGCTGGCATGACAATAGAAGACATTGACCTTGTGGAAGCAAACGAAGCCTTTGCAGCACAATCCATAGCAGTTGTAAGAGACTTAAACCTTGACCCGGATAAAACGAATGTAAACGGCGGAGCCATAGCTCTTGGCCATCCCATCGGGTGTTCCGGAACAAGAATTCTGGTCACTCTGGTACATGAAATGCTTAAGCGTGATGCGAAGACAGGACTGGCAACACTCTGCATCGGCGGAGGCCAGGGAACATCACTCATAGTAAAGAGATAGAGGAGGTAGCAATTTGAACAAGGTGATTTCAGTTGAAGAAGCTGTTGGCATGATTCATGACGGTATGACCATCATGATAGGCGGTTTTTTGGGATGCAAAAATCCTTATACAATTATTGACGCCATGGTGGCAAAAGGAGTGAAGGACATAACGCTCATAGCCAACGACACATCATTTCCTGAGGTAGGAATAGGAAAGCTCATAGTGAACAAACAAGTAAAAAAACTGGTTGCATCGCATATAGGAACGAACAAGGAAACAGGCAACCAGATGAATGCAGGGGAACTTGATGTTGAACTGGTTCCTCAGGGTACACTGGCTGAAAGAATAAGAGCTGCCGGAGCAGGACTTGGGGGCATACTGACTCCAACAGGTCTTGGAACCGTAGTAGCCGAAGGCAAGGATATCATAACCGTTGACGGTGAGGAATATCTTCTGGAGAAACCTTTGAAGGCTGACGTTGCTCTCATCGTGGGGGCAAAGGTTGACAAGAAAGGCAACGTAAGATATGCAAAGGCAACGAGAAACTTCAATCCCATAATGGCAGCTGCTGCTGATGTTGTAATCGTAGAAGCAGATGAAATTGTTGAGGTTGGTGAAATAGACCCGGATGACGTTATGACTCCCGGAATTTTCATTGATTATATTGTGGGAGGTAATTAGATATGGATGAAAAAGAATATATAGCAAGAAGAGTCGCAAAGGAACTGAAAGACGGAGACGTGGTCAATCTAGGCATCGGTCTTCCGACCATGGTTGCAAATTTCATTCCTGATGACATTGAAATTACTCTTCAGTCCGAAAACGGATTTCTGGGCATGGGCCCTGCCCCCGAAAAGGGAATGGAAGACCCTTATCTTGTAAACGCCGGAGGGATTCACGTCACAGTAAATCCCGGAGGAGTGTTCTTTGACAGTGCAGAGTCCTTCCTTATCATTAGAGGAGGTCATGTGGATGCAACAGTTCTTGGTGCGCTGGAGGTAGATGAAAAAGGAAATCTTGCCAACTGGATGGTTCCCGGCAAGATGGTTCCCGGAATGGGCGGAGCCATGGACCTGGTTACCGGAGCGAAGAAGGTTATTGTGGCAATGAATCATACGGCAAAAGGAAACCATAAGATTCTTAAAAAATGTACGCTTCCCCTTACAGCAGTGCATGCGGTGGACCTAATAGTGACGGAAATGGGTGTGATGGAAATTACAGATCAGGGAATTGTTCTGAAGGAAATCAATCCGGAGTTCACTGTTGAACAGGTTCAAGCTGCCACGGGAGCGACGCTTATTGTTTCTGAAGATTTGAAGAACATAGAATTATAAATTATAAGTGGAGGGATAAGATGTTAGAAAATAAAGTTTGTATAGTTACAGGAGCTGCCAGCGGCATAGGTCTAGCCATAGCCGAAACATTTGCAAAGGACGGAGCAAAGGTTGTAATGGCCGACATAAATGAAGAAAAGTTAAAGGAAGAAGCCGACAGAATCGGCGGATTATACATAAAGACAGATCTCAGCAAGAGGGAAGACTGCAAGGGACTGGTGGATTTTACCGTTGAACAGTTTTCCAAGGTGGATGTGCTTGTTAATGTTGCAGGAATTCAGACGGTTTGCCCCATCGAAGAGTTCCCGGAAGATAAATGGGATTTCATGATGGATTTGATGCTCACAGCTCCGTTCCTTCTCACGAAGTATGTATGGCCCACAATGAAACAACAGGGCTGGGGAAGAATAATAAACCTTAACTCCATACACGGACTCGTTGCTTCCGAATTTAAGGTTGCATATGTATCTGCAAAGCACGGCCTCGGAGGGCTCACAAAGGTGGCAGCCCTGGAGGGAGCAAAATACGGCATAACCGTAAATTCAATCTGTCCGTCCTATGTAAGGACACCTCTTGTAGACAAGCAGATAGCAGATCAGGCAAAGACTCATGGAATTTCCGAAGACAAAGTAATTTCAGACATCATGCTTCAAAAAGCAGCCGTAAAGAAACTGCTTGAACCAAACGATGTGGGCGAAGTCGCAAAATTTTTATGCTCTGACACAGGTTCCTACATAACGGGAACAATGCTGACAATCGACTGCGGCTGGACCTGCGCTTAAGCAACACTACAGGGAGTCAGTTTTGCTGACTCCTCAATAATAAAAATAGGAGGATAATATATGTTTGGTATTATTTTAGGATTAGTGCTTTTGATGTTTTTGGCTTACAGAGGGTACTCGATTCTTTGGGTTGCCCCTGTGTGCGCATTGGTCGTAGGTCTAACAGGAGGCCTGGAACCATTGGCACTTTACAAGGATACATACATGACCGGACTTGCAGGCTACGTGAAATCATGGTTTCCTGTATTTATGCTGGGTGCCATATTCGGGCATCTGATGGACTACACCGGTGCTGCCAAATCAATAGCACACTGGCTTACAAAAACTTTAGGACCAAAAAGGGCAATCGTCGGTGTTGTTGTAGGCTGCGGAGTGTTGACCTATGGCGGAATAAGCTTGTTTGTTGTTGTATTTGCAATGTATCCTCTTGCACTGGAGCTTTTCAGGGAAGCAAACATAACAAGAAAGCTCATACCGGGAGCAATAGCCCTTGGTTCTTTCACATTCACCATGACTGCAATCCCCGGCACTCCTCAGATTCAGAACATAATTCCTACAAATTACTACGGAACCACAGCCACAGCTGCTCCAATCATGGGTTCACTGGCAGCAATACTGATGTTTGTTCTTGGAGTTGCATGGCTTCAGTACAGAGAGAGAAAGTTTACGGCGGCAGGGGACGTGTTTACGGAACCTAAGAACAAGGAAGCCGTGGAAGTTGACTATGCAAGTCTGCCAAATCCACTTCTATCATTCCTTCCTCTCATAACTGTAATAGTTACCATGAACGTTTTCAAATGGGATATTGTTGTAGCACTTCTATGCGGTATAGTTCTGTCAATGGTTATAAGCTTCAACAAGTACCAGGGCTTTACGAAATCCATAAGCAACGGTGCTGTAGGATCCATAACTGCTATACTCAACACTGCGGCGGCAGTTGGATTCGGTACGGTTGTAAAGGCAGTCCCGGGATTTGCCACACTGACGGGGATTCTTTTAAACGTTCCCGGCACACCCCTTATTTCTGAAGCAATTGCAGTAAACCTGCTGGCCGGAGCAACAGGCTCTGCATCAGGAGGCATGAGCATAGCTCTTGAAGCATTGGGGGAAAAATACATGGCTATTGCTGCTGAAACAGGAATAAGCCCTGCAGCTTTCCACAGAGTAGCATCACTGGCATCCGGAGGTCTTGACACTCTTCCTCACAACGGTGCAGTGCTGACGCTGCTGGCTGTTACAGGAATGACACACAAGGATTCATACATTGACATCTGCATGACTTCACTGATACTTCCTATTGTATCATCCATACCTGCCATTCTTTTGGGAAGTCTTGGAATCTATTAGTAAAGATAGTTACAACCGCCCAGCGGTATAAAACTGATAATCAGGAGGTGTATTTTGAAACTTGAAGACATAAAAAAGATCGGAGTAGCCGGCGGAGGAACAATGGGCTCCGGCATAGCACAGATATTTGCGCAAAACGGATATGATGTTGTGGTTACCGACATAGCAGAAAAATATCTTGATAATACAAGAAGGATTATTCTCTTGAATCAGAAGACTCTCATAGAAGAGGGGCTATTAACGGAACAAGAGGCTGAGGAATCTCTGAAGCATATCAGCTATTCCACTGACAAAAGTGTATTTTCTGATGCTGACATAATTGTTGAAGCCATAATCGAGAAGATGGACATAAAGCAGGATTACTGGAAGGAAGTCGAAGGAATAGCCCGCAAGGACTGCATATTTGCCACAAACACTTCAGGGCTCAGCATAAACAAAATCTGTGCGAAGATTGAACATAAAGAGCGGTTCATTGGAATGCACTGGTGGAATCCTCCGCACATAATCCCACTTATTGAACTGGTGAAGGCCGATGAGACCACGGATGAAACGGTGCAGCTCTTAAAGAAGCTTGTTGATAGGATAGGCAAGGAATCAGTGGTTGTGCTTAAGGACGCAAACGGATTCATAGGAAACAGAATTCAGTTTGCTGTTTACAGAGAGGCTCTTAAAATAGTTGAGGAAGGAATAGCAACAGTTGAGGATGTTGATAAGGCTATGAAGTTCGGACCCGGCTTCAGATATCCGGTTCTGGGACCCTTTGAGACTGCAGATCTGGGCGGCCTTGACACATTCTACTACATCTCAAGCTACCTATTCAACGAGCTGAGCGATGAGAAGAAGCCCACCAAACTCCAGCAGCTGCTCATGGACGACGGGATGCTGGGAGTGAAATCAGGACGAGGATGGTATGATTATTCCAACGGCAAGGGCGAAGAAGCCATGTCAAGAAGAGACAAAAACTTTTTCAAGATGCTGAAACACATCCACAAGGACAAAGGATAACCATATTAATAAATAAAAGGCGAACTTCAGCAGTTCGCCTTCTTTTTTCATTTATACATTGAATCTGAACAGCACAATGTCTCCGTCTTCCATGACATATTCCTTGCCTTCAAGACGCATGAGGCCTTTTTCTTTTGCTGCCTGCATTGAGCCGCATTCAGTTACATCCTTGTAGGATGTGACTTCAGCGCGTATGAAGCCTCTTTCTATATCTGAGTGGATTTTACCGGCTGCCTGCGGTGCCTTGGTTCCTTTGATAATGGTCCATGCCTTTGATTCCATAGGGCCCGTGGTGAAGAAGCTTATGAGTCCAAGCAGGTGGTAGCTGGCGCGTATAAGCTTGTCAAGGCCTGACTCCTCAAGACCCAGTTCCTGGAGGAACTCCTTCTTTTCATCATCGTCAAGGGCTGAAATTTCTTCTTCGATTTTTCCGCATACTGTTATTACTTCGGAGTTATCCTGAGAAGCATGTTTCTTTACATCGTCAACGTACATGTTGGATGAAGGGTTGTCGATGTAGTTTTCATCAACATTGGCCACATACAGCACAGGTTTCGCTGTAATGAGGTTGAAAGTCCTGAGCATCTTTTCCTCTTCTTCGGTGTAGTCAAGGAACCGCGCCTGCTTTTCTTCTTCAAGTGCCTTCACTATTTTTTGAACCAACTCAAGCTCCGGCTGCAAGGACTTGTCGTTTTTAACCATCTTTGATATCTTCTCAAGCCTTTTTGTCATTACCTCAAGGTCTGCAAGTACAAGTTCCAGCTCTATTATTTCAATGTCCCTCTTGGGGTCAACTGTAGACTCAACATGTATTACATTGTCGTCATCAAAGCATCTTACAACATGAACAACTGCCTCAACCTCTCTGATGTGTGAAAGGAATTTGTTTCCGAGGCCCTCACCCTTGCTGGCTCCCTTGACCAGACCGGCAATGTCGAAAAATTCTATGACTGCAGGGACTGTCTTGCCTGAATTGCTCATTTTTGTCAAGAAGTCCAATCTTTTGTCCGGCACTTCCACAACACCTATGTTCGGTTCTATAGTACAAAAAGGATAATTGGCTGATTCTGCTCCAGCTGATGTTATTGCGTTGAACAATGTGCTTTTGCCCACATTTGGAAGTCCTACTATACCTAGTTTCATATTAACGTAATTAACCGTCCTTTCGCTTTACAATATTATTGTATGTCAAGTTATTATATAACAAGGAACGTGTTATTTCAATATATTTCTCAAGCTCGTAGGCGAAGGCCGTTCTGCAAACGTTAATATTTTTTTGAAAGATAAATCATATATTGGTTGATGCTGAATATGATGGAATATATAAGACAAATTATAGGGGGAAGAAATAGAATGAACGAAAAACAAATGCAGTCAAACTATATACGAGTTGTCGGCAAAATAAACAGCAGTATGGAATTCAGCCATGAAGTATTCGGGGAAAAGTTTTACGAATTTTATCTGGAGGTACCCAGACTCAGCGAAACAAGGGATTTGCTGCCAGTTATCATATCAGAAAGGCTTATTGACGACATAAATATGGACATAGGCAATTATATAGTGGTTGACGGCCAGTTCAGATCTTACAACAGGTATGAGGATACCAGCAACAAACTTCTGCTGAGGGTTTTTGTAAGAGATATATTTGTTCCTGACGATGACGAACTTGAAGAAATGAAGAAGCATCCCAACGAAGTTTTTTTAAACGGCTACCTTTGCAAGGAAACGAAATTCAGAACAACTCCTTTCGGAAGGGAGATAACAGATATGCTCATAGCTGTCAACCGCTCCTACAACAAGTCCGACTACATACCTTGCATTGCATGGGGGAGAAATGCAAGGTACTGCGAAAAGCTGGAGGTTGGGGACCACGTTAAGCTCTGGGGGAGGATTCAAAGCAGGAAGTACCAGAAAAAGAATGACAATGAATCCTATGAGACAAAGACTGCCTATGAGGTATCTGTTACAAAGCTTGAACATATAAAAACCGAAAACAACAGGAAAAAAGAAGAAGAACTATTGGAAGATGAAGAATGAAACCGCAATTTTCTTTATGAGTTATACCGGGCGTTGAGCAAACGCCTTTTTATTTTGGCCAAGAAATATATGTTGATGAAACCTTATATTCATTTCATTTAACAAATATATTTTTAATTTTATCATATTGTGGTACAATATTAAAATCAACAGAAAAGGAAAGATGAAATGATATTAGTTTTGGCAGAAAAGCCTTCCGTAGGGAAGGACATAGGAAAGGTACTGGGCTGCGCCAAGTCGGGAAACGGATTTGTGGAAGGCAGCAAATATATAGTTACATGGGCTTTGGGTCATTTGGTGACTCTGGCTGACCCGGAAAGCTACAATCAGAAATATGCAAAGTGGGAAATGGAGGATCTTCCCATAATACCGAGGGAGATGAAAACAGAAGTCATCAAAAAGACAAGGCAGCAGTATACCGTGGTTAAAGGCCTTTTGGAACGAAAGGACGTAAATGAAATTGTAATAGCAACAGATGCAGGCCGTGAAGGAGAGCTGGTGGCCAGATGGATTCTGGAAAAATCAAACGTTCATAAGCCCATAAAAAGGCTTTGGATATCCTCTGTAACCGATAAGGCTATAAGAGAAGGGTTTGAAAAGCTTAAGGACGGTCATCTTTATGACAACCTTTTTGCTTCTGCCCAAGCGAGAGCTGAGGCTGACTGGATTGTTGGCATCAATGCCACCCGCGCACTGACTGTTAAGCACAATGCGCAGCTTTCATGCGGCAGGGTTCAGACTCCCACAATTGCAATGATTGCTGCATTGGAGGATGAAATAAGAAATTTCAAGCCTGTGTCGTTTTACGGCATAGAAGCCTACGCTAGCGGCGTGAAATTTACATGGCACGGCAAAAACAACGACACCAGGACATTTTCTAAAGAAAAGTGCGAGAGTGCAATAAGCAGCATGAAATCAAAGAACCTGACTATTATTGACGTATCCAGAAACAAAGCTTCAACATATGCACCCCTGCTGTACGACCTGACGGAGCTTCAGAGGGATGCCAGCAATTTGTATGGGTTTTCGGCAAAGGAGACGCTGTCAGCCATGCAGGGACTTTACGAACATCACAAGGTTTTGACATATCCCAGGACCGATTCAAGGTATCTTACAGAGGATTTAGTTGAAACCCTGAAGGACAGGGTGAAGGCATGCAGCGTGGGTCCCTATGCAAAAATAGGATTCAGGATAAGTTCAAACCCCATAAGAGGAAGCAAAAACTTCGTCAACAACTCTAAGGTTTCGGATCACCACGCAATAATTCCCACTGAACAGACAGTATTTTTAAACGACCTGTCAGACAGGGAAAGGAAAATTTACGACCTGGTTGTTAAAAGATTTCTTGCTGTGCTCTCAAAGCCTTTTGAATATGAGAAAATCACAGTTTCAGGAAAAATAGGGGCTGAAGAAATGACAGCTGTCGGAAAAATTACGCTGTACGCAGGCTGGAAGGAAGTATACGGAGGATATGTGGACGATGAAGAGCTTGATGATCTGGGCGAAGACACATTAAGAAAATTCGCTAAGGGAAACGAAGTGCGCGTTGACAAAATTTCCGTGACAACCGGTGAAACAAAGCCGCCTTCAAGGTTTACTGAGGCAAATCTTCTTTCGGCCATGGAAAATCCGGTAAAGTTCATGAAAAGTGCCGATTCGTCACTTAAAAAAACCATCGGGGAAACAGGCGGCCTTGGAACAGTTGCAACAAGGGCAGACATTATCGACAAGCTCTTCAACAGCTTTGTAATAGAAAAAAAGGACAAATTCATATACACCACTTCAAAGGGCAGGCAGCTTCTGGAGCTGGCTCCTGCAGAGCTTAAGTCTCCGGTACTGACTGCACAGTGGGAACAGAAACTTAACGATATATCAAGGGGTAATCTCAACAAGGACAGCTTCCTCAGCGACATGAAGGAATACACAAGGAAGGTTATCAGAGAGATAAATTCCAGCGACTTGAAGTTCATCCATGACAACGAGACGAGGGAAAGGTGTCCTGAGTGCGGCAGTTACCTCCTTGAAGTCAACGGCAAGAAGGGTAAGCTGCTTGTATGCCAGAACAGGGACTGCGGCTACAAAAAAGGGTTGTCTCAGGTTACAAACGCCAGGTGCCCCAACTGCCACAAAAAGCTGGAGCTTCGCGGAGAAGGGGAAGGAAAGATATTCGTGTGCCAGTGCGGTTACAGGGAAAAACTTGCATCCTGGAAAACCAGAAAAGAAACTGAAACAACATCAGTATCAAAAAAAGAAGCATCCAGGTTTCTTGCAAAGCAAAACAAATCTCAGGAAGATAACATAAACACAGCTCTGGCGGATGCCTTGTCAAAGCTTAAACTGTAAAAATTCACATTCGAGGAGATAATATGGAATATGTAGTATTTTTCATGATAATTTTCATAGTTATAATATTTTTGAAGGCTAAAAATCAGGTCGATCAGATCAACAGATTAAACAGGATCTTATTCGAGGATAAACAGCCGGGAAGATATGTAAGGGAGTTTGACAAGCTGCTTGAGAAGAAAAAGGCGGGAAGGAATCCGGCAGTCAATATACTGCAGAAGACAACAGGTTTGTTTTATGACGGAAGGTTTGATGAAGCTGTTGAAACACTTGAAGACATAGCTGAAAGCGTGCCTGGAAACTGGGAACCCATTTACTTGCAGAATCTGATTTTAAGTCTTCTGTTCAAGGGAGAAACAGAAGAGGCCTTGAAAAAGCTGGAGGAAACAAAACAGGTCATGGAAAAATACAAGGATAACAGCTACTATACGGAGATGGTTGAAATAGTATACGCTGTTTCTGATTATTTTAGGGGAGAGAGGAAGAAGGAATACTTTGCTGAACTTTCTCAAAGCGGCGCCAATGACTACAGAAAATCATTCGGATACTATTTTCTTGGCAAAATAAACAAACAGGAAGACAACATAAGCGAGGCTGAAGCAAACTTCATCAAGGCTGCAGAATGCGGCAGGGGAAGCTTTATCGAAAATCTGGCAAGGGCAGAATGACAGGTGAAAAATGAAAATAACCGAAAAAGAAAACAAGATTGTAATAGATGATGTCAAGGATTTTGAAATCACGCACATATTCGACTGCGGGCAGTGCTTCAGATGGAACAGGGAAGAAGACGGCTCATATACGGGAGTTGTGGGGAAAAATGTAATCAACGTAAAACAGGAAGGCTCAAGGGTCATATTTGACAATGTATCCATGAAGGACTATGAAATGTACGTGAAAAATTACTTCGATATGGATACCGACTACGGCCTTATAAAGACAATGATTAACACAGATGAAATTATGGACAAGGCCATATGTTTTGGCAGTGGCATAAGAATATTGAACCAGGACGAATGGGAAACAATGATTTCATTCATGATATCGGCAAACAACAGGATACCCATGATAAAGAAGGTCATAGAAAACCTGAGCAAAATGTTCGGAGAATATATCCAAGAGTACAGAGGCAGGGACTACTACGCATTTCCATCTGCAGAAAAGCTTGCCGGAGCTGGAGTTGATAAGATCATGGAATGCAGGGCCGGATTCAGGTCTCCCCGCATAAAGGAGGCGGCTGCAAGGTTTCTGAAGGAGAAAGACACAGTCTACAGCCTGAAGGGCAAAAGCTACCAGGAAGGACTGGATTATCTTAAAAGCTATTGCGGCATCGGAGATAAGGTTGCAAACTGCATACTTCTCTTTTCCATGAAGCAGTTTGACACATTTCCTGTGGACGTATGGGTAAGAAGGGTTATGCAGACACTTTATGTCGATAAGGACACCAGCGACAAAGACATAAGAAGCTTCGCCGAAAGCAAGTTCGGAAAGCTCTCTGGATACGCCCAGCAATATTTGTTTTACTACGCTCGGGAGTTAAATATAGGAAAATAAACTGTTGACAATCATATGAAATATGATTATAATAATAAATGTTGTCGGGGTGTAGCGAAGCTTGGTATCGCGCTTGGTTCGGGACCAAGAGGCCGAAGGTTCAAATCCTTTCACTCCGACTTTTATGGGACAACAGGAATCTGGCAAATGCAAATTTGCCAGATTTTTAATATTTGCGTGGAGAACGTTATGATTTCAGAAGAAAGAAGAAAAAATATTGAAAAGACTCTCAGAAACAACACTGAACCTGTAAGCGCCAATGCCTTAGCCAGGCAGTTTTCTGTTAGCCGACAGGTAATTGTCGGTGACATTGCTCTTATGAGAGCAGCCGGAGTGAAAATTTCAGCAACTCCCAGAGGGTATGTAATAAACTCAGACTTTGAAAAGACAGAGAACACTTACACTGTGGCGTGCTGCCATGACGACAAAAATATGATCATGGAACTGTACGCTGTGGTTGACAACGGAGGAACGGTTGCAGATGTTACAGTTGAGCATCCGGTATACGGACAGATAACAGGTGAGCTCAGAATCTCATCCCGGTATGACGCGGATCTTTTCATGGATAAAATTAAAAACAACGCAGCACAGCCTCTTATGCACCTTACAGGCGGGATCCACCTGCACACTATCAGGTGCGCTGATGATCAGACTTTCGTCAGAATAAGGGAAGCTTTGAAAAAAGAAAACATTATTTGCGAATAAGGTATTGACAAAAATAAAATCCTTTTCTATAATTGTATAATCAGGTGTCAAGACACAAGTAAATACATGTGATAATATGATTTTGTTGGAAAGGAAAAATTTATGAAAAAAAACAACAGTCTTAATTCAATGGTAATATCCGCGCTTCTTTGTGCTATCGGAATTATAATACCTATAATATCGCCGTTGAAAATTACCATGGAACCGGCTTCATTCACCTTGGCCAGCCATGTCGCAATTTTTATAGCCATGTTCATATCTCCTTCAACTGCAGTATTCGTTGCTGTAGGTTCTGCAGCAGGGTTTTTGCTGGCAGGTTTCCCCATAGTTGTTGTGATGAGGGCTGCTTCTCACATTGTGTTTGCTTTGGCAGGCTCCCTTATTCTGAAAAAACGTCCTGAAATGTTAAGAACGGTGAAATCCTCTGTGCTGTACTCTTTTGGAATTGCACTTATCCACGGCGTCAGCGAGGTTCTGGTGGTCATTCCGTTTTATTTCGGAAACAACATGAGCTCCGGATACTATGCAAAGGGGTTTGTGACATCTGTAATTCTGCTTGTAGGAGTGGGAACCGTCTTCCACAGCATGATAGATTTCTATCTGGCTCAGGCAATCTGGAAGCCGGTGACAAAATCTGTAAAGCTTCCTAAGCAGGCTAGTGTAAATCAATAACTAATACCAATTCCGTATTCCCTCATAAATTCATCTAGATGATAGGGTCTCTTTTGGAGATTCTATCATCCGATGAAAAAACAGAAAGTATAGTCTCAGGTTTGACCATAATCCTATAGCCTGAGGCTTTATTTTTACATTTATGTGGAAATCTCTTGCGATTAGCAGTATAATAAAATAAAAAATACTAGGAGATGTTTATGGCTGACGAATTTATAGACGGCGACGATGAAGCGCTGCTGCTTTTTAATCTTAACAAGGTTGAAGCTGAAATCATAATGTCTAAGCTTAGATCATACGGTATTCCGGTGCTGAAGAAGGAAAAGGGAACCGGAGAGATTATGGAAATTTACACAGGCACAAATTTGTACGGCATAGACCTGTACGTGCCTGCCCATGTTCTGGATGTGGCAAGGGAACTGCTTGAATCAAGCCACATGAGCGACCAGATTGACGATGAAATTTAAATTTGCGCATATTCATATTGAAAGCTGACATAATAATATAAAAAGCAGAAAAAGGAGCAATCATGTCTGACAACAAAATGAAAAGTACAAGCAACAACAAGAAGGAAGACGGCAAATTCAGATCAATGCACATAAGCCACAATCCACAGGCTGAAAGTGCCAGGGCGGTTTTCGGACTTAAGGATGATAACCTGCAGAACGAATTTGACCACAACGAAAAGAACAGTACCCATAATCAAGTGAAAAGATAGAGAAAGACGCCCGGAGGCGTCTTTTTTGTGAATAGATGCAATACAAAACAGTTGACTATTTTTGCTGATTAGAGTAATATCATTTTACAAATTTAATTAACGGAGTAAATTTATGGACGGCAACAAGGTTAGAAAACTGCGCAAATACAATGATATGACAATAGATGCACTGTCAGAAAAGTCCGGGTTTACTTCAAGCTACATTTCCCAGGTTGAAAGAAACCTGATAGAACCTTCACTGTCGGCTCTGACCAAGATATGCAAGGTTTTCAATGTTTCACCTTACTATTTTCTTGACGAAGAGGGCAATGTGACAGTTACGAGGAAGGAAGAAAGGCAAAAGCTCACCATTCCTGAAAACAATCAGGAACTTGAGTTCCTTATTCCTATAGGAAACGGACGAAACAACAGGTTTTCGGTATATAAAAGTTTTTTGGAACCTGGAAAATGGGAAAGTGAAAATTTTTCGATAATAGATTTTGATAAATGTGTAATAATACTTAAAGGAAGATTGATTGTGAACTTTGCGGATTACAATGAAATAATCGAAGAAGGCGACAGCATCTACATATGCTCTGATGTTCCGCACAAGCTTTTCAATCCCTCGGAAGAGACGACACAGTACATGTGCATAACATCGCCTGCAGCTTACTAACTATGAAAAGAGGAGTATTATGGAAAAGAAATTTGAAGATATCAAGGAAGAATTCATCAATGCAAGTCTGGATGAGAAAATAAAAATATACACTACCGCTCAGGGGTTGACGGTTGAACAGTTCAAGGAACTGTTGGCTTATTTCCCTATAAAGCATCTTGACAAGCTGGAGCAGGCCGTAAACGGCATTTAATGAAGAAACTGTCCTTTGGGCAGTTTTTTATTGCATAAAATCATGAAATTTGGAAAAAATTTCAAAAGAGGTGATTTTATGACGAAAGACAAAAACCTGAAAAAAGCGTTTGTGAAGGAAGCCATAGGCGACAGGAATTACATGAGCTACAGGATAGACCTGGCTTTGTACAAGGTTATGCTGAGCATTGCGGTTTTATTGGTATTTTACATCATGACAGGAGATTTTTTCATTTCAGCACTGTTTGCCGCCCAGGTGTTTGCCGTATTCACGCTGATCAACAAACTTAACGTGGACAGGAAAACGGACCAGGGAAAGGAAAAACTTATTTTAAGGAAGAAGAAGGAACACTTTAGAAAGAGGCTGGATGAAATAAATACTGAAGATTTTGAAATTCTTATAGGTTTTTTGTTCGGTAAGGAGGGTTGGAGAAATTACGTAAAAAAAGGCAGACACATGTACCTGGCCGAAAAAGACGGGATAATACACTGTATCATGATTTTCAGGACTTATGCGGACATTGATGTTGAAAGGCTCGATGTCAGAAACATGATTGAATACATGGGACAGAACAGCATAAAAACCGGTCATATGGTTTATACGGGCTCATTGAGCGACGGAGCTACGGAAATGCTTGAAAAATTCAAAGACAGGCTTGAAATTAACCGCATAGGAGTTGATGAGCTTTATGAAATTATGAGCAGATATCAAATGCTGCCCGAAGATGAAAGCTTCATACATAGACTTACAGAAGAGAAAAATGTGATTAAGAGCAGGGAGGAAATCAAGAATAACATTTTCGGAAACAAAAAGACTGTCATATATATTTTGGCAGCAATTTTCTTTTATGGTTCGTCCAGAATAATGAGCGGGAGTTTTGTATCCAGATACATATTTTACTATTTTTCTCTTCTTTCGGTAGTTGGACTGCTTTACACAATTGCGGGGATTAACCTGAAAAAAAAAGCTAAATAATCGAAAAAAGTCCAATTTGATGTTGATATTATTTTCAATGTATATTATAATTTTACAAGAAAATATTAAAACACGGAGGATGAAATGAGTTTTCAAGTAACAGTGGGTTTATCAAACAAGCATGTTCATTTAAGCAAGGAACATATAAATATATTGTACGGTGAAGGACATGAGTTGACATGCATTAAGGATCTGAGCCAGCCGGGTCAATATGCCTGCGACGAGAAGGTTGATCTGGTAGGACCAAAGGGAACTTTAAAGGGAGTAAGAATACTCGGACCTGCAAGACCGGAAACACAGGTGGAAATATCAATGGCAGACGGATTTGCCTTGGGACTTAAGGATGTTCCAGTCAGAGATTCCGGAAACACAACAGGAACACCTGGTTTGAAGCTGGTTGGACCCTGCGGAGAAGTTGAACTCGAAAAAGGTGTTATAGTGGCTTCCAGACACATTCATATGCATACAACAGACGCAGAAAAATTCGGCGTTAAGGATAAGGACGTTGTATCTGTAAAAGTTGGCGGACAGAGAGGCCTGACTTTTGACAACGTGCTTATAAGGGTAAGTGACTCATTTGCTTTGGATATGCACCTTGACGTAGAAGAAGGAAATGCAGCAGGACTTAAAAACGGAGATGCAGTAGAAGTAATAAAATAGTACATAAATATATTTTATGTAAATCAAAATGGTTAAATGGCGGAAGTTTATCTTCCGTTTATTTTTTTGCGTAAAATGACGATAATATAGTAGGAACATATTTTATATTGTTTTAATCCTTTGTTTGATGGTATAATTAAAATATCAAATATTTTGGAGGATACATGGATTTTTTGCCAATCAGCATAGATGATATGAAAAAGAGAGGATGGGATCAATGCGACTTTGTGTTTGTTACAGGAGACGCATACGTGGACCATTCATCATTTGCAGCCGCAATCCTTTCAAGGCTTCTTGAACGATACGGTTACAAGGTGGGAATAATTGCCCAGCCTGACTGGAAGGATTTGGATTCCTTCAAGGTCCTGGGAGAACCTCGCCTTGGTTTTTTGGTTAATTCGGGAAACATCGATTCCATGGTTAATCATTACACAACTTTCAGGAAAAAAAGAAGCACAGACTCATATTCTCCCGGCGGCAAGGCGAATCTTCGACCGGACAGAGCAGTGACAGTGTATTCAAACCGCATAAGGGAAGCCTACAGGCACGTACCAATAATAATAGGCGGAATTGAAGCCAGCCTAAGAAGATTAGCCCACTACGATTACTGGAGCGATACGGTAAAACGAAGCGTGCTTCTGGATTCGGGAGCAGATCTTCTGGTTTACGGCATGGGAGAGAAGGCGCTTGTCCAAATTGCCGAATCACTGGACTCCGGACTGCCCATCGGGGAAATAACGTTCATAAACGGCACAGTTTATAAGACCAAGGACAGGGAACGGCCATATGAGCCTCTATTTTTGCCTGATTATAAAGAGGTTTCCTCGTCAAAGCAAAAATATGCGAAAAGCTTTAAGATACAGTATGAAAACACTGATGCAATTTCCGGAAAGACGCTGGTTGAACAGTACGATACTGTATACGTGGTCCAGAACCCGCCCATGGAAACACTGAGCACCTCTGAGCTTGACGATGTATACGATTTGGACTACATGATGGACTGTCATCCTGTTTACAAAAAAGACGGCGGCATACCGGCTCTTAATGAAATAAAGTTCAGCATAACCAGCATCAGGGGATGCTTCGGCGGATGCAGCTTCTGTGCGCTCAACTTCCACCAGGGAAGAATAATTCAGGCCAGAAGTCATGAGTCCATCCTTTCAGAAGTTGAAAAGATGAAACATGACAAAGAATTCAAGGGCTACATCCACGATGTGGGGGGACCCACAGCAAATTTCAGAATTAAGGCCTGCAAAAAACAGGAAAAATTTGGTGCCTGCAAGGATAAGGAGTGTCTTACTCCAGAAAAATGCAAAAACCTTCAAGTGGATCACAGTGATTATATCGAACTTCTGCGGAAAATCAGAAAGGTTGAAGGAATCAAAAAAGTTTTCATTCGTTCAGGCATAAGATATGACTACGCAATATATGATAATAATGATGAATTTTTAGAGGAACTTTGCAGCCACCATGTCAGCGGACAGCTTAGAACCGCACCGGAGCACGTTTCTGAATCTGTTCTGAAGCTTATGGGCAAGCCTTCCATAGCAACTTACAGCAAGTTTGTAAAAAAGTTCAGCGACATCAGCAAAAAAATGAACAAGGAACAATACATTGTTCCATATTTCATATCTTCCCATCCGGGCTCCACGCTCAAGGATGCAGTTGAACTTGCGGAATATATAAGAGACATGGGGCACATGCCGGAGCAGGTGCAGGATTTCTATCCCACTCCGGGCACATTGTCCACCTGCATGTATTATACAGGCATCAACCCGCTTACAGATGAAAAGGTATATGTTCCCAGAGACAAGGAAGAAAAGAGAATGCAAAGAGCCTTGATGCAGTACAGCAAGAAGGAAAATTATGATCTTGTCGAAAGGGCGCTGCTTAAGGAAAACAGGCGCGACCTGATAGGATACGGTCCAAAAGCTCTAATAAAGCCAAGAAAAAATTAAGATTTAAATCAAGATTTTGCGGGAATTTTTAAGCGTTTTTTAATAATTAGAATATTGCAAATTCTTTCACATTAAGTTAATATTGAAGTATCAGCAAATGAATAAAGTACAAGAGGTAACTGATGAACAGAAAAGCACGACTTAGAAAAAAAAGATTAAGGGCATCGCTTCTTGGCCTCCTTGTCATAGTGGCTGTAACAGCAGTTTCCTTTGCCGCTAAGGGCATCGGAAAAGACAGCGAGGACATAAAAAATGAGCAGCCTGCAGTTGAAGAACCGCAGGATGTGTCGCAGAATGAGCCGCAGGAACCTGAACCAGAAGTGATTCCAGATACGATCATAAACATAAAGGCCACAGGAGACATAATGTTTCATCCTTCCCAGATAGACGGTGGCTACAATGCATCCACAAAATCCTATGACTTTCACAACAGCTTCAAGGCGGTGAAGGGTATTTTCCAGGAAGCAGACCTGGCAATAGCCAACTTTGAAGGGACAACGGCTGGGGATGAAGTTTACAGCTACCAGGGTTATCCCTTGTTTAACGCTCCGGACGAAGTTCTGGACGCCATAAGGGATGCGGGATTTGATATTCTGTCAACTGCAAATAATCACAGCCTCGATACGAGGAAGGCAGGTCTGATCAGGACAGTGGAACAGATTCAATCAAGAGGAATGTACAATGTAGGC
Organism: Sedimentibacter sp.; assembly: GCF_038562225.1. Taxonomy (NCBI): domain Bacteria; kingdom Bacillati; phylum Bacillota; class Tissierellia; genus Sedimentibacter; species Sedimentibacter sp. Next base: position 151,580 of record NZ_JBCFAS010000001.1, read on the forward strand.
ACTTACACCGAAAAGCCTGAAACTCGGGTTCTCATTAAGGATGTGAAAGGAATCAGGATTGCATTTTTATCATACACTGAAATGCTCAACGGTCTTGATTCGGTTCTTACGGCAGATGACCTGGATACACTCATAAACATAACGGATGAAACCAAGATGAAAGAAGACATTGCATATGCCAAAGAGAATGATGCCGATGTGATAATTGCGTATCTTCATTGGGGGATTGAGTACAAAAGAGAACAGACCCCTTCCCAGGAAGCATTGGCAGACATGCTGTTTAAAGAAGGTGTGGACATAATACTCGGAAGCCATCCTCACGTTATTCAGCCTGCAAAGACTCTTGATTATGACGGAAAGACGAAATTTGTGGCATATTCCATGGGAAACTTTATATCAAACCAGAGAGTTGAAACATTGGTTCCTTACGGTATGTCGGCGGAGGTATCCAAGTATACGGAAGATGGAGTAATAATAGACATAGACATAGAAAAAAAGGGAGAAACAGGGGAAGTTTCAATTAAAAGCATCGAATACACACCTTTGTGGGTCTACAAAGGAACAACATCAGAGGGACGAACTGAACACATTGTTTATCCAATAATGGAATTTCTTGAAAACAATGATCTCAGTGAAGATTCCATATCAAGGATGAGCAGGTCCTACAGTGACACAATGGCACAAATGAATGCAGAGTAGTTGATACTAATAAATTGGGGAAGTGATGGCATGGAGCAGATTAAATTAATTATTTCTAACATCGGATTAAACAGCATTGTTGATATAGGAATCGTATACTATGTGCTGTATCACGGATACTTGCTCATACGAGATATGAGAGCGAAGCAGCTTGTGAAGGGTATTGTTCTTCTAGTGTCTTTGATACCAATTTCGCAGATATTTCAGCTGCACATGGTCAAGTACATTCTTGACCACACTTTTCAGGTAGGCATTATTGCCCTGGTAGTTGTTTTTCAGCCGGAAATCAGAAAGGCTCTCGAATATCTGGGAAGGACTTCGTTCACGCTTACAAGCTATGAGAAGAACGCGCAGACTTCCGAGCAGGTTATAAAGGAAATTGTATCTGCCACATCATCTCTGGCAAGGCAAAAAATAGGTGCGCTCATGATCTTTGAGCAAAAAATAGGCCTTACAGACATTACGGAAAGCGGAACAAGGCTAAATGCCAACATCTCAAGCGGACTATTGATAAACATATTCATACCTAACACACCACTTCATGACGGAGCCGTAATTATCAAGGATTACACCATACGGGCAGCCGGATGTTTCCTGCCTTTGACCGAAAACAATCTGCTGAGCAAGGATATAGGAACAAGGCACAGGGCAGCCATAGGAATGACAGAGAAGTCCGATGCCGTTGCATTGATCGTATCAGAAGAGACTGGCTACATTTCCTATGCAGTTGAAGGAAGGCTTTACAGGAACATTCAGATAGAAGAGCTTCAGGATATGCTCTCCGGCCTGTATTTGGACAATGACAAGGTAAATATAATTGATAAATGGAGAAACCGAAATGAAGATAAAAAACGATAAATTAGTCATTCAAGTAACCTGTCTTGTAGTTTCAGTAATCCTTTGGATAATTATTATGGTTGAAACAAGTCCGCTTCTTGAAGGCACATACAACAACATTCCCGTTACGATTAAAAACATTGCTGCCCTTGAAAATTCCAACCTGGTCATGATGAATACGGACAAAGACAATCTGACTGTTACGGTAAGGGTAAAGGGATACAGCGAGCAGCTCAGCAAAATAAGCAAGGGCGATTTTTCGGCATCCATAGATGTTCTCGGCTACGGTGAGGGAATTACAAATGCCAAGATTGAAGTTTCCGGACCAAGTGGAGTTGAAATAGTCAGCACCTATCCCGCTCAGATTGCATGCAGCATTGAAAGCATAATATCCAGGGTAATGGATGTTACGGTACAGTTTGACGGAAATCAGGCAAATGACTACTACAGGTCGCTGCCGCTTTCAAATCCGTCTTCAGTAAAGATTACTGGACCAAGAAGCGTTGTGAATTCAGCTAACCTTGCAGTGGCCACGGTTAATATCGACGGTGTGACGAATGACCTTGTTAAGACCGTTCCGGTGAGAATTTATGACGGAACAGACAACGAAATATTCATGTCATCGCCTGTGGGCAATGTGGAAGTCACAGTTCCCGTATATCCAACCAAGTACGTGAGCCTTGTACCTAATGTAACAGGAACGCCTCAGGAAGGATACCAGCTTGCAGGCGTGACAGTAAATCCTGAGAAGGTAAGAATTGCTGCAAGAAAGGATATATTGGACACGGTAAAGGAACTGAAACTTGCCGAGCTTGATGTTTCAGGATCATACAACAACATCATGTCTCCCAGGGAAGTGTTGAACACAGACGGGCTCATAATTCTTGATCTTGCAACGACACCTGTGATTAACGCTGTTGTGGAAGAAGTGGTGGAGAAGGAATTTGTATTCAACAATTCTGAAGTGCAGTACATAAACCTTGCTGAAGGAACAACGGCAGAACCTGCCAATCCTGACGGCGAAATAACCGTGAAGGTTGTAGGAACTTCAAGTATCGTCAATTCATTGAAGAAAACTGACCTCATTCTTACTGCTGATATGGCGGGTGCTTTGCAGGGAAACAATGTTGCAGTTGTTCAATGTGTGACGGAAGAAAAATTCAACAGCATCACACTGAGCAATGAAACTGTAGAGGTGACAGTTTCTTCAGCTTTGACTGCAGAAGAATAACTATTATAAGGGGTAAAGATGGAATCAAAAGAAATTCCTGAAATAGAAATAAACAGCATGGATTACCAGGGTATGCTTGAAGCCGTTTTTCGTGCAACGCAGGATGCAATAAGCGTTGTAAACGAAAAAGGCATTCACATACTTGTAAACCCTGCTTACACAAAAATAACAGGACTGGAACATAAGGATGTCCTGGGGCAAAACGCCCTCTATGACATCGAAGAAGGAGAAAGCCTTCACATGAAGGTCCTTTCAACAAAAAAACCTGTTGAAAACACAAAGCTTAAGATAAGGCCCAGCGGCAAGACGGTTGTTGCCCAGGCAGCTCCAATAATAGTTAACGGAGTGATGAAGGGAAGCGTTGCTGTGCTTCACGACATATCAGGCATCAAGGACCTTACAGACAAGCTAGAGGAAGCTGAAAAAAAATTAAGGGAACTGACATATAAGTACAAGCCAGAGGACATAATCGGTGAATCCATGTCCATTAAGGAAGTCAAGAACATGATAGAAAAGGCCGCCAAGGTTCCAGCAACGGTGCTTTTAAGAGGAGAAAGCGGTACAGGAAAGGAACTTTTCGCTAATTCAATTCATGCACAAAGCAGCAGACGAAACAACAATTTCGTCAGGGTTAACTGTGCTGCTCTTTCTGATTCTCTTCTGGAAAGCGAACTCTTCGGCTATGAAGAAGGTTCCTTCACTGGAGCTGTAAAGGGCGGAAGGAAGGGACTGTTTGAAGAAGCCGACAAGGGTACCATATTTCTTGATGAAATATCGGAAATAAGCATGAATACACAGGCTAAGCTTCTGAGAGTTCTGCAGGAGAAAGAAATAATGAGGGTCGGAAGCAACAAGACCATTTCCGTCGATGTAAGGGTCATAGCAGCTACAAACGCCGATCTTATAAAATCCGTAGAAGAAGGAAGGTTCAGGGAAGATCTGTTCTACAGGCTGAGCATACTTCCCATATACATCCCGCCTTTAAGGGAAAGAAAAGAAGATATACCGCTTCTGGTGAAAAATTTCATAGTCAAATTCAATGATGAATATGGAAGAAACATCGTCAGAATATCTGAAGAAGCTCTGAACATTCTGATGAGCCACGACTGGCCGGGAAACGTAAGGGAGCTTGAGAATGTCGTTGGAAGATCCATCATCAACATGAACATCAACGAAAAAACAATTCAATCTGATCACCTACCCCATTTGTATTCAAACAAAAAGGTGCAGACTGCAGACTGCGTAGTATATAACAGTCACGAAATAACATCTTTAAGCGAAGTAATGGACAAGGCAGAGGCAGACTACATCAAAAGCGCATATGAAAGGCTGGACAAAAACAAAACCGAAACCGCCAGGCTTCTGGGGATTTCCATCAGAAGTCTATACTACAAGATGGAGAAGTACGGCATAAGCTGATGCAAGAAATTGCAAAAAAGTTGCATATGCAATATATTGCACGCAATAATCTGCAAAACTTGAAACAAAAAAATATATATTTAAATGAAAAATAAAAAGTCAGTGTTGAATTTTCAATAGTTGGCTTTTTATTTTATTTTGTCGAAAAAAGTTGGCACGATAATTGCTTATATTATATGGTGAGGTGAGAAAGTGAAAAAGTTTGAAGACATATTGACTCTTGCCAAGAGCAAGGGCCTAAAGAAGATAGCTGTTGCCGTTGCTCAGGATGAGGAAGTGCTAAAGGCGGTAAAATCAGCTGTTAATGAAAAAATCTGTGTTCCCGTGCTTGTGGGGGACAAGGAAAAAATAAAAAAAATTGCCGAAGAAATCGGTTTTGACCTGAACAATTTGGAAATTATCCATGAGGAAGATGGAAATGAAGCATCAAGAAAGGCTGTTGAACTTGTAAGCAGCGGCGAGGCTGACATCGTGATGAAAGGGCTTATTGACACATCGGTTATATTGAAAGCCGTCCTTGATAAGGAAATAGGCCTTAGAACAGGAAATATCCTAAGCCATGCTGCTGTGTTCGCCATTGAAAGATATCACAAGGTTGTACTTATTACAGATGCTGCAATGAACATTGCTCCCAATGCGGATGAAAAAAGGCAGATACTTGAAAACTCTCTGGTTCTGTCGCATTCACTGGGGATTGAAAAGCCAAAGGTTGCAGTTATATGTGCCAAGGAAAAGGTAAGTTCAAAAATGCAGGCAACCGTAGATGCCCAGGAACTTGTGCAGATGTACAACGATGGCAGGATAACAGGATGCATCGTTGACGGGCCTTATGCACTTGATAATGCCATATCCAGGGAAGCTGCAGAATTGAAGGGAATCAAAGGTGATGTTGCAGGAGATGCTGACATCCTGCTTATGCCGAACATAGAGGCTGGAAATGTGCTGTACAAATCACTTACATACTTTGCCGGAGCTGAAAATGCAGGAATTATTCTCGGAGCTAAAGCACCGATTGTGCTTACTTCAAGAGCGGATTCGGATGTGGCCAAGTTGAATTCCATCGCTTTAGCAGTGGTGTGTTCATAACATTAAAGGAGATAAATATGAAACAATTAATTATTAATCCGGGATCAACGTCGACAAAGATAGCAGTTTTTGAAGATGAAAATCTTATATTTGAAAAAACCCTAAGACATACAAACGAAGAACTGAGCGTATACCACAAAGTTGCAGAACAGTTTGAATTCAGGAAGCAGCTCATACTGGAAGCCCTAAAGGAAAACAGCATTCCGGTTGATTCTCTGGATGCAGTTGTAGGTCGCGGAGGCCTTTTAAAACCTATTGAAGGCGGAACATATACCGTAAACGACAGACTGGTTGAAGACCTGAAGACAAACGTAAAGGGAGAGCATGCCTCAAACCTTGGAGGACTCATTGCACGTTCCATAGCAGACGAGGTTAACATTCCTTCATTCATAGTGGATCCTGTGGTTGTTGATGAGATGGATGATGTTGCAAGAATAAGCGGACATCCTCTGTTTGAAAGAATATCAATCTGGCACGCTTTGAATCAAAAGGCAGTGGCAAGAAGAGCAGCTAAGGAAAAATTCAACAAGGATTACAAGGACATGAATTTTGTCGTTGTTCACTTGGGCGGAGGTATTTCAGTAGGAGCTCACAAAAAAGGAAAAGTAATAGATGTTAACAACGCACTTAACGGTGAAGGCCCATTCTCTCCTGAAAGGTCAGGATCGCTTCCTGCAGAGGAGCTGGTGAGAATGTGCTTCTCCGGAAAATATACAGAAGCAGAAATTAAGAAGATGATAGTAGGTAAAGGCGGTATCAGCGCATACCTGGGTACAAACAGTGCCAAGGAAGTAAGTGACAGGGCAAAGGCAGGAGATGAACAGGCAAGACTCATATACAGTGCCATGGCTTACCAGGTGGCAAAGGCTGTTGGAGAATATGCAGTTGTCCTTGACGGCGAAGTCGATGCCATTTTGATAACAGGCGGAATAGCTTACGACAGATATTTTGTTGATATGATAGAAAACAAGGTTAAGTTTATTGCAGACGTAATAACTTATCCCGGCGAAGACGAACTCCTGGCACTTGCTCAGGGAGGACTGAGAGTATTGAACGGTACTGAACTGGCGAAGGAATACATGTAGTATGACGGACTTGGAAGGTGGGGTAAATATGCATGATAAGAGGTTAGTTATTGTTATTGGTCATTACGGCAGCGGAAAGACTGAATTTTCAGTAAACTATGCCGTAAAACTGAAGGAGCGTCATGATAAGGTTAATATTGCCGACTTGGATATTGTCAATCCTTATTTCAGGTCCAGAGAAAAAAGAGAAATGTTTGAAAAGATGGGCATTAAGGTGTTTGACAGCAGCATAAGGAACACGGCCATTGACATTCCGGCACTTCCTGCTCAAATGACAGGAGTCATAATGAACCAGGATGAGTGGTCTGTCATAGATGTAGGCGGAGATCCGGTAGGCGCCAGAGTTCTTGCAAGATATGCGGAACAGATAAAGAATGTTGATCACGACATGTTTTACGTCATAAACGGAAATCGTCCTGAAACAAGGACGCCGGAAGACACCGTAAAATATCTCAGACTGATAGAGAAAACATCTGGTTTGAAAATTACAGGCCTTATAAATAACACGCATCTTTTAAAAGAAACTACTGTTGAAGATGTTGAATTCGGCCACGAACTTACCAAGAAAGTATCTTGGGAGACTGATATACCAATTAGATATGAAGCTGTTATAAATCAGACGGCTTTAAAAATTACCAATAAAGAAATTTTGGAAAAGTTGTTCCCCATAAATCTTTATATGAGGGAAGAATGGATGAGTTAAGAATGGAGGTCAAAAATGGCAAAAGGTAAAGTTACATTCAACGATGAAGCATGCAAGGGTTGTGAACTGTGTGTTTCAGTATGTCCAAAAGGAATAGTAAAGCTTAATAAAGAAAAGATCAACGGCAAGGGTTACAGCCCGGCCTATGTAACTGACATGGAAGAATGCATTGCCTGCGGAAGCTGTGCAATCATGTGTCCTGATTCGGTAATAACAGTAGAAAGATTATAATAGCGGAGGTAGATTATGTCTAAAATATTGATGAAAGGTAATGAAGCTGTTGGAGCAGCAGCTATAAAAGCTGGCTGCAGATATTTTTTCGGATATCCAATAACTCCATCAAGTGAAATTCCAGAATATATGTCAAAAGCCCTTCCTGAAGTGGGCGGGATGTTCCTGCAGGCTGAAAGTGAAGTAGCGGCAATCAACATGGTATACGGAGCAGGGGGAGCAGGAGCAAGATGTATGACTGCTTCATCAAGCCCTGGAATATCTTTGAAACAGGAAGGCATCACTTACGCTGCCGGAGCTGAGATTCCATGTGTTATTGTTAACATGATGAGAGGGGGCCCCGGACTTGGAAGCATTCAGCCTGGACAGGCAGACTATTATCAGTCAACAAGAGGCGGCGGAAACGGTGACTACAGGACATTGTGCTATGCACCTGCAAGCATTCAGGAAACTGTAGACCTGGTTATGCTGGCATTTGACAAGGCTGACGAATACAGAAACCCTGTACTTATTGCTGCCGACGGTATGATCGGACAGATGATGGAAGCAGTTGAATTCAAAGATGAAATGAACCAGAACCTGCCTTCGAAAGACTGGGCTACAACAGGAACTCAAGGCAAGAGAGAAAAGAACATCGTTAACTCGCTGTTTCTGGAAGCTGAAGAGTGCGAATTACACAACATCAGACTGGAAAAGAAATACAAATTAATTGAAGAAAATGAAGTTCGCTACGAAGCATTCGGTTTGGAAGATGCAGATGTTGTATGCGTGGCTTACGGAACTACATCACGAATAGTAAAAACAGCTATCAAACAGGCTGCTGCAAAAGGAATAAAGGTTGGAATGATAAGACCTATAACGCTGTGGCCGTATCCATATGCTATTTACAAGGACATCAATCAGGACTGCAAGGGAATTCTTGGAGTTGAAATGAGCCAGGGACAATTGGTAGATGATATAAGAATGGGTATTGAAGGAAGAATGCCGGTATACTTCCACGGAAGAACAGGCGGTATGGTTCCTACACCTGCAAGCATATTGGCTGAAATTGAAAAAATTGCGGGAGGTACAAAATAATGACAATGGTATATGAAAAATCAAAAGGACTTACTGATGTTCCTTTCCACTACTGCCCAGGATGCACACACGGAGTTATTCATAAACTTGTAGCCGAAGTATTGGTTGAACTGGGAGTGTTGGATAAGGCCATAGGAGTTGCTCCTGTTGGATGTTCAGTACTTTGCTATAAATATTTCAACTGCGACATGCAGGAAGCAGCACACGGAAGAGCTCCTGCCGTAGCTACAGGCATCAAGAGAGTTCACCCGGACAGCGTGGTATTCTCATACCAGGGAGACGGTGACCTTGCTTCCATAGGAACTGCTGAAATTGTTCATGCAGCTCACAGAGCAGAAAAAATAACTACAATATTCGTTAACAACGCTATATACGGAATGACTGGCGGACAGATGGCTCCGACAACTTTGGTGGGCCAAAAAACCACAACATCACCTTTCGGAAGAGACGAAAGCCACTGCGGACAGCCTATACGAATTTCTGAAATGCTTGCAACCATAGACGGAGCTAAATTCGTTGAAAGAGTATCAGTGGATACTCCGGCAAATATTAGAAAAGCTAAAAAAGCCATTAAGAGAGCTTTTGAATGCCAGATTCAGGGTAAGGGATTCGGAATCGTAGAAGTTTTATCAACATGCCCTACAAACTGGGGTTACACTCCCGTTAAGGCTTTGGAATGGCTTCGTGAAAACATGATTCCATATTATCCTTTGGGAAATTTCAGAGATTTTGAGGAGGACAAATAACATGGAAGAAAAAGTAATAATGGCCGGATTCGGCGGCCAGGGCATTATGGCCATAGGCAAGCTTCTGGCATACGCCGGAATGCTTGAAGATAAACAAGTATCTTGGCTTCCTTCATATGGACCTGAAATGAGAGGCGGCACTGCAAACTGTGCAGTAATCGTGTCTGATGAAGCGGTTGGATCTCCTTTGATTTCCAAGGACGGAACGGCAGCAATAGTAATGAACCTGCCTTCACTTACTAAGTTTGAAAACGAGCTTGTTCCGGGAGGAAAACTCATAATAAACAAATCGCTGATTGATGTGGAACCAAAGAGAAAAGACCTTGAAGTTTACTATGTTTCTGCAAATGAGATTGCAGCAGAGCTCGGAAATCCAAAGGTTGCAAACATGGTAATGCTAGGAGCCTACATTGGATTAACCAAGATTGTTGATATTGAATCAGTTCTTCACGCGTTCCTGAAAGTGTTCGGTGAAAACAAGTCTCACCTGGTTCCTCTAAACAAAGAAGCTTTACAAAAAGGTGCTGAAGCCGTAAAGGTTTTGGTATAACATATAACATTAATATATCCTATGAAAAAATGATTCGGGTTTTTGCCTGAATCATTTTTTTGGTGGGAAATTCACTATGGTTACTTCTGATTATAATGACAACTACTTTTTATATTTGAATGAAAAAATCTTTAAAAATGTTTTTGCATGTGATATATTGTTGTTATAGATGAGGAAATTATTATGAACATAAAAGATACAATAAAGGAAGCTGCTGTGTCTTTGGGCATAGAATCAATAGGCTTCACCAATGTTTTGGATTACAGTTACCTGGAGGAAAATCTGCGCCGCAGGAAAGCATATGGATTCGAAAGCGAGTTTGAGGAGCATGATATCGAGAAGAGACTGGATGTCCGCAACGTTTTTTTGAAGTGCAAAAGCATAATAGCAGTGGCAGTTCCCTATGGGGTTGGATATAAGAAACCATCCGTTGCGGACAAAGGGCTCTTAAGCGTGGTTGCTTTCGGCGAAGACTACCATACAAAAATTCGCTGCATGCTTGAGAAACTGGCCAAAGAAATACAAAAACAATTTGATTTTGAATACGTGATCTGCGTAGACACCTCGCCGCTTTTGGACAGGGAGGTTTGCAGGAATGCAAATCTTGGACATCAAGGCAAAAATACCATGCTAATAAACAATCATTACGGCTCCTTTGTCAACCTGGGATATATTCTAACCGATATTGAAATGGAGTGTGAAAAATATGAAGAAAAGGACATATGCGGCAGCTGCAGCCTTTGCATGAAAAGCTGTCCGAACAAAGCCATAACGGATAGCGGAATTGACACAGGAAGATGCATCTCAGCCTTGACGCAGACCAAAAAAGACATTCCTTACGAATACAGGCTGTCTATGAAAAACCAGTTATACGGCTGCGATATGTGCCAGCTGGTGTGCCCCAGGAACAAGAAGGTTCTGGGTATGGGCTCTTCTGTTGATTACAGCTGTCTTGCCGTTGATTTAAAAGAAATACTTACAATCTCCGGCGCGGAATTTGCAAAAAAATACGGAAATACGTCGGGAGGATGGAGGGGAAAAAACATTTGGAAAAGAAATGCCCTCATAGCTATAGGAAATCTCAGGCTTCAATCCATGTATGAGGCTGTTGAAAAGGAACTTGACAGTCCTTCTGAAATGATCCGCATTTATGCCGCATGGTCCCTGTTGATGCTTCATGCGAAAAAAGCATCTGTTGTTTTGAATAACCGCCTGAATAATGAAAAAGATAAGGTTAGACATGAATTTGAAAAACTTCTGGAGGTTTATGATGACAATTGGAATATGCGAGATAGAGATATTGATTTATGAATCACATTCCCTGAAGGAAAAGAGACATGTGATAAAAAGCATAATTGAACGTATAAAGTCAAGATTCAATGCTTCCGTGGCAGAGGTGGATTTCAACGACATCTGGAACAAATCTGTCATAGGAGTGGCTGTAGTGTCAAACGACCAGAAACTGTGTGAATCTGCCATTTCAAAGATAATTAACTTTGTGGATAATGATGAAAGGGTAGAAATCATAACATACAACAAGGAGATTTACTGATGAACAAGGCATCAAAGGTATATGAGATTTTAAGGGAAACATACCCCGATGCAAAGTGTGGATTGGATTACGCAACTCCATTTCAGCTGCTGGTTTCCACGATGCTCAGTGCCCAGGCTACCGACAAAAGCGTTAACAAGGTTACTGCCGAAATGTATGCCTGCTATCCGGATTTAGACAGCTTTCTCACTTTGACGCAGGAAGAGCTTGAACAAAAAATAAAGAAAATCGGGCTGTACAAAAATAAGGCAAAAAACATATATTCCATGTGCAGGGTTCTGAAGGAAAAATACAGTGGCCATGTGCCGACAAACATGGATGATCTCATTTCACTGCCGGGTGTAGGGAGAAAAACGGCTTCTGTTGTGCTGGTTGAAGCATTCAACATTCCGGCATTTCCTGTAGATACTCATGTATACAGGGTAACAAGGAGAATAGGGCTGGCGGAAGGGTCCACGGCAGACAAGGTTTCGGATGAAATGATGAAGAAGCTTCCAAAGTATAAATGGCATCTTACGCATCATCTTTTTATAACACACGGCAGGGAAACTTGCATTGCACAGAACCCGCGCTGCAGCGACTGCGCTGTGAGAGATCTTTGCAATTACTACAGGAAAGAATTCAAGGCAAAGGCACTTTGAAAATTTACAGCATATGGAAAAAATAATGTCTTTATAATATGCACTTTTAATGTTATAATTACAGAGTTTGAAATAAACTACCGCAGGAGAAAGAAATGTCACTAAACATAGTTTTGTTTGAACCTGAAATACCGCAGAACACAGGCAACATTGCCAGGACCTGCGCTGCAACGGGTTCAAGGCTTCATCTTATCAAGCCCTTGGGATTTTCCGTAAAGGACAAGTATCTGAAGAGAGCGGGACTAGATTACTGGAATCTTGTAGATATTACCTACTATGAGAATTTTGACGAGTTTATAGGCAATGTGATAAACAAGGAGGTATTTATATCAACCACAAAGGAAAGCCGTTTTTATACGGATGTCACCTACACTGACGGATGTTACATAATTTTTGGAAAGGAAACTGCCGGACTCCCTGATTTCATACATCAGAGGTTTAAAGAAAGCAGGATAAAGATTCCTATGATTGACAATGCTAATGCCAGAAGCTTGAACCTGGCCAATTCTGTAAATATAGTAATGTACGAAGCCTTGAGACAGATGGGCTTTCCAAAGATGATTTAGGAGGATGTATGGATATAGCAATTAGTTTAATGGGCGGCCTAGGTTTGTTCCTGTTTGGAATGAGCTATATGGGAGACGGGCTGCAAAGAACCGCCGGAAGCAAGATGAAGGACATTTTGGCAGCACTGACCACAAACAAGCTGATGGGAGTGTTGGTCGGAACATTGGTTACCGGAGTAATACAAAGCAGCAGTGCCACCACGGTAATGGTTGTGGGATTTGTCAATGCAGGGCTTATGAATCTGAACCAGGCTGTTGGCATCATAATGGGAGCAAACATCGGTACAACAGTTACGGCATTTTTGGTATCATTGAACATTACAAAGTTTGCAACTTTCATGGTAGGTGTTGGAGTAATTCTGCACATAGCGGCGAAAAAAAGAAAGGTAAAAAGTTTTGCCGAAGTTATAATAGGTTTTGGTATTTTGTTCATCGGCATGGATATAATGAAAGATGCAATGAAGCCTTTGGAGTCAAATCCAAGCTTCACCGGTCTCATGACCAGATTTGACAATCCATATTTGGGAATACTTGTTGGTTTTGTCATGACTGCAATACTTCAGTCAAGCAGTGCCACTACTGGTATTTTGATTGCTGTCGCAGCTACGGGAGTCATTTCATTCGATGCTGCCTACCCGATAATTTTTGGACAGAACATCGGAACCTGTGTTACAGCCATGATTTCCAGCGTGGGTGCAAACACGACTGCCAAAAGAGCGGCGGTTATTCACTTGCTTTTCAACATTATAGGAACGCTATTGTTCATGATTTTCTTAAGAATGCCTGTGGAATTGGCAGTTATGAGAATGATACCTGCGGATGTTCCCAAACAGATTGCAGCAGGTCACATTTTCTTCAATATTCTGAATGTAGTAATAATGTTTCCTTTCTCCGGTTTATTGGTTAAGGCATCTGAGGTCATCGTCAAGAGCGATGGCAGCGATGAAGAGCACGTTACCAAGTATATAGATGAAAGAATACTTGTTACTCCTTCCATAGCGCTCACACAGGCTTCAAAGGAGGTTCTGCATCTTGGAAACATGGCGCTGGAACAGCTTCAGACTGCAGTTGATGCATTTCTTTCAAACAACGATGATCTTTCATACAAGGTTTTTGAAATAGAAAAGAAAGTCAATGAGCTGAGCAAGAAGGTTTTGGAGTACCTTGTCAAACTGGACAAGGAATCGCTGACGAATTTCGAGAAAGACAAACTTGTCGTGCTTATGAACACCAACAATGATATTGAACGTGTGGGAGACCATGCAGACAATATAGGTGAGCTTGTATTGTACAAGTTAGATAACAATGTTCCTTTTTCCGATCAGGCGATAGAGGAGCTGAGAGAGATGTTTGAAGATTCAGTCAGTGTTTTCAAAAGTTCGCTGACTGCGCTGGCAACCATAAATTGTGATGATTGTGACGAAGTAATCAAAATAGACAGCGGAATCGATAAAATGTACAAAACTCTAAGGAAAAACCACATTGAGAGGCTAAACAAGTACATTTGCGAACCAAGCGCAGGAATTATATTCCTTGATATCATCGGAAACCTTGAAAGAATTGGTGATCATTCTTCAAACATAGCAGAATCAATACTTGAGGTCATCCAAAATAAAAATGAAAAAAAATAATAAATATCACTTGATTTATTAAAAATTATTATATATAATTGAATTAAGTTAATAATTGAATGACGTTTGCGGGAGAGACTGTTATGTATTTAACAGCGCCGAAGGAGTAAGTAAATATATATTAGCCGTATTATTGATGATAATCTCAGGCAAAAGGACCGTAGACTGACAAAACTCTGAAAAGCGAAAGCACCGAAGGGGCAACTCTTGCGAGGAAACTCTCAGGTTAGAAAACAGAGCAGAAGGCATATGGTTTTTATTTGCTTTCTGCTTTTTATTTTGTGCAAAAGTACTTAAAATCCGGGCTGTTTGGTTAAGCCTGATAATTTTAAAATTGTCATGCTTCAAACTGTCCGCAAAGATAACGTTTAAATTAAAAATAGTCTGTTCAATGTAAACATTAATGTTTTTGACAAAAAAGAATAAGCTTATTTTTAGTGGGAATAATGATTTAAGGTGGTATCTATGATTATTACTAATAACGAAAAGGTTTTCGGTAAATACAAGGATGATTACAAAATCGTCTTCATCGACGGAAGTTACAGAGATGTGCTTGTAAAAATCAGGGACAAGGTGCATGAAGGACACGAGTTGTTGACTCACCCCCTTTCAAGCAGCGTAAAACCCAATGAAACGCCCTATAAATCAGTTATGATTTCTGATAATAAAGGCAGCTTGAATATTGATTCCCTGTACATAATAGAAAATTCCATAATGGCCTACGACAATTTCAACAAGTGCAGAATAATGTGTATTGATGAGAGAATGCAGGAAGATTTCAAACTAATTGATTTAACTGTGCTGGAGAGCGCGTTAAATATATAAACGAGCTAAAAAATATGGAGGTGAACGTTTTGAAGTTAGAATTAGGCTACATTTTTATTAAGGATATTCAGTTTGCTGAAGTGTCCAAAGTAGAAAACGGCACATTGTACGTCAACAAGGAAGAAGTAAAAGCGTTAATTCTAGAAGATCAAAATTTTAAGTCAGCAGATGTTGAGCTTGCAAGACCTGGTGAGAGCATTCGTATAATGCCTGTTAAGGATGTTATCGAACCAAGGGTTAAAGTAGATGGACCTGGAGGAATATTCCCAGGCATGGTAAGCAAGGTTGAAACTGTGGGTTCAGGCAAAACAAATGTACTGAAAGGCGCAGCTGTTGTAACAACGGGTAAGATCGTTGGGTTCCAGGAAGGTATAATCGATATGACTGGTCCTGGTGCAGAATATACACCATTTTCACAATTGAACAATTTAGTATTGGTTTGTGAACCAATAGATTCACTGAAACAGCACGAACATGAAAAAGCATTGAGATTTGCAGGATACAAGGTAG
Organism: Sedimentibacter sp.; assembly: GCF_038562225.1. NCBI lineage: Bacteria > Bacillati > Bacillota > Tissierellia > Sedimentibacter > Sedimentibacter sp. The sequence goes on from NZ_JBCFAS010000001.1 coordinate 166,969, forward strand.
CTATGTATCTTGGAGAACTTGCGAAAAGCATGACTCCAGATCAGGCTGAAACATTTGAAACTCCTACTCTGGTAGAAGGAATCAAAATGTATCCTGAACTTCCGAGAGTTGCTTATGTATGCATGCTTCAAAGCCAGGGCTTAATGCATGATACATATGTATATGGCGTTGATGCTAAACAGACCATATCAACATTAATTTATCCTACAGAAATGATGGATGGCGCTATTGTAAGCGGCAACTGCGTATCTGCATGCGATAAAAACACTACTTACCACCACTTGAACAACCCTGTAGTTCATGACTTATTTGCTGAACATGGAAAAACATTGAACTTTGTTGGTGTTATTATCACAAATGAAAATGTGTACCTTGCAGACAAAGAAAGATCATCAAACTGGAGTGCTAAGCTTGCTGAGTATCTTGGAGTTGATGGCGTTATAGTATCAGAAGAAGGTTTCGGTAACCCTGACACTGACCTTATAATGAACTGCAAGAAAATTGAAAACAAAGGCATTAAGACTGTTCTTATCACAGATGAATATGCAGGAAGAGACGGCACATCACAATCTCTTGCAGACGCTGACGTAAGAGCAAATGCAGTTGTAACAGGCGGAAATGCCAATGAAGTAATTGAACTTCCACCTATGGACAAAATAATTGGCCACGTTGAAGTTGCTGATGTAATTGCCGGTGGTTTTGACGGCAGTCTCCATGCTGACGGAAGCATAACTGCTGAGCTGCAGGTTATTACAGGAGCTACCAATGAAATGGGCTTCAACAAATTGAGTGCAAGATAGGAAGGAGGAGATAATTATGCTAAAAGTTGTTCACTATATAAACCAATTCTTTGCCAATGTAGGCGGAGAAGAAATGGCTCACATTCCGGCTGAATTAAGAGAAGGCAATGTAGGACCTGGATTAGCTTTCCAGCAGGCATTCGGAGATGAAGCACAAATTGTAGCTACAATTGTGTGCGGAGACTCTTATTTCAATGAGAACATGGAAGAAGCACAAAAAATCATCATAGACATGGTTAAAGAATTACAACCAGATTTATTCATAGCTGGTCCGGCATTTAATGCAGGAAGATACGGCGTTGCATGTGGAACTATTGCAAAGGCAGTTAAAGATCAATTGAACATTCCTGTTTTAACAGGTATGTACAAAGAAAATCCCGGAGCTGATATGTTCAAAACAAGTCTGTATGTTGTTTCCACAAAGAATTCAGCAGCAGGCATGCGTGATGCAGTTAAGAAAATGGCTCCTCTTGCATTAAAACTTGCAAAAGGTGAAAAAATAGGAGCTTCTTCTGAAGAAGGCTACATGCCAAACGGAATCAGAAAGAACTTCTTTGATACTGAAAGAGGATCAAAAAGAGCAGTTAAGATGCTTCTGAACAAATTGGCTGATAAAGAATTCGAAACAGAATTCCCAATGCCTGACTTTGACAGAGTTGCTCCTAACCCTGCAGTAAAAGACATAACAAAAGCTAAAATTGCTTTGGTTACTTCCGGTGGTATTGTTCCTAAAGGAAACCCTGACCACATTGAATCATCAAGTGCTTCCAAGTATGGAAAATACGACATTGACGGAGTGATGGATTTAACAGAAGCAACTTATGAAACAGCTCACGGCGGATATGACCCTGTATATGCAAATCTTGATCCTGACAGAGTACTGCCTGTTGACATCCTTCGAGAATTTGAAAAACAAGGCAAAATCGGAAGTCTGCACAGATATTTCTATACAACTGTCGGAAACGGTACAGCTGTTAAGAGCGCAAAAGCTTTTGCTGCAAAATTTGCACAGGAACTGAAGGCTGACGGAGTTGACGCAGTTATACTCACATCAACCTGAGGTACCTGCACTCGTTGCGGCGCAACGATGGTAAAAGAAATAGAAAGAGCAGGAATTCCTGTTGTACATATGTGCACAATAGTTCCTATATCCCTGACAGTTGGAGCTAACAGAATAGTTCCTACTATAGCAATTCCTCACCCGCTTGGAAATCCTTCACTGACTCTTGAAGAAGAACAAGACATCAGAAGAAACCTTGTTGGAAGAGCATTAAGAGCATTGGAAACTGAAGTAACAGAACAGACAGTATTCGAAAAATAAAGATGCCCTAACCCCATTTTTCAGACGTTTTTTCTGAAAAAT